>CAZJQG010000005.1:0-86170 GCA_964548415.1 uncultured Dehalococcoidales bacterium | reverse complement strand
TACTCATGCTGACAGTATACATAATATTACCTATTTATGCAAGCTGGCACTAGTATGCCCAATACGTTGTAGTCGGGAATTCCCTTGACGATAGCGAAACAGTCACCTAGATACTCTTCCTGAGATGGATGACCGAAGACCACGTATGGCATTGTCTGGGGATCGTACAGGCCGCCCCAGCTCTTGGGTACTGCCTCGTTACCGTTTCTGCAGATAAGGATCACCTTAGCCTTGGTAGTCACGTCTGAAACAGTGGGGAAGTTCCAGCTCCAATGACCCACTATGGCCTTGCACTTGTCGCCTTCTATCAGCTGCTTGGCTGCAGCCGCTCCGCCCTCGGGTGTATTTTGGTCGTCAATTTGAATCAATTTAAAATTGTAAGTCTTGCCACCCGCCTGAAACCCCTCTTTATTAAACAGTTCCAGAAATTTTTCATAAAACGGTGTGGGAACACTGCCCCAATTGGCTGCCATGCCACTTAAAGGTACCGGGGTTCCGATGTTTATTACGATGGGACCCGCAGCCTCAGGTTGAGCTGTCTTGGCACAGCCAGCGGCGAATGCGCCTAATAAGATTATAGCAACTATTAGAATCGCCGAAACGTTATACCACCTTTTCATTGATACCCATTCTCCTTTCTTTTTTTGCCCGGCTCCGATTCCTTTTTCACTAATGCATAGACCCTCCTTCACTAATTTGTGGTAAGCTGAAAAATGATTGCTTCGAGTGGATAGCGTTGAAGTTATCAGACCCATAGTTAAAGCTTAACTATCTCACGCCCGACCGTTTTTACTCGCTGCGAAGTAAGGCAAAATGAATATAGCTCTCGAACTGATTGTGCCCCAGAGATAAAGTGCGTATAATCTATCACCGCCCGCTTTTTATTGTCAAGGCAAATTCAGTTCTTAATAATGACATCGTGGAGAGAATATATTGGCCAAAATAGATATTAACTTTATCGGTCTCTGGCGGCTGCTCCTGGGTGTACGGTCTACAACAATTGACGTCGTCAGAATTGAGGATGTACGGACCTACATCGAGACGAACTACGGGCCAATTCTTGCAGACAAACTTAGGTCCAGAGGCGTAACCACTAAGTGGGCTATCTGGGACAATAGCAATATACTGCTCAACGGTAAAAATATCAGCCAACTTGATAATCCGGTTCTGAAAGACGGCGATAGGCTGGATTTGATATCCAAAGTTGCAGGCGGTTAACGGAACCGAGCCACCCGGATTCTGGCCACACTAAAATTGGTTCAATACTACTTGGCACCTATGGCATCGGCAATTTCCGGCATGCCCAGAGCCTCTAATCGTTTTTTCGACGGTTTGCCGGTAGCTGTATTCCAATCTCTCAGAGCATAATACTCGGGGAGCATTTTACTAATGTTGGGAACATGGCCTTCTGTTCCGCCCTCAGAGATCGATTTCATAGCCAGTTCAGGCATTACATCATCTTTGGCCGAGATGCCCAGCTTACAGGACAGCGCTCGCTGCAGTTGGAAGATGCGTTCGCCGGACTTCAACAGTTGATCCAGATCTATGTTCCAACCTGTAGAGGCATTAACCATACCGGTGATCAGGGCTACCGGTATAATCGCCCAGTGGCAGATACCTAACGAATCGCTAATGGCTACCCAGTTCTGGCTCCGCTCCACCATACCCGCTTTGTCATCCGCCCAGCGGTCTGTAATGGGGAAGTCCAAATCCGGGTGACCGGTACCGCCGTCTATCTGGTATGCGTTGCTCTTATTATGATCGGCGCCACGTGGGGCGGTGGCGTAAACGAGTGCCATTGAGTGATAGGCTCTGGGGTCGTGCATCGGAAATTCCAGTCCCTTGGTCTGGACGGCCTCGCCGATGGGGCGGCTATATTTCTGAGCCATCCGTTTTGTCCCCCCCGTCACAATCGCACCGAAACCTTCGTTCTTTCCGATAAGGTGTAGGAGCTTAGTAGCGGCGCCGATGTCCCCCCATGTCAATTTTAGGCCGCCTGTGTCCTTTTCTGAAATTATACCCAGACTATATAGATAAAATGCATAACCCGCGCTGGCGCCGCTGCTGATGGTGTCTATTCCATAGGCATTGCACATCTCGTTAAAATAAACAGCTGTCGACATATCAAGGTCCAGGCCCATCATTGCTCCCCAGGCTATCAAGGTCTCATATTCGGGACCTTCTACCCTGTCATATAAATATTTGCCTTCTTTGATTTGCAGTATTTTGCGGCAACGTATCGGGCAGCTGTAACATCCGGTGCTGTCGGTCTGGTATTTCTCAAATTGCTCAGCACCGCTTATTTTAGTGGCCTCGGGCAGGGTCGGGGTTGTGTAGTAGTCGGTCGGTCCGTCGCCATAAGATATGGCAGAGTCCACCCAGGACGCCGTACCGCCTTCGTGCATCCATTGCGTGAAAAATCCTTCTTTGACTTCTTTCATTGCCTGGTGCGAAACATCGCGGAATTTATCAGAATCGTACATAGGCAGTTTCGTCTTACCACGAACTGCTACCGCCTTGACTTTTTTAGAGCCCATTACGCAGCCTAACCCGGCCCGGCCAAGTGCGTGGCCGTATTCGGTCATAATATTGCCGCAGAGCGCGCCGTTCTCGGATGCCTGGCCGATACAGGCTATTTGGGTACGTTTGTCGTCATGTGCCTTCTTGATTGCTTCCTGGGTTTTGTACGTGTCTTTACCCCAGAGGCTGCCGGCATCCTTAATTTCGGCGGTACCATCATTTATATAGATATATACCGGCTTATTAGATTTGCCCTTCAGAATGATGCCGTCATAACCCGAGTTCTTAAGTTCCGCGCCGAACCAGGCACTGCCGTTGGCATCGCCGTAGTGCCCTGTATAAGGAGATTTAGTGGCTCCGCCCCACCGGCAGACGCTGGGGCCGCTGGTTCCATTAAGGAGACCGGGCATCAGGATAAGCGGGTTGTTTGGTCCCAGAGGGTCGGTTTTCTCATCGACCATATCAAACAGATAGCGTGCAGCCAGGCCGGTACTGCCTATGAAATCACGGGCATATTTTTCACTCAGGAGTTCATCGGCAAGCTTACCTGTACTGAGGTCGGCTACCAGGACTTTACCATGATATCCGTTCATGGTTGCCTCCTTCGAATATTAGTTAGAAGTCAATATTTTTGCCTTCGTAAGCGTAGCGGAAAATTTTTCCCAAGTCTTCTTCACCGGGAACCCGGGTCACGGTCATGGTCATAACTTCATTTAGGGCCCTGTCGATTAACCCGGGTATCGCCTCCTCGTATTTTGCGTTATCGATACCGCAGTCTTTGACCGACAATGGCTGGCCGATTTCTTTGGCCAGAGACCGGATTTTCGCTACCAGTGCCTTAGCGCATTCCTTATCGCTGCTAGCCGACGCAATTCTACAATATCGCGCTATTTCAGCATACTTGGCGGTTGTATCTTCGGCGCCATTTATCAGGTATTCCATGGTATAGGGCAGGAAGAGACCCACTGTGCGGCCGTGAGGCAGGTGGAAAATAGCGCCGAGAGCGTGTCCGGTACTGTGCCCGAGGCCCGCCATAGAGTTGCCGAATGACATGCCGCCCAAAATGGCTGCATTCTGCATTTCCTTGCGTGCCTCAAGATCGCCACCGTTTTTATAAGCTTTAGGTAAATATTCAAACGCTTTTCGCGTGGCCACTATGCCGGGGCCGTCAGTAATGCTGGTGCCCCAGGTGGAAACATAACCCTCTATGGCATGCGTCAGCACATCCATGCCGGTATCAGCGGTTATCAGCGGTGGCATACCGGTAACCATAACCGGGTCGAGAATGGCCACGTCAGGCATACATTCGGTGGTGCCCAGCCCTAGCTTGCGATTCTCTTTGGTGTCGGTTAGCACGATTGCCCATGTAGCTTCTGCTCCTGTGCCGCTGGTAGTGGGAATTGCCATCAGTCTGGCTTTGGCCCTGAAATTATAAGTATCGGAGGCGATGATACAATCCGGTTCGAGGTCCGGACGCACCAGCAGGATGATTATTGCCTTGGCAGCGTCCATGCAAGAGCCGCCACCAATACCTATGACCCAATCGGGTTGAAACTTGCCAACCGCTAATCCCCCTTTTTTCACTGTGCCCAGGGAAGGTTCAGGTTCTACCTCGTCGAAAATTTGCCATTTGATGTTTATTGCATCGAGTTGGTCGGTAACCAGCTTGGCGAGGCCCAGTTTGACAATATTCTTATCGGTGACGATAAATGCCTTTTTGCCCTGAATTTGCGCTATGTACTCCAGAGCGTTATCTCCGTAGGCAATAAACGGGCATGAAAAAGTCCACATGCTAGCCTCCTCCTTCCGTTTTAGATAAGTATTGGTTTAGTCCAGCCACTCGGTAGGTACCTGTGTGGTACTCGTGGTGAGCTCGTTAGCCGCCTTGACGTAGCGCATAATTTTCGCCATGTTACCTGATAGCTTGGCCTGCCGGGTAATCATGGACTTTATGGGGTCCAGCTCTTTGGTGGCTATCCGCTTCCACACGGAGTATGGAGCTGTCATGGTGAATTCAGGTTTATATTTAGATGGGTCGGTGACAAGTTCTATTTTACGGCACTTACCGTGGTAAAGGTCTATATAGGTGTAAGCAGTCTCCTTGATCGGACCTCCGTGCTCCATAATGAAATAAAAATCCCCTTCCCAGGTTTTGGCTGCCTCCTCGTATGCCTTATTGCTATTGATCGCTTCCTTGTACAGGTCGCCCCACTCTTGAGTAAAGAACTTAGCCATGTTTCCTCCCTTCCGAGACTTGAATTATTTTAAAGAATTATTGAGATGGTGTTAATCCAGCCATTCCGTATCTATTTTGGCAGTAATATTGGTCAGTTCGTTGGCAGCCTTAGTGTAGCGCATGATTTTAGCCATAGTACCTCTGCTGCCCGTCATCAGCTTGGACTGCTTGGTGATAAGCGCCTGTGTTGAATCGAGCTGCTTGAGACATATCCTCTTCCATATATGATAAGGAGCCTGAATAATGAACTCCGGATTGAACTTCTTGGCCTCGGTGACTACTTCGGCTGACCGGCATTTACCGTGAAACAGGTCCACATATCCATAAATCGGGTCTTTTATGGGACCACCCTTTTCGGTGATAAAGTAAAAATCTCCTTCCCATGTCCTGGCTGCTTCTTCATATGCTTTGCTGTTGTTGATTTGCTCTTTGTAAACGTTATACCATTCTTGGGTTCCGTACTTTACCATAATGAACTGACCTCCGTTTGCGAAGTCAAATCTAGCATTAACCATCGGGCTTGTCAAGAAGTCTCCGGGGTGGTTAATGCGCCCAAACCTGCCACCATTTGAAGCTAAAAAGATGGTATTTTTTCAGAATTAATGACGTTGGTACTATTGACATTTCCCTCGTGATAGTTTATTGTGTAGTCTTAAGGAGGAAGGAAATGCAAGCATACTGCATGAAGTGCCGCACCAAGAGGGAAATGAAGGATCCGAAGACCATAAAGATGAAGAATGGCAAACAGGCGACCCAGGGTGTTTGCCCGGTGTGCGGAACTAAAATGTTCAGAATAGGGAAGAGCTAAGTACCTCGGTAATCAAGATTAAAAGGGCCGGGTTCCAGTATCTGGATACCCGGCCTTTAATTTTGGTCGGTCCATCAGGCTGCGGCGAACCGCCGCGGTTTAGACGGCTCAGCCTCCGCCGAACCCAACTTTCACCTCGTTACCAATCACCATAATTGGAACTATACCCGTACCGCCGGAAAGACGCATTATCTCCTCAACAATTTTCGGGTCGTTTTCTGTGCTCAACTCTTTATAGGGGACACCTCGCTCTTTTAGGTCCTGCTTAGCCGCGGCACAGAAGGGACAACCTGGTTTGGTATATATGGTTACTGGCTCCGATGGCTTAACAGCTTTCATGCCGGTATCCATTTCGTAGAGCTTCTCGATAATAAACTGGACATAACGGTCACATTTTTCACTGGCCACACCCGATTCCTGGAATCGCTGGTAACCTCCGGGCTCCGAAAAGTCTATCCCTACCAAATCCAGACAATTAATTGAGCCGAACTTTTTAGTGAAGGCCTTGGCCAGTTCAGCAGCATTTTGACGAGCTGCATATCTGGCTTGCTTGACCTGTTGCTTGTCTAAGGCGTAACTGCGGTGACGCAAACCGAGGCAGATGGTTGCAGAAGACAGCGCGCCACACGGCGCCCGCTGCTCCCCACCTATACCGCCGGTAAAGGCTATGCCAGCCCAGAGAAAGTCCTCGTTGGCTAGTCCGTATGCTTCCCACATAACTTGCAGGACACCGGGACCTCAGTGGTAGCCCCGATGCATAAGCTCGACAGCTCGTTCTTTGGCCTGCTGCAAAGTCAGATTAAGCGGCATGGTTAAGGCTCCTGTAATAATTTCAAATTGGCGCCGTTAGTATGTTAGTGAGGTTAGTAGCGGTTGTCAAGGTAAATATGAATCCTACCGTCACTTCAGGAGAGTGTATCTGGCAAACTGTGGTTTCTAAAGTTAAAAACGGGTAAAATGTTATTAGGGGCATTAATAATTAGGCTGTTACTACTTAGGTAAAGGAGGACAACCGATGGAAGCAAAACTGGCGTCTAAAAAAGACTTACCCGCCGGTAAAATGATGGGTGCGGAAAGCAGCGGCCAAAAGATATTACTGGCGAATGTCAATGGCTCATATTATGCTATCGGTAACGTTTGTACCCATAGAGGCTGCACACTGTCGGAAGGCACTTTGACTGGCGATAAAGTACAGTGTCCGTGCCACGGTTCGATTTTTGATGTAAAAACTGGAGCTGTGGTAAAAGGTCCGGCAACGAATCCTGAGAAATCGTTCAAGATTAAAGCGGATGGTGACGCTCTGATGGTTACTATCTAGAGCGCCTCGCCCTGGATCAGGTACGTCGCCTCCGGTTTTATTTCTCTATTTGTATTTTAGCTCCGGCCCTTACACCATAGGTGTCAGCGAAATTACCCAGATTAATTGACAGTTGAATTACACCCAGATTGTTGATAACAAAGACGATTTCTTTGCCTACGGGAACATCCGCGTAAGTCGTACCGAACCGAGCATTAATAGTACCTTGAGGGCTTGTTATCGATACTGGATCACCAGACTTCAATCCGAATTCGTCTGCCGTTTTTCCAGGTATGTTGGTAACAGCATTGCCGAAATGGTCTACGTAAACCACGGTTCCCAGAAGCTGGCTGTCGGAGATTGCCGGCTGTTGAATATCCAGCATTTCAAAAGCGGTTAATTGTGGCCCAACATTCTGTGGAGAATAACCAGAAGAGATAAGCGCCCCAACTTTACCCTGTATGCGTTCCGCCACCAGTTCTTTCATGGGCCGGTCAAATAGCTGCTGATTGGTTATCTTGTAGATGGCTCTATTGCCTGTGTCCTGAACGACATAAGTCAGCAGTCCGTTATCGGGCAATATGAAAAACTGGTTCTTGTCATTGATAAGCACAAAGTATATCGGCTCAGGTTGATTATACGGTGCGATAATGCTTATAAAGACAACGTTTTCGGGGAATTCCCTGGCAGCCACATCGAGAATATAGGCGCCGGTGGCTATATCAAATGCCGGCACACTGTGAGTGGCATCTATAATTCTGGCGTCAATGTTATTGGTAAGGATGATTCCTTTGAGCAGAGCGATACGATAGTCTTCGCTACCAAAGTCTGTTAGCAGAACAATGGGCATATTTACGTTTTTGTGATTACTACAGCCAAAGTTGCCCGGCGCTATCAGAAGCAGTGCCAGTATGAAAATTAAAGGAGCGCGGATTTTTTTAATGCTGCTATAGCCATTCCAGAACATGATTAATGAATGTCAAAATCACAGGGTGGTGGGGTACACTGGACAGTTCACGAACTTCTGTTCGAGAAGAAGCATCTTATTCCTGACCTTCATCTGTTACTCTTCCACGCCGATAATACTTGATGATTTGTCCCGTAGAGCCTGGGTATATTTGCTTCTGCCAACAAAATGGAGGCAAATATACCTCCCTGTAGCTGTCACTTCCTGCCGTGAATTATACCAATTTGCCCGACCATGAATGGTAGCTTCATCGCTTCAGGTATGAATCCTTGCTTACTCGTATCTACGAGCTTAACTTCACGAACACCCCAACTTTGAATTGCTGTAAGCAACTCTTTTGGTTCACCGTAGATGATCTTCCACAGGAAAAGATCCTGGAAAACGTATACGCCATCTTTTTTGAGTACCCTCAAGGCTTCTCTGACAGCTTCTTTCTTATCCTTTACATCCTGTACTTCATGAAAGACAAAATTACTTACCACTGCATCAAAAAATTCATCAGCAAATGGCAATCTCGTTGCACTGGCCTTTTGAAAACATGTCCGTTCTGCAACGCCAGCAATCTGTGCATTCTTCTCACAGGATTCTTTCGAGTATTCCCACTGCCCACCCCAATAATCTATGCCGACTATCCGTGCTTTATCATACTTTTTAGCAGCTTCAATGGCCAGGGCCCCATTCCCACATCCGATGTCCAATAGGCTGCCATCCCCGTCCCAAACGAGCTGATTAGATACCAAGTCCCTTATCTTTGCCTGGAGGTTGCCACCCCTGGGTGAGAACTGGAAGTAAGCATAAATGAAATAGACTGTGGGTATTAAAAAGATAAATGTACCGAACAGGAAAAATAACGATAAAAAGGATAAGCCTGAGAATATTATTGTTAATGCTGCTGGAATGTAAATGAATTTTTTAGCCACCCAGTTACCATAATCAACTTCATGGTGCCGATCCCCCATAGCCTAAATATTACGTCAAAAAGATACGAGATTCAATATTTAGTACACCTTGCGTTATTGTGATAGTAATATCACCATCTTTACGAATATAAAACCTGAAAATTTATCTACTTGGTGAGAATCGAAGCTAAAATAAGGTGATGATATTACCCGGATGGTGGGCCATTGTGGACTCGAACCACAGACCCCGGTCTTATCAGGACCGTGCTCTAACCGTCTGAGCTAATGGCCCTGTCGAAAAGTATAGCTTCTGTACGGAGATAGTGTCAAGGTATAAGCGTTCCGAAAATCTTTGACCGTTTACTTCGGGACTTGCGCATATTCCACCAGAGCAGCCATCGCCCTGGCTGCCTGCTCCGGCGTATCGTATACGGGTATTCCGGCCTCTTTTAGAATGACTATAGTGGGGTCGTCTGTGCGTCGAAACCGGATTGTAATGATAGGTTTTTTATACTGCCCAGGTAATGCTGCAAAATGCCGCGAGGCCTGTATCGACGCTTCAATGATATCGGCTGTGGCTTTATCGGCGCCATCGGGTTCCGGTTTTAGCCCCCAGATCATCGGATTTACGGGCACATTGCTGATAACGCCGTCTATGTAATCCAAGCCTAGTAGTTTTTCGACTACTGAGACCTCAGTCAGGGTGGTGCGGTAGCTGCCGGCAAAGTCGATTGGATTTCTGGCCGGAGGAGCATGCGGCGGCAATAGTTTTTGAATGTGGCGCCTGGTCTCCCTATCGAACTCCGGTACTTCGAGTCCCATCGAGATGCAGGCATCGGTAATCACCACACCCTGACCACCGCTGCCCATTATGGCCACGCGATTTCCTGACGGCAGCGGCTCTCCTACCAGTGTCTCGGCCATTTCAAAGGAGTGAATAGCCTCTCTGGCCCTGATTAGGCCAACCTGCCGGCACATTCCCTGGAACACCTCTTCGGAGCCGGCCAGCGACGCTGTGTGAGACAGCGTGGCGCGGGAGCCGGCCGCCGTGCTGCCGCCTTTGTAAATTATTATGGGTTTCTGTTTGATAATGTCTCTGGCTAACTGAAAGAATCTTCTACCGTCTTTAAAACCCTCCATGTAGAAAACGATTACTCTGGTGTTGTCATCTTCTGACAGGTATTCCAGGTATTCGGATGCAGTGATATCGGCTTGATTCCCGATGCTAATAAATGTACTCAAACCGTAACCCTTGGAACTGGCAATCTCAGATAGGTAGCCGCCAAATGTGCCGCTCTGCGAAACGAAAGCTATAGCTCCAGGTTTGGGTGCCTGGTCAAAAGACAGATTGAGCTTACCACTCGCACTCCATATTCCCATACAATTGGGCCCTACAAATCGTATACCGCCTTCTCTGGCGATAGCTACCACTCTCTCTTCGAGAGCTTTGCCCTCTTTGCCGGATTCAGCAAAGCCAGCCGAAATAACAACGGCACCTTTAACACCTTTAGTACTGCACTCCTGCATAAGATGCGGAACTGTGATGGCGGGAGCTGAGATTACGGCCAGGTCGATACTATCGGGTATATCCAGAATGCTGGCATACGTGGTCAGACCTGAGATATTCGATTTGTTAGGATTGACCGGGTATATAGGTCCGGCGAATCCGCTTTTTAGCGGTCTTTCGACCATTACGTATCCCCACTTGCCCGGCTGATCGGAGGCACCCAGTACAGCGATAGATTCAGGTTTGAATATGGGTTTTAATTTGTTTGTAGTATCGCTCATAACCCGTCTGAATATAAATGATTAGTCCACTAATTCATTGAGCCCGGTATAGTTATCCATTTCCCGTACAAGTTGATAATCAAGTTCACCTACAGTCACCTCGGCGGTGGAAAATACAATGGCGCTGGCTAGATGACCCCCGCAGCAAACATTCTCGGTTGAGAGCTGGATATGTATGTGAACAATGGTAGCATTGTCCTTAAGAGCCACGGAGCCCTGAGCAGAAACGATTTCTAAAGGGCCAATATAGTCGACGCCGCGGTACTGGCCAGGTAAGGCTTTTAGAAAATTAAGCCTGGCCTTCTCTAGCGAGCCGATGATGCCGATAATAATACCGGATGTGATGCCGGATTCGATGCAAAAACGACTCACGCTTTCAAGAAGTTCCTGGCCCGGTTTGACCCGAAACACGTGTATCTGTTTGAACAAAGCTGTTTCCTATACGAGTTCGGCTTCGGTTTAGTTTAGCATAGCTTCTGCGGGCAAGTCTTGTTTGGACATTTCACCACTATACCAAAATGTTGTGGCCGGAGACTGCCAGTGGTGTTATACTAAACCTTGCTTGTAGATGATAAGCATTATGCTATACTTATCGAATACGACTTAGACTACATTATATGACCGGATATGGGGACCATAATTCGTAAGAGACCTAAATTATCCAATCCCGTGCTGGTGGCCTGCTGGCCGGGGATAGGGAACATCGGTATTATGGCTGTTGATTTGCTAAGGCGAATGCTTGGTGCCGAGGAATTGGGAGAAATAGAACCCTGGGATTTCTTCTATCCTAAAAAAGTTTTGATAAGAGACGGAGAACTACAAGATTTGGAGTTCCCTGAGAATAAGTTCTATTTCAAAAAAACAGGTAAAAGAGACTTATTGTTCTTTATTGGAGAGGAGCAGCCCAGCGATAGCGGCGCAAGTTATGCCGAGGGCACGAAAGCTTACAAGATGGCGAATCTGGTCCTGGACGTAGCACAGAAGTTTGGTTGCCGAAGAATTTATACCTCGGGAGCTGCCGTAGCCCCTATCCATCATACAACCCTTTCCAGGGTTTGGGTGGTGCCTAACAGTGAAAGCTTGCTGGAAGAGATAAAGGACTACGAAAACACTGTGCTGATGTCCGAGGTGGAAGGCAGGGATGGTCAGGGGAACATAACCGGATTAAATGGGCTACTATTGGGGGTAGCTAAAAAGAGGGGTTTGGAGGCTATCTGCGTGATGGGAGAAATTCCGATTTACGTCCATGGCTTTCCGATACCCTATCCTAAAGGTTCCAAAGCGGTGTTAGAGGTTCTGACTGCTGCATTGGGTGTAGTTATACCTATGGATGAAATAGACGGACTAATTCGACAAAGCGATACCGAAATTGAAAGCGTTTATGAAAAACTTCCCGCCGAGATAAAGGAACAGCTGGATAAACTGAAATATATAGTCTACTCTAAACCGCCGAAACCAATAACCGAGGAGGACAAAAAGAAAATCCTGCAGGAACTGGATAAGTTATTCAGAAAAGATACAGGGAGAGACTAGCTTGGGTGAGAATAAGTATTTCAAATTACATACCAGGCAGAAGTACGATACCTCTTCATTGATAGTGGTCTGGAATCAGGACGTCGGAAAACTGGGACCAAGGGTTTCAGCTTACTTGGCTAAAGAACTCAAAGCCCGAGTACTCGGCGAAATCAGCCCGGAAGGTTTTTTCTCGTTGAGCGGCGTCACAGTGGAAAATGACGTCGCCCAGTTTCCTGAAAGCAGGTTCTACGGCGGCCAGAATAAGAACCTGGTGATTTTTAAAAGCGATATTCCCAGGTCAGACTGGTACGGTTTTATTAAACTTTTACTGTATGTTGCAGAAAAAACCTTTAAGGTTAAGCAAATATTGACGATCGGTGGCATGGTATTGCCGGGCGCACATACTTCGCCGCGAACGATCTTATCTATAGTTAATTCGGCGAGCATCAAGAGAGCGCTTAGCAGCCTTGATGTAGTTCATGACATGGACTATGAGACACGAGATGATCAAAGACCAACCTTCAGTTCATATCTAATCTGGGCTGCCAAAAACAGAAACATTCCCGGTACATGTTTGTGGGCACCGATACCGTTCTACCTGATGACCCTGGAGGACCCGCAAGCGTGCAAAAAGATATTGGAATTATTAAATGGCTATCTTGGGTTGCGTATAAGTTACGCACGTATCGATGACGAAGTAACAGAACAAAATTTGAAAATAGCCCGGATACGGCGTGAGTTTCCGGAACTTGACGGTTATATTAGCAAGCTCGAGAGTAACCAGGGCCTGACGGCCGAGGAAGGCGAAAAACTGGTCAAAGAGCTTGACGTATTGCTGAGAAGCAGCCACCAGGCGTAAATAGAACTTACGGCGCGGCACGATTATGTTCCGCCAACGGCGATTATTACCAGCGCGCCCGGGCCGGCATGAGCTCCTAACGCGGGCCCAAGCTTATCTATCCTGATAGCTTTGGTGCGAAATAATTTGCAAGCACAATCAGCAAGATGCTGTGCATCGTTCTCCGAAGTGCTGTGCGCTATCGCGATTTCCTCTGCTTCAAATTTGGATAACATCCCGAGCAATCGCTGAATACCACCGGCCCGATTGCGGACGACACCGGCAGGTCGAATCTCTCCATTGACAAGAGTAATTAATGGCTTGATGTTAAGTTTCGACTCGAGAGCTAAAATCGTGTTACTGATGCGACCGCCTTTGATTACATACCGAAGCGTATCGAGAAGTGCCATAGCACGGAGCCTATCTATGGTTTCGTGCGCTTTGTCCACTACCTGTTGAGTGTTGTACCCGGCCCGGGCAGCCCGGGCGGCCATTATGGCAACCAACCCCTGCCACATGGTGACACCCATCGAGTCTACGACCTCGACCTCAATACCTTTATCTTTGGCAATGCTCTTAGCAATGAGGGCGGATTCGTACATGGCACTATGTCTGCGGGTCACATGTATGGAAACTATCTGGTTGCTTTCTTTGGCTATCTCTTCGTAGACGGTGGCAAAATCACCTGGTGACGGCGCCGCCGTAGTAGGATGAATGGGGGAGGTGACCAATTTCTTATAAAATTGGTCGCAGTCGATATCGACCCCGTCGCGGAAGACTTCGTCGCCAAAGCAAACATAGGCGGGAACCACCGTAATTCCCAGTTTTTTGGCTTCTTGCTGCGTGATATCCGAGCAGCTATCCGTGACAACTCTGACGGTCATCGGCTGATGTTACACTGTTCCAGCAGTTCGATGTGAGAGTATACGTTATGGCAGCTAATGTGTAAAGAAAGCGTACAATCAAACATACTGGCTTGCAGTATATAGCCTGTCGGGTTAAAATTAGTGGCTGTTGACTTTCTAGCATATTAGATTCGTTTCAGTAATGATTAGTAATAAAGGCTGTTAAAAACATGCAACAGATTTTCCCCTGTCCCGTGTGCGGCGCGCAAAATTATGTAGGCCAGGTACATTGCCAAGTTTGCGGGCAGAGATTTCAATACAATTGCCCGTACTGTGGTGCAATAGTGGACTCTACGCTGGTAAATTGTCCCGGCTGCCGTCAGAGCCTGTTTTGGCCGACTCCTCAGAGGGTAAAGCCATTTCCGAAGCAGCCCGCGATGTATCGTCAGGCACAGGCATCCCCCGAAGCGGTGGAGGAGCAACCAAAGAAGAAGTCGAAATCCGATCCATGGCTAACCGGTTGCCTCGGGCTAATTATCATTGCCATCATATTACTGGCCGCGTACTTTGTCTATGATAACTATATCAAGGAAAAGTCTACACCTACACTTCCGCCTGTTTCTGCTACACCAATCTGGTCTCAGAACATCTGATTAAAAATATTTCTCTGCCGTGCAGGATACAACCCGGGCCTGTATAATGGAATCATAGGAGGTTATTCGTGCCGCAAGAAATGTGGTATTTCTTAAAAGAGTATTTCTGGTTGCATTCCAGTATCTTGGGTTGGGGTCTGGCCATAATCTTTGGGGTCATTTGGCTGGCGATCTATCGACCACCGTTTATATCCAGGCCCTGGTTGTGGGCCGTGCTGGTCGGTGCAGCTCTTCTGGCTCCTATTATAATTGACATAACCTCGTACGCCTTAAACTTTGGCATCAGCCGACTGGTCACCACTTTCTGGAACCAGCAAGCCATTCATAATTGGAGCTGGCTGATAAGTATACCATCCATTTTTGTTTACGGGCTTATCTGGGAAGGAGCCAAGCTAGTGCCGGTCACGATTTACTGGTGGCGGAAAGGCCGGACTATTGAACCTAAGTTCGGCTTATTGCTCGGCGCGGTAGCCGGTGCCGGTTTTGGCATAATGCTGGTAGCATATACGAATAACTATTTCATATTTGGGACTAACTGGAACTGGGCGCTGATGCAGATAGAAGGCTTCGCAGCTATAGCCGGCTTCTGGGAAGGTTTCTGGGTTTTGGGCTTGAGCGTGGCGTCCACTGCGCTGGCTGGCTGGGGCCTGGCCAAAGGCTGGGGGTGGAAGTTCTATCTGTTGGCGGCGTTTGTTTATCTGGTCACTAACTACAACACTGTTCTTGTTAACTACGATATCCTGTCAGCCACTCAAGCACAGTTAATCATCGCTACCTGGGCTCTCATTGTGGTCGGAGTGACGCTATGGCTGCGCGAAAGGCAATCGGAGCCTTTAGCTAAAAAGGCAGTCAAGAAAGTGCCGAAGCCTTCGAAGAGAACATCACTCAAAAGCTCACGGGCGACTTCACGGAAGATTTCCAGAAAGAAATAAAAGGGAGGTGTACCGATGGACATCGGGTGGTTCAGGGACCTGGTAATTGTTATTTTCGGGCTTGTAACAACAATAGTCGTCATATTTCTTGCCATACTGGCTTTTCTATTGTTCAGGAAAGTAAGGCCGATATTGGATTCAGTACAGGGCACCACCGCTGCCGTTAAAGAAATTACGTGCACGGTTAAAGAAGAACTGGTTAAACCGGTGCTTCAAATCTCGGCCTTGATAAGAGGAATCACCCAAGGCATCGAGTTGGTTACCAAACTTTTTAAAAGAGAAGAAAAGGAAGAACAAGAAGGAGGTTGTAATGGCTGATAGAGAGGGAGGCGCTGGATTCGGAATCGGGTTTCTGGTCGGTGCAGCGATAGGTGTGGCTCTGGGCATTCTATTTGCTCCCCGGCCGGGAGCGGAGACCAGACAGATGCTCAGAGAGAAAGCTGAGGTGGCTCGAGGGAGGGCAACCGAGGTGGCCCAAAGGGTCAGAGAAACAGCCGGCGAGGCTGTAAAAAAAGCTCGGGCAAAAATGGAGCAACCTTAACCGGAACACCGTATATTTGAATATTTAGGTTTTTATTGGTATTGTATCACCGAGTTAAACTACTAACTTGGATACATCTACAAATATTTTTAAGAGGCAATGGCGCCTGATAGCTTTCACGGCTATCCTTATTATCGTCTTCGCGCTTCTCTGGATATTTTGGCAGGTCTTACTCCCCTTCATAATTGGTCTGATACTGGCGTATCTGTTATATCCGCTTATAGCCTGGCTGGAGAAGAAGATGCCCGTCCAGAGCAAGTGGCTGTCCGCCAGACGGGCCTCATTAATAACCGCCATATTTATAATCGTGATAGTGATTTTAGGCCTGCTGGGTTTCTACGTTTTCACGGGCGTAGTCTCTTCTTTTTCATCGCTTCTTAAAGATTCGCCTAAGTACTTTTCGGACGGACTGAATACCCTGCAGGAATGGATTAGTAACATTCAAAAAATGCTGCCGGCTACAGCCCAGGAACAAGTCGGTAATCTAGCTCAAAATATCGGTACCGCGGCGGGAAACGCACTAAAGAATGTTTTTGCCAAAGGTGCGTCGGTGGTTTCCAGTACTTTCGGTGTAATCGTCAGTTTTGTGGCTTTGCCTGTATTTCTGTTTTATATGCTTAAGGACTGGGAAAAAATTAAGAACAGTTTCTATTCGGCTTTCTCTGCGGAGGCTGCCGTTCACGTCAGAGGTTTTATGGGAGTAATCGATAAGGTACTGGGCAGATGGATTCGCGCTCAGTTGATGCTGTCGGTGGTAGTGGCGGTGCTGACATTTATTGGATTGATATCGCTAGGAATTAAACTGGCACCGGCATTGGCCGCGCTGCAGGGATTAATGGAATTCGTGCCCATTTTGGGGCCGTGGATCGGTGGTGCCATAGGTGTTATCGTGGTCCTGGCTATCGCACCGCAAAAAGTGGTCTGGGTCATCTTAGTCTATTTAGCTGTACAGCTGTTGGAAAATATATTACTGGTCCCCAGAATTCATGGAACCTATATGCGCATACACCCCGCCGCGATACTGGTTTTACTGCCGTTAGGAGCCTTCATCGCCGGCCTTTGGGGTATAATACTGGTTGTCCCATTAACGGCCACGCTTATAGAGCTTGTCGACTACGCACGGGAGAATCTGATATCACGCGAACCTCAGCCCAGGCCGTCCCGGGCCAAATAATAACCTAGCCCCACTATTTCTTGGCTAAAGACAACGCTTCCTGTTGTGTATTCAGGACATCTTTCAGGTATTTACCCGTGAAAGACGAGTCGATCATAGCCACCTCTTCGGGAGTTCCCGTGGCTATAACGAAGCCACCCTCATCACCAGCACCCGGCCCAAGGTCTATTATATGGTCGGCATTCTTCATTACGTCCACGTGATGCTCGATAATTACCACCGTGTTACCGGCATCTACAAGACGTTGCAGCACTTGCAGAAGGCAGGCGATATCGGGAAAGGACAGGCCGGTGGTTGGTTCATCCAGGATATAAAGGGTCTTGCCCGTGGAACGTCTTGATAGCTCTGCTGCCAGTTTGACACGCTGAGCTTCGCCGCCCGAGAGCGTAGGAGCTGGCTGTCCCAGACGGATATAACTAAGACCGACGTCCCGCAATGTCTCAAGCTTGTGTCTTATTTTGGGGAAGTGCTCAAAGAAGGTCAAAGCTTCATCCACGCTCATGTCAAGAATATCGGCTATGTTTTTGCCCTTGAAATAGATTTCCAGTGCTTCGCGATTGTAGCGCTTACCCTTGCAGACTTCGCAGGGGACGGTGACATCGGGCAAGAACTGCATTTCTATCTGGATGTAGCCTTCACCCTGGCAGGCTTCACATCGACCGCCGCGGACATTAAAGGAAAAACGCCCCGGTTTATAGCCGCGCATCCGCGCTTCCGGCACCGTGGCAAACAGTTCGCGGATAGGTGTGAAAGTGCCCGTGTAGGTAGCCGGATTGCTCCGTGGAGTCCGGCCGATGGGCGACTGGTCGATATTAACGACCTTATCGATGTGCTCCATGCCGATGATCTCGTCGCTTTTTCCCGGCCTCTCCTTAGCCCTGTAAAATGTTTGGGCCAGCTTCTTATATAGGACCTCGTTGACCAGTGTGCTTTTGCCACTGCCGGATACGCCACTGATACAGACGAACTTGCCCAGCGGTATGTGAACATCGATATTTTTCAGGTTGTTTTCCCGTGCACCTTTAATGACCAGCTCATTCCCGGAACCGAAGCGACGGCTCAGCGGCAAAGGTATTTGTTTGTTTTTGCTGAGGTATTGGCCGGTGACCGACTCCGAACACCGCATAATTTCCGATGGATTGCCAACAGCGACGACCTGGCCTCCGTGCTCGCCCGCCCCGGGTCCCATATCGATAATATGGTCGGCGGCGCGCATCATAGCCTCATCATGTTCGACGATGAGTACGGTGTTGCCGAGGTCACGTAATCGCTTCATTGTTCCGAGCAGCCTATGGATATCAGCCGGATGGAGCCCGATAGTGGGCTCATCGCAGATATACAGGACGCCCATGAGGCCGCTGCCGATTTGAGTAGCCAGTCGTATTCGTTGTGACTCACCTCCGCTGAGTGTGGACGATGGTCTGTCGAGCGTAATGTAACCGAGACCGATATCTATAAGGAAACCCAGGCGGGTGATTATCTCTTTTAGTATTTGCTGGGCAATCGCCATCTCATGGGTGGATAAACGTGGATTCGCCGGCTCGGTGAGCTGGCGAATCCAGCGCAGCGCCTCTGAAGCTGGCTTTGCAGCCACCTCGATTATATTCAGGCCGTCAATAGTTATGGCCAGTGATTCCGGCTTCAACCTTTTTCCCTGGCATACGGGGCAGGGCGATGAAGCCATATATCGTTCGATATCAGCTCGGGTATTGCTTGACTCCGTATCGCGATAAATACGCTCCAGGTAGGGAATAGCCCCTTCGTATCCGGTAAAATACTCTCTGACACGGCCGTAGCGGTTTCGGTACTTGACCATCTCTCCGTCCTCGCCGTATAAAATGAGGTTCAGGTGCTCCCGGCTAAGCTTATTTACGGGAGTGCTGAGTGAGAAGCCGTAGCGGCGGGCCAGCTCCTGAAGCTCGCTGGTATGCCAGGCAAACCAGCCCCAGGCGCGTATGGCACCCTGGGCCAGGCTGAGGTCCCTGTCCGGTATCAGCAGTTCCGGGTCGATCTCTAGTTTAACTCCGAGCCCGCTGCAAGCAGTACAGGCCCCGTGGGGGCTGTTGAAGCTAAACGTTCGAGGTGCGATTTCGCCCAGACACATGCCACAAACAACGCAGGCGAAATGCTCGGAAAATAGCAGTTCTTCTCCGTCGGCAACTGAGATTAAGACCACTCCGGCGCCGAGCTTCAGCGCTGTTTCTACGGAGTCGGCGATGCGGCTTTTTTCCGCCTCACCAATCTGAAGACGATCCACCACGGCTTCGATGGTGTGTTTCTTATTCTTATCGAGTTCGAACTCTTCGGATAGGTCGCGGATGCGTTTGTCCACGCGCACACGTACAAAGCCGGCCTTACGCAGATCATCTATGACAGACTGGTGTTCTCCTTTCCGGTCTCGAATCAAAGGAGCTAGAACCATTATTTTGCTGCCTTCCGATATTTCCAGTACCGCGTCCACGATTTGCTGCACTGTCTGCCGGCAGATTTCCCTGCCGCACTTGGGGCAGTGGGGATGGCCTACGCGGGCAAAGAGAAGGCGAAGATAGTCATAAATTTCGGTCATGGTGCCCACAGTGGACCGGGGGTTATGAGACGGCCCCTTCTGGTCTATTGAAATCGCCGGGCTCAGGCCTTCAATGTAGTCGACGTCTGGCTTATCAATCCGCCCGATAAACTGCCGGGCATAAGCTGACAAAGATTCTACATATCGACGCTGGCCTTCGGCATATATGGTGTCGAATGCCAGCGAACTTTTGCCGGAGCCGGAAACGCCGGTGATGACAACAAGCTTATCTCGTGGGATGACAATGTCTATATTTTTTAGGTTGTGCTCTCGCGCACCCTTTACAATGATTTTATCTAATGGCATAACATGTCCTGAAATATGGATTAAACTAATTTTAGCACTAGAGGCCCGTAAATCCTAAATCCAAAAAGTAGCACAAATGATTGCAAGCGATTTCTTTGTGAGAGCTATCTCCTGGCACGAATGAAGACAGCCACTGAAATAGCGACGAGTAAAATCGTGAGGGTAATTCCGATCCATAAAAAAATATTGCCTGATAATAATCCCGATCCTGACTCTAATGGCACATCATTGGCAGGTGGGACCTGGGCGTTGTCACCAGGTGGGGGACCTTGCTCTTTTGGCGTCGAGGCAGTTGTGAATGACATGACCTTGGACCACTGGCCTTCGCCGGTTTCGCCGGTCTCAGCCTTGATGACTTTTATTTCCCAAAAATATTGCTGGCCCTGCTGGAGATTGCCTGTGTCTGATAATGTCCATCGGGGCGACTGATTGCCTTCGATAGGAATGGTTTGCTGCAAGACTATTTGATTAAAGGTCTGATCTTTAGCCAGCCAGAGTTCGTATTCCTGCGCGGCTGTCAGATGCCTCCATTCGAATGTCACGTCTCTAATGCGGCCGGTATCCAGATATACCGGTATCACTGCGCCGTCTGATGGTGAAATCGGAATCGGTGCCTGGAACAATTCCTCGTGGCTGGGTGGAGCCGGTGAGGTATACTGTGGGCTCGGCGATAGGCAGTCGTAGAAATTCCACAGCCGACCTGTTGTGGCAGTGTAGGGCCGGTTGTCTATGGCCCAGAGGTTGATGCCAGCGGAGACCTTCAGAGAAGATGGTTCCCGGGTGAAAATGACTCCTGGAGTAAGACCGACATGAAGCGTGTCCCATTCTATGTAGGGCGGCTCGAGCTTCTCCGGCTCCAATGTCCGGTCCACCGCTGTACCGCCATCGTCTGACCTAGTCCCATAAAAAGTATATAACTGTTCCAGGCCGTAATAGCTCCGGCCCGAAGAGCCCATTGCCGTCCAATTGATGCTATTACCTACCAGCCAATAGTAAATTTCGCTATTCGGGTTGTTACTGGCTGCGTAAAGCGGTAAGGCATTCCGGAATCGGTAATCGGCTAAAACCTGCATTTGCCCCGGCTCCGGAATAGCGGGAGTTAATGTGAAAGAGTTGCCGGCGTCCAGTGAATAAGAGACCGCGCCTTCGGAGCTATCGCCCACGGTAATCACTCCGGTCGGGGCGGCACTGATGCTATATCCTGACCCCAGCCCCGTATCCACTTTTGTGGACCATTGCCACGCCTGCCCGTTGGTTGTGCCACGGCGTATGTAATTGTTACTTAGAACATATATGTTGGCGGCATTATCTATACTGGTGACAGCAAAGTCTGTGATGCTGACTCCAGGTAAAGCATTGGACCAAATCTGGCCCTGGTTCGGTGATTGCTTCAAATCATCGGTTGAACGGGAGGCGAGATATACAGCCGAATCGTTACTTGTGTTGCTGGTTCGTATTATCAGGTCGTCGCTCGCAGATAAGAGGCATAACACGCGTTCCCAGGTTTGTCTGGTGGTCAACGCTGTAGTTCTCCAAACGCTATCGAAATTGTTTAACCCGCCGTGGTCATTGACGGAGGCAAGATAAATGACATCTGAAGCTGGCGCCACGGCCACGTCTGAGAGAAAATCGATTTCCGTATCAATGAGGCTGAGCTGATTCCAGGTTTCTCCATTATCCAGGCTCACAGAAAAAGCCGACTCGTCCAGCGGACTACCTGTCAGATAACCGCCGGGCCAATCCGCTGCAGTGTTAAGAATCGCCGTGGAGGTCCCGCAATATGCCCGGCTGCCATCGGGGCTCCAAACCACCCTGGTATTAGCAAATCCCGAATTACCACCCCCGGTAGGCGGTTTCCGGGCTTGCAACCAGCACGTGCCAGTGCATTCGACCGGCGTATTCGTAAACCAGGTCATGACCTCAGCAGAATTGGCATTACCCTGTACCTCACCAGCCAGTAGTTTGCCCGAGTCATAACTACCGTAATAGGCTATGCTGGATATCCTTAATGGCAGCGCGGTCTGCATTAATAATCGGCACACCGTGTCATCGAATCGAAAGATGCCCGCATTAACCGCAGGGGCATCGAGGCTGACATATAATCGACGGAGGTTTGGATTTTGACCCGAGAAGTTAGCCGGCAGTTGCAGGTCGGCGGTTATTACCTGATTTACTTTCGGGGAGGCGCCGGCGCCAACGGTTGTGACCTCTACTGGACCCCAGGTACCCCAGTTGGTGGTGTTGCCCGCGGTGTCATGAATACCCAGGTTGACGTGTGTACCGGCGGCATCAGTTGTAATGGCAATGAGGCTGAAGTCGGCCCCATAGTTCGGGGAGAATTTGAGTGCCAAAACATCACCGCTGAGGCCCTGCTCAGCCCAGTTTCCTGAAGTAGCGGATTTTAAGATGTATATACTGCCGTTTCCGGCGCCGGTTCTGGTGCCGATGGCTATATCGTAGCCATTGTAGCTTGGTGAAATGTTAAGGGCTCCGATGTTGTCAACATTTGGGCTAACGGTATACTGCCAGCTGGCTCCGCCATCAGTCGAGGCGAATACCTTTCTGGGCGAGCCGGCATCGCTGGTCACCGCGGCGATAAAGTTTGGATTATCCGGCGCCAGCACTATATTCCAAACCGGCAAAGCGGCGCCGCCGTTTATGAGATAGCCACTTAGATCAGACCATGTAAGCCCGGCATCGGTTGATTTGTATACTTTAGCGTTAGCTACATCCGTAGCATAGAACGTTCTGCCATCGATGCCGATAGCTAATATGTTTATTTCAGACGGGCTGATGATAACATTTTCTTGGCTGCTGGGTGTATTGACGACCGTCCATTGTACAGTTCCGGCTTGTACGGACGTGGAGATTGCCGTAATTGAAACCAGAGTGATTGCGACTAGCGCAAGAAAAAGATACGATTTAAGTCTGTTACTTTTAAAAGCAGTACCGCTCGGTCTCATTCAACCCTTTTTATTTGAGATTTCGTTCGGTGACTATGATAGCTATAGTTTGGACAATCGGTATGCGGGTATGCTTCTCAAGGCCGATGAATCAGGATGCCGTTTCAGGCGGGAGTTTTTCCGGAGCGACGACCTCTCTGGAAGCGACATCGACCTGCGGCATACCTTCAGTATAGTGAGGCGCTGGCGGTTCCAATTCTTCCCCTGGAGCATAAGTCTTTTCTTCCGTTACGGTGTTCATGAGGCTGTAAACTATCTCTACGCTACCGTCGTGGGCTTCCTTATGACCACGCGGCAACCAGCAGTTTAAAATTTCCCATTCTTGGAATACGTCACGCGCCCAGGTAATGGCTATACCGGGCGTCTCTTCAGGAGTCTTTTTGCTCGAACGGACTTTGGCGGTCTTGGTTCCAACCTGTCGCCAGCTGCTGACAACCACCCTCAAAGCCCGTTTCGATGCGTAATTGCAGTTTCCCGTTTCCTCTTCTACCGGTGCTGCTGCCTCGGCTGCCGCGGCAGCCATTGACTCTCCTACCGGTAGTCTCTTGTCAGCACCAACGGTTGGCATACCGGGCAACTCTTTTGGCCCTGTAGTCTTTATCTCGTCCTCGTACTTCTGCAGGAGTTCGCCAAACTTTTCCATGAGCTGCTCTCTGGTTGTACCCGGACCGAGTTTGGGCTTGTCTCCCCCTATCATTACCACGGTGGTCTGAGGTGGCTGTAAAGGCTGAGCCGGCGGTGGAGGTGGCATATAAGGATAGTATGGCGGTGGCGCCGGCGCCGGTTTTGGCTGGGCGCTGCGCAAAAGCAAGTAAATACCGTATCCGGCCAGGACCAGCAAGATAATCGTCAGCGGAATCATAATGAATGGCAGCGTATAATTGGGTTGCCACTCGATAGTTATCGTCTTAGGCTCGTCCATCAGGATGGTACCGCTGGAGTTAACGGCATTAAGCTTGCCTCCGAACACCCCCAGAATATTTTGTATCCTAACCTGTGGTTCATTCACCTTCCATTCAGCTTCACTACCTGCTTTGTACCAGTCACTGCCCTTAGCTTCTCCGTAAGGTGATGTCAGTGTCAGCCTATAATAAGTATCGTAGTACGCCTTACAGGTACCCGCAGCACTGACGTTCAGATTGAGGTCCTTGCCTGAGACCGATTCCCCGGTGGGGAGTTGCCAGTAGGCGAAACGATATTGCACTCCCTGCGTGGACGGGTCATTAACCTGGTCGGGGGCGGTGACCCTCAGTGTATAATCTTCCCTGTACCAACCGGAGCCTGATATTTGACCTACCTTGGAGGGCTCCGTTTGCAGGGTGATCGAATATTCGGTATCGTAGTTGAAAGTGGCTATTGGTGATGATTCGGTCACTGTAATAGAAGTTTGCTCGGCCTTATAGCGTATACCTTCATCGGTGGGATTGGCTACTGTTGCATCTACGCTTATGGAGCGAATCGCCCCCAAATCGAGGGCCAGCGTGGTGGACTGACCACCGCCCAGCGTGGCTATGGTGCCGCCTCCGGCAACGTTTACCTTGGTCTGTCCGGCTTTTAAGCCGTCACCTATATTAATAGTAGCGGTATAGCCTCCCTTTTCAACAGTAAGGCCATATGTCTGTTGACCGGTTATGGCCGGCGATGAACTATCGGTAACGCCGACTGTGAAACTATAGTTGCCTGCCGAGCCTTTATCTGGAATACCAGAAATGTAGCCGCTTGCGCTACTCAGGCTTAGCCCCGAAGGTAATGTTCCGCCAGTCATAGAATAGGTATATGGTGCTGTCCCGCCGCTTACCCTTATTACGTTACTGTAACTTTCACCTTCCTTGGCGTCTAATAGGCTTGTCGTTAAAAAATTTAAAGGTGGCTGAGATATTGTAATAATGAAAGGTTGGCTGGCACTGGCTGCGACGGCATCGGTAACCCTAATCGTCAGGTTATAAGTGCCCGCAATTGTTGGTGTTCCTGACAGAACACCTGATGGGTTCAGACTTACTCCGGGCGGCGGGCTGCCGCTGATAATCGCCCACGTAAATGGCGGATTATCGCCTGTCGCCGATAAGGCTGCATAATACAGGCTACCTACCTGCCCATTAGGCAACAGTGGAGAACTGGTAATAAATAACGCCGCCTGAACCGGGCCGGCAAAGACTAATAAAATGCTAAGCAGTCCGACCAGCGAAATCGAAGCCAAAGGAAGGCTGTGCCGCTGGCCGCCATGTGGGTTAAAGAATCTCTTCATTCCGCAATGTACCGAATACCTTGAGTCTTATTATAATAGGCGAAGTGATATTTGTCGAACAAAATCTACACTATTCAAATTTTAGCTTCAAGCGACGGGGTCAAATATACTTATACAAGTTCTGGTGACGTTTGAAATGGTATAATTTAATCGGATAAATATTTAAGATAGGGGACAATGACGGGGCTAATGATGTATGAACATTACCGGCAGCCGGTTATTTCAAGGGCAAGATTTCTGGTTCGAGTCGCCTGGCATGTTTTGATTGCACTTGGCATCGTAGCTGTTTCCTGGGGGTTTGGAATTCTAGGCTATCACTTTTTTGAAGGGTTCTCCTTGATTGATTCAACCGTGAACTCAGCCATGATACTGGGTGGTATGGGGCCTGTTAATCCTCTGACTACAAACGCCGGAAAACTGTTTGCTTCCTTCTATGCGCTATTCTCGGGGATTATCTTTCTTGTCGCCGTTGCCGTACTTCTAGCCCCTCTGGTACACCGATTCTTGCACAAGTTCCATATCGAACCAGGTTCAGAGAGTTAGCTTAAGTGGAAAAAGTGTGCCCAGTGTCTACCGAATATGGTACATTCTCCAGGGTCGATAATCTAAACATTCATTTGCTGTCGGCAGGTCAAGGAACACCCGTAGTTCTAATTCACGGATTTATGGGTATGGCCTTCGATTGGAGATGCAGTATTCCGGAACTCGGTAAGCGTTTTTCTGTATATGCCATGGATTTACCCGGATTCGGCCTCAGCGATAAACCGCTCAATTTTGACTATTCTTCGAAAGGATATGCTGAATTCATCGGCTCATTCCTCGATTTTTTTAATATCCGCAGGACGGTACTGGTCGGTAATTCGATGGGCGGACAAATCGCGTTAATGGCGTGCCTGAAATATCCTGACCGCGTATCGGCACTGGTTCTCATTGATTCTGGCGGATACCCTCAAAGCGTGGAATTTTTATTTTTTAAGATGCTGCAGGTACCGGTTATCGGCGAAACTTCAATGGCTTTGCTGGACCGGAATATAATTCGGATCATGCTGCGAAAAGGTATATATTATGACGACTCACAAGCTACCGATGAGATAGTCAATGCCTATAGCGCTGTCTACCATACGATAAATGCCAGAAAAACGCCGCCTCGAGTAATGCGCTCTATTATGCGGGACGAAGCATATATTGCCTCTCGTTTAAACGAAATAAAGTGTAGGACACTCATAATATGGGGCGCTGAAGATAAGGTTATCGCGTCGTCCAGAGCTGAGATGTTTCATCATGACATCAGGCAGTCTTCAGTATTGACGGTACGGGAGGCAGGCCACATGCCTCAGGTGGAGAAACCCGAGATAGTAAACGAAGCAATAATCAGATTCTTATCTAAAGAAGCTTAAGTCCTTTTCAGTCCAACGCGTTTAACTTGTTTTCTGGCGCTAGCGGCGGGATTTTGTTTGACATAATATTCTACGGCAGCCTCAACGGTTGGAAAAACCCTGGCCTTAACTAAATGTGTAGCTAGCCCCGACCGCCGTGCCGTATCACGAACTGGCTGGTGCACCTCAGCTGCCATTATCTCGACTCCGTCTCGCTCCAGTTCGGCAGCTAATTTCTCGAGCATTTCTATGCTGGTGATGTCCAACTCGTCATTGGTGACCATATCCACGATAACTGCCTTTACTGGAGGATTACCTCTTTTAATGAGTTCCTTTAAACGACTGTGAAATAGCGATGCGTTAGCGAAATAAAGTGGGGAGTTGAACCTGAAAATGAGCAAGCCCGGTATCGATTTATTCTCAGGGTGTCTCTTAATGTCGGTGTAGGCCCCTGGTTCTCCGGAGACTTGGCCCAATACTGAGCCATAAGGTCGACTGGAGCGATAAATGAC
This sequence comes from uncultured Dehalococcoidales bacterium, assembly GCA_964548415.1. Classification (GTDB taxonomy): domain Bacteria; phylum Chloroflexota; class Dehalococcoidia; order GIF9; family UBA5629; genus 9FT-COMBO-48-23. The sequence goes on along the minus strand of CAZJQG010000005.1, from coordinate 59,189 downwards.
CGCGGCGAGGGAAAAAAGCACAGCTGTAGCCAGCCCGGGCAAAACGTCTATGGCGAGCACGCCAAGTAGGGCAACAATGCCCAACCAGAATTCGATTGAGTTCGCGCGGTAAAACCATCGCATCTGGCGCCATTTCATCAGGTGAGAAACCGCATAGATGATTATGGCTGCGAGGACTGCCTCCGGCAGTGCCGTGAAAAGGGGCGTTAGAGCTACAACTGTAATAAGCACCATTGCTGTCGCAATGAGCAGAGATATGGAGGATTTAGCGCCGGCGCTGTCATTAACGGAAGACTGGGACAGGCTACCCCCCGCAGGCAGGCCACCAAGCACGGCTGAACCCAAGTTGGCCACGCCGTAGGAAATTAGCTCCTCATTAGGATTTACGTTGTAATCGTGCTTGGAGGCAAAGGCATTGGCTGCACCAAGTCCCTCAGTGTAAATCACCAGTGCTGTTCCCAGGGCGGCAGGTAATAGAGCCCATCTTGGCAGCAATGACCAAAGGTACTCGGGGCGTATGTCAGGTACATTGAACGATGGCAGGCCGGCCTGAATTTGGCCGACGACAGCTACACCTCGAGCAGATAAACCAAAAACGACGCTCACTATTATACCGAGGGCTAGTACGACCAGTCCCGCTGGTATCCGCTGTGAAATCCTATGCAAGACAAATAGCAAAATTACGGAGATGGCCCCGACCGCCAATACAAGCAAGTTAGTCTGGCCTATATGATTTAACAGGAACCAAAGCTGCTGGAAGGTGTTGCCACCGCTGGCGTGGATGCTGAATAGTTTGGGCAGCTGCTTAACTACTATGAAGATAGCCAATCCGAAGATAAATCCCTCCATGACCGGGCGGGATATAAAATTAGTGATAAATCCCAGCTTCAGGACACCTGCCAATATGAAGATAGCGCCGATTATCAGCACGAGTACGGCAGCCAGGGCCAGATATGTGGCCGCGTCCGGCGGATTGAGTGCTACCAGCGTCGCAGCCAGCATTACCGCAGAGGCTGATGTGGCGACTACCACAAGCTGTCGGCTGGTACCGAATATGGTGTAGGCTACTAGGGCTGCAAGTATCGTGTATAGGCCAGCTTGTGGTGGCATGCCGGCCAGACCGGCATAGGCCATTCCTTCGGGGACGACAACCCCCCACAGTGTAATACCGGCGATGACGTCCGCACGGAGCCACTGCCGCCACTGATAACGAGGCAGCCACCGCAATATGGGAATAAATGACCAGTTAGAACGCGGTTTATGTACTAACGTTGAAGAGGACATTTTGTGCCGGTTACCTCAGGAAGTAGTTCGGGAATTTTTGATACAGCATTTCGAAGTGTCCGAGGAATTGAATTAGAGCTTCTCTAGAGCCTTCGATTTGTAGTTCCTGGTTCTTTAAAGCCTCGATTACCGGTGTAACTCCCGACAACAACGGGCCGATGGAAGCCCGTGTTCCCTTGACTATGGCTACAGCATTTCCTGGTAGTCCTGAGCGTATTTCTGCAACTCCTCGTCGAATCTCCAATGTGTAGGCTTCGTCCGTGTCGGTATAATGGAAGCCTATCGCTTGTGTCAGGTTCAGAGTCACTTCCGCTTTAAGCCGGACGGGCATAACTTCTATCTGATTTAATGCTGGGAAGAGGCTCAGAACATCCGGCGAAATCAAAAATTCTCCCAGCAAAGAATATATCGGGTCGAGGTCCAGCGAACCCTCCAGAATCCTAGCTCCGGTCAAATAGAAGCCTCTCCAGGTGGCGTTTATAGCGGCATAGCCGAGCACCCGGAAAGCAGCCGCCTTGAGCTTACGGGACTCCATATCGTTCTGGTCGATCCGAATAAGGTAAGAAGTCAGCTCAGCAGCGAACTGAGGGTCGCCGCCAACAAATGCTTTGTCAGCCTCATCCAGTACCTTTTCCCTGCCACCCATTAAGGCGACAAGCCGTTTGGCATACTCAATCCGCGGCGTTGGATCCAGATAGCAGGGGTCTCCATCGAACCAGCCTATGCTGCCGCAGACGATTTGGGGCACGGAGTGTTTGATGGAGCCGTAGAAGGGCCGCAGCCACGGGCTGAAGTTTTCCAGATGAGGCGGCAATTTGACCAGTTTGGCTACTTCGTCCTTAGAGAAGCCTTTGTTAGAGTAACGCAGCGTTTGATCATGCGTAAACTGGATGGCGTCCCGGTAGTATGTCAGCACCTGCTGTATGTAGTCTCTGCCGGATATAGGTGTGCCATGCTGCAAAACCATGTGCTCTGCTTCTCTGGCGAAACCTCGCATGGCGTCGATGCTGCGGTACCAGTCCGTAGGGTTACGATAAACGGCGCCGCGCATCGTGTAGATGTTGGGATAACAGTGGTCCTGAATGACTTCGGCAGAAAGTAGTGTCTTGGAATCCGGCAGGTAAATACAGAGCTCGGAATGGGCTTCGCTTGGTACGTAGTGCATCTCCATCCTGATTCCGGCTAGAGTGACGTTGAGTTTATCACGAAATGTCTGTGTGGGCGGTATGAAGACGTTTTTACCTGGGCCGAAGCTCGGACCGATTCCGGCGTTCATGTCCTTCATATCATCACCACTCAGCACCGCGTTGTACATAGACATAGCCCTGGCGCTCATGATAGGGCCTATGAAACCGCTCTCGTGTATATATTCGGGCATCAGTGTTTCATGGCTGAAAATAGGTACAGCACCGGAGTCTGCATCCCGCTTGCTAACAAAGGCGCCGGTCCCTTGAACGTGGTCTGTGTGGTGATGTGTATAGATTATGCCGGTTATCGGTTTTGATGTAATTTTGCGAAAATCGGCCAATACGTCTTGTCCTTGCTTCAGTTCCATACCGGTATCGACTATGACGATACCGTCCGTGCCCTCAACCATAATAATGTTGGCCAAGTTATAGCCAACGGCGCAATAGACGTTGTCGCCAACCTTGTGGATTTTACGTTCGAATAATTTGGTATGCTCCTTAAGCTCGGGATTTATATTGGCTTGGACCTGGTGCTCGGGAGAGTTACTCATTTGAGCTCCTTCTTAAATTAGTAATGGCGATTTAAGCCGAATTTGTGGTCAATAGTGAGAGACATTATATAGGCTCAATCTGCTGAACACAACGCTAACGAAGGTTTAATTCTTCTATTTCTTGTGCATTGTCGGCAGTCTGAAGGTCTTTACGCAGGCGATAAAGCTGTGCTTGGTGGGAATAAGAAAAGGCGTCTGTTTTTTATATAACCGATACTCGGGAAACATCTTCGGGAAAAGGTACTTATCCTGAATAGTGACGTATAATACATCGACAACCCACCAGATGGCTGCAGCAATAAATAGAGTTTTGGACGGGTACAGGAGAACAAGTGCTATGAATACAAAGGCTAGCCATATTACTCCAGGGTGGCGGACCAGAGCGTAGGTGCCGGTGCAGACCAATTTCCCACTTACGCCCTGATTAACGTACGTCCTTTGAAATGAAAGCTCGATAAAGAGCGAATAGATGAGCAAGCTAAGGGAAAGAACCAGCAAACAAGCGCCAACTACTCTGGCGAAAACAGATATATCGTACTTTACCGGGTTATAACAGATCATTACCGTGGAATAAGTAAGCAGGGCAAATGCGGCCAGTCCGGCCAGTTGCTTGATGCCCCGTATGTTTTTCAGGCTTGCCAGGTCGAAGATATAGGCTACAACGAAACCCAACACTCCCAGGCCAATATAGAACATGTGCCAATTTTAGCCGAAGACCTCATCATGAACAAGGCTGACGGCAATATCATCTGTATTACCCCTTTTATTAATCTGAGAAATCCTGTAATATTTGCATCAAAGTCAGCCTGGCTAGGAAAGGGGGGATTTTGGTGTCTAAAATTCAAGAGCTGTTGAGGCAACGACGGCATGAAGAACTGTGGCGAATGTGCTGCGGTTTCATTGAGTTGAGTCTGGACGAATTTATGGCCATACAGAGAGAACTACTGCTTGAGCAAATCCACTTTCTCAGAGGCTGTGAGTTCGGCAGAAAAATGATGAAAGGCCATATGCCGGAGACAGTTGAAGAATTCAGGAAACAGGTACCGTTGACCACCTACGCGGATTACTGTCCTGAGCTTATAGAGCGAAGAGAAGAGGTATTACCCGCCAAGCCGGTTCATTGGGCCCGGACTTCGGGTAAATCCGAGCAGTACACTTGCAAATGGATACCTATTAGCCGTGGGCAGTGGGAGGAACTTAGCACTGTCCTATGTGCCCCCAGGCTTTTTGCTACCTGTCGATACAGAGGTGATGTTTCTAGCCTCAGCACTAATTCGAAGGTTCTTTATGCAACGGCTCCGCTTCCTTATGTAAGCGGCGTAATAGCCTGCAAGACACAGGAGGATTTTGGATTCAGATATTTCCCGGAACCCAGTGAGTCAGATCAAATGCCGTTTATGGAACGACTGGAAAAAGGTTTCTGGATGGCGTTATCAGACGGTATGGATGGATTTTACGGTCTATCCGGTGTATTGGTCGCCATCGGTGAACGGTTTCAGCAGGGGGCAAGTAATGTAAAACTTTCGGCACTTGTCAAGAAGCCAAAAGTGCTTCTGCGACTCCTTAAAGGTAAGGTTAAGAGTTCGCTGCAGAGACGCCCAATGTTACCGAAGGACCTATGGAGGATAAAGGGGATGTCCTGCGGAGGTACGGACGGTGTGGTATACAGGGAAAAAATCCAACAAATGTGGGGAACACGTCCGCTGGATGTCTATGCTGGTACTGAAGGCCTAGTCTATGCTATGCAAACCTGGGACTACACCGGGATGACATTTGTGCCTAATCTAAATTTCCTCGAGTTTATTCCTGAAGACGAATACTTCAAGTGGCTGATTGACCGTTCCTATCAACCTAAAACCGTGCTGCTGAACGAAGTTAAGGCAGACAACAGCTATGAGATGGTAATAACCAATTTTCACGGTGGTGCCATGGTCAGGTACAGAATTGGCGACATGATTAGAATTACGGCTCTTAGAAATGAAAATCTTGACATAGATATTCCTCAGATGACTTTTGATAGACGTGCTGATGACCTCATAGATATCGCTGGTTTTACAAGATTAAATGAACGGGTAATATGGCAGGCTATAGAGAACACCAAAATTGTCTATACGGACTGGACGGGACGTAAAGAGGTAGTTGGGGACAAACCGGTACTGCGTTTATATTTAGAGCTTAAGGATGGATATAAACCTGGCAAGCAGGCTATAAAATTGGCCATACACGATCAACTTAAGAAGCTGGATGCCGATTATGCAAATCTGGAGTCCATGCTCGGCCTGGTACCCATTGAAGTTAGCCTGCTTCGGAGCGGCGCTTTCGCGGACTATATAGCTAAGCAAGTAAGCGAGGGCGCGGACCTGGCACATTTAAAGCCGCGCCATATCAATCCATCAGATGAAGTGCTCTCCACGTTACAGGCTAAGCCTGGGCGGAAGATTATAATCACCACCAAGCTTGATGTTGGAGCTAAAGTACGGTAACTGCATCTGGCTTGTATTGGCCCATACGGGGCTAAATGCCGCGATCTTCCTTAGATGCTTTCGGTATTGCGTTGCCTTTCCGCAGTTTTTCCTCAATTTTACGTACATAATACATACATTACTTTGGTACTAGGCGACTATCGTATAATATCTATTTTGCTTGACAACGGCGTATTTGGCTTACATAATATTGCCAATTTTATAGAAAGTTAAAAGAATACTAGATGACGAGTATTGCCATAATACCGCTGGTTGCCCTCTTTGGCTGTTTAGCTCTATTTGCCCTGGTTCTGTCGAGCAAAAGAAATAAACTGCGTAATTTTCTTCTGATAGCCCTATCGTTTGCTATAGTTCGCAGTCTGGGTTCATTCATGATTCACGCCAACTTCTTTCCACAGAATTCAGTTTTCTGGTACGGCTGCTTGGTGGTATGCATGACAGGTTTAATAGTCACGTACTACGGTTTTGTCAGGATTTTTGTCAATAGGCGACCCGGGTGGTTGACGTATACGGGATACACTTTTGTGGCAGTAATGATTTTCCTGATCGCTTCGGGCAACTATATTACTAATGTATATATTAGCCACGGGTTCATGCATATAGAAGAAAATTACTTCGCATATTATTTTACGGGGCTCGTACTCATATCCTACGGCGCGGGTATTTTCTATGAACTTATTCGGCGATATCGCCAGTTAACCGACCCTCTTGATCGAAATCAGACTGTATATTTGTTAGTGGGTTTTGGTCTCGGCGCGTTCTTCAGCTTGTCAAATACCATCCCACCCTTAAGGGGCTATCCTGTCGACGAAGTCGGTGTTTTCCTGTTCTGTTCAGTTGTCACCTATGCGATTGTCAGGCATAAATTACTCGATATTGGTTTCGTCATGCGAAGGTTTTTAGTTTTTGGAGCTATGGGCGGCCTATTTTTAGGGGTGTTTGCATTCTGGTTGCTGCTAATTGTCCTGCTTGATGTGGAATTAAATCCTCTCTCGGTTCTTATGGTAGGCGTCCTGACTATGTTCACTGCAGGCTCGTTCTGGTATAGAGCGCGAGTGATGATGTATGACAGAATCGATAAATTTTTCTACCGCGAGGGTTATCATTCTCGTCAAGAACTGACAGAGTTCGTCCGTCATAAGATACATACAGTTTCAAATTTAGATGAATTCGGTAATGAATTACTGCTTCGGGTTTCCAGGGCGGTGGGTTGCCGCAGGGCGTATTTACTGCTTCCCGAAACGGTCACTAACGATTTGGTCGCCCAATATGTTCAGCCGGACAGAGATGGAGGTGCGACGCTTAGGATAAGACGAGAAAGCCCTGTCCTCGAATGGCTAAAACTTGAGAATAGGTACCTGAGTAAAGAAAATTTGGAGATACTTCCTGAATTCCGGGGCATGTGGGCCGAAGAAAAGGATGGGCTGAAAGCTCTGGGCATAGAACTGTTATTTCCTCTCACCAGCCAGGATAACTTGAGTGCTATACTGGCGCTGGGCAAGAAAGAGTCTGGTAAATACTCTTTAGATGATACCAATTTGATTGGAACAGTAGCCGAGGACGTAGCCACGAATCTAGAAAAAGAATACCTGCAGGAAACGCTAAGAAAACGTGAGCAAGAGCTGGCTCTGATTAACCGGATTACCACCATCATAAGCTCGAGTTTGAACGTGAAAGAAGTATATGGTGCCTTTATTGCTGAATTGAAAAAAGTAGTCGATGTCGACTGGGCTACCATTGCTTTGATAGAGGATGAGCAGCTTCGTTTCGAAGTCTTATCCTCCGGAGTAGGGTCGACGTGGCAAGCTGGAGAGAAAATACTCCTCACAAACACGGGGACTGAATGGGTAGCCAAGCATAAGAAAGCTCTGGTAGAGCCAGATCTAGAAAAAAATTCGATGGTTAAAACTGACGAAGAACATTTGAGGTGGGGCATCAGATCGATTATTTATCTGCCTCTGCTGGTCAAAAATGAGGCTATTGGTAGTTTAGTTATCGCCAGTCGTCAGCCTAATGCTTATAGTTCGAGCCAGGTTCGATTGCTCGAGCGCTTGGCTTCGCAGATTGCGGTACCGGTTGAAAACAGCCGTCTTTACGCTAAAGCTGAACAGCGTGCCAGGGTAGATGAACTTACTGGCTTGTTTAACCGCCGGCATTTCGATGAAAATGTGAAGTTAGAAATAGACCGCCACACCCGTTATAGGAGTACGATGTCCCTGATCTTCCTAGACCTGGATTTTTTCAAAGCTTACAACGATTTACAGGGTCATACAGCTGGCGACAAAGTCCTGGAGACGATAGGGCGGATCATTAGCGGAGCTTTAAGGACTACTGACCTCGCTTTTCGTTACGGGGGTGACGAGTTTGCCATCATACTGCCACAATCTGCGAGCAGTGATGCCCTTATCGTAGCTGAGCGGGTACGCAGTCGTATTGCTGGGGAGATGAGCAGGAGGGGCATCAAAATAACCGCCAGCCTTGGTTTAGCATCCTGGCCAAGTGACGGGGTGAGCCCTGACGAACTGGTAAATGCGGCTGATAGAGCTCTTTACTACGCTAAAGAGACCGGAGGTAATCGGACCTCCGTCGCTTCTAAGATGTTGCCTTCATTAGAAGAGAGTGAGGCTACGAGGACCACAACCGAAAGAGAGGTTCTTAGTACCATTCATGCTCTAGCAGCAACTATCGAGGCTAGAGACCCGTACACTTACGGACATTCACGGAAAGTTAGCAGTTATGCCGTAGCGCTGGCTGAGGCGATTAACCTTACATCGGAGAAGGTCACTATAATTAGTACCGCCGCTTTACTTCACGATATCGGTAAAGTGGGAATTCCCGATGAGGTGCTCAACAAGGCGGGTAAGCTTGAGCCCGAGGCCTGGAAGCTCATTCAGTCACATCCTACCCTGTCTACAACGATTGTTGGCCATGTAGCTAGCCTGGTCGCCAGTCTGCCCGCAATTCTTCATCATCATGAACGCTGGGATGGCCTGGGTTATCCTAACGGACTAAAAGGTGATGAAATCCCGGTTGAAGCGCGTATCCTAGCCATAGCTGATGCCTTCGATGCTATGACCTCATCAAGATCGTATCGAAACAAGTTGTCCTATAAAAAAGTATTGCAGGAATTCAAACGTTGTTCGGGTACGCAGTTCGACCCCGCACTGGTTGAAGCTTTCTTACCAATTGCATTGTCCCTGGCTCCCAACGAGCCAGAGCTTCTCGAACCGCCCGACAGTTCAAAAGCGAAGACCCAGCGTTAGTTACACGAGTTTTATCTGTACTTTTAATACTACATCAAGGACGTTAATCCCATGCCAGCCCCAAGGTGGGGTCACCGACTTTTTACCTGAACCGGCAGGCAGGCAAGCAGGAGATAGACTTCTGTAGCGCGCTTAGCGAGTAGCTGGTTGGCTTTTCCCAACAGGTCGCGGTAGATACGGCCGAGTTTGTTGTTAGGCACCAGACCCATTCCAACTTCGTTCGATACAATAATGAAACTAGCGTCCAATCTATCCATTGTATCGACCAGTTCCGTTATTTCAGATTTGACCCTCATTTCGGCCTCATGACCTTTTGGTTCGCTTCGCAGAAGATTGGAGATAAGCAGGGTAATGCAGTCAATAATCACCACCTCAGCCTCGCCAATCTGCTGCTCTATTTCCTCACCAATACTAGTGGTAACTTCTAAAGTTCTCCAGGTTTCGGGTCGGTCTTTTTTATGCTGCGCAATTCTGGCCTCCATCTCTTCATCGAACGCTTCGCCTGTAGCCACAAATAGAACCTTGGTCCCGAGTTCAGCTGCCAGCTGCTGGGCATAGTAACTCTTGCCGCTACGAGCGCCGCCGAGTAGAAGGATAATCTGTTTAGCCAAGGCTGTATCCTTTGATGTTCAAAGTCCAGTGGTCGTCTCTGGCTATAACCTCTGTGCTGCCGATTTTTACAGGCCTTTTAAAACACGGCCCGTCGTAAACAAAAGTGTGAAATTCTCCGGCTTCGCCGCAGACATCGACTCCCAACCGGCTGAGCTCGGCAGCCGTCTCCTGGTCAAGCCGCCTGCCAAGCCATTCTTTCCCCATAAATTTGGCCTTTACGCTGACGATAACGGCCTTGAAGCCAGCCTCGATGAATTCATTTAAAAGAGCGCCGCTATTTATTCCCCACAGGGGTAATAAAGCCGTAACGCCGACCTCACCACAAACTCTATCGATCCAGTCCTTGTGTTCCTGAAGATATATATCTCCGGTGACGAGACCCTTGACACCATTCGATTTAAGCTGCTCCAGCGCATTCTTAAATCCGGCCTCGTAAGTCTCCCAGGTGACTTTTTGCTGCAGTATGGGCACCCCCATGGCTTCAGCCTGAAGTGCAATCAGCCTGCTGTCCAGCCCGTGAGACATAGCCTTTGTAGAATCTGCGTGAATAAAGTTGAGCAGGTGACTGACCTCTACACCCTGAGAAATAGCCTTCCAGTAGGCGGAGCAGCTGTCTTTGCCGCCGCTCCAAGAAGCTGCATAAGTGATCATAGTAACCTCCCGATTAGTATTATCAGCAATAAAACCAGAACCTCGGAAATCTCATTTATGGCCCCGTAACTGTCACCGGTGAGCCCACCCAGTCGAGAACGGAAATAACTGGAAACACCAAAGGCTATCAACCATACCGCCGCCATTACAGCCAGTCCCCACCATCTTAGTAGCACTACCGCTACCGCTAATGTAATCGCAGTAGCTACTGCCAGCCTTTGCCAGGTGTCGCCTAGTTTGAACGGCAGCCCCATGCCCGAGTTTTTGGCATAGGGGAAAGTGAAGATCATAGAGACCATAGCCCAGCGGCTCAAGGTGGGCATAAGCAAAAGGGCCGGTAATATCATTGATATCGACAACAGGGAAACGTATTTGAGAATTAAAAGGAGGACGACACCGACCATACCGAAGGCGCCAATCTTGGTATCGGACATTATAGTAAGTCGCTCTTTTTTTGATTTCCCGGCAAATACGCCGTCGCAGGTGTCAATGAAGCCGTCCAGGTTCTGAACTCCGGTTAATATGGCTAGCGCGGCGACGAGCAACGCGGGTATTACAGCCGGTGGCAGAAAAAAAGATAGGCCCAAATGGAGACCGAACAAAATAGCGCCCAGAATGAGGCCGACAATTGGGAAATAAGGCAGAGACTGGCCGGGGTTCTCGGGTAAGCCCGTGTGTTTGAGGGGAGTAGGGAGTATGGTCAAAAATTGAAGTGCTGTCCAGAAACCCAAATTTCGCTCCTTAATGTGGCTCCATCGGTCTGGCTTCAGAAACGCCGGCCTGGCTGAAAGTAGCCATCTGGCTCAGCGTCCTGGCAGCTGAGTCCGCTAGAAAAATACCCATAACCGCACCGGTGCCTTCGCCCAGACGCATATTCAGATTAAGCAAGGGATTTAATCCCAGGAACAGGAGTAAATCTTCGTGGCCTGCCTCTGCTGAGACATGGGAGGCGATTAAATAGTTTTTCACCTCAGGCGACAATCCAACCGCTATAAGAGCCGCTGCCCCCGAGATGAAACCATCTATTACGACAGGTATTCTATAGGCGGCCCCAGCCAGCATGACTCCAACCAGGCCGCCGATTTCAAAGCCACCTACTTTTGCTAGAACATCTAAGGGATCCTTGGGGTTTGGTCTGTTGAGCGACAGGGCACGCTCTATTATCTTTATTTTGTGGGCCAGCTGTTTATCACCGATACCGGTTCCGCGGCCGGTAATTTTTTTGGGGGGTTTGCCGCTTAAGGCAGAGAATATGGCACTACTGGCAGTGGTATTGCCGATACCCATATCCCCGGTACCGATAATATCTAGCCTCTTAGCCATCTCGGCCTCCACCGCCTGAATGCCGCCCTCAAGGGAGCTTAGCGCCTGCTGGCGGGTCATGGCGGGGCCCTGGGTAATATTCTGAGTGCCGAAATCAATCATTTTACACAGCAACCCGGGTAGTGGTTGGAAACCGCCTTTTACTCCCATATCGACAACTATTACCCTCGCGCCTATCTGGCCGGCAATGGCGTTTATGGCAGCCCCACCTTTGAGGAAATTTAGAACCATCTGGCGGGTTACTTCCTGTGGATACAGGCTGACGGTTTCAGCGGCAACACCGTGATCGGCAGCCATAATGATGACAGATTTATGTTCTAATTTGGGCATAGGCGTACCTTTTATTCCAGCAATCTGGACTGACAGGTCTTCCAATCTGCCCAGACTTCCATGTGGCTTAGTAAGAGTATTCTGCCGGCTGCGAGTGGCGGCCATGGCCGAGCTATCCAAAGGTTTAATTTCTTTTAATATAGTATCTAACGAAGTGGACATTTGTTCTTCTCTTTCATTAAAATTCGATGCCGCGGCGGGCGCCTGTGCCCCCTGTGAACGGGTGCTTGATCATAAGCATCTCGGTAACGAGGTCAGCCCGCTGTGTTATCTCGGGTGGTGCGTTCCGGCCGGTGAGCACCAGTTCAACTGAGGATGGCTTTGAGTCCAGTAACTCTAAAACTTGATTAATTGTTATCAGTCCCTGATTTACAGCCACAAAAATTTCATCGAGGACCACCAGGTCGTATTTGCCGCTTAGAATCTGCTCGTGGGCATAGTTCAGGGTCTGCTGAACTTCCTGACTTAACTGTTGCTTAGATTTCTTGAAGCTGTCGCCGCTGCTTATTTGGATTATCTCAAAAGGATTATATCTTTTCGCGAAAATATGCTCGCCACATTGTTCGCCTTTTACGAACTGGATAAAAGCCACCTTCATGCCTTGCCCGGCGGCCCTAATTGCCAGGCCTAGGGCTGCTGTGGTTTTACCTTTACCGTCACCGCTGTATACGTGAACCAGACCTGTGCCATTGTTTTCGACCATTTTCCCTCCCGAGAGTAATTTCGTAGACCTGAGACATATCGATATTGTTTCTGACTATGTCCGCCAGTTTATCATACATTTCCTGCTGGTTTACCAGCGAGTTCTTTACATCTGGTAGGCCACGAAGCCTACGCAGGCCGTTTAAAAAACGACGGGTGAACTCAGCGTTGTGAAATAGACCGTGCAAGTAAGTACCAAATATAAGTCCATCATCGCTGACGGCGCCATCGGCGTAGTCTACTTTCCCCCGAGGCGTTGCCACCACTCTTAAGGCCGGCTGATAGGCACCGTACGTGTGACCCATGTGAATCTCGTAGCCGGTGACATCTATATCCTTCAAACTTTCAAATAATCCTGTACCAGTCTCCATGCGGGCTTCGACCTGGGAGGTCCTTTTGGTTTTATCGAATACAGTGGTAATTTTCAAGAGGTTAAGACCGTTGATTTCATCCTGGCTGGATTCGACTCTGTCCGGGTCGAGTATCTTCTCGCCCAGTATCTGATAACCACCGCAGATGCCTATAATAGGAACCCCTGACCGGGACATTTCCGCTATTTGGGAAGCCAGTCCTGTTTCCCGTAAATAAATTAAATCGGCTATAGTGCTCTTGGTGCCGGGAATGATGAGCAGGTCCGGTTTACCTAGCTCCGATGGAAGGGACACGTAGCGTACTGCGCAGCCTTGGTGTTCCAACGGGTCGAAATCGTCGTAGTTAGAGGTGTGAGGCAGGCGAATAACTACCACATCCAGAGAGCCATCACGGGTTGGCCTCTGTCTTTCGTCCAGGTAAACTGAATCTTCCTGGGCGATGCTGATATTCCGGAAATAGGGGATTACACCCAGGACCGGCTTGCCGGTTCGCCTCTCAATCATATCCAATCCCGGCTTCAGGAGCTTCAGGTCGCCTCGAAATTTGTTAATGATAAATCCTTTGATAAGGTTTCTCTCCTGTTTAGTCAGTAATTCGAGTGTGCCGATAATAGAGGCGAAAACGCCGCCGCGATCGATGTCTCCGACAAGTAGTACCGGGGCTCGAGCCATTCTGGCAATTCTCATATTTACTATTTCCCTTGCTCTGAGGTTTATCTCAGCCGGACTGCCCGCACCTTCGATGACTACCACGTCGTATCTATCGCGCAGATGGTTAAAAGAGTCCTCGATAATCTTCAGCAGTCTGGGCGTGTAGCTATAATACTGGCTGGCCTTCAAATTTTTAAGTATTTTGCCGCGCACGATTACCTGGGAACGAGCATCTGCTTCGGGTTTGAGTAGAACGGGGTTCATATGTACCGAAGGCGCGATGCCCGCAGCCTCGGCCTGTACTGCCTGGGCACGCCCGATTTCACCGCCTTCGGGGGTAACGAACGAATTTAAGGCCATATTTTGCGCCTTGAATGGAGCTACTCTAAATCCGTCCTGGAGGAATATACGGCATAGTCCGGCCACGATAACGCTCTTGCCTACGGATGAAGCCGTGCCCTGTATCATCAGCGTTTTAGCTGTCACCGCCGATATCCTCCCGAATCCTTTATGGCTTCGATTAGCTTTCGGCATTCAGGTATGGTACGAGGTGCCAGGCGTACGTATTCCGGCAAGCCGAACGATGTGCAGTCACGTACCAGAACGCCTCTGCGTAATAGCCTTTGTCTGAAATCTGTAGCATTGCCGACACGGACCAGGAAGAAATTGGTCTGCGAAGGCAGTGGTGTCAGCCCCAGCTGCTCCAGTTCATTCATCAGAAATTTCTTGGCTTTTCTAATTTTGTTAAAACATCCTTTTATATGGGTATCGTTATTTAGTACAGATAAGCCCGCTTTTTGCGCAACAGAATTTATGTTCCAGGGCGGAAGAATACGTCTCAAAATGGAAATGGTCGGCTCAGAAGCCAGTGCATAACCCAGTCGCAGCCCCGCCAGGGCGTAATCCTTAGTCATAGACCTTAATATGATCAAGTTGCCCTTGTCAATTAGGTCTACGGACGCCCATGCGTTTTCTGTGAAGGCAACATAAGCTTCGTCAAGCACCACCAGACATCCCTGGCAGCTTGACATAATCTGAATAAATTCCGCTTTTGAGAAGTACTGTCCGGTGGGGTTATTGGGATTACATAGAAAAACAGCCTTCGGCCGATATTTGTGCATGAGCTTTATGGTTTCATCGATATCCAGTCGGAAGTCAGGCGGTTTCAGTACCGGTTGACCAATTATGTCAGCGCCGGCGAGCTGACACGAGGTTTGATATTCGCTGTAGGTCGGCGCTGGTATTACGGCCGGGTCACCAGGTTCAAGAAATGCTGTACTAAGCAGTCGTATCAACTCGGTGGAACCGCTGCCGATAATGACGTTGTCGGGCAAAAGATTTAGTTTAGCTGCCAGAGCTTTTCTGAGTTCAAGTGACTCAGGGTCAGGATACTGATCAACACGAGTGCCGGCAAGAGATTCACTGATTCCAGGAGGTGCGCCGAAGGGATTAATACTGACGCTGAAGTCCAATACGAAATCCGGTTTGATGTCGAAGTCCTTCAGCTCTTTATAGTCAATTCCGCCGTGAACGGCGGGACTAAGCTTGTCTAGCGCGCGTCTATGTGATAACAAGATATGTTACCTCGGCTAAAATAAATATCGTGCACCAACTGAGGGCTGTCACGGTGACTATTTTCCGCGAGTCGTCAATAACATGAGATGATAGGGGGAAACTTTTGTCGCCCAATCTATAGTGACCGACCTTTTCCAACTGTATCTGAAGGGCGCCGGCAACGGCACTCATCGTCCAGCCGGCGTTAGGGCTCTCCGTATTTTTATGGTCGCGAACCATAATCTTCCAGGCTTGCGTAGCACTGTGGCGGCATATTGAGGCTGCTAGTATGATGAACAGCGCCGTCAAACGAGCGGGGATGAAATTGGCCACATCATCTAACCGTGCAGTAAATTTACCTAGATATTCGTATTGTCCATGATAGCCAACCATAGAGTCGAAAGTGTTTATTACCCGATAGGCTACGGCTCCCGGCACCCCGAAGATGAAGAAGTAGAACAGAGGAGCCGTGAAGCCATCACATACATTCTCGGCCGCTGACTCAGTAGCCGCTGAAATAACCTGATTCCGATTGAGTTTAGTTGTATCCCGGCCGACCAGCGCCTTCAAACTCAGTCGAGCCTCGTCGAGGTCGTCTGTAGTCAGGTACCTGCCAACGCGTCTGATAGCTTGCCGCAGTCCGCGAAGCGAAAAACTGCATTTTAAAAGAATGGCGGACAAAATGAGATAGGCTGGAATATTGAACTCACCGAGTTTGGCTAACAGAAAATAGACGGCTGCCACGATTAATCCAAGAGTCAGAATTATCATTCCAGCGCCGTAGGCCAGTTGCGTGAACGTACCCTTCCTAGGTGCCCACCTGGTTTCCGCAGAAATCAAACTGCCTAACCAGGCTACCGGATGCCAGGTGTTCCAAGGCTCGCCAAAAATAAAGTCCAGAGACAGTGCCAGCAGCAAAACTAGTATTTTGTCCATCATTTTGACCGCGCCGTTTTTTCCTTATCGGAAACCACCAGAGTCGCTGGTAGCTTATTGACGGGGTGAGGATAGACACATACCTGAGCGCCGTAGACATCCTTTATCGTTCGAGCATTTATCACTTCCTGCGGAATACCCTGGCTATAGATGGTTCCGTTGCTGAGTAATATCAAACGATCGCAATACTGAGCTGCCAGGTTCAGGTCGTGAAGGGTTATCACCACGATAAGTTCCTTGTTCCGGGATAGTTGTCGGGCCAGCCCAAGGGTCTCTATTTGATAATTAATATCCAGATTAGCGGTGGGTTCGTCCATTAGTATAATCTTCGGTTCTTGTGCCAGGGCGCGGGCAATGGTCAGGCGCTGCTTCTCGCCTCCTGAGAGTTCGCCAACCCTGCGTTCAGCCAGGGCCAACGTATGAGTAGCTTCCATGGCACTTTTTATGATATCAAGGTCTCTTTTGGCTTCGTATCTCAGTAATCCCAGGTGAGGAGTTCTACCCATTAGCACCACCTCGAAGGCGGTGAATGCCTCCGGCAACGTAGGATTTTGGGGCACGACCGCTACTATTTGAGCTAACTTTTGCCTGCTTAAACTATATAGGTCGCTTCCGTCGAGAAAAATATCACCATAGCTCGGCCTGATGATTCTAGTTATGCCTCTTATCAAGGTCGATTTACCGGAGCCGTTGGGACCGATAATACCCAGAATTTCTCCCGGTCCGGCTTGGAAACTGACATGGCGCAGCACCACTTGTTTTCCGTAACCCAGCGTAACATTATCAAGTCGAAGGTAGAGCATTTAAAATACAGCCCTCTTTTTTTGACGTAGTAAATAGAGAAAGAATGGCGCTCCAAGAAGTGCAGTTATAACACCTATCGGCACCTCAGTAGGCGCCAGCATGGTGCGTGCCGCCGTATCGGCCAGAATTAAAAAGATGGCCCCTGCAAGCGTAGCCAGAGGCAACAGGAAACGGTGATCCGGCCCCCAGATCAGCCGCATTGCGTGTGGAATGATGATGCCGACGAAGCCGATGATGCCGCAGAAACAAACAGCCGCTGCAGTTATTAAGGTGGCAGCTCCCAGCAAGATAAGCTTGACCTGTTCCACATTTATGCCCAGTTGCTGTGCCTGCTCTTCATCGAGTTGCATCACGTTCAGCGGCCGGGCCAAAAGCCATATAACCAGGGTGCCAATCAAAATATATGGTGTCACAGCGGCGACCTGCCACCAGCTGGTAAGCGAAAATGAACCCAGGAGCCATGAAATAATGCCCTGCAACCTGTCTCCAGAAGCAATCATTAGATATGAGGTGATCGCCGCTAGAAATGCCCCTATGGCTACACCTGCCAGTATTAGAGTAGTCATGGGAAGGGTTTTCCCCACTCTGGCTATAGAGTAGACCATTGCCGCTGCCGATACGGCGCCGATAAATGCTAAAAGGGGTATACTGCCAAGCTGCCACGATACCGGCAGCATGAAGCCGATTACAGCGCCAAGAGCTGCGCCCTGGGCCACACCTATAAGATACGGGTCAGCCAGTGGATTGCGGAAAAGCCCCTGATATGTGGTGCCGGCCACTGCTAATGCCGCACCCACCAGACCGGCCAGCAGCAACCGCGGGAGGCGAATATCGAAAACAATGACCTCCATATTAGCTGCCCAAGTAGGCTGAACATTGCTAATGGATAATTTGGCTAACAATATTTGCAATATAGTGCCGAATGGAATGTCTGTGCTGCCTACTCCAAGAGTCACTACAATAGTTATTATCAGGATAATAGCCAAGGCGCTTATAGCAAAAATACGGCTGCGCCACTGAGCGGGGTAGCCAGTCCTTTTTTGTACCGCGGTGCTTCTAATAGATTCCAGCGCCATTCTAGATTATCCTCATGCTCTTCATCTGAGTTAATGTCTACTTACCAGACTTATTTTGAGCGAACAGTTCCGGATGGATAAACAGCGCCATTTTCTCGAGTGCATCGACGATGCGCGGACCCGGTCGATGTATCAGGTCGCCATCTATCTTGTAGACTCTAGAGTCGATTAGCGCTCGAACGTTGTTCAGCCTGGATTCGGACATAACGTATTGCCAGGGAATATCTTCACCGGTACCCATTCCTACGGACACAATTATTATCTGCGGGTCGCGGTTAATAACCGTCTCCAGGTCTATGGTCTTATCACCGGTGATATCTGATGCAATGTTCTGGCCGCCGGCCTCCGTGATTACATTATTGCTCAGGGTCCCTTGACCAGCGGTCATGAGCGGGTCGTGCCAGGTGACATAGAACACCCTTGGCCTTTCCTCATCAGACATGTTCTGTGTTTTGTCGGTTATATGTTTGATACGTCCGTCCAATTCTGTAACCAGTTCTGAAGCCCGTTGATCCTGTCCGGTTATTTTCCCGACTAGTGCGATGCTCCTAAGAACGTCATCCAGTGTTTCCGGATTGAGGGCCACAACCGTTATTCCCAGGTTTTCCAGGGCGGGAATGACGGTTTTAGCGTGAATTTTGGTTGCCAGTACCAGGTCAGGCTTCAAGGAAACTACCTTTTCTATATCGACTGTGCTGAAACCACCGATTTTTGGTTTATCCTTGGCAGCGTCGGGGTAGTTACAGTATTCCGTGACGCCGACTACTTTATCGCCCAATCCCAGAGCGAATAAAATTTCGGTATTACTCGGTGCCAGGGACACAATCCTTTGAGGAACTGTACTGATGGTTACCTGTCTATCCAGGCCATCCACCAGGTTACCTGGGGCGACCTGGGGAGTACATCTGATGGATAACAGAACAGCCAAAGCTAAGACGACGTAAAAGCTGATTCGCATGTATTTTTTCATCTTATCTCCCTTGAGACCGTAATAAAATAAAAATCCCCTTACAGCGAAGCAAGGGGATCAATTCAAAATAATAAATCCCACCTCCTTACTCCGCGGAGGTAGCTATATTTATAAGGTAGATGTTCTGACTTTCACAGCAGGCGGGACTGTGCCGGAATTTCACCGGCTTGCATACCAATTAAGCCTCAGGTCACCCTTCGGCACCTTACTATAGCTATTCAGTTAACTACAGAATAACCCGAAATCAATTCAAAGTCAATGGTCGTGAAAGTCGACATCCTTATTAAAATAAAGTACTTAAGCCAATATATTGCCCCACGTAATTTTACGTGGTATAATCGTCAACTTGGGCAATAATGCTTGGATATTGGAGAAAGGTAATACGATCCGGCAGATAAATAATATCCTTTTTCCGGGCTAAAAACTCACACGATTTTTAAATTTCTGCTGAGCCATGCTATTTGATCCTTAACCGGGTGGTTAACTCTGATTATCATATATAAGGAGGTACTTTAACATGACAGCAAAAATCATTAGTGGTACTGAAGTAGCTGCTGAAATTCGTCAAGAATTAAAAGGCAGAGTAAAAAAGATTATGGACAAGGGGATTACTCCGGCGCTGGCCGTGGTGCTGGTAGGAGAAGACCCGGCATCGATCTCTTACGTTACAGCTAAAGCTAAGGGAGCCGAGGAAATAGGGATGCATGAAGAGACCATCCGGCTGCCGGCTGATACGCCTGAGAAAAAAGTGCTCGATACCGTGGAAAAGTTAAACAAAGACCCGAAATTCCATGGCATACTGGTTCAGTTACCGCTGCCCAAGCATATAGATACCGAAAAGGTAATTAGCTTCATCTCCGCCGAAAAGGACGTAGACGGCTTTCATCCAATCAACGTTGGGAAGGCTCTAAGAGGTGAGCCCTGTCCCCTGCCTTGTACCCCGCACGGAGTCCAGGAACTATTGATCAGGAGCGGCAATAGTCCTGAGGGCAAATATGTGGTTATCTGTGGGCGAAGCAATCTGGTGGGTAAACCGCTCGCTGCTATTTTGATGCAGAAGAAAAAGGGAGCCAATGCTACAGTTACCATATGCCACACCGGTACAAAGGACATAGGTTATTATGCAAGGCAGGCAGATATAGTAGTTGCAGCTATGGGAGCCCCCAAGGCCATTACTGCTGATATGGTGAGAGATGGTGCTGTGGTAATTGATGTCGGTGTTAATCGTGTGGAAGACAAGACCAGGGAGAAAGGTTTCCGCCTCGTTGGCGACGTTGACTTTGATGCCATAAAGGAGAAAGCATCGTTCATAACTCCGGTCCCGGGTGGGGTGGGACCTATGACCGTGACCATGCTATTGATGAACACGGTAGAGGCAGCCGAAAGAAAAGCGGGTTTGACCTCATAAAATGAAATTTCGGGAACTAGTTATCCCCGATTTTTAAATAAAAACTAAAAATAAAAAAGGAGGTTTCTATGCCCTATGATGCGGTAAAAATGAAGGACTGGCAGATTTCGGAGGCGGCGGAAAAGAACATGCCGACACCAGATGAATGGCGGGAGAAACTCGGACTGCAGAAAGACGAGATTATACCATTTGGCAGGCTATGCAAGCTGGATTTCATGAAAATCATCGAGAGGCTGAAGAAAAAGCCGGACGGTAAGTACATAGAGGTAACGGCTATAACGCCAACGCCTCTAGGAGAAGGTAAAAGCACCACTTCAATGGGGCTCATAGAAGGCCTCGGTAAGCGAAAGAAGAATGTAGGTGGCTGCTTACGCCAGCCGTCGGGCGGTCCCACCATGAATATTAAGGGGACAGCAGCCGGGGGTGGCAATGCGCTTCTAATTCCGATGACCGAGTTCTCCATGGGCTTAACTGGTGACATTAACGATATAATGAATGCTCACAACCTGGCCATGGTGGCACTAACTGCCCGGATGCAGCACGAGCGAAATTACGATGATGCCGAGCTGGCCAAACGCAACCTGCGCCGGCTAAGCGTTGATCCCACACGAGTCGAAATGGGCTGGATAATGGATTTCTGTGCCCAGAGCCTCAGGAATATCGTTATCGGCCTGGGTGGCCGAGTGGATGGCTTTCTGATGCAGTCCAAATTCGGCATTGCCGTGAGCTCCGAGCTTATGGCTATGCTGTCCATAGTCAGAGATCTCGCGGACCTTCGTGAAAGAATGGATAAAATCACGGTAGCGTTCGATGGGAAAGGCAAGCCGGTGACGACGGGCGACCTGGAAGTCGGCGGCGCCATGACTGCCTGGATGCGGAACACCATCAATCCCACGTTGATGAGTACCGCTGAATACCAGCCTTGCATGGTTCATGCCGGTCCGTTCGCTAACATCGCCGTAGGGCAGTCCTCAATTATTGCCGATCGCATCGGTCTGAAGATGTTTGACTACCACGTCACGGAAAGCGGCTTTGCCGCCGATATCGGCTTTGAGAAGTTCTGGAATGTGAAATGCCGTTTGAGCGGTCTCATTCCCCATGTATCAGTGCTTACCACTACCATCAGAGCTTTGAAGATGCACGGCGGCGGACCCAAAGTGGTCGCTGGTCTGCCTTTACCCGATGCTTATACGAAGGAAGATCTTAGTACCCTCGAAAAGGGCCTGTCCAACATGATACATCATATTAACACCATCAGGACTGCCGGCATCAATCCGGTGGTTTGCATCAATGCTTTCCATACAGATACCAAGGCTGAGATTGCCATGGTACGCAAGGCAGCCGAAGGTGCGGGAGCCCGCTGTGCTGTTTCCACCCATTGGGCAGACGGGGGCGACGGCGCTCTGGAACTGGCCGACACTGTAATGGACGCCTGCAATGAGAAAAACGAATTTAAGTTCCTATATCCGCTGGAGATGAAACTTCGCCAGAGGGTAGAAAATATCGCCAAGGTGGTCTACGGGGCGGATGGTGTATCGTGGACGCCCGATGCTGAAGCCAAGGCTAAGATGCTGGAGGGCGACAAGCAATATGATGATTACATGACTATGATGGTGAAGACTCATCTCAGCCTCACGCACGACCCGGCTATTAAGGGTACTCCTAAGGGCTGGACGCTGCCTGTACGCGATGTCTTAATCTATTCGGGCGCCAAGTTCCTGTGTCCCTGCGCCGGCACCATCAGCTTAATGCCGGGCACCAGCTCTGATCCTGCTTTCAGAAGAGTGGATGTCGATGTAAAGACCGGTAAGGTTATGGGTTTGTTCTAAATCATATAACTGGTAGTATTTTAAGGCTGGGTGGCGCATTGCGCCACCCAGCCTTTTTCGTTACAATCAAATTCGTGGCTAAACTGTCTCGTGAAGAGCTGTTGCGAGAATTCGAGCCTATTTTTTATCCCAAATCTATTGCTGTGGTCGGCATTTCCCAAAATGTATTTAAAGTAGGCTCAGTCTGGTTAAAAGCTCTCGTAAATGCAGGTTTCCAAGGTGCAATTTATCCGATTCACCCGCGAGGAGGCGAGTTTTCGGGACTGAAAGTTTATACCAGCATCAGGGACGTTCCGGGAATTGTAGACTATGTTATTGTTTGCATACCTCGAGAAGCAGTTCCGCAATTGATGGATGACTGTGCACGTAAAGTAAGGGCTATCCACTTCTTTACTGCAGGATTCAGTGAAGCTGGGGATAAAACAGGACGTCTCCTGGAGGAAGAATTGGTGGGGAAAGCTAAACAGGGCGGTTTCCGTATTATCGGCCCTAATTGCCTTGGGGTTTATTCCCCGGAGGTCAGAGTACCATATGGCCCGGCCGGCAGAATAGGCGAAATCGGCTCGGTCGGCTTTATTTCTCAAAGCGGTGGCATAGGAGAGAAGTTATTCGAATTGGGCGTCGCCAGAAACATTAAATATAACAAAGGAATCAGCTTCGGTAATGGCATCGACCTGGACAGCCCGGACTATATGGAATATATGGGTGCAGACCCGAGAATATCCGTTATTGGCACTTATCTTGAAGGCACCAGAAACGGCCAACGGCTATTCTCTACAATGAAAAGTGTGGCTAACCTTAAGCCCCTGATTGTGTGGAAAGCCGGACGGACTAAGGTTGGAGCCGCAGCTGCCGCTTCACACACTGGTTCCCTAGCCAGTTCAGCCGCTGTTTGGTCGGCAGCTATGGGCCAGTCGGGAGTCATAGAAGTGCAAGATGTTGAAGAGTTGACCGATACTATGCTCATCTTTCAGCAGCTGGGCCAATTGGAGGTTAGAGGCAACGGTATTGCGATAGTTGGGGGTTTGGCCGATGGTGGTGGCGGCATTTCCGTGTCGGCCAGCGATTCCTGCGCCGAACTCGGGTTAAATATACCGGAGTTATTCCTAACGACCAGGCGGAAGTTGACCAACGTTCTTGGTAGTGTAGGCAGTATCTTGCGTAACCCGGTAGATTTGAGTCAGAGCGGCAGTAATCATTTAAAGATAAAAGAGGCTACGGGGTACGTTCTGCAAGATTCGTCCGTTGACCTGGTCATAGTGCAGATAGATGCCGGCATATTATTGAAGTATTTACCGTGGGAACTGGTCCAATCTATTTTTAACGTTTTTATTGAATTGGTAACCGAGCAGGGAAAGCCAATAGTAATCGTTTCTCCTCCGGGCGCGTTTGAGACGCAACGACTCGAAATGGAGCAGCGACTAAGCAAGGCTTCGATACCCATCTTTCCTACCATGAGACGGGCTGCCAAAGCTATTGTAAACCTAAATCGATATTCCCGATTCCGGAGAGGGGACGCCTAATGGAAGGGTTGGGTAAGATTTTACTTATCATAGGCGGCATTATCGTTATTTTGGGGCTGATACTGGTATTAAGTCAGCATATACCATTATTAGGCAAGTTGCCCGGTGACATACTCATAAAGAAAAACGGTTTTTCCTTTTATTTCCCCATTGTGACTATGCTGATTGTGAGTATCCTGATTACCATTATTGTGAACATTATTTTTTATTTCCTTCATAAGTGACAAGTCAGTTTTCATGAAAACAAGTGATTTTGACTACCAGTTATCCCCTGAGCTAATTGCACAAACACCCCTCGAGCATAGAGACCAATCTCGTCTCATGGTACTACATCGGAGTGACACTTCTATAGAGCATCGGCGATTTCGTGACATTCTAGAATACGTTAATAACGGAGACCTGATGGTTTTCAACAACAGCCGCGTCATACCGGCTAGAATAATAGGTCAAAAACAAAGTGGCCAGACCAGGGTGGAAATCCTGCTGCTACGCCGCCAGGAAGACAACATATGGGAGGCGCTCGTTCGACCCGCACGAAAGCTCACGACGGGGGTCCAAATCAGAATCGCCGATTTACCGCATGATTCAGACGAAGGAATAAATGCTGAAGTAATCGGCCAGCAGGACGGCGGCATCAGAACCATTCGCTTTTCAGATGATGACTTGCTTGAGAAATACGGCCGGATTCCGCTGCCCCCTTATATTCATACTCCTCTCGAAAATTCAGAACGCTATCAAACGATTTATGCCGAGGCCAAGGGCAGCGCGGCCGCGCCTACTGCCGGATTGCATTTTACCTCCCGATTGTTTGACGATTTGCATAAAAAGGGCGTTAAAACAGCGTTTGTCACGCTCCACATCGGTCTAGATACCTTCCAGCCTGTCCGAGTCGACGACCCATGCCGACATCCCATACATAAAGAATACGGACAGCTGAATCCAGATGTGGCCAACCTGGTGAATCGAACCAGGGAGCAGGGCAAAAGGGTGATAGCCGTGGGCACCAGCACGGTGAGGCTTCTTGAAGCGGCGGCACAGACCGGTAAGGTTCAGCCTTTTGCCGGCTGGGTTAATCTCTTCATACTACCGGGTTATCACTTTCGTGTGACCGACGCCCTGATCACTAACTTCCATTTGCCTAAATCCACCTTATTGATGCTGGTGTCCGCGTTCGCCGACAAGGATTATATTCTGCAGGCATACGAGCAGGCCAAAGACCTCAACTACCGTTTCTACAGCTTTGGCGACGCTATGCTTATTCTTTAGAGCAGTCTTTCGAGCTTCCGACAGATTCTAGTGAAGGGGTGTATTCTTCTTTGCCAATTAATCACCGTATAGATATAATTGCTTCATTAAACGTATCCATACATAATGGAAAGCAACCAGTATTGATTTAAATGTGCGGCATAATAGGATATTGTGGGAAACAACCGGCGGCTCCTATCGTTTTGGAGGGCTTGAGGCGTGTCGAATACCGCGGCTACGATTCCGCGGGCGTGGCAACCCTCTCAAACGGTCGGCTGTTCGTCACTAAAGATATCGGTAAGCTGGCAGACATCGAAAATAAACTTAAACTGAGCTCTCTGCCAGGCGATACCGCAATAGGGCATACTCGATGGGCTACTCACGGCGGCGTTACTCAGGCTAATGCACATCCTCAATGTGATTCTTCAGGGACAATTGCAGTAGTTCACAATGGCATAATTGAAAATTACCAGGACCTGCGGCGGCGCCTGTCTAAAGAGGGTCATGAATTTACCTCGGACACGGACACCGAAGTTATTCCTCATTTAATCGAGGATGAAATGAGGAAAGGCGCTTCTCTTGAAGCGGCAGTTTTAGCGGTGGCTCCTAAACTAATGGGCTCGTATGCTTTTTTGGCGATATCATCTCGAGACCCGAGTAAAATCGTGGCTACCAGAAAAGACAATCCTCTGGCTATCGGTATGGGCGAGCAGGGTTATTTTATTGCCAGCGACGCTCTGGCTTTCTCGGGATTGGCGGATAAGCTTGTGCCTCTAGCCAATACTGAGGTAGCGGTGCTTACTCCTAAAGGGGTTGAGCTATTGGATGCAGCTGGTAACAAGGTGGCCAGAGACACACGGTTGATAGATTTTCAGTGGTGCGATAGTGATAAACAGGGATACCAGTTCTTCATGCTGAAAGAGATAATGGAACAGCCTAAAACCGTCGAAGCGGCTATTAATCAGGACAGAGAAACATTCACCAAAGTAGCTATGGATATACTCAGGGCCGGACAAGTGATAGTTACTGCCTGCGGCACCTCCAGGTACGCCGCCCTGGTCGGCAGATATTTGTTTTCCAAAGTTGGCAGAAAATTCTGTGACGTGGTCATGGCTTCCGAGTTTCACTATTTTGCCGATTCTGTCGACAAAAACACCGTGGTGCTGGCTGTGTCGCAAAGCGGGGAGACGCTGGATGTTATTGAAGGTGTAAAAAGAGCCAGAGACGCCGGAGCTCAGGTTATTTCTATTGTGAACAGACCTTATTCTCAACTTTCTGAAATGAGCCATGCGGTCATTAATCTCAATTGCGGTCCGGAACTATGTGTGGCGGCTACCAAGTCGTTCATCAGTCAGTTGGTGGTTTTTTACCTGTTATCGTATTCCATGATTAATTCCTTTGACAAAGCCGCAGCCAATATTAAAAACATCAGACACAAGATAGAGAAAACAATTGAAGCTAACAACGATAAGCTTAGCAAGCTAAGCCTGGAACTTAAGAACAAGAGTGATTTTTACTACATAGCCAGAGGTATCAATTTCGCTATCGCCTCCGAAGGCGCTTTGAAACTAAAAGAAATATCCTATATACATGCTGAAGGTATGCCGGCTGGTGAGCTGAAGCACGGTACTCTGGCGTTGATTGAACCCGGTACACCGGTGGCCGTAATCTGTCCGGATGATTATACGTATGCTGAGACATTGAGCAATGCTATGGAAGCCAAATCCCGTGGCGCCTATATCATCGCCGTCTCGGACAAGAAAAACGAAATCTATGATTTCTGGGTACGGATTCCGAAGGTCGATGAGCTGTTGTATCCCATCATAGCTGTAGTGCCGCTTCAGTTGCTGGCATACCATCTGGCTGTTAGCCGCGGGTACGATCCCGACAGGCCTCGGAATTTGGCGAAATCGGTCACGGTTAAATGACTTCGAAATCCACAAAATCTCAGTTGGTAAAACAGGATATTCTGGTAATAACAATTATTCAATTTTCAGATATGATGGCAGGTGAGGCCAGCAACGTTGGTCGAGGGAAGAAAATATGGTTTTGATTCCGAACAAAAGGGGGCAAAATGAATAAAGTTTTGATAACAGGTGGCGCTGGTTTTTTAGGCAGGCATCTAATCAAACGTCTACTGGATAAAAATACCAAGATTGAAATCAGAGCAATCTCGCGCCAAGAAAACGAAATTGTAGAGATGATGGTAGCCTGTAACAACGATAACAGACTGAAACCCATCATTGGTGACGTTCGCGACCCCGATTCGGTGAAGTATGCTGTTGGCGGGATTGACACTCTGATACATTTAGCCGCCATGAAGCACATCGACTTTTGCGATATGTATCCTTCCGAAGCCATATCAACCAATATACTGGGCACTATGAATTTGTTGAAGCTTTTCGACGGGGACACATTCGTAGGTATGTCCACAGATAAAGCAGTTGAGGCTACAGGTTGCTATGGGGCAACTAAACTTATTCTGGAGAGACTCATTTTAGAGCAGGCCGAGAAAAATCCGAAACGCAGATATATAGTGGTCAGGAGCGGCAATATCTTTGGCTCGAGCGGCAGCGTCATACAGAAATGGAAGAAGCAAATAAAACAAAACAACAGAGTTACCGTAACAAATTTGGAGATGACGAGGTTTTACATAGACGTAAATACGCTGGTGGATTTCATCATACGAATTATAAACAAGGGTAAGACCGGGAAAATATATATACCATTCCAGAAAACGGCAAGTTTGGGTGATTTGGCTAAAGCTATGGTTGAACTCTACGGAAACCGTAAAACTAAAATAGAGGTTACCGGGCTCAGAGGAGGAGAGAAGATGCACGAGCATCTGTTCTTACCGTCTAGAAAAGAAGTCGTTACTGATTTAAAGAACGAGTATTCTGAGCACGGCGATAGAATAAGCTTGGATGAGATAAAAGTATGGATTTCAAATTGTTAGGATTCTAGTAGATGGTTAAATCAACCGAGAAGGTTAGCGTTATTATACCTGCCAGAGACGAGGCGAAATCTCTCCGTGAGATTATTGCCCGGACCAAAGCGAGCCTCTCTCAGAGCACATTCGAGGTCGTTGTTATTGACGACGGCTCGAAGGATGAGACCAGGAAAATTGCTGAGGCTTGCAGTATCACAGTGATATCGAATGTTGAGAGCCTCGGCAAGGGTGCGGCTATGAAAGCCGGAGCTTACGTTGCCACGGGGGATATACTGGTGTTTATAGATGGTGATGGGGCGCATAATCCGGAAGACATACCCCAAGTGATAGCCCCGATAGTTCAAAATAGGGCGGGCCTGGTTATCGGTTCCAGGGATTTCCGCGATTCCAATACCTTTGGCGGCTACCTGCCGCGGGTAATCACTAATAAGATAGCCTCATTTATTACTTCGCTTATCATTTCTTGGATGCTACCGATGGTAAGTAAAGATAAACTTGCCCGCGAGTGGATTGACGTGCAAGACGCGGAATGCGGCTTCAAGGCAGTTCGCAAACAAAATTGGAGGCAATTCAATCTCGTTTCTCAGGGATTCGAAATTGAGAGTGAGATAGTATATGAAGCAGCTAAGAGTGGATTAATTATTCATAACGTGCCAATAAGCTGTAATTGGGACTGCAGAATATCCAGATTGTCCATCGTTAGAGATGGTTTGAAAACCCTCAGGCTCATGGTTAGCAAGCTTAATGCGGATAGAGACCAAAGAGAGACCGTTCGCGCAACCTCTAAATGATTTTGCCTCAGCGTAACCCGTGTGCATGATATCGTCGATATCCATTCGTGCAGTTGGACGCGTTTGTTTGCTATAATATTTCGCCAAGACGAACGAAAACAAAACAATAAAAGCATGTCTCAATAGCTATACGGGAAGACCGGAGGAAACTGCAATGACAATAAACTGGGAGAAAAAGAAGGTTTTGGTGGCTGGAGGC
The DNA here is from genome assembly GCA_964548415.1 of uncultured Dehalococcoidales bacterium. Lineage (GTDB taxonomy): Bacteria > Chloroflexota > Dehalococcoidia > GIF9 > UBA5629 > 9FT-COMBO-48-23. The sequence goes on along the minus strand of CAZJQG010000005.1, from coordinate 30,496 downwards.
GCGGGCCTAATAGGGTCGCATATTGCCAGAACGCTGGCAAATAAAGGTGCTGTAGTAACAGTTGCAGACAACTTATCCAGCGGCTCACGTAAAAATTTTGAGGACTTTAAAAACAAAATAGAATTTGTGTCCGCCGACTTGCGGAGTGAAGTAAATTGTACGAAGTTCAGCAAAGGTAAAGATTATGTATTTCAACTTGCGGCCAACATGGGAGGAATAGGTTATATCACCGCGGTTGGTGCCGATATTATGCGCGATAACATATTGATAAATGTCAACATGGTAGATGCTTCATTTAAGAATAAAGTAAAGGAATATTTCTACAGTTCGTCCGCATGTGTCTATCCTGAATATCGCCAGAAAGATGCGGCTGTTACCCCGCTAAAGGAATCGGATGCTATACCTGCAGACCCGGACCAGTTCTACGGCTGGGAAAAACTGGCTACCGAAAAATTGTGTGAAGCTTACCAGAAAGACTACGGCATGAATATCAGGATGGCCAGGTTCCACAACGTCTATGGCGAAGTCTTTACCGCGTTCGATAAGGATAAGGGAAAGGCGCCATGTCATATAATAATGAAAGTGCTCAGATATCCACAGCGGGATTTTGTCCTTTGGGGAGACGGCAAACAAACCAGGAGTTTTCTGTACATAGACGATTGTGTGGAAGGCGTTCTGAAGCTTATGGACAGTGACTATATGAAGCCTGTCAATATCGGCTCGGACAGATTGGTCACTATAGATGAACTAGCAGAGATCATAATAAAAATATCCGGAAAAAATATTGAAATAAAGCACGACCTGTCCAAACCCCAGGGTGTCAGGGGCAGAAACGCCGATATTACACTGGTAAAAAAAGAGGTGGGTTGGGAGCCCAAAGTAAGCCTGGAAGAAGGATTGAAACGAACTTATGATTGGGCCAAAACAAGAATAGACGAACTTGAAAACATCTGATAAACACAAGTTGACACTTTTTTAAATAATGTTAGTAAAACATTTTGATTTTGATACGCCCCAAAGACAACCGCCATTTAATGAGGGTTGGGAACAAGCCTGGTACGGCTACCACCGTCTAGCAAAATCATGGTCCGAGCAAAGACAGGCAAAGTTTATTGAGCGAATCAAATCAATTGACAAAGCCGGAGAATTAACTGAGACGCAGTTCGAGATAGACTGTTTTTTGAGCGTACTGGCGGATATTAAGTCGAAGCATGTAAATATGTTCGAGTTGGGTGCCGGATGGGGAGAGTGGTGTCTGGCTTTGGCTGGAGTTGTTGATTTTAAAATAATTCCTATTGTTCCGATAAGTTATAGATGTCTGGCGGTTGAAGGTGAGCCAACACACTATGAATGGATTAAAGAGCACTTCGAAAAGCAAAATATTAACGGTATAGCAGTGCATGGAGCTGTTTCTAGTAGGAATGGTTCATGTCGCTTTATCGTTGGCGGTGCAGACACCTGTTATGGGCAGTCCATGATCTCCAGTTCAAACCTCACTTTTAGAAAAATCATCTGGTACACGTATAACTATATCTTTGGAAAGACCTCTAAGATATCAATGTATTCAATTGACCACCTGCTACAGGCATATGCATTTGAGCACGTAGATATTATTGACGTAGATGTGCAAGGTTCAGAGTACCAAGTAATGTTGGGCGCAGCCAAGAGCATAAGGAATGGTTTGATTGATTATCTGATAATAGGGACTCATGATAAGAGATTAAATGATACATTAAGGAAGTTGCTTTCTCCCAGATTTGATTTAATCGTAGATATCTATCCAAATTCTATAGGGAAAATAGATGGTTTTTCTCCCATCAGATGTCAAGACGGAATTCAGCTGTATAGACGAAAGAATATGTGAACAGTAGGAAGTATAATATTGTGAAGACTATTTCTGTGATTGGCATCGGTAAACTCGGATTACCGTTAGCTGCGTACTATTCGAGCCGGGGCTACAAAGTCATCGGCGTTGATATCAGCCAGGCAACGGTTGATGCTGTAAATGAAGGAAAATCGCCCATATACGAACCGGGCTTGGCCGAACTGCTTAAAGACCGGCATGGGCGCTTGACTGCCACGACTGACACCAAGTTCGCAGTCCAGAACTCAGATATAACTTTCGTACTGGTGCCCACGCCAAGCGAAAAACATGGTGGGTTTACCACTAAATACGCGGAGGCAGCCGCGCAAGATATAGGTGAGGCGTTAAAGGCTAAAGAGGATTTCCACGTTGTAGTTTTAACCAGCACTGTAATGCCGGGTACGACGGAGATGGTTATGAAACCGATTCTAGAAAAGGCATCCGGTAAAAAATGTGGCGTTGACTTCGGACTCTGTTACAATCCAGAGTTCATCGCCCTTGGAAGCGTGATTAAGGACTTGTCTGCACCTGATGCGGTGCTTATTGGTGAGTCAGATGGGAAATCAGGGGATATTTTGTCCGACGTGTATAGGACGGTATGCACGAACAATCCTCCGGTTGCCAGGATGTCTCCCTACAGTGCCGAACTGGCTAAACTCGCACTAAATGTATTTGTTACAACTAAAATTAGCCTGGCTAATACTTTTGCTGAAATATGTGAGCAACTCCCCGGCGGAGATATCGATGCTGTGACCAAGTTCCTGGGCATGGATTCTAGGATTGGCCCGAAATATCTGAAAGGAGGCCTGGGATTTGGTGGACCATGCTTCCCACGTGACAATCTGGCATTCATTTACCTGGCTGGCCAGTTGCATACACCTGCCTGGCTTCAAGAGGCAACGCACAACGTGAATAGCCATCAAAATGAAAGGATATCAAAGCTGATTCACCAGAAGCTGGGTGGATTTAAGAATAAAAGCATCTCTGTTCTGGGTATTACATACAAGCCCAACACAGATGTGGTAGAGGCTTCTGCCTCACTAGAAACCGCGAAACAGCTTTTGAAGGACGGAGCCAGCCTGAGAATATATGACCCGGCCGGTGCCGAAAATGCGAGACGAATATTGGGAAATAAAAACGTGTTTTATGCGACTTCTGCAGAAGAATGTCTTAAAGGCACGCAGCTATGCATTCTGGCAACGCCCTGGGATGACTTTAAGAAGTTGAAGCCGGAAGATTTTATAAACCGTATGGACAAGCCTGTACTTCTGGACTGCTGGAGGTTATTCGACAGACAAAAATTTGCCGAAAAATTGGATTACCTGGCTTTGGGGACTAATTCTACGATTTAGGTATGTTAGATATGGCTATAAACAATCAGATAATCAAGTACTGGGAGCGAAGCACTCCCATGAGCTTTGTCCCCGAGAAGCTGGACTATAAGCAAAAACGGCAATTCCGTTATTCGTTACAGGACTATATGCATCGCGCCTTTCACTTTGATGACTTTAACGGCAAAATGGTGTTAGAGATAGGCTGCGGAGCCGGCATCGACTCTGCCGAATTCGCAGCCAACGGGGCCAGTGTGGTGAGCATGGATCTAACACGTTCGAGCACCGAATTGACACGTGACCTGTTCAAAGGTATAGGGCTATCTCCAATGGCAATTCAGTCGAACGCAACTTCATTACCATTTAAGGACAGTACCTTTGATTGTGTTTATTCATTCGGTGTACTCCATCACTTTCCCGGGATTGAGGCTGCGCTGGCGGAGATACACCGGATCCTAAAGCCCGGTGGTCAAGTGATGGTTATGTTGTACCATCGAGATAGCCTTCTATATGCATATAGCATAGTATATTGGCGGGGTATTAAAGAGGGGCTGCTAAAGACCATGACACAGGATGACTTGCTCTCCTGCTATTCCGAAAGAAACGAAGGCTGTCCCTATACGCGTGCCTACACTAAACAGGAAGCGCTGGATTTGTTCTCCTCCCGATTCAGGCAGGTCACAACCGAAGTGTACTACAACGTGATCGATCTTCCGGAACAAAGGAAGGTCAAAGTTGATGTACCCGACAAATTTGAGCTCGGCTGGCATCTGATAGTCAAAGCGGTCAAGTAGGCAATGCCAAAGACTAGCTCACACAGAAAACGAAGTTCACCCTCGAAGCCACTTAAGGTATTATATGTGTGTCCCTTTGCTCACTATCCCGGCCATTTTAGCTGGGCGGCTACCAGAGAGACAGCTGCTTTAAAACAAGCGGGAATTGATGTCAGACTACTTACCTTCAGCGGGGTAATTGATGAATGCGAGGTGAAAGTACCACAGATTACGGTACTTTCTAAGACCGGGATGGGGCATTATTTGCGCCGGTTCTTCACGGTAGTTAGAAAGAACGCCATAACGAGATGGATGCTAATGTCGTTTGAGACCTTTCTAACGCTGGCCAAAACGGTTACTTTAAAGAAGAAACTGGCAATTGATATTATCCACGTACGTGATGGAGAACCGTATGTGTTCTTATCACATTTACTTGGTTTGCCCTACAAGAATTATAGATGGCTCGTTTCACTAACGGCCAGCAATATTTACCCGCCCACGGAAATAAAAAACAAAAAACAGCTAGTGTATACCACCGCGGTTAAAGTGATAAATAATGACATGTGGAAACCGCTCTACAAACAGAGCATGAAAAGAAACAAATTTCTGTTCGCGGTACAGAATTCGATGGCTCAGAAGGACTATAGCAATTATATGAACGGAGTGTTTAGCGGCAGAGTAGAGTGTTTACCGGTAGGCGTAAGTCCAACAGATCATATTATTTCAAAGGAAGAAGCCAGGCAATTCCTGGGTATATCAACGGATAAGCCCGTGCTTTTGGCGTTTGGCGCCTATCACTCAGGTAAAGATTTTGAGACCATTTTTCGAGCGCTAGCCGATATGCCTGACATATATTTTGTTCTTGCCGGTAGCCGAGCCTTTGGCTTAGGCATCAGCCTTCAGGATATCGCCGGCGGAGGTATTGATGTCAATCGAATGTACATCAAGGATTATTATGTGCCTGAGGAAGAAAAGCCTTACTACTTTTTTGCCGCTGATGCCGCAGTCCTTTCCTATACAAAGGAGTTTCTATCCACAACCAGCCTATTGTGGGAATCATGCCGTTTCGGTATACCCGTAATCGCCAGCGACAATGGCGACCTGAAAGCTCTCATGGAAACTTTCAAGCCGGGGCTGCTATTCAAGGCTCAAGACGTCGATTCTTTAAAGGAGGCCATAACGCGTTTTATTGAACTAAGGCCCGGAGAAGTCAAAAAACTAAAAGAAAATTGCCACAAGTTCACCTATCAGTTTTCGATGAAGAAATGGGCTCAGAGATGTATTAAGCTATACAATCTACTCCTGGCTCCGGACCTGGCATAGCTTTCTTTTGAATGATAACAAATAGAAGAGAGTGACGATTGATACCACCTAATGATTGGGAAATCAGAAAATGCTTGGCAGCCTGTTTGGGTCTTTTTTTAGCTGCCGTAATTGTTATGGAGCTTGCGGACCTGGGCTTCAAGTTGCCGGGAGTGAGACAGTTAATCGTATTATTATTCGTCTCTTTGGTACCCGGCATATTAATCCTCAGAGTTCTTAAGATCCATTATATTAGTCTGCTGGAAAGTCTGCTCTATTCGATAGGTTTAAGTCTTCTTTTAGTTATTTTAATTGGCGTGACCCTTAATTTTGCCTTGCCGCCTCTCGGAGTTACCAGACCAATATCCTTGGCTCCGTTGTTGACGGGAACTGCAATTGCTCTTTTAGTATTAACCATTTTTGCTTACAGGCGAGACAAATCATTTACGCTGAGCCGGACCGGAGAAGCGCACGAGGAAACGGGCTTAAGACTCAGCCACGGTATTAAATTTAATCCTTTTCTAGTGGCTATATTGCTGCCCCTTATGAGTGTTCTTGGAGCCAACGTAGCTTATTTCTACCAAAATGACGTCATACTATTTATTCTAATTTTCGCAATCGTGTTAATAGTGGGTCTGGTAGCCTTTAACAAATTCATTCCCACACAAGCCTATCCATTCACGCTATTTATGGTAGCTTTATCACTCTTTTACCAAACCACTCTCTTTTCCAGCTATTTGATAGGCAGCGACATACATCTTGAGAACTACCTGGCCAGGCTTGTCCTTCAGACCGGCTACTGGGATGCTTCCATCGCTAATAGTGTTAATTCTTGCCTGAGCATAGTCATTGTTGCACCATTCCATTCCTTATTTCTTGGCATGGATGTTGCCTGGTTATTTAAGATTATTTATCCTCTTTTCTTTTGTCTGGTTCCTCTCGGCTTGTATCGAGTTTTCAGCTCTCAAATCGGGCCCCGTTATGCGTTCTTTTCCGCTTTCTTCTTTATATCGCTGCCAATGTTTTTCATGGACATGCCTCAGCTAGTTAGACAACAGTTCTCAGAGTTGTTTTTCGTCTTGGTAATGTTACTGCTTGTTGATCGAAAACTAACCAACATGCAGCGGACTATTCTGGCGGTCTTCTTCAGTCTCGGCGTTATCGTTTCTTATTATGGCCTGGGCACAGGATACGCGGTTGGTTACATTGCCTGCGGGTTGCTGTTGCTATTATTCTTAAAAAGCCGCTGGGGAAAAATCACATGGCAGTGGCTAGTCGGAAAATCAAATTTATTGCCCGATGATTTATCGTCGCCCGGAGCGTTCAATAAGAAAGCATTATTTACTATCATAGCCGTCAGCATGGTTTTTATGCTCCTGTACTACGGATTTGTGGCCTCGGGGGCGGCTGCCGGCGGAATAAGGGCGATTACTGAGATTGTTCCGGCCAACACGCAGGGAATTGGTTCCGCATTGGGCCTGACTATCAGCGAACCATTGATTCGCACTGCTATAGGGCTTGATTTTTCTCTGGCATCACTCGGGGGCAAGATATGGCGTGTGCTCCAATACATGGTGGAACTCTGTTTTATTTTAGGTTTTATCAGGCTTATTTTCAGACCCGCGACTCTGGGCAGATTAAAAACTGAGTACGTTGCCTTTGTCCTTGTCAGTGTCTTGATACTGGTAGCTGTTTTCGTACTGCCTGCCTTATCCTATCGTGTTAATACTTTCAACGCATATGGTATGGGTATCACCCGTATCTGGCAGATAACCCTTCTATTGCTATCACCATTGTTTATATTTGGTGGGGAGATGCTTGTTGCCGGATTAGTACGTTTGTGGAGATTGTTCTCTAAGGGTTCAGCTTCCTTATATACTAGAGTGAGCTATCAGTCATTCATGTGGTTCCCTGTAGTAGTTATATTAATACCATATTTTGTGTTTAATAGTGGAGCTGTGTTTGAACTAAGTCGAAGCCGAACGACCGATTTCATAGATATGCCCTATTCAATTACTCTATCCAGTCACCGGGTAGATTTGAATACTGTATTTGAACTTCAGGATTTAGCAGCTGCACGCTGGCTTTGCGGGGCTATTAAGGATAATGTACCGGTTTACGCAGACCATCACAGTAATAAGCTATTTATAAACCAGGTTGACTTTCCGTGCCCTGCTAGAGAGGTGACACGAGATAAGGGAGGGGTTGAAGCGCCGGGTTATTTCTACCTAAGGTCATGGAATGTCAGTAGCGGTACGTTAACATTCCCTACCGGTTATGCTACCCGGCAAAGCCTTGAATTTGACAATTTGGCCTGGTTCAAGCCAATTGTCGAGGACTCGGGTAGAATCTATAACAATGGAGGCGCGCAAGTTCTAATCCTGGATGAAGGGCTACCTTGATTTAGGCCTTAATTAAGAGCAGTGATCTAATTTTAGAGCATGTCGCTGCTTACAAATCATCCACAAAGGGGGTTTTTCGGTTATTTGGTGTACTGGAAAATTTTTATTTCCGGAACCATGCCCACTCCAGCTTCCGTTACAGAGCCCTGGGAGGAGTAGACCAGGTTGAAATGTTCTACAGCTCGTAGAGGTACCGGGCTGGCATAGGGATCGTTGCTTGCTATCTTATAGTTGCCAGATTTCTGTGACTGAACGTATGCCTGAGCTTCCGGATAGCTATTGAAAGATTTTATCTCGGTGAGTTGCTTGTACGGCATACCGTCAGAGAAGAGTTTATTCTCATAACCAATCACCATTGAGCTTCCAGGGTTTACCGGCCTGCCATCGAAATTATAAAGACGAATCGCAAGAGAGCGATAGTATTCTGGATAATAGAAAAGGTAAGGCTGAAGCTGGTTCTTGTTAACTTGATAGTAGACGTCATAGAAATTGTTTGGGTCGGTGCCGCTCAATGTCGCCACAGCATAAAACTTGCCATTGAAAACTCTGGCTACATCATGGTCAATAATTACGTACTTGGAGCCAAGCTGGTCTAACACTTTACTGGCTGCAGCTTCGTCCTGGGCGGTAAAAACCAGGGCCTCACCCAGGTTTCCAGTGCCGGGATTAGACGTAGGAATTCTATGACCGATGCGGGTTATCCAGTAGCCATAGTCCCACCAGGCAGTGACTCCGTAGGCAGTCTCAGGATCGTGATAACCATTCGCTGAATCTGCCGGCACGTAAACCGTATCGTAAAAATCCGGGTTGCCGAATGGCTCCGGGGTATTGGTTTCCAGCCAGCTAAGAGACTCGTACCAGGCGTCGCTCGGAGCAAACGTCGCCTGTTTAGCTGTGTTTATAGCTCCGCGTATATTAGGTAAAAAGGCTACCACAAAGACGGCTATAATGGCCAGTGACATCCAGAATACATTACCACCGGCAGCGGACCTGTCTCGTTTTTTAAACTTGGCTTTCCTGTATGCCTCTTCGGGTGTCTGAGCTCGTTGAGTTGTCAATTTATTGAAGCCGCTTACATCAAGCAACAGCCAGGATATGTATCCTGTGAGCAGGGCAGCGTTAACAACGAAGTAATAAGCAAAACGGCGCATAGCTAAAGTAGCCACCAGTATGATCAAACTCCAGACAACTAATGCCGTCTTTTCCGTTTCTCCTCGCTTTATGACGAGGTACATCAGTATTCCCAGGGAAACAGGGCTCAGGATAAATGCAGTGGTAAAATTACCCCAGGCGATGGTCCAGGCAAAGTGGCCTCCTGGTAACAGCAATGGTTGCATCTCGAGGACGGTTGTTCCTATTGGCCATACGAATATGTTTAGGCTTCCGATTAGCGACATCCAAAGAGACGGACTGGCAATGCGCAAGCCCACTAGGCTTACTAGACCCAAGCCGATGACTATTGCCGGATAGACTACAGGTTTTATGTTCTGACGCACCACAAGATATGAAAGGATGGCTAGGACTAGAGGGGTGATAATCGCGATGGCAAAGGAAGCATAAATGATAGTACCCGGGGAGATCGGTAAAGTCATCAGCATGGCAACTAAAAAAACTGCCGTACTGACGAAACAAAGATATTCGGTTGGACGACCTTTAAGGTGGTCTAATATAAACTGAATCACGAGATATACAAATATAATGAAAACGAACAATAGAGCCCCGGCCCAGGTGAGGAAATAGATTCCCAGGAATATACCGGCGAGCAGGCTGTAGACAAGCGGCTTAGTGATGATGGACCACTTACCTTGCCGTAAATTTGCCAGTGTCACTTGCTTCTCGGAACCGGCTTTAACGGCGATGATAAGGAACAGCATTGCCACGGTGGTAAAAAATACTTCAGCCACATGGTAATCGGTAAAACCGAGTATTGACCTGCCGAGGAATTCACCGGGGAAGATACCCACTAAACCGGCTGATATGACACCGGCCCAGCGGTTGAATAACGTTTTGCCTATAAAATATACCGGAATCGTGGTCAAAGCACCGAGCACTGCCGGGAAGTACACACCGACTATATCTATGGTTTGCTGACTTGGTGACCCCAGACCGAACAGCCAGGCCACTGTCGAAATGAGTTGGGGCCATAAAATCTGAGGGCTGACATGCAATCCGGCTGGATAAAGCCAATACGGATCGAATGTAGTTAAATGTGGAAAATGATGGGCCATATTGTCGACGAGTCGCATGAAATAATACGCATCAACGCCGGTAAACTTGATCCAGTCACCGACAAATACTTTGTCGTACGGCAAGGCGACGCGAAGGTAAAGCGCGATACCGAAAAATACTGTAAGTAAAATACCGGCCCATAAAGTCGACTTAGACCAACTGAGTTTCACTGAACTTACCCCAAAATGTTATTCGAGCATAACGGTGTTTCTCAACACAGCCAGACGACGAATCAGTCTGGTTGGAATGATGATAACAGACCTTTAACGAACCTTGCAAGTAACCAAAAATGTAGTTTGTTCTCTGATGTCCGGTATGATAAACTCAAATGGTTTTTCGGAAAAAGCTTTGAAGATACTCGTTTGCAATGATGACGGCATATTTAGTGAAGGACTATGGACGCTGGTTGGGGAGCTAAAAAAAGTAGCTGATGTCTCGGTAGTGGCTCCAGATAGAGACCAGAGTGGGTCCGGCACGTCCATAACTCTTCGCCATCCGCTGAGAATGAGAGACGTTAAATCTACGGTAAAGGGGGTGACAGCGCATTCGGTGGAAGGGAGTCCGGCAGACAGCGTTATCTTGGCTTTAAGGTTGATTTTAAAGGAGCCTGTAGATTTAGTAGTCTCTGGGATAAACGAAGGCCCGAATCTAGGTGACGACGTGTATGTTTCAGGAACGGTCGGTGCTGCCTTACAGGGCTTTTTCTACGGCATACCGGCCCTGGCTTTTTCCATTGCGGCTTTCGGCGACCTTCACTTTGATGTCACTGCCAACCTGGCCAGAATCATGGTTGGTGAGCTTGAAGACAAGGGCGTTCCAGATAGAATGCTGTGGAATATCAATCTGCCGAACCTTACGGCAGATAAACTGGAGGGCGTTGAGATAACCCGCCTCGGCGAACGCAAATACGTTGACCGCGTAGAACCGGGGCACGATGGCAAAAGGGAGTACCACTGGATAATGCGTGGCAAGCCGGAATGGAAGAAAACTCCCGGGACAGATATATGGGCTGTGGAAAAGAATAAGATTTCAATCACGCCGTTATTTGGGAATTCCGATGGTTCCAGTCGGGAGTTATTAAAGAAATTAGCTCCCCAGATTTTTCACAAGCTGTTAATGAATCGGAATAAATAGGGAAAGGAAAAACTCATGGCAGAAGTAGCTATCGTCAGCGGAGTCAGAACCGCTATAGGCTCTTTTGGAGGTTCTCTGAAAGATATTCCGGTGGTCCAGTTAGGAGCCTTGGTAATCCGCGAGTCGCTCAAGAGGGCTGGACTAAGACCTAAAGTGGGGGAAAAACTAGCTGGTTACGCTCCGGAAATGCTCAAAGATGCGGGCCTCACTGAATTGGAGAAGAGCCACTCCGACTGGGACGCTGCGCTTAAAGAGGTACATGTTGATGAAGTCATCATGGGTAACGTGCTCCAGGGAGGTCAGGGCCAAAATACCACCAGACAGGCCAGTATATACGCGGGCGTACCCAAGGAGACCTATGCCTTTACGGTCAACAAGATATGCGCCTCGGGGCTCAAAGCGATAACGCTGGCTGCTCAAACGATAGCGCTCGGCGAGGCGGACGTTGTTATTGCCGGGGGCATGGAAAATATGAGTCTGGCTCCATATGCACTACCTCGCGCTCGGTGGGGATACAGGATGGACGTTAACGCCAAGGGTGAGGTTTTGGACCTCATGGTCTATGACGGCCTGTGGGAAATATTCTACGGCTATCATATGGGGCTGACTGCAGAGAACATTGCTGCGAAATATAATATATCGCGGCAGGAACAGGATGAGCTAGGGCTGTTGAGCCATCAACGTGCTAGAGCGGCTATTAAAGGCGGTCTGTTTAAGGAAGAGATTGTACCGGTTAATATCCCTCAGAAAAAAGGTGAGGTAGTAGTCTTCAATACCGATGAGCGACCCATGGATACAAGTCTGGAGAAAATGGCCAAGCTGCCTCCTGCATTTAAGAAGGATGGAACTGTAACGGCGGGAAATGCATCCGGTATTAACGATGCTGCTGCTGCAGTAGTATTAATGAGCTTAAAGAAGGCAAAGGAGCTAGACCTTCAGCCTATGGCTATTATTAGATCCTACGCTTCGGGCGGAGTCGACCCAGCATTTATGGGCTTGGGCCCAATACCGGCTGTCAGGAGAGCATTGAATAGGGCTGGCGTGGGCATCAGGGATTTAGATGTTATCGAGTTGAACGAAGCCTTTGCTTCACAGGCTATTGCCTGCATGAAAGAGCTTGGGTTAAGTACAGATAACACCAATGTCCGTGGCAGCGGAGTGTCGCTGGGCCATCCCATCGGCTGCACCGGAGCCCGATTGGTAGTGACCATTTTACATGAGATGAAGAGGCAAAACCTTCGTCTGGGTCTAGTTACAATGTGTATCGGCGGGGGCCAGGGTATGGCCATGGTAATCGAAAAATAAGCGACAGCAGATTGGGTCTAAGAAGCGGAAATCGTGACACGGATTGTTATTTTGAGGCACGGCCGTACGGAGTGGAACAGAGTAGAAAAGTTTCGGGGCAGAGCCGACATCGAATTAGATAGTGTTGGTAAGAAACAGGCTGAAGCTGCGGCCAAGCGAATGAAGGGATGGTCGATTTCAGCGATTTACTCGAGTCCACTGCGCCGCACCATGACCACATCGGATATAATAGGTACTCAGTTAGGACTGAGTGTGCAACCTATGCCTGATATTATAGATATAGACTATGGGGAGTGGCAGGGATTATCGACGCAAGAAGTTATGGACAGATATAATGTTCTATATTCACAATGGACGCAAAATCCCGACGAAGTGAAATTTCCGGGTGGCGAAAGCTTTGCACAGGCCAGGGAGAGAGTTTCCAGAGCAGTTGATGTTTTGATAAGGGAACACCCGAAGGAATCGGTCATTTTGGTAACACATAAAGTGATTTGTCAATTGCTGGTACTCCGTTTGCTGTCTCTGAATAGCTCGCATTTCTGGCAAATAACCCAGGATGTCTGTGCCATGAATCTTTTTGAAGTTAGAGGCGGCATACCGTCAGCGTTATTTATTAACGATACCTGTCATCTGAGTGGTTTGAATTAAAAAATGTGGGGTTGGCTATGGGAAAACTGAAAGTTGGCATCATTAATGTAACCGGCTACGCCGGCATGGAGTTGGCGCGCATATTATATCAACATCCTAAGGTAAGCCTTACTTCTGTTACCGGGCGGAGTGCGGCCGGCCAGAAGCTGGCTGAGGTCTTTCCGCACCTGGCAGAAATAGACATCACGATTGACTCCGAGCTAAGTGATGTTGATTTCGCCTTTTCAGCGATGCCCCATAAGTCAAGCATCCAAGCCATAATCCCTTTAGTCGAACGGGATATCAAGATTATAGATATGAGCGCCGACTGCAGGTTGAAGGACGGCAATGAATACCCGAAATGGTACGATTTCACCCATCCGGCCCCAAACCTTCTTATCAAAGCTGTTTACGGGCTGCCGGAGATACATCGTAAGGAGATTGCCAAGGCTGGACTGGTAGCTAACCCAGGATGCTATCCTACCGGTGCCATATTGGCTCTAGCTCCGGTAGTGAAAGAGGGTATCATTCACAATGATATTATCGTTGACAGTAAGTCCGGGGTATCCGGTGCCGGAAGAACCTTAAGTTTGACGACCCATTATACCGAGGCCGTCGATAACGTTTGCGCTTACTCGGTGAAAGGCCACCGCCATCTTCCGGAAATCGTCCAGGAACTTACAGCGCTGGCTGGGGCTCCCGTATCGGTAACGTTTTTACCTCATCTGGTACCTATGTCGCGAGGTATTTTAAGCTCGTGCTATGCAACTTTGAAACAGGGTCTCCTTGGTAAAAAAGGCGAGGTACTGGACCTGTACCGTCATTATTATAAGGGAGAGCCATTTATTCGGGTGGTTGACAAAGCGCCTGAGACCAAGCAGGTCTGGGGAAGTAATGTCTGCCTCGTTTATCCAATAGTTGACACTCGAACTAACAAGCTAATTGTAATCAGCTGCATTGATAATCTGGTGAAGGGCGCTGCTGGACAGGCGGTACAAGATATGAATATAATGCTTGGTTTCTCTGAGACTGAAGGGCTTGAAGCCCTACCTGTCTATCCTTGATTCTCGCCCCCATCGTCTAGGGGACTAGGACGTCAGCCTTTCAAGCTGAAAACAGGGATTCGAATTCCCTTGGGGGCACCAGACTCATCTGAAGCTATTTCGCCTTAATAGTGTGTCCTTAATTAAGGTCTACTAGGCAGTTTATTTTTCTAATTTGACTGAAGCATTTTTTAACAAAGTCATATATTATACTGCTTGTGAAATTAACTTAAGAATGGTATAAATATTACGGGGGGAGTTCAACTGGTCCATGAGAATATTATGGATTTTACGTCAGGTGGGGAGTACAGATGATTTATAAAAAGATACTGGTCCCTTTGGATGGCTCGGAGATAGCCGAAAAGGCTCTCCCGTTCGTTAAGAGCATAGCTAAGCTCAAAAACAGCAACGTAATACTTTTTGCCGTTAGTTTGACCGTTTTCGTTGATAGGCGCGACCGTCTTTTCACATCCTATCTGGAAGTCACTGCTAAAGAACTCAATAAACAAGGAATAAAGACTTCCATTGCTATAAGCTATGGTGATGTAGCAAGAGAAATAGTTAACTACGCTAATAATAACAAAATAGACTTGATTGTAATGGCCACACATGGATATTCAAGGGCTAAGCAGTGGATGTTTGGCAGCATAACCCAGAAAGTCCTTTACGGTACCAAAATTCCCGTCCTTTTGATAAAATCAAAAGCCCCGGACGTTTCAGTGGAATTCAACAGGATACTGCTTCCTCTTGATGGGTCCCCTTTCTCCGAATCTACTTTTCCTTATGCTGTAGGATTAGCTAAGAACACTAAGAAGGAGGTGTTACTCCTTCACATCTGCGAACCGCCTATCGTACCATCGTATGGCTCGCGACCCATCAGCCGGAGTTGGGAGAAACACCGCGACGATATGTGGAAGGAGACGGAAGGACTAGCTACCAACTATCTGAAGAAGACAATGGCTGCGCTGAAGAAAAAAGGACTAAAGGTAAAATCCAGGGTCATAAAAGCTCAAAGCGCGGAGGTTGCGAAGGCCATCATACAAATATCCAAGGAAGAGAATATTGACCTTATAATTATGGCTGCCCGAGGTCGTAGCGGTGTAAGTAGCTGGGTCTATGGCAGCATAGCCAATAAAATCGTCGATGAATTTTCAAAGCCCATACTACTCATACGTCCCGAGACGTCAATACCCTCCGCTCCTCAGAATCTCCTCGATGATATCTGGCAGGGTTACATAGCTAACAAAGCGTGAGCTAAGAATGATAGGCTCCCTGAAAATGAAATCGGGGCTTCTTAGCCGAACCGGGCTACACACACCTCACCACCCTCGATTACTACAGTCATTGTACGTTCGCAACTAGGGCACTTGAGCGGCCCGCTGTAGTTCATTTTTGATGGTTCCAGCGGAATACCTTTGCCACAGCCCAGGCATATAACACCCTGTGGCCGGCTTGAGGCGGACTGGTGCAGTTTCTTGTGGCGGGCTAGCTCTTCAATGTTTTCACACTCAATCCCGCAAGTGCCACATTTAAAATGCATTTGAGCCTCCTTTCTAGACCAAATATCTTGACTTTGTATGGTTGTTATAACGCAGATCTCAGGCGATAGGTTTATCAGGCGATTTTTTGAATATGCTGCTTGTGCTCTTCAAGCGCCTTTTCATACTGGGCATTTAGCTGGCTGCTTACAGCTAGCCATTCTGACTGGAACTGTGACTGAAGCTGAGCTTCGATGGCAGCAGGGTTGCCAGCCTGCTTTTGTAAGGCCTGTCCGGCTTCCTTCAGCCTTGCCTCAAATCCCTTTTTAAATTGCGTATAAGTCTGCTGGTGAGCTTGCTCGTAGTAATTAATCAGATTGGTTATCCTGTCCAGGACTGTAGCTAGCTGGTTTCTATTCTCCTTGACTATTCTCAAGCCGGCAATGGCGCGTTTTATCATTTCCTTGTCATGTTCGTTCTGCGGAAGAATTATGTTGTGCAATAATATTTCCTGGGCGCCTTGAGCGACATATTTTCTTAGTCCGGTGCCCTTATATTTTGTGAGCTCGCCATCCAGGTTGTAATTCGTATCTTGAAGGTATCTGGCGGCCAGCTTATTGCCAACCGGGATACATTCGAGTTGCCTGCTTTCTTCTTCGGTTAATTTGCCGAGCTTTTCTACTTTTTCCTGGGCTCTTTCCCAGGCGCTTTTCATTTCACCCATAATTGTGTTCTTAAATTAAGGTCTCTTCTTTCGAATTCTCTCAGACGGCCTTTAGCGCTTCGTTCTCGTAGAATAGTCCCCATTTTTGTTCATGGGCACGCTTTAATTTCTGCAGCCTATCTTGAAAATGGCTTGAATTGATAGAATCTGTCGTCATAATTATGGCATCTTCTCCATTATCGGTGTAGTAGGCCCGTCGTATGCC
Organism: uncultured Dehalococcoidales bacterium; assembly: GCA_964548415.1. Classification (GTDB taxonomy): domain Bacteria; phylum Chloroflexota; class Dehalococcoidia; order GIF9; family UBA5629; genus 9FT-COMBO-48-23. Next base: position 14,079 of record CAZJQG010000005.1, on the reverse strand, counting down.
TACTTTTTGGAATCCATATTTTCCATATAGCGTCTGGGCTTGTTTATTGGTAACGCGTACTTCCAGCGTAACCACATCGGCCCGAAGTTTAGCCGCCATTGCTATAATTTGAATAAGTAGTCGTTCGCCAATGCCTTGTCTGCGGCAGGCATTTCGCGTGGCCAGGGTAGTTATGTGTGCCTCATCAACCATTGTCCAAAAACCGGCAATGCCGAGGATGTACTCTTTTGTTGATAACGCCTTATCTTCGCTGAAAAACCGTTCACGATCGAAAAGATGGCGTAGCTTAAACAAAAATCCTTTATTTGCATCGCTCTGTACACTAGGATCGTTTTCATCAGGCCTTGATATCACTATATAGCATGCCAGGCGGTTGTGGAGCTCTTGCTTGAATGAGGTAAAGGTCGGTTTTGGCCATTGTGTCGGAAAAGCTTCACGATCAATCTCAATTGCTTGAGGTATGTCTTTCTCCTGCATGCACCGCACGATATAGCGCATTGCTTCCAGTGATGTCTGACTTAGCCTGCTTAGGGTTAAATGAGATTTTAACATATTTTGCTTGCAGATGATAAAAGCTACACTACCATTTATCTGGCTGCTTGGTTATACTATAAACGTGCTATTCAGTTTGAGGGCAGGAGGATGTCATGAATGGAAATGTTGTCGCTGAAGTATCCATCGTTCCGGTTGGCACAGCGGATTCCGGTTTGAGCAAGTACATCGCTGACAGTATCCAGGTTCTGGAGTCAAAAAAAGATTTAAGTTACCGTTTAACGCCGATGGGCACTATCATTGAAGGGCCATTGGCTAACGTACTGGATGCTATTCGGGAAATGCACGAAGTGCCTTTTAGTAAAGGAGTACTAAGGGTGGTTACCAATATCAAGATTGACGATAGGCGCGACAAAGTATCCAGCATGCTGGCAAAAGTTCAGTCTGTCTTGCAATTGCGGCCTTCGATTAAGACTTAATATGGTTGACCTAAGCATCCAATTAGCTCCAAAGAATCCAAATGGCTTGCTGCTGGCCAATCCCGTAATGACGGCTTCGGGTACATTCGGCTATGGTACTGAGTACAGCGATCTGGTTGATATACAAAAACTTGGCGCCATAGTCTGCAAAGGCACGACACTTAAATCTAGAGAGGGCAATCCCCAACCAAGGCTAGTTGAAACCGCTTCGGGATTACTCAATTCTGTAGGATTGGAGAATATTGGTGTAGAGGCTGTAATCGGCGAAAAAGCACCTATTTGGGCAAAGTGGCGGGTGCCCGTTATTGTCAATATTGCCGGAGAAACTGTAGACGAGTATAAAGAAGTAGCCATGAGATTGGAGGGCGTTTCCGGTATTAGTGCACTTGAAGTAAATATTAGCTGCCCTAACGTTTGCTCAGGCGGCATGGAGTTTTGTGCCAGCGCTTTGTCAGCTGCTGCGGTGACCGAAAAAGTTAAGGCGGTCAGCACCTTACCGATAATTGTGAAGTTAAGTCCCAACGTGACCGATATAGTCGAGATAGCCTCCGCGGTGACTGATGCCGGGGCTGACATCATTACACTGATTAACACCGTCCGGGGGATGGCAATTGACATAAATAAGCGTCGGCCTTCACTGGGGAATCATTTTGGTGGGCTTTCCGGGCCGGCTATCAAGCCTATAGCCCTTTATATGGTGTATAGGGTCGCGGGTGCGGTCGATATACCAATTATCGGCTGCGGTGGTATTAGCTCTACCGAGGACGCCATAGAGTTTATGTTAGCTGGTGCCAGCGCTGTGCAGATTGGGACGGCTAACCTCACCAATCCGGGAGCCGCACTAGAAATAATCGACGGCATTGAACAATTCATGAAGAAGAAGCATGTGGCGAATCTCAAAGCAATTATAGGCAAAGCCGGTAGTTCGGGTAAGTAGCCTAATTGTTCCTGTTGCCTACCTGCTGCTTAATAAATTCGATAATTTTATAAGTCGGAGTACCCGGTCCAAAAACTGCTTTTATCCCTATCTTTCGTAAAGCTGGTACATCTTCATCCGGTATGATACCGCCAGCGACAATCAAGACATCGGTCTTGCCTTTTTTCTTAAGGCCAGCTGCAATCGGTGGGAAAAGCTCCAGGTGGGCTCCGGACAATATACTTAACCCGACTACATCGACGTCTTCCTGTACGGCTGCCTCAACTATCATTTCCGGCGTCTGCCTAATGCCAGTATAAATTACCTCCATACCCGCGTCCCGCAGCGCGCGAGCCACCACTTTGGCGCCACGGTCATGCCCGTCAAGACCGGGCTTGGCTACTAAAACCCTAATCTTTTCTTCTTCTACCACCGGTTTTCTCCTTATTGTTTTTGTGCAAGTTCAATCAGTACGCCTTTAGTTGATTTAGGATGTAAAAAACCGACTTTACCGGCGAGGCCCGGGCGGCCTTGCTGGTCTATCAATTTAAAGCCCTTGTGGGCTAATTGCGTGAGTTCGTTGTCGATATTGTCCACCTCAAAGCAGATGTGATGTATTCCCTCACCCCGACTTTCTATGAATTGAGCCACTCCACCTTTTGGGCCCATTGGTTCGATAAACTCGATTTCAGCACCGTCACCAATCGGTAGTATGGCTGCTCTAACTCCCTGTTGGGGTATAGTTTCTATCTTACTCGGCCTGATACCAAACAATTTATCATATAATTGAATTGTTTCTTCAAGGTTCTTCACGGCAATAGAGATATGGTCAACTTTTTTAATCATTACCTCTCCTAGCCATCTTTTAACAGAGCTCTGGCTATGGTCATTCTCTGCATTTCCGATGTTCCCTCGTAAATCTCGGTAATCTTGGCGTCACGCAGGTATCTTTCAACCGGGTAGTCTCTGCAATAGCCATAGCCGCCGTGGATTTGAACAGCGTTATTAGTAGCCAGCCTGGAGGTTTCGGCCGCGTAGACTTTGGCCATTGCGGCTTCCTTCATAAAAGGCATATTATGGTCTTTCAGCCAGGCAGCCCGAAGGGTGAGCAAGCGGGCCGCGTCGATGTGCGTAGCCATATCTGCCAGCATCCACTGTATGGCCTGGAAGCTGGAAAGCGGTTCCCGGAACTGGCGGCGGTCCTTGGCGTAATTGAGCGAATCGTCTAGCGCGGCTTGGGCGATGCCCACTGCTTGAGCCGCCACGGTGACTCTGCTGGAATCGATGGCTTCAAGTGCTATTCTTAATCCGCGACCCGGTTCACCTAGAAGGTTGGCTGCCTGAATCTGGCAGTTATCGAAGACCAGCTCGGTCGTTGATGAGCCGCGTATGCCAAGCTTGTTTTCTTCTTTACCGACTGAGAAACCGGGAGTACCTTTTTCAACTATAAAAGCGGTGATACCTCTGTGTCCCAAGGATTTATCTATAGTGGCAAAAACGACGGCGGTGTCTGCCTCGGCGCCGTTGGTTATGAATATTTTGGTACCGTTGATGACGTATTTATCGCCCTGAAGTGCAGCTGAGGTTTCCAGCGCTCCGGCGTCACTACCGGCGCCCGATTCGGTCAACGCAAAACAGGCAAGTTTCTCCCCTTTGGCCAATGGAGACACGTATTTACGTTTTTGTTCCTCACTGCCGAATTTATATATCGGGTAGCAGGCCAGCGACAGGCTGGCTAGAAATACGGTGCCTATGGACGCTGAAGCACGACACAGCTCTTCGGCTGCCAGCGCCATGCACACATAGTCTCCACCGCAGCCCCCGTATTCCTCGGAAATAGTTACGCCGAACAGGCCCAGTTCACCGGCCTTTTTAATGAGCCGCAGTGGGCACTTCCCCTCTTCATCTATTTTTGCCGCCATAGGCTTAACTTCATTGGTGGCGAAATCGCGCACCATGGTTTGGAACATCTTCTGCTCTTCAGTCAATTGAAAGTCCATATTGAATCCTCCTGATTTTTATATCTGGCTAATTATACTTATAGGAACAGGTATTCTTTTTGAGTGCCAAATACTTTCCGGAGAACGTCGCAAATCTCACCCACACTGGCATAAGCCTGTACGCATTCGATAAATGCAGGCATTGTGTTCTCCCGGCTTCGCGCCGTATCTTCAAGAATTTTCAGCGTTTGCGTGACCCTATGATTATCCCTGGTTTTCTTTTTTCTGGTTAGTCTTTCTATTTGCTTTCTTTCTAACTCGGGGTCAACTCGAAATAAATCAGGTATTTTTACTGACGGGGAGACGAAACGGTTAACCCCTACAACAATCGTTTTCTCCTGTTCGATGCTTTTCTGCTGGCGATAAGAGCTTTCCTGAATTTCTTTCTGTTGAAAACCCTGTTCTATGGCAGCTACAGAGCCTCCCAACTTGTCAATTTTATCGATGTATTCAGTGGCTTGTTTTTCTAGAGCATCTGTAAGATTTTCCACGAAATAGGAGCCACCAATCGGATCAACAATATCGCCTACACCGGTTTCATAGGCCAACAATTGTTGAGTGCGTAGGGCGATCGTTAGGGCTTCTTGCGATGGTGTGGCATAGGCTTCATCGAAAGAATTGGTATGAAGAGACTGTGTCCCGCCGAGAGTAGCGGCTAACGCCTGTATAGCTACCCTGACGATGTTGTTATAGGGCTGCTGTGCAGTTAAGGTACAGCCAGCGGTCTGGGTATGGAAACGGAGCATTATCGAGCGCTGGTCTTTAGCTTTAAATCTCTGACTCATAATCTTTGCCCACAGGCGGCGCGCAGCTCTGAATTTGGCTATTTCCTCAAATAGATTATTATGTGCATTGAAAAAGAAAGAGAGCCTTCCGGCAAATTCATCAATGTCGAGACCCACATCGATCGCTGCCTTAACATAGGCAATTCCATTAGCTAGTGTAAACGCTATTTCTTGAGCTGCAGTAGAGCCAGCCTCGCGAATATGATAACCACTAATGCTTATAGTGTTCCAATGCGGAGTCTGGCGGCTACAATAAGCGAAAATGTCTGTCGTTAACCTCATAGAGGGTTGAGGCGGGAAAATATGGGTGCCCCGGGCGATATATTCTTTGAGTATGTCATTCTGGACCGTGCCCTGTAATTTTGCCGGATTGACGCCCCGTTTATTTGCTAAGGCAATGTACATTGCCAATAGAATCGGTGCCGTAGAGTTTATGGTCATCGACGTACTTACTTTATCCAGAGGAATACCTTGAAAAAGAATTTCCATGTCTTCTAAGGTATCGACAGCTACGCCTACTTTGCCCACCTCTCCCTTAGATAACGGATTGTCCGAATCGTAGCCGATTTGAGTAGGTAATTGAAAAGCGATGCTGAGGCCGGTTAGCCCTTGTTCGAGAAGATATCGGTAGCGCTTGTTGGATTCCTCGGCAGTCCCGTAGCCGGCGTACTGGCGCATTGTCCACAATCTGCTGCGATACATTTCGGGTTGTATCCCGCGGGTAAACGGGTATTCCCCCGGATAGCCTAACGCGCTGGCATAATTGAAGTCCGGCATATCATCAGGAGTATATGCCGGTGAGATTTCAATTCCGGAGCTCGTCTCAAATTTCTCCTGTCTCTCAGGATATTTTTTGAGACTCGGGGTTACTGTGATTTTTTGCCATTCACGTTTGTTTTTGCTTGGCACCAGTAGTTTCTCCTGTAGCGTAGATATCTTTCGGTTAGACATTGTAACATGAGGGTCGTTGTTGATAAAGTTTGGTACCGGCGGTTGCCTGACGTTAATTAGAAAGTCATTTTACCGGCGGCAAGTTTTTGGCCGATTGAAAAAGCATCCTGAAGAGCTGTGGGGTGAAGGTCTATAGTTATCTCATCGATTCCTGAAAAAAGTAGTTCTCCGCCGTAATTTATATCCAGGGTGGTGAACCAGCTTTTGACCGTAGCCTTGGCCGGCTCAAACAAGTTGCGCAGTCTGGTTCCGCCTACCGAGACGAAAACGCCGCTTCGCTCTTTGTCGGTGTTAACAGCCAGCGGAATTTTAAGCACATACTTGATGACCCACAGTGCCTGGCAGCGATCTATCATGGCTTTGGCCTGCGCGGTGACACCCATAAAAAAGATGGGCGAAGCCAGGACCAGGCGGTCTGTTTCTCTGAGGTCGGTATGCAACCACTGCATATCGTCGTCTATGACGCATTTTCCCGTCTTGATGCAGCCGTCGCAATGGCGACAGGGCGATATGTTCAGGTCGCTTAGTACCACGGTTTTCACCCTGGCCCCCTCACTCGAAGCCCCAGCCATTACCTGTTGCAGCAGCCGGTCGGTGTTACCGTCACGGCGGGGGCTGCCGGCGATGCCTAAAATTTTTGTCCGGTTAGTTGGCTTAGTCTGCGCCATACGACCCGCGTCCTTTCGCTAGTAATATAATATCATTTCCTCAAACGACGTGTGGTAAATTTGTGCCCGTTATTAGTGTATAATATCCAGTGTACACGGTTCCAACGACACCAAATCAAGATACAGTCGTTACATTGCATGTGTCAGTAGAATAAGCTAAAATTGAGCCGCTTTTTATGGCTGATAACTGTTAAGGGGGAGCGTAAATGACCAAAACCGAGATCTTGAAGCAAGCCAAAAAAGAAAACAGGACGCAATTGACCGAGATAGAATCTAAAGAGCTCATTAAACAAGCTGGTCTACCGGTTGTTGAAGCCAGATTAGCCACATCTAAGACAGAGGCGGTTGAATTGTCTAAGAAGGTTGGGTTTCCAGTGGCGCTGAAGATTGTGTCGCCCGACGTAATTCACAAGAGCGACTCGGGCGGTGTTCAATTAGGTATAGATAACGCGACTCAGGTGGGAGAGGCCTATACCAAAATTCTGGCTGCGGTTAAAAAACACTATCCTAAAGCCAGGATACAGGGTATCTCAGTGCAGAAAATGGCCAAGCCCGGTATAGAAGTAATCATCGGTATGACAAAGGATGCGCAGTTCGGGCCTGTGCTCATGTTCGGTCTGGGCGGAATATTGGTAGAAGTCTTAAAAGACGTAGCTTTCCGTATTGTGCCACTGACTAAACGGGATGCTCACGAAATGATAAAAGAGATAAAGGGATACCCGGTGCTGGAAGGCTATAGAGGGCACGAGCCGGCTGATATTTCTTTTCTGGAAGATTTGCTGCTTAAGGTTTCGGATTTTGTCGATACAAACCCCGAAATCAAAGAGCTTGACCTAAATCCTATATTAGCCTATAAGAACAAAGCTGTGGCCGTAGACGCCAGGGTAATTCTGGAACCGGCAGCATCGTAAGGCTTAATCTTCAAACACAATGAATAGAAAAGTCTGCCTCGGCCTGACTATCGGCTTGCTCCTTTTATCCGTGTTAGGGGTTTTTGGATGTAAACCATCCGCTGAAGCCAAGGTTTATCTACCTCAAACGGATAAGCAATACATCCTTATATATAACTGCGTGGATGAACTGCTGACCGGCGACCTGTCTGATACAGTCATACTGAGTGACCTGGCAGCGCCTTATGCGGGGAAAGACATCATCGGTCTCGGCACGACTTCAAGAACGCATGCCGGAGAGCTGTTGTTCATCGACGGCAAATGCTACTGGTCTGACCCCGACAACGAAGGCAAAATAACAGAATTGGATTGGAAATCGAGTGAGCCTCTGCCTTTATGTGCCGTTACGCAGGTGATAAGCCAGGATGCGAGGACGTTCACTGGTGTTACCGGAGATATACACGAGTGGCTCATAAGCAAGCTTACCGAGATGTCAATTCCCCTGGCCGCAATTCAGATTGAGGGCGAATTTACCGATGTAGATTTGAGTATTGCCGACAGGTTGCCCCAGAATCCGCAGGAGACACTGCAAGCTACACTGCTGACCGTGAGTGAAAAAGCGGACTGGCAAATGGGTGGTTTTTATGCCTTGAGCAGCGACGACCAGGCTATTATCTCGGTGCCCGAAAGCCCGGTGCACATACATGGGAGGACAGCCGATAATGGCCACGGGGGGCATATCAAGCATGCCGACTCGGTGTCGTCAACGGTCACTATATATCCCATAAAACAGTTCATCCTCGTCAACCGGGTACCTGCGAGCCGGTAGCGCCGCTTTTCAGAACAGTATTCCTTTCTGCTCGTATCTTGTTCGCCTTGACACAAAATATGAGGCTTGCTAGTATTGGTTTCACGAGGGGATATAGCTCAATAGGGAGAGCGCCGCGTTCGCATCGCGGAGGTCGGGGGTTCGAATCCCCCTATCTCCACCAGAGGTTACAATAGGTAGAACTGCATTATCTTCCGCGTAGGAGATATCTTCGAGACCAGGTAGTATATAGTAGATTGTAGCCCGGTCCTCATCTATCACTATCTTCTTAATAAAAGACCTCAAAAACGATTTCCTCTCAACAATCTCGGTCTCTTCCAGCATCTGCCGAAGTTCACAAATGTCAGATTTCACGTCTTCTAAATTCAGGTCTTTAACACCCTGAACCGTCATTTCGGCTTCTGCCAGGATTTTAGCTTTACTCAGTTCGTCTTGGCGACCCTTCAGCTCTTTTATTCTAGGTGCAAGATCGTTGTAGTCAAACTTCCCTGTTTCAAGGGCGTCATAAAGGTGATCGAGTCTATTTCTTACGTCATTTACTTCATGATCTATGCTAGATAGGCGTTCCCTGAGATTTTCCGATGCAGCTGCAATATCCTCATTGGCAATCTTCACTAGTTCCTCTAGGTTTTCATCGTTAAGCACCCTCTTTTTGATTTCCTCGATGACTGCTTTCTCTAGATATTCCTTTCGGATCATCTTCGTGTCGCAGGCTGTTCTCCCCTGTCGATAGTTTCTCGAACATAAATAGTAAAAATTTCTACTAGACTTAGCACTATGGCCTATCATCGCACTGCCGCACGAACAAAACAGCGTGCCACTCAGCAGATATTGGCTGGCCACAGTCCTTGGGTGGATTTTAGTCGGCCTCCTTTCGGACATGTTCTTCTGGATTGTGTCGAATACCTCTCTAGTGATGAGGGCGGGCCACGCGTCATTAACCCTTACCGGTATTTCACCGCGTCTTGCCGCCTTATGGCCTCTCCTTCCACCCCAAATAAGAGTACCGCAATATGCCTCATTCGTTAGTATCTTGTGGACCGTATTCCTTGCCCAGCGTTCCCCCTTTTCGGTTGAGAAGCCCTCTTTATTCAATTCTTTGGCAATCTCTTTGCAACCTACGCCTCTGTACGCCATATCAAATATGGTTTTCACGGCTTTAACCGCTACAGAATCATCTGGGCACGGCTCCAATTTGTTTCGTAATTTGTCGCCGTCACGAACCTTTATCTTTACGTAGCCATAAGGCGGTCTACTGCAATTATAAAAGCCTCGTGAGGCATTTTCTCTCATCCCCCGTTTTATATCCTGCCCTAAATTCGCTGAGTAAAATTCGTCGATGGACTCGATCACACCTTCGATTAATCGACCTACCGGAGTATTATCAATGGGTTCATTTATGGATATAACGTCGATGCCCTTATTTCTAAGAAGAGTTTTGTAGGTGACAGAATCGGTTCGGCTACGTGCAAACCTGTTTAGTTTCCAGACGAGGATGGCTGTGAAGGGAGGCTGTTTTATTTTTGCCAGCGCCAGCATCTCCTTAAATGCCGGACGGCTTGCTGTTCGACCGCTTTCGGCCTCATCAACAAATTCGTGAGTGACCTCATAATTATTTCGAGATGCGTACTCACGTAGTGCCTTAAGCTGTGATGATAATGATAAATCAACGTCTTGGCTGTCTGAAGATACCCTGGCATAAATTGCTACTTTCATTGTTCTACCTTCCCAAACCAAATTTAGTCTCCTAAAAAGGACAATAAGTACATCTCCCCGGAACTACCCGGCGAAGCATTATTTTAGTAAGCTCGTCATGGATTTCCTTCTTAAGTCGAAGAAACTGATCTGTATTCGCCTTTAAATTAGAAAACTCTTCCCAGTTGAGTACGTCGACCATCATGGAGTCGAACAATTTTTGCACGGGCTGGACCTTTTCTTTAAGTACAAGTGCCAGGCCGTAAGCGCCCCGCTGCACGAAAACGCCGCTTGCCGTTTCTGTCTCCTTATAGGCGATACCATCAAGCCCGGATTCTCCACGAGCAGCAGCCTCCGTGTGGAAGACTAAACCCTCAATGAACCCGTCTATTAAACCGACAGTGTCGGTGCTTGAAACAAACTTCATAGATGCCCTTGATTCAGCTTCAGTTTTAATACGCTGTCTGATCTCTTCTGTCGCACCTTTGATATTCATCGCCAGGTTATCCCATTTCCCTAGATCCCTCCATAGTAGTGATCTAGGCAGGTGTTCTCGTAGCGCGGACCACATGGGATCGGTTCTAAGGCCGATAGATATTCTGGAAGGCACGTTGCCTGAAGTATCTATCTTCAATTTCTCGGCGAAGGCACAGAGATCAACATAGTGTTTTTCAAGAGCTTGTCGGAGTACTGATTGTCTGGCCTCACGGGATTCGCGCTCCAGCCGCATATTATCAAGCTGTTTTCTGACAGTTCTTACGTCGTAACCGTCTGCACTAGCTATCTGCGGCGGTGACTCCCCGTCTTCTTCATATCGTCTCAGCCACTGTCTTGCGAGCTCCGGTCGTACCGCTGGTTTTCTTCTGCCCCTTGGCAAAGTGTTCTCCTTCGAAATATAAAATTGTCTTTCAACTAAATAATATCATAGCTAAGCATGCATGTCAAGTGTATATAACAATATCAATAATGTTGCAATAATGTATTAATAATGTTTCAATTTAGTTCACTGGATATGTGAGAGAACTATTCTGGATAGTTGGTATCAAATGCAATACCGGGATTATAGCTATAACAATTGGCTGCAAATTCTTGCTCACATGATTGCGCAAAGACATATGAAAGGGCAGCTGAATAATTCTAAAACTCCGGAATGCGATGCCGTACTCGAGTCACTGCATGATAAAAATAATAGCGAGTTGAAGGGCACGAATAGTGATAATGGAAATAAATAGTCAAAGAAAACCAGGTCGACCAAGAGCGATACCCGCGGACAAGATTGATGAAGTTATTGCTATGTACGAGTCCGGTATGGGTTACCGCTCGATATCAAATGAGCTAGTTAATAGGGGCCTGTATGCGGACTGGAGCACAGTGCGTCGGGTCATTAAGAAGTACGGACCTGAGGAGAATAGCAGAGACGGCTTGTCTTCAAATTCTGACACTATTTTGACACGGCATCTTCCGACAAATCCTAGTAATACGTCACAAGCATGCCATTCAGGGCCGGGTAATGGACACTTATCTGAAGCCAGCTGACATTGAAAAGATGGAGCAAGCAGCCACCTGTCTTCGAGATAAACTGCTTATCAGGCTTCTGTTCCGGTTAGCCTGCCGCATCAGCGAGGCGTTGGCCTTAAAAGTCGAGGACATAGATCTAGAAAGTGGCTCTGCCGCTATTATCCACCTAAAGAGCCGTATCAGGCTACTCTGCCCCGACTGCGGAGCCAGACTTGGCAGAGCTCACGGCTACTGTCCCGGCTGTGGCCATAAAGTTAGTGCAGCCATAAAGAAGGAACTGGAGCACCGGCGCTTAAGGACCCTGCCGGTCGATGGCGATACGCTTACATTTCTTAAAGAGTATATCAGACGTGGCGGCCCCGTAACCATAGATGGTCATAGGCTGATCTTTGGCATCAACAGACATAGAGCCTGGCAGATCATCCGCGACTGCGCTGCCAGAGCCGGCCTGCCTTCCCTTGTAAACCCGGATACCGGTAAAAAACGGGGCATTAGTCCGCATCGATTGCGTGATGCCTTTGCCGTCAACGCGGTTAAATTCAATGACTCAGGTGACGGACTAAGACTTCTACAGGAACATCTAGGACACGCCAGCTTTAATACCACGGCTAAGTACCGGAAGGTAGCCGGCGAAGAGCACCGGCAGTGGTACGACAGGCTGTGGCAAAAGGATTCACATGGTGCTACCTCTTAGGCCCAGTAGAGGTGGCTTTTTACGGCCGTTCGGCTGTGGTACTTTTATCAGAGACTTGCTTATGGGCAATGGGCCTTTCGGCTCGCCGTCGATAGACTCCAGCATAGGTGCTCCGCAGGCCGACATCTTTCACTACTATAAGATGGCCCGGCTTGAGTTCACCGCCATGGATAGAGCTGCCAGACAGGAAGAAAAACAGGCCAAACGACAGAAAAGAGCTATAAGTCCTGAAAACATCCAGAGAATTGCTGAGCAAAGGGCCAGACGCATACCCTGGAAGTCGAATGGCTGCAGGTATCACTCATTCGTCACTTACTTCTCGAATCTGCGGCGTCTGGGTTGGGTAGAGGAAAGCGGCGTCGTTGAGCACTCCAGTCTGCAAGACAACTATCCCGAAGGACAGCCACGAAAGTTCTACCGTCTAACCGGTGAAGGCATGGCTGCCTCTGAAAGCGAGTGGGCAGACCCCTATGCTGCCCTTTACGGCAGATAGACTGCAAGGCCTCTGCTAGGTCACTTATTGAATTTTAACACTAGGCTAAGCCGAGAATAGGCCATAAGCCTCAGCCAACAAACAGCCTATCCAAAATCACGGCCAGAAATCATCATCGGCTTCAATGATGTAAATGTAGCTATATCTAAATAATGAACCTTAGCTCATATTGTGCAATGCTGAAGCTGCTAAAAAAGTACCTTAACAATCGAATAAGCTTGAAACCAGAGCGCTTGTCTTCAACATGAGACAAGGCAATATAAATCCCTAGCCAGCTTGCACTAGCTAGGGAAATCTAGCCTTGTCTCGAATGGAGACAAGATGGAGCTAGACTGGCAAAAGTATATCGACATAGCCGATAAGTTTCAATATAAAGCAAAACCTGTAGATAGAGAGGACTTGAGACAGGACATCATCTTAAGGCTTGCCGAAGTAGCCATCAACAACGGCCATAAGCCCTTTACCGAAGGCGCTATGATTAGAGTAGCCAGCTATACAGTAATGGCCTACTGGCGTGACCGGATGCGGAAGCCGACTATCCTAAGTCTCGATGGTGAATCGAACGATGACGATGGAGACAGCGTTGAGCTGTGGCAGACTCTAGCCGATGATAAGGCCATAGATGTCGAGGCCTGGCTTGATGCTAAGCGCTGGCTGCTAGGCTGCCCTAAGCGACTGGTTCAGATTGCTACCAATAGAGTAGTCGGAAAGCCACTAGATTATAAGGAAAAGATGTATTTGAGCCGACATCGTCAAACGGAGCTAAAGAAGTATCAGATAGCTCTGGCATGATGTTACCTTTCGGCCCTCTTTTGGAACTATATAGATAGAGGCAAAAGTTACTGCCAGCGGTTTGCGGAGTAGCCAGTAGCCTTAAATAAGAGTGACGCTTACCGTCAAGCGTCTGAAATAAAAAAGGGGGTGATTTGAGACGGAACAACTAAATATCGAAGGCAAGCGTTCTGGCGATGGCTTTGTATGTCACAAAGAAAGGCTTGTAAGCGCTCTATCGAGGGCAACTGCCGAAAGGGTATTGCTGTTTGACAGCGATACCACTATCGGCAAGAGAGGCTTTTTGAGCTACCTTAAGGCTCTGGCAGGTAGCAACGTGGTTAAGGTTGTACCTGCCAACGGTAGTGCTAGCGGATTGCAGGCTAACGGCAAAGGCTTAAAAGTAGCTTGTGGCAGTTACCAGAGCTATATACCAGACGGTGCTTGGATTAAAGACAAGACGCCGTTTTCTTTTTGCCAAGTCCGAGTTAGCCCAAGCTACGCTGTCACGCCCAATCTCGGCGGTAATGAGCTAGCCGAAGCCTTATCAAGGGTGCTGCCGTTTGCTGCTACCGAAGATAGCAGACCAGTTTTGCAATGCGTCAAGGTAGCCCAAAAAGACGGTAAGCTGACTCTGATAGCTGCCGATGGCTTCACGCTCGGAGAGATTAACCTCGACTTCGAAACTGGAGAGGCTGAAGCCTTAATAAATCGAGACGATGTTAAGGCCCTAATACCAGCCTTACGGAAAGCCAAGAGGGTCAAGGTTAGCTTCGAGCAGAAGCCAGACAACGATGGTGGCCTGCTTCGTAAGTCACTGGTTATCGATACCGAGCTAATCAAGTATAGCTTGCCGAGCCAAGATGGTAGCTATCCCGATTATGGCAAGGTATTTCCC
>CAZJQG010000004.1:0-87785 GCA_964548415.1 uncultured Dehalococcoidales bacterium | reverse complement strand
TTTGCCTGGCTTGTGCTACTCACAATCTCCCCGGAAAAGCACCCATGGAAGTGGTCATCTACAATAGCAAAGGTGAAATAATACAGACACTGAAAAGCTGACATGTCCGGCAAAATTCATAGCCAGCTTGGAATAGATTAGCACTTATTAGTGGATGAAAAGACGAAAACGCTGATACTGGGCCTGGGTAACTCTCTCCTTTGTGATGATGGAGTGGGGATTTATGTTGCTGCTGAGCTCAAAACCAGGATTAACCGACCTGAGATAACAGTCATGGAGACCGGCGTTGCCGGTCTCAGCCTTTTAGACCTGCTGGTTGACTACGACAAGGTGATCATCATTGATGCCATCAAAACAGCAGAGGGAAAAGCAGGGCAGATTTACCGACTCGATCCGAAATCGTTTGATACAGCCTTACACACTGCGTCGGCTCACGGCATTGACTTTCCTACCGCCCTCGAGTTCGGTAGAAAGTTGGGCCTTCATTTGCCTCAACAAATTGTTATTTTCGCGATAGAGGCGTCCGACATAAGCACCTTTAGCGAAGAATGTACCCCCGGGGTTCGGAAAGCCATTCCCGTCTGCGTCAAAATGGTTCTCCAAGAATTAAAAGGTTTGAAGTAAATATAATACGTAAAGGTCGGGGTGGCTTAAGATTCCAGTAACCGGAATAAGATTAGTATTATAAAACCGCCAAGTTGTGATCGGCAATTTATCATCTTTTCTCCGGTAATAGACGACCATATAGCCAGGTCGATAGGTGCTTATCTAACGAGCCCACCCAACCCTGGATTCGGCGCGTATCACCGTTGACCAGAGCCACTCGGTCCTGCTGTGTCAACCTGTAATATTCCTTAAGGCCCCTGTTACGTTCAGCTGGCGGATTCACGGGGAAATCGGGGGCCGCTGCCATCCTTTCCAGGACCGACAGTATAGCCAATCTGCCGGTTGAGTCTTCTTTCCGATTAAGCATCAGTTCAGTCAATTTTATCTACCGTCTCTCTATTTTTTCGAGTTTATCGCGGGGTATGTAACTTATAGTTATTCATCAACCGTGTCCCGGCAATCGCCTCCAATTTAACAGAGGAACGCAGAATCATCATCGTCCCGATGTTCTAATTTTGTGTAGGGCTTTTGATACGCTTCAAAATGGCTCTTAACCTAATCAACCCGGCTTCAAACTGAAGCTATTTTGGTCGTTGGTACTAGTCCCCTCAGGACTCAAGCCAATTCGATGGCCTACTGAAAATTTAAAAAAGAGACGGAGAACAGTTCTCCGTCTCTTTGCAATAGTCGGATACTCACCCCCTATCGCCCTTCCCTATTTATTTATCGATAGTATTAGTGTTATACTAAATTTAATAGGGGGCGGGCGGTGGCAATAAAATTTGGGGGCAAATTTTGTTTGGGGGCAGTTCAGTAAAGCTAGGAGTCGGGCAGATTAAGGGCATTTGTGGATACCTGCCGCGTAGTGATTGCCACCGCCCACTCGGTACCCTCCTCTATTAAGGCATCCCACCTGCGAGTTGTATCAGATTAATGCCACCGAGCATATCCCTTTATTTGCCGGAAACTTGGACCCAAACTATTTAATTGTTAAAGCCATGCTAAGTCGAAAACTTAGCACTTTTCCTTTACAAGTACATCAACCACGGCTGGATCCGCCAGTGTAGAAGTGTCACCCAGTTGGTTCACATCACCGGCGGCAATTTTGGTCAATATTCTCCTCATAATCTTGCCGCTTCTGGTCTTGGGCAAACTGTCGGCAAACTGAATCTTATCCGGTGTAGCAATGGGGCCGATCTCTTTACGGACGTGAGCCACCAGCTCTTTCTTTAGCTCATCTGATTTTGGAATGCCGGCCTTTAGTGTAACGTAGGCATATATGCCCTGTCCTTTTATGTCGTGGGGCATACCGACGACTGCTGCCTCGGCCACTTTCTCGTGGGAAACCAGTGCGCTTTCGACCTCGGCTGTGCCGATGCGATGCCCTGATACATTGATGACGTCGTCTATGCGGCCCATCAACCAGAAATATCCGTCTTCGTCTATTCTGGCACCGTCTCCGGTATTATAAACTCCGGGGAAGCGAATAAAGTACGTATTCTTGAATCGCTCAGGATCGCCGTACACACGCCGCATCAGTCCAGGCCACGGTTTCTTAATAACCAGATAGCCGCCCTCGTTCACGTCCGCAAGGGAACCATCTTCTCTGAGCACAGCACAATCAACTCCAGGAAACGGCAATGTAGCCGATCCCGGTTTAATTGGAATAGCTCCCGGTAAAGGAGTAATTAATATGCCTCCGGTCTCAGTCTGCCACCAGGTGTCAACAATCGGGCATTTACCTTTCCCGATGACATTGTAGTACCACATCCATGCTTCCGGATTTATGGGTTCGCCAACCGTACCAAGCAAACGTAAAGATGATAGGTCATGCTTATTAGGCCAGTCATCGCCGTCCCTCATAATAGCTCGCAGAGCCGTGGGGGCAGTGTAGATGATATTGACCTGGTACTTTTCAACAATTTCCCAGAACCTGTCAGGATGGGGGTAGCTTGGCACCCCTTCAAACATGAGAGACGTGGCTCCGTACGCCAGAGGTCCATAAACGATGTATGAGTGTCCGGTTACCCAACCGATGTCGGCCGTACACCAGAAAGTGTCTTCTTCTTTCATATCGAAGATCCACTTATAGGTCTGATAGCAGTAGAGTAGATAACCTGCCTGGGTATGTAGCACTCCCTTCGGTTTGCCGGTGCTGCCACTGGTGTACAGGATAAACAGCGGGTCTTCAGAATCCATGACCTCAGGTTCGCACTCGGCTTTAATGTCCTCAGCAGCCATTTCGTCGTCCCACCAATAATCACGCCCTTTCTTCAGAGTGACATCGGCTGCGTTAGCTCTCTTTACTACTACTACGTCTTTCACTTTGGGGCAGGACTCAAGAGCTGCGTCTGCGTTATCTTTACTGCGAATAATCTTACCGCTTCGATAATAGCCGTCTACACAAATCAGAACCGTGGACTCGCAGTCCAGCATACGGTCCTTCAAAGCATCGGCGCTGAAGCCACCGAATACAACGCTGTGAATGGCCCCGATCCTGGCACAGGCCAGCATAGCTATCGGCAGTTCTAATATCATGGGCAGGTAGATAGATACCCTATCTCCCTTTTTGACGCCATGTTTTTTCAGTACGTTAGCGAACTTACACACTTCGCGATACAACTGCTGATAGGTCAGTACCTTGGTATCACCAATGTCGCCTTCCCAAACCAGTGCCGCCTTATTCTTCCTGAACGTCTTAAGGTGCCTATCCAGACAGTTATAAGAAACGTTCAGCTTGCCTCCGACAAACCACTCGTGTTTGCCCTCTTTGAAATCTTCGACCAGCACCTTATTCCATTTCTTATACCAGTCGAGTTGGTCAGCCATCTCTCCCCAGAATTTAGCCGGGTCTTTAATGGACGCTTGATAGATTTCCTTATACTCGTCCATACTCTTAATGTATGCCTTCTCGCTAAATTCCTTCGGAGGATTAAAGACTCTCTTTTCCCCCATCATTGAGGTTATTGTTTTAACATCTGCCATAATTTGAACTCCTTTCCCGAATTATATATCAGATAAACCTCCGCCGAAAAATGGGCGTCCACTTAATTCTATCTTACACTACCTTGCTCCAACATGGTTACTACCATTTAGGCAGTATGACATTCAGAGCTAGCAATTACGATAATCCCTATTTTATTGCCCCCCATTTCACTTATCTTGACCTAGCTCACTAAGCAGCCAACTAGCTAAGCGCTTGTCCAGCTTGCCTAACCAACTCTCAATTTTTCGAATATCTCCGGTGGCCAGGGCCATTTTCTGCTCTTGTGTTAAGGTGTAATATTCTTTCAGAGTTTCATCCGGATCCTGAGTCAAACGTGACATGAACTCAGGTTCACTTACCGCTCTAGCCAATACCGATAATATCGCACCTTTCCCAGTCAAACTCTCATCCGGGTGGGCGTCTTGCTTATCCTCAGACCGGGCGACCGTTTCGCTCGTATCGTCAGCCTTATCTCCAAGCGTATCAGCCATTCCCGCCGCTCTCTGTTACCCGGATTTGCCCAGTCCACGCTAATGTATCAGCTGCTAATTTTGCCCTCATCGGTCTTTAGCTCTAGTTTTGATGGTACTTTGGCCTATATACATACAAGACTAATGTGTAAATGGCTACACACCATTATTGTACCTCAGGGCTATATATTTTATAATTAGCCTGGTATCTATGGGGGTACACAAAGTGAGTATAAAAATCAGGGTATTGATTGCCGACGACCATCCACTGCTCCGTGAGGCTCTGTGTCAGGTATTTTCCAACGAAAAAGACATTGAGGTAGTGGGAGAGGCAGGCAACGGTGAGGAAGCGGTCATAATGACCTCACAGTTAAAGCCGGATATCTTAGTCATGGACATTATGATGCCTAAATTCGATGGTCTGGAAGCAAGCCGGCAAATTAAAAAAGTTGCCCCAAATACAGCCATACTGATACTTACAGCCTACGACGATGATAATTACGTGCTCGGTTTACTTGAGGCCGGAGCAGCGGGCTATTTGATGAAAAGCGCCAGAGGCCAAGATTTGGTAGAAGCAGTGCGAGCGATAAGAGCTGGTGAATCCGTTCTGCATCCCAAAATAATCGAAAAACTGCTGAAACAAGCCATGATTAAACCGGTAGGAACCCCAGACCGAAAAATGAAGGACCTGCTGAGCGATAGGGAAATGGAGATGTTGAAACTGCTGGCCACAGGGATGAGTAATAAGGAGATAGCCGATAAGCTATATTTAAGTTTAAGAACCGTCAAGGCTCATATGTCCAATATCTTCACCAAAATGAACGTAGCCTCACGAAGCGAAGCTCTGGTCGAGGCCCTCAGGAAAGGCCTGCTTACGCTGGATGACATTAAAGAGCATGATTCGGTAATTAAGTAGAATCCCCATTACAGATGAAAGCTACTAAGAGTAAAAATATGAGGGGTCATATCTGCACCAGTGTCAAATAGATGGCGTATTTTCCACATCTGTGCAGCAGTCTTAATTTTTCTTGTTCTGACCACATTCCTATATAGCAAGCTTCTAGCCGGTTTACCAATACTTGGTCAACTGACCTCACTATCGCCACTTGGAATATTCGGATATCCCGTATTGCGATTCCTATACATTGTACTCATCGTGTACACTGGCTGGTTTATAGGAGCCAGGTCAGGAATTGCTGCACTGATAGCGTCGGGACTAGCCATGCTCCCGCAAGCCGTATTTTTATCTTCAGACCCTGTGGATGCCGTCATAAACAGCCTCGCGGCACTTGGCATAGGCGGCCTGGGCATCGCCATAATCCAATTGCGTCGCGTATGGCGTCAGCAGAGGCAAAAGCTTCGCGGAATCAGCGTCGCTCTGAGAACATCCCAGGAAAGCTATGAGGAACTATTTACTAACGCGAGCGACGCCATCTGGGTGCACGACCTCGCTGGCAAAATAGTAATAGCTAACAGAGCTTGTGAAAAGGTCAGTGGCTACTTGCCTGATGAGTTGATAGGTAAACGTGTGGCCCAACTTATGTCTCGTGAGGCTTTAGTTACAGCCAGAGAAATAAGAAACAAACTTATGAAGGGACAGGCCATTGACCAGCGTTATGACCAACGATTAATTAAGAAAGACGGAACCGAAGCCGTGGTAGAATTGTTTACCCGTCTTATACGCTCCGATGGGAAGCCGATTGGCTTTCAGAATATCGCGCGTGATGTTACCGAAGAAAGAAGACTTAGGGACAATCTGCGACTGCAGATTCATAATACTCTCATGGCCCAGGAGGAAGAGCGCAAACGAATTGCACGGGAATTGCATGATGATATAGCCCAATCAATATTATTACTGTCACGCCAGCTTGACATGCTAATCTCTCAAAGTGATTCGAAAATACCGGAGGATTCTATTATCGAACTCGAGCACATAGAGAGTATTGCTAACAATGCTTACAAAAGTCTGCAGCGGTATGCTCGAGACCTTCGACCCAGTATTCTAGATCAAATGGGACTCCTGGCCGCATTAAACTGGCTAACCGAAGAAATGAGCAAAGAAATGAAAATCCAGGCTGTTGTAAAATCGGATAATCTGCCTGAACTGCCCTCCGAGCTAGAACTGGCTATGTTCCGTATAGCCCAGGAGGCACTTAACAACATACGAAAACACGCCCATGCTTCAAACGTAAGTATCATAGTGAAAATTATGTCCAACAACTTGAGGATGGCCATTACCGATGACGGCAAGGGATTCTCAACATTAAAATTGACCGGCGACCTGGTAAAGCAAGGAAAGCTTGGGGTACTAGGGATGGAAGAACGGGCCCGCCTTATCGGAGGTTCACTACAAATAAAGTCGGCACCTGGTAAAGGCACCTCTGTAATTGCCATGGCTCCGATATGGATCCGCCAAAAAGAGCTCGTCTCCTTCACCTAATGAAGATATCTAAGCACAATTCCTCTGCCCGGAAAGGTATGGCGAATGGAATTATGGAAAAGTCCACAAACTAAACAGCTGATACGTCGCACTATAGCCGAAGACCGCGCACGTCAGGACGCGACCACGAAAGCCTTAATCCGAGGTACGCAAAAGGGCAAGGCATCGGTGGTAGTCAAAGCCACGGGAATACTGGCCGGGGCTGCAATGTTGAAACAAGTTTTTCTAGAGGTGGACCCGACACTACAGGTGACCCTTAATATCCCAGATGGGACAGCAGTAAAGCCAGGTGATGTAGTGGCCGTAATTCGGGGCAGGATATCCAGTATGTTAAAAGCGGAAAGGGTCGCCTTAAATTTTATACAGCATCTAAGCGGTATTGCTTCCTCAACAGCTAGCTACGTTCACGCTGTCAAAGGCCTGAAAACTCAAATCATGGATACCAGAAAGACCACTCCTGGACTAAGGGCGCTGGAAAAATATGCTGTCCGTGCTGGCGGCGGCAAAAATCATCGGATGAGTCTAGCGGATGGCATTCTGATTAAAGATAACCACATCGCCGCGTTGCGCAGTGAAGGTTTGAGCATAAATGACATAGTGGCCAAAACGCGCCGGAAGTCGTCTCCTGGGCTAACCCTTGAAATTGAAGCCAAGACCCCGGATGAAGCCGCACAGGCCGCCGAAAGCGGTGCCACCATCATCCTGCTGGACAACATGAACCCGGAGCAAATACGAGAAGCGGTCCGGTTGATCGGTGGGCGTGCTTTAACCGAAGCTTCGGGAGGCATAACGCTCGAAAATGTCCGGGCTATAGCCGAGACCGGCGTTGATAGGGTATCTATTGGTGCTTTAACTCATTCACCTAAAGCACTGGATATCAGTCTGGAACTTGAATAGTCCTTTAGCGGGTTAGTCCATGAGCCTTCAACAGCGGGACATCACCGAGTATCCGTTCGGTTTTGTCGTCAGCCACTATCTTGCCCCCATCCATAATTACTGTCCGTTGACACGTAGCCCTTACCAGTTCCAGGTCGTGTGTGGCAATGACTTTTGTTATCGGAAGTTGATTTAGAAGGCCGATAAAAGACCATTTACTCCTCGGGTCAAGGTTACTGGTAGGTTCATCGATAACCAGAATTTCCGGGTCCACAGACAGAACTGTGGCAATAGCGATACGTTTCTTTTCGCCGATACTCAGATGGTGCGGTGAGCGTGGCTCATAACCCACCATACCCACCCATCCAAGCGCTCTGGAAACATGCTGTTTCACGTCATTTTCAGATAAACCCATGTTTATAGGACCGAAGGCAACATCATCGAAAACATTTAGTGAGAAAAGTTGGTCTTCAGGGTCCTGGAATATCAAACCGACTTTCCTCCGTATATCTTTCAAATTTTTTTCATCCATTTTCAGCCCGCATATCTTCACGCTGCCGTTGCTTCTAAGAACACCGTTAAGATGGAGTAAAAGTGTCGATTTGCCGGCGCCGTTAGGGCCGATTACAGCCACGTTTTCACCGATGCGAATGTCCAGGTCGACACCATCCAACCCTAGATGTCCGTCTGGATAAGTAAAAGACAGGCTCTTAATTTCTATTACTTTATCCATAATATTGCTTACAAACATATTACATACGATACAACAAGCACCATGCTAAAAACAGCACCGAAATACACGTCAGCTTGCCTGAATTTCAATTTATGCGTCGTGCGAATTTGGCCCTCGAAGCCTCTCGATAACATGGCTGCGTAAACTCTCTCAGCCCGCTCATAACTTCTGATAAATAGAGTGCCCAACATGTTACCGATAGTTTTTATGTGGTGTAACCAGCTACCACCAAAATTGCGACTATCGCGCGCTTGCTTTATCCGCATCACCTCGTCAGCCAGTACGAAAATGTATCGATACATGAAAGATACTATCAAAATCATCACCCTGGGTACGCCCAGCTGGCTTAAGCCGTTTAGCAGGTCATCGAGTTTAGTAGTCGACGAAAGTAAAATAAGAGCTAGAATGCTCAGCCATGCCTTTACAATTACATTAGCCAGAATGAGCAAGCCCGTATAAGTTACCGAGATTTTCCACAGCCAGATATTGTAGCTACCCGCTACCTGCCCTTCTTTAAAAAATGGAATGAACACCGCGATTAACAAAACAAAGGGGAAAATCACCAGAGATCTCTTGAGAACATAAAGCGGTGGCAGTTTAGAAAGAGCTAACAGCATAACTACTACGCCGAAATACGCCGCAAAAAGTTGCCAGGCACCTGTCGGAGTTATTACCACCGCTAGAATAAATACGAGACTGGCAATCAGCTTGGTCCGAGGGTCAAGCCTGTGGATAAAACTATCTAAGTGACTGTACTCATCAATAAAGCTATGCTTCATCTTTTTTCGCCCGCAGCAGCCTGGCCAGCCCATAGCCAATGCCGAACAGAACAAGAGTACCCACTATTCCTGCCAGAATTGTGGCCAAGGCTTCATTAGGAATTCCCGGTATAACATAGTCGGGGAAAATATTGAATACAGGCGCCAGAGCCAGATCAATAAAACCTTTATTCTCTGCAACTTTCTCCAAACCATCAGGCGACGCAGAAGCTAAAGGAGATAATACGGCTAAAATAAAGGCGAGGATCAGAGCACCGTACCACCACTTAAATTTCATCTTAGATTCCACCTCCGTCAGGCCTTTTGCAATTCTAATAGATCCGCCCTAACTGCCAGGACCAGGGCAAGTACTGCCGCCGTGATCAATCCCTCGCCGATACCGATAACAGCATGCACGCCCGCCATCGCCGGTAAGGCTACATTCAAAGGTACGGTGCCTGACACCGCCAGTTCTACAGCAGCCAGGACAGCCGCCGCGACAACTGTAAACCAGCCAGCTACACCACCGCCAACCATTACACCCAGCTTTCGCTTGTGAAAAAGCGGAACTACACCCCTGTAAAGATAATAGCCTACAAAACATGGAATAACGCCCATGTTGACAACGTTAACTCCCAAGGCAAGAAGCCCTCCGTCCTGGAAAATGAGGCTTTGAACCAGGAGAACGCTGGTCATAATAAGTATTCCTGCCCACGGTCCCAGCAATATTGCCGCTAATGCGGCTCCGATGAGATGGCCTGAAGTACCGCCCGGGATAGGGAAATTCAACATCTGCGCTGCAAAAATAAAAGCAGCTAGAACACCCATCATTGGTATCTGTTTTTCACCCAGCTTCTTGCTGGTAGCCTTAACAGCGTAAGCAATGCTTCCGGCTGCTATGGCCGCCCCCGCAGCTACTACGGGTGTGCTAACAAAGCCATCTGGAATATGCATTTTGAACCCCCGAGTTTACAGATTAATCAATGAAACGCAATTGCAACTTGTTGCACTTATCTTCAAAAAAATAAATAGGCAAGGCTGCTACACCTTTTTCTGGCACTTAGCGCAAAGGCCGAACACGGCGGTGTGCTTAAGATCGGCCTTAAATTGGTGTTTTTCAGACAGTATGGTTTCCAGAGGTGTCAGCTCTGATTCGGGCAGATCTATAATAGTGCCGCATTTTTGGCACACTAGATGATGGTGCCGTCCTTTCTCCACAGGATGGAAGCGGACACAACCGTCCCCTAACTCAATCTCGTTAACGAGGCCAAGTTCCTTAAGCAGTTCTAGCGTTCGATATACAGTAGAAATGTTTGCGTAAGGATATTTGGCTCTTACCCTGGCAAATATGTCCTCGGCGCTGACATGTTTATCTGTATCATGCAAGGCCTCGACCACCATTATTCTCTGCGGCGTCAGCCGGTATCCCATCTGTTTAAGAGCTTGAGCGCAACTCATGGCAGTATTTTAGCGTATTGCACACCTATTTGCAACTAATTGCATTAGCAAAGGTTTGCTGCTAGTGAATTTTATCGCGGCTGTCTAATGCGATGGTCACCGGCCCGTCGTTATGAATCTCAACTACCATATGTTGCTGAAACTTTCCCGTCTCTACCTTGAGGCTGGTTTTACGAATACGTTCAATAAAGAAATTAACCAGGGCTTCTGCCTCTTCCGGCGGCGCCGCTGTTTCAAAACTGGGACGGCGGCCTTTCCGCGTATCCGCCAGTAAAGTGAACTGGCTCACAATAAGAATCTCGCCTCCAATTTCCTGCGCCGAGAGGTTGAACTTACTGGTCTCATCAGCAAATATGCGCATATTAACTATCTTGTCGGCTAAATAAGCGGCGTCCTTTTCGGTATCTTCCCGAGCCACACCCACTAACACCACCATGCCAGCACCGATCTTCCCAACGACTTCATTGTTGATGCTTACCGAAGCACCGGTAACACGTTGTAAAAGTACTTTCAAATGTCCACCAAACCCATTATTCCGCTAGAATTTTCCCTCAATATTCTACGTAACATATGTGGCCGAAGCAAATTGACAGTAAAAATGCCTTAGAGTACAATTACTTTGCTTAGGATGCGGGAGGAAGCGCTAATGATTGAGATGACAATTGATAGTATTCGGGTAAGCGAGCTGCACTATCAGCACGTAGTAATTCTCAAGGAAAAAGGAGCGGACCGCTATCTGCCTATCTGGATTGGTCCGGCAGAGGCAGACGCTATAGCCATAAAATTGCAGAACGTTAATTTGCCACGCCCGATGACACACGACCTGTTGAAAAACACCATTTACGCTTTTGAATCGGCATCCGGAACCGTGGTCAGCAAGGTTGTAGTAAATGATCTGCGTGAGGATACGTTTTTTGCCCAGATAGTATTCGAGTCCTCCGAAATTCCCAAACCCGTCGGCGTAAAATTTGCATCCGAGGGTAGTTCAAAACGTGGGCACACCAATGGTTCAAAGATGTCCATTATCTGGCAGGGAAAGGAATACAAACTCGAATTGTCCGGCGAATGGCAGGAATCGGGCGACAAATTCATTGAGGGTGCAGGGGAAGATGGCTTGGTTTTTGTCCTCCGTTTCGATAAGGGTACAAGCCAATGGCTACTGAGCAAGATAAAACTTGATTCCAGGCCAAGCGATGCTATCGCCTTAGCGGTAAGAGCCGCGGTACCCCTTTATGTAGAGGAAGCGGTGCTCGATAAGGCCGGCATCATTCTGGACCGGGATACCGGAAAGCTCCTGGCATCTGATAAAAATGGCGAAAAACCCGGTGCCAAGGGCAAGCGCCTTGATGAGCAGGAGTTAAAGAAGCTATCAGGCCCCTTGAAGGATTTCATTAATACCCTTAATTTGGACGATTTAGGTAAGCGGAAGTCCTGATATAACGCCGATATGTAGCAAATTACCCTGCATAACCTATCTTTCGATGCAATTGCTTACCTGAACATAGCCGATGAGCTATTGCTGGAAGGACCCAAGGATAGTAAGCTTTGGTTAAATATATTTCCGAAATCGTCTTTAAGTACATATAAAATTAGTCCTAAGGTCGATGACAGCCATTCTGCAGTTTGTTAGATTACCACGGGCATCAAACCGGTTACACAATCGCTGGGCTACACTGAAGCAGATTGCAGAAATGGCGTTATGACTTCAGTTCGAGAGAACATCTACTACATGGCGGAACAGCCTAAACCTGATAAACCATCATCCAGGGAGTGGGCCAGGCCTATGTGGCTCGTCTTTAATATCGGATGGTATGTTGCCCTTAGCGTCCTCATCCCCACCTTGGTAGGTTACTGGCTTGATAGCGCCGAAAGATTTAACACTCGTCCCCTCTTTACTCTTATCGGCTTTGGCATAGGTACCATTTTAATGTCCTACGGTGTTTACCGTATGCTTCGTCGCTTCTACACGGAGCAAAAAGAGCAGGAAGAAAAGTACAAGGAGCCGAAATAGAGCATGGGATGCGGCTGCTCGATTAAAATCGCGGTCATTTTCGGTATCATTGTTTTCGCCCTGGTTATTGCTGGACTCCTGATTGGGCCAGTCGGCTCGGCTCTATTCCACATTACACCTCCGAGTTTCCTCGCCGTCGCCAAGCCCGAAGTTGAACTACCAGCAGAGGGCATAGTGCACGTCTCATCCTTTTTTACGATTACGAATACTCTTATCGCTTCTTGGTTAACAATAATTGTTTTGGGCCTGTTATTTTATTTTGCCACCCGTAAGATGAAACTGATACCGGGAGGGCTCCAGAACTTTGCTGAATTTATCATAGAGTCCCTGTCCAACTTCGTTACGGGCGTGGCCGGAGAAAAGAACGGGCGCATAATTTTTCCAGTGATGGCCACCATCTTCCTTTACGTATTGACCAATGCCTTGCTAGCACTATTACCGATATTTAACACTATAGGCATCGACGAGCACGGTACTATTGTGCCCATACTGCGGGCTGCCAATACGGATATTAACCTTCCTTTATCTATCGCCCTCATTTCCGTTGGTTTTGTCGAGTTTTGGGGGTTACGTTCCCTCGGTGCTCGCAATTACTCTAAAAACTTTTTCAATTTTGCTCCGCTACGTGAAGGTTTTGCCAGTTTATTTAAAGGCAAGATAAAAGCGGCGATGAGCGGCATAATGTTTGGCTTCATCAATATATTCGTGGGTTTCATAGAAATACTGAGCCACTTCATTCGTATAATTAGCTTTACCTTCCGACTTTTTGGCAATATGACCGCCGGTGAAATACTGCTGTTGGTCATCACATTCGTCGTACCATTTGCCATATCTGTAGTCTTCTACGGGCTCGAATTGCTGGTCGGCTTTGTCCAGGCACTAATATTCGCCGGCTTAACACTTGTATTTGGCGTAATTGCCATGGCTTCTCACGATGAGGAGCCGGAGCATGCAAATTAATAAGGAGGCTGAAGATGACACCAGAAACTATGAAAATGTTGGCTGCGGGACTGGCCGGAGGGCTGGGTATGCTAGGTCCTGGTATAGGGCTGGGGCTCATTGGCTTTGGCGCTATGTCGGCCCTCGGGCGCAATCCCGAAGCCAGAGGCCCAATCCTGACCAACATGATTCTGATCGGCGCCTTCGCTGAGGCCATCGGAATCTATGCCCTGGTAGTGGCAATTCTACTTATCTTTTTGGGATAACAAGGAGAGATAAAAATGGAAGAAGGCGGTTTACCGGGTTTTATAGGTACTCTTATCGGAGCGGCCATCGTTAGTGGCGTCATAATAGCCATGGGCTTTATCATTATCGCATTCATGCTGGCCTGAACTTAAAGGCACAAGCAGCGATAATCTTAAACTAGACATTCTCGATGTAGAAAGTCGCTCATAAAGATCGGAGTGATATATGGAAGCTCTTGGAAGTCTTGGAATTAATGGGGCGTTGTTAATAGCGTTTCTTGTTAACTTCGCTATCTTATTTGTCATATTGAGTCTGTTCGCATACAAACCCATAGTTAAGATGCTCAATGACAGACAGACTAAGATAAAGGAAAGCATGGAGCTGGCTGAAAAAATCAGGCAGGATTCAGCGCGGAGCGAAGAAGAAATAAAGTCCCATTTGGAAACTGCACGCAAAGAAGGGCAAAACGTGGTAGCTCAGGCATCTCAGATAGGAGAAAGGTTAAAGGAAGAGGCCAGGCAAAGCGCGCGCCAGGAAGCTGAATCGCTGATAACCAAAGCCCGAGCCGAAATACAGAGAGAACGGGAAAAAAGCGTCGAAGATCTGCGCGCTGAATTCGCTGACATCGCTATTCTGGCTGCAGAAAAAGTCATCAACGAGACACTGGATAAAAAGAAACACCAGAAGATCATCAACGACGTGCTAAAGGAAAGCGCTGCCCTAAAAAAGAAATAGAAAGCAGTAATCAAATGCCGGTTACAACATCTGCTAAACGATACGCTCAAGCAATCTTCGAAATTGCTCTGGAGAGCAATAAACTCAAGGATTGGCAATCCAACTTGATCAAGGTCGCCAAACTTATGCAGAACGAAGAATTCGACGGGCTGGCAGAGAATCCAAAGATTCCTTTTGACCTTAAGAAAAAACTTGTAGAAGAGCAATTAGGCAAAACGAGCCCGATGGTACTTAATCTCGTTTATTTGCTCATTTCCAAGGGAAAACTTAGAATTGCGGGCCAAATTTCAGAGGAATTCAGCCGCCTGGTCGACGAGCACTACGGAATTAAAAGAGCCGAAGTCACCACGGCTGTTCCACTGGATACTACCGAGGCAGAGAAACTGGGAAAGTACCTAGAATCTGTGGTGGGTGCCAAAGTGAGCATGGATGTCCAAGTCAACCCCGATATTATTGGCGGTTTCATCGCCAGAATTGACGATAGCATGATAGACGGGAGTATCCGTAATCGGTTACAAACTTTGAAGAAGAGGTTAGCCGAAACCAGAAAATAAGTTCCCTAAGGGGGTGAACGAATATGACAACAGGCAGTCGAGACATAGTTTCTGTAATTAAGGAGCAGATAAAGCAGTTTGGCTCCACCGTTGGCATGATAGATGTAGGAACGGTAATCGAAGTAGGAGACGGCGTGGCGCGTATCCACGGTCTTCAAGGAGCTAAATACAACGAGTTGCTAGAGTTCCCGAACGGTGTGATGGGCCTAGCACTCAACCTTGAAGAGGACAACGTAGCCGCCGTAATTCTCGGCGATTACAGTCACATTAAAGAAGGAGACGAGGTCCGCAGCACCGGCAGGGTAGTCGAAGTCCCGGTGGGCGATAGTCTCATCGGGCGCGTTATCGATCCGCTGGGCAATCCACTGGACGAGGCAGGACCACTAAAAACCAAAAAGACCAGACCGGTAGAGAGGGTGGCGCCAAACGTCGTCATGAGACAGCCGGTAAATACACCGGTCCATACGGGTATCAAGATTGTCGACGCCTTAATCCCTATCGGCCGCGGACAGCGAGAACTTATCATCGGCGACCGCACCATTGGCAAATCGGCCATTGCCATCGATACGATAATCAGCCAGAAGGGCGGGGATCTTATCTGTATTTACGTTGCCATCGGACAGAAAACCTCCAAGGTAGCGCAGGTAATAGACATATTTAAGAAATACGGGGCCATGGATTACACCATTGTAATCGCGGCAAATGCCTCGGACCCTGCCTCCTTGCAATATCTGGCTCCTTACTCGGGTTGTGCCATCGGCGAAGAATTTATGGAAACCGGTAAGGACGCCCTGGTTATTTATGACGATTTGACCAAGCATGCTTGGGCTTATCGACAAATCTCTTTGATTCTCAGGCGGCCACCCGGCCGTGAGGCTTATCCCGGTGACGTTTTCTACCTCCACAGTCGTCTCCTGGAGCGAGCCGCCAAGTTATCTGACGCACTGGGAGGAGGATCACTGACAGCCCTGCCTATAATCGAAATTCAGGCTGGCGACCTGGCCGCCTATATTCCAACTAACGTTATTTCTATTACCGACGGTCAGATTTATCTAGAAACAGACCTGTTCAATAGCGGTATTCGCCCGGCTCTAAATACCGGCATCTCTGTATCACGTGTCGGCGGTAATGCTCAGACCAGGGCCATGCGACAGGTAGCGGGCAAACTCAGACTGGACATGGCACAGTACCGGGAGCTGGCCACATTTGCTCAATTCGGCACCGCCGACCTGGATAAAGCTACGCGTTCTCAGTTGGATCGTGGACAGCGCGTCACCGAGGTACTCAAGCAACCTCAATACAGCCCAATGTCATTAGACAAACAGGTGACCATACTGTACGCAGCGACCAACGGCCATCTGGATGATGTGCCTGTAGCCAAGATATCTGCTTTCGAGCAGGCATTTCACTACTTTATGGAAACAAGCCACCCTGATATAGGCAAGCTTATTAACACCGATAAAATTATAAAACCTGAAACCGAAGAGTTATTGAAGAAAGCTATTGCGGAGTTCAAAAAAAGCGCTAGCTACTAAAGGAATAAAATGATTAGTACTCGCGTTCTTCGTCGGCGAATACGCAGCATTCAGAATACTGCCAAAATAACCAGGGCAATGGAGATGATTGCCACGACCAAGATGAGGCGCGCCCAGGACCAGGCCCTGGCCGGACGACCCTATAGCGACAAAATAACACAGGTTATAGCCGATCTTGCTGCCGAATCATCCGGTGACAATGTGACTCACCCACTGTTGGAGAAGAGAAAGGTAAACAAAATAGCGGTCATTCACATTACATCTGACAGGGGTTTATGCGGCGGATTGAATGCCAATATGAACCGTCTCACCGGCCGGTTTATTCTGGATCAGAAAACACCTATAACCCTGGTTACAGTCGGTAAAAAAGGACGCGACTTTATGTATCGGCAGCGGCAGGATGTTAGAGCCGAGTTTACTAAAATAAGCGACCGTCCTGCTATGCTCGACACGTTGCCCATATCCCGCATTATCACCGATGATTACAGCAGCGGATATGTCGACCAGGTTTACCTGGCCTATACCAGATTCGTGACCACGATGGTGCAAAATCCCACTCTCGAGTTATTGTTGCCCATTGAGCCGGCACCGATACCTAAAACCGAGACAAAAGAATATATTTACGAGCCAGATCCGGCTTTCGTTCTTAACGAATTGCTGCCACGTTTTGTGGAAATGAGAGTTTATCATGCAATTCTGGAAGCTATTGCCAGCGAACAATCAGCCCGAATGGTAGCCATGCGCAGCGCTACTGACAACGCCAATGATGTTATGCAAGAGCTGACATTGATTTTAAATAAGGCACGTCAGGAGATGATTACCACCGAACTCCTTGACATCACCGGAGGCGTTGAAAGCCTGCATTAGAGGAGATGAGACTATGAACAAAGGTAAAGTTATTCAAGTAATCGGAACCGTGGTCGATGTCGAGTTCCCGCCGGAAGCTTTGCCGGCCATTTACAACGCCATTGAGATTAATCAGGACGGCGCCAAGATAGTACTCGAGGCCCAGTATCACATAGGCAACAACTGGGTCCGCTGCCTGGCCTTATCTCCTACTGACGGATTACAGAGAGGTGTCGAGGCAATTGATACCGGAGCGTCAGTTTCAGTGCCGGTAGGCAGGGCCACCCTAGGTAGGCTGTTTAATGTGTTCGGAGAGCCTCTGGACGATCTCGGTGCCATCAAAACCAAAGAACGATTGCCGATACACCGTCCTCCTCCACCTTTGGAAGAACAGGAAACCTCAATTCAGATGCTGGAAACGGGATTAAAAGTTATAGATATGATTACGCCGTTCACCAAGGGCGGTAAAATCGGTGCTTATGGCGGCGCTGGCGTCGGCAAGACGGTCATCATCCAGGAGCTAATCCACAACATTGCCACTGCGCACGGGGGCTTCTCCGTCTTCGCAGGTGTCGGAGAAAGGTCCAGAGAAGGTAACGACCTGTGGCTGGAAATGAAACGCTCCGGTGTGCTGGACAAGACGATGATGGTTTTCGGGCAAATGAATGAGCCGCCCGGTGTGCGAGCCCGCGTAGCTTTAACGGGAGTCACCATGGCTGAGCATTTTCGTGAAGCCGAAGGTCAGGACGTCCTGCTGTTTATCGATAATATATATAGATATATCCTGGCCAACATGGAAGTATCTGCATTGCTGGGCAGGATGCCTTCAGCAGTCGGCTATCAGCCAACGCTGGCTACAGACGTTGGCGAACTGGAAGAACGGATTACCTCCACCAAGAGAGGCTCCATTACCTCCTTCCAGGCCATATATGTGCCTGCCGATGACTATACCGACCCAGGAATTGTCACCACCTTCGGGCATCTCGATGCCGTAATCTCGCTGGAGCGGTCGATTGCAGAGCTGGGTATCTATCCTGCCGTCGATCCGCTGGCTTCTTATTCCCGTATCCTTGATCCTCAGGTGGTTGGAGAAGAGCATTATCAGGTAGCCCGAGGCGTACAGAAGGTCTTGCAGCGTTATAAGGACTTGCAGGACATCATAGCCATATTGGGTATGGAAGAGCTAAGCGATGAGGACAAAGTGACCGTCCAGAGAGCTCGCCGCATCCAGAGATTTCTGTCTCAGCCTATGTTCGTGGCTGAAGCCTTCACCAATACGGAAGGCAAATATGTGCCGATCAAAGAGACTATTCGCGGTTTCAAGGAAATTCTTGACGGAAAACACGATCAGCTCCCCGAATCTGCATTCTTTATGGTGGGAACCATAGAAGAAGCGGTAGCTAAAGCGGGCAAACTTGAAGAGGCATAATGACAATAAAACTTGAAATTATAACCGCGGAACGCCAGGTTTATTCCGACGAGGTCAATACGGTGGTCGCACCGGGCGTTGAGGGTGAACTCGGTATATTGCCTCACCATGCTCCGTTGATCACTATTCTCAAGCCGGGAGAAATTCTGGTAAGGAAAGACGGCCAGGAAATCTATCTATTTGTTTCCGGCGGCTTCCTTGAAGTCCGCCCCGAGAAAATTATAGTCCTGGCCGACGCTTGTGAGCGAGCCGACGAAATCGATATAGAACGTGCTGAGGCGGCGAAACGACGGGCTGAAGAAGGGCTAAAAGCGCGCAAACCCGAAGTAGATGTAGCTCAGACTCAAGCAGCACTTCTGCGGGCTCTTATGCGCCTTCAGATAGTGGAGAGAAGACGTCGGAAATCCCAGATAAGATAAATTTCTGGCTTCTAAATAACAGCAATACTCTTGCTGCCGGGGAGTGACTGTTAGGTTATGTAGGTAAACTATAATATTTCGAGCCTGACCCGGACACCTTCTTTAGTCGCAACTACACGGAGCAGCGTCCTCATAGCTTCCGCCACACGTCCTTGACGGCCGATTACTCTGCCCTTATCGTCTGCGGCAACTTCAAGTTTCACTACCACCATACTTTTATCATCAGCCTCTTCGGTAACCCGTACGTCATCCGGCGCATTAACAATAGACTTAGCGATGTACTCTATTAGCTCCTTCATTATGATGACTCCTCCGCAGTTGATTCGGCTTTGGTTCCGGCTTTGCTCTTTCTCTTCTTCGGTTTTGCCGCCCGTACCTTCTTTTCGGCAGTCGGCTTGAATTTTGCCATCACACCTGCATTAGTCAGCAGGCGCAAGGCGGTTTCCGTAGGCTGAGCCCCAGACTTAAGCCATTTAAGCGCTTTTTCTTCATTAACATCAAAGCTTGTGGGCTCCATCAAAGGATTATAATGTCCGATGATCTCGATAAATCTACCGTCACGAGGTGAACGTTCATCGGTTACAACCATTCTATAAATGGGTTTATTCCTGGTACCAATCCTCCGCAATCTAATCTTCACCATCGGTTGTCTATTTAGATAGGCCTCCTTGAGAAATTTTTGTAGGCTATTATGCACTAAACTCACCCAAACTGTCAATACGCTTCTCCTGCTAATGTTGCCTCTAATTACAGCAGCTATTATAATCAGTAATGTGAAAATAAAGGATTTGCACGACTGGCAAATCGGCATAAATCAGGCTAAACAGATACAGCTCGAACTAGCTTGCCAGGTGTCTCGGCAAAGCAATGGCATCAAACCTAGATTTATCGCCGGTGTCGACATATCATCCGGACAGGCACGCAAGACAGCGCGGGCCGCCGTAGTCGTCATCAATTATCCTGAGCTTCGCGTTCGTGAGATAAAGACAGCTGAGGACGAGCTTAACTTTCCCTACGTCCCTGGCCTCCTGTCTTTTAGAGAGACCCCACTGATATTAGCCGCCTGGCGGAAACTATCTATCGAGCCTGACCTGTTAATTGTAGATGGACACGGAATCGCCCACCCAAGGCGTTTCGGAATTGCCTCACATCTGGGCCTGCTGCTAGACCTGCCTACTATAGGTTGCGCTAAATCCCGGTTGTCTGGTTTAGAACCACCCATTGACTCAGAGGCAGGCAGTTACGCCGAACTGACAGATAACGGTGAAATCATCGGCGCTGTACTCCGTAGTAAAACCGGCACGAAACCAATATATGTATCTATAGGACACAAGATTGACCTGATGACAGCCGTGAAATGGGTAACGGAGTGCTGCTGCGGTTATCGGCTTCCTGAACCCGCTCGATTGGCTCATCTTGCAGCTGGCGGAAATATGGCGGCCATTTTATCCGGTCTCACCTGAGATTGGCTCCATTCCCCGAAAGGATCCCTAAAGTAAGAAAAAGGAGTGACTATCCATGCAGGAACAAAAAGATATTCTCGAAGCTCTGAACCGGCGCATCTCGGACATTCTGGTGCGTCTTTGACATTCCCAGTAGGGAAAAACAAATTGCCAATCTCGAGGCTAAAACTATCAAACCTGATTTTTGGCAGGAGCCTGCCAGAGCGCAGGCTTTAATGCGCCAGCTTGGAGCCGCTAAAAGCACAGTGGAAACCTGGCGTAAGCTGGAAAAGGAAGTTGCTGACCTGCTTGATATAGTTTCGCTGGCTATAAACGAAAATGATGAGTCTTTCAAGGAAGACATACAGACACGCGCTGAGGAGATGACATCTGAACTCGATGAGCTTGAGACCAGACTGCTGCTGAGTGAAGAATACGACACTCGAGACGCCATCATGACCATACATGCCGGCGCTGGAGGTACCGAATCGCAGGATTGGGCTGAGATGCTGTTCCGGATGTATTTGCGCTGGGCTGAGCGGCATAACCATAAAACGGAAATATTGGACACCTCACCCGGCGAAGAAGCCGGTCTGAAGAGTGCCACGTTAGAAATAAAGGGGGACTACGCCTACGGCTACTTAAAATCGGAACATGGGGTCCATCGTCTTGTCCGTCTGTCTCCCTTCGACGCCGACCATGCCCGCCACACTTCTTTCGTTCTCGTCGAGATACTTCCTGAAGCCGAGGGGGAGATTGATATCAAAGTAAAACCGGAAGACCTGAAAATAGACACGTTCAGATCGAGTGGGCCCGGTGGGCAGCATATGCAAAAAACCAGCAGTGCTGTTAGAATTACACATCTGCCAACTGGCATGGTGGTCAGCTGTCAGAGTCAACGTTCACAGCGGCAAAATAAGGAAAGTGCCCTGAAAGTGCTTTATGCAAGACTTCTGGAACAGAAGGTTGAAGAACAGGAGATGGAAAAGTCCAAATTGAAAGGCGAGCGGATTGAAGCCGGCTGGGGTAACCAAATAAGAAGTTACGTATTGCATCCCTATCAAATGGTGAAAGACCATCGAACCAAATATGAGACGAGTAACGCTGGCGCCGTGCTCAATGGGGAAATCGACGATTTTATCGCCGCATATCTGCGCTACAGACTGGGGGTAGGAAAATGAGTAAGTGGTTACTCTCCGTTATGCTGGCTCTAATGGTTATTGTTCCCTCCATTACTCATGCCGAGAGTGGAATTTCGTTGGTTGACAGCTCAGCTCAGATATATTTCCCATCGGCTCTAACGTTCAGCATTACTGCTGAGAGCCCAAATAACATTGTCAAATTGCGCCTGCACTATCAAGTTGACAGTATGAACTACGCTAAGGTAACGGATGAAGGCTGGCCTGAGTTTACGCCTTCCACCAAAGTGAAAACACAATGGGTCTGGGATATGAGAAAAGCTTCCTTGCCGGTTGGCGCCGCGGTCACCTACTGGTGGACAATTGAGGATGTCACCGGCAACATTCTCACCACCCAAAAGCAAAAAATTAGTTTCGACGATCTTCGCCACCAGTGGAAGAGCGCAACTTCAGGTCAACTAAATATCTACTGGTACCAAGGTAGCCAATCTTTTGCTGATCAATTGTTAGCGGCGGGTGGGGACACGTTGCAGAAACTGGCACAAGATACGGGTGTCCATCTCGAGAAACCGGTGAGCATATACATATATGCCAGCTCCAATGACCTGCACAGCGCCATGATCTTCCCGCAAGAATGGTCGGGCGGCTTCTCTTACTATGCATACGGCATAATCGCAATCGGTATTCCCACAAGTGATCTGGACTGGGGTAAAAGTGCGCTGGCACATGAGCTCGGCCATATGGTAACTCATCAAATAACTTTCAGCCCCTATGGTGCCGTCCTACCTTTCTGGTTGGATGAAGGCTTAGCCATGTATGCCCAGGGTGAACCTGATTCTTATCTGGAATCGGTGCTGGTAAAGGGAATAGCCCAACACAACCTTATATCTGTGCGCAGCTTAGCCAGCCCGTTTTCGGCCATACCGGCAGAGGCTTATCTGTCATATGCTGAAAGCCAAAGCATCGTTACTTTCCTTATTCAAAACTACGGTGGAGACAAAGTGCTAGAGCTTCTGAATTTATTCAAAGTTGGGAATACGTATGATGACGCACTCCTTCATGTCTATGGTTTCGACCAGGATGGACTCGATGCACTATGGCAGCAATACGTGACCGGTCAGACACCAAGCCAGTCTAAAGAAAATTCTATGTGGGCTCAGATATGCGTATTACAGGAGGTTTATTGAAGAACTCTTTCACCGTCCACGACCTGCCGCTTTCTGAGCGCCCCAGAGAAAGACTAT
Organism: uncultured Dehalococcoidales bacterium; assembly: GCA_964548415.1. GTDB lineage: Bacteria > Chloroflexota > Dehalococcoidia > GIF9 > UBA5629 > 9FT-COMBO-48-23. Next base: position 64,919 of record CAZJQG010000004.1, on the reverse strand, counting down.
CAAAGCTTGGCAGCGAGGCTCTTTCCAGCCAGGAAATTCTAGCGGTGATTCTTGGCCGGGGTATCAAAGGCGAATCGGTAATAGTTACTGCACAGAAACTATTGACCAAGTTCGGCAATTTAAAAAATTTAGCCTCCGCTACAATAGAGGAGCTGACACAAATAAACGGCATAGGACCGGCTAAGGCCGCCCAAATTAAAGCCACCTTCGAGCTGAGCAAAAGGCTGGAAAATTCCTCGGCAGAAGCTCCAAAACTAACAGTCAAATCTCCGGAGGACGTTATTAAAACGGCAAGGACCTTGCTAAAAGGCAAGAAGAAAGAACATTTTCTTGTTTTATGTCTGGATACACGAAATCATTTAATAAAGACCAATGTGGTTTCCATCGGCAGCCTGGATTGCAGCATTGTTCATCCGCGCGAGGTGTTTAAAGAAGCAATTTCTTCCAGTGCTGCCTCTGTGATTTTCATACACAACCACCCCTCGGGCGACCCCACGCCGTCGGAAGACGATATCAAGATGACTAAGCGGTTGATTGAGGCGGGTGAAATTATCGGTATAGACGTGCTCGACCACATAGTTGTCTGCGACAACGAACACCTGAGCATGAAGGCTAAAAATCTGGTTTGAGGCAAATATAAATGAGGAAAATTTGGCACTTTACCTTAATTGGTGCAATCGTATGTGCTTTAGTTGCATTGCCGTTCATTGTTAAATGCCAGCCCACGACCACCACTACATCCACCACAATTCGGGAACCCGGAGCTCTCAATTTGTGGGACAGCGGCCCGATTACGCTTGACCCGGCAATAGCCAGTGAATCGATCTCGACGGTCTATGTAAGGCAAATCTTCAGCGGTCTGGTCCGCACAGGGGCCGATGCACAGCCTGAGCCGGATATCGCGGAGAGGTGGCAGGTAAGCGACGATGGCAAGACCTATACTTTTTTTCTACGGGACGGGGTGAAATTCCAGGATGGGAGAGAAGTTACTGCCAGCGATTTTAAGTATTCCTGGGAGAGGGCTTGCCTGCCTAAGACCGATTCGCAGACCGCAGCCACTTATCTGGGTGATATCGTCGGTGTAGCCAATGTACTGGATGGAAAAACCACTGAAATCAGCGGCGTACAGATAATAGATGACCACACATTAAAGGTAACCATCGATGCACCCAAGGTGTTTTTTCTGTCTAAGTTAACCTACCATGCCACTTTTGTTGTCGATAAAGCCAACGTAGAGTCGGGTGTCAATTGGTGGCTGAAACCCAACGGGACGGGACCCTTCAAGCTAACTGAGTGGACACAGAACCAGATACTGACATTGGAGCCGAATGTACTTTATTACGGACAACCGGCCAAGGTTAAAGTTATTTTCCATCTGCTAGCCGGCCTCCCCATGGCATTATATGAACTGGGAGATATAGATGTAGCTCAAGTCGATGAATATAATCTAGACAGGGCAACAGACCCGCGAGGTCCGTTCCTCAACGAATTTCACACTTTTCCCGACCTGAGTTTTTTCTACATCGGTTTCAACAGTCAGAAGCCTCCGTTCGATGATGCCAACGTTCGTCGGGCTTTCTGCTACGCGATCGACAAGGAGCGCATAATTAAAGTCATTCTAAAGGACTCTATGGACAAAGCAGACGGCATATTGCCCCCCAGCTTGCCGGGATACAATGACAAACTGGTGGGGCTCGACTTCGACGTAGAGAAAGCCAAAAGCTTAATAGCCAGTTCCAAATATGGCAGCGTCGCCAACTTGCCGCCCATTACCATCACCGACTCCGGCCTCGGCGGTAATATAGACGAATATCTTGGTGCCGCTATTCAGGACTGGAAGAATAACCTGGGTGTAGAAGTAAGTGTAAGGCAGCTGGAACCCGAGATATTTAACTATGTTCTAAACCAGGAAGTTGATCAGATGTACGTCAGCGGCTGGATTGCAGACTATGCCGACCCCCAGAACTTTCTGGATACGCTGTTTCATACCGGCGCCGAATACAACACGGGCAAGTACAGTAATCCGGACGTCGATGCCCTGCTCGACAAGGCCGGAATCGAAAAGGACGAGGCCACCAGATTGCTTATGTACCAGGAGGCCGAGCAGAAGCTTGTCGATGACGCGGCTTGTTTGCCATTGTTTTTCGGAAAGACCTATCTGCTTGTTAAACCTTATGTCAATAACTTTAAACTCGATATACAGGGAGTCCCCATATTAAAGGAGGTAACTGTAAATGACTGACCAGGCCGGACTTGCGGCGCCGTGTGGAATTCACTGCGGCCTCTGTCTGCTGAACAAAGCGTTGACTGACGAGAAATTGAGAGACACTCTGTCGCAGCGAATGAATGTTCCTCCTGAAAAGGCTACCTGTAAGGGCTGCAGGGCCGTTATCGGCTATTGCCCGGTTATCGGAGAGCAATGTGCCACATACATCTGTGCTCAGGATAAAGGCGTGGAGTTTTGTTGTGATTGCGCCGAGTTTCCCTGCTCCAAACTTTTACCATGTGCAGACAGAGCGGAACGCCTCCCACATAACATCAAAATCTATAGTTTGTGTCTCAGAAAACAGCAGGGCGAAAAAGTCTGGAACCAGAAGATAAACGAGGCCTATTCCCTGTACTTCAAGGGCGAAATGAAGATCGGCAGAGGGCCGTTTCCTAAAAAGTAAAACGCGTCCTCAAGCCCACAAATCTTCTATGTCTTTTTGCGTCTTTTTCTTAAGTTCAGCCGCGTCCAGAAAACCGAGCTCCCTATAAGACTCGGCGGTGCCGTACTCCCGGGTTTTAATCACCACCGGCATAGGCACGGCGTGGCCGAATATAAGGGCTTGCTGTTTCGTCTCTAATTTTGACAGAACTGATTTTAATTCGCTTTTACCTGAAGTTCCTGTAAGCACGCTGTCCAGGTCCCGTTCATCATCAAGAAGACAGGTTATCTTAGTCCCCAGCTGAGACATGACTTCGGCGTCTATTCCACTGGGCCGCTGGTCGATTACCAGTAGGGTTACGTTGTATTTCCTCATTTCGCGGGCTATTCTACCGAATATGGTGTGAGACGAAAGCTCTGGATTCAGAAAACGGTGCGCCTCTTCAATGGTTATGACCAAGGGACGGGACGGGGCTACCTCGCCTCCCATCTCCCTTTCCGCATTCTCCCGATATCTGGCGTATATTCGCCGGCTCAGTAGATTGGCTACCAGGATGTAAGCAGCGAAATCATCGAACCTGCCGAACTCAAGTATTACATTTATGCCCCTATCCAGGTAATCTAGTATGCGCTGCACCGAATTTTCGCGGGTATGGGGCACCAAAAATGAAAAACGCCGCAGGTTTTCGAGACCGCGCCGCAAGTTGCGGTAGGTGCTGTCATGAATATTCAGCCTCGATATTAATTGTTTACCGTCCTCCTCATTCAGGTTCAGCACGGTCTCCAGCCATTTACTGTCCCCGAACTCTCTCGCTAGCTGATATATCGTTTGAGTGGACGCCTCGGTAAGGTTGAGGGTTTGACGTAGAAGCTCGACATCTTCGGGTTCGATTTCATTGTAGCCGATTCTAACCACAACATCGGTGTTTACTCTTCTGCGTTTGGAACTTTCCTCATCCAGAGTAAAAATGGCAACTTTAGATGGAAATAGCTGCTTCAAACCCTTAACTTTATAGCCTTTTTCGGTTTTACCTTCCCATCCGTACTCGCTGTGCATGTCGAATACGAGACTAACCGCTGCATTCTTTTGTAGCATGCCGACGAGAAGTAAGCGCGTGAGAAATGTTTTGCCCGTACCGCTTTTGCCGAAAACACCATTCGAGCGCTTAACAAATTCAGCCACATCCAGACACACCTTGGTCTCCATATCAAGCGGTGTTCCAACGTAAAATCGCTTTTCATCCTCGGCGCCGAAAACTACCTCAACATCACGTTGAGAAGCCAGCTTCACAGTAGAGAAATGGGCTGGCACTGTCTTCGCCGGTTGAGGGCCTTCTAGAATACTGGCAGCATCGCCGCCAATGGTCAGCATGGGCAACACCTCGAGTTTTCCATATGTAGTGGTACCGTTTATCACCTGGGCAATAAAGGGGTCAGATACATCAGGAGGCGTTACTGCCACATTAGGGTCTACGGTTTCCAGGCTGACATCGGTAATCATTCCAAAGAAACGGTGCTTGGTGCCCTCAATCGCCACGTACCTGCCCACAGCCATGTCTTCAACCGAAATAGAGGCGTCTAGCCTGACTTCGACGCCCTGAGTAAGCGAGCCGGAAACCACAGCCCCTAAACGTTTCTGTTCTTCTTCAGTTGCCATTACCTTAGCCTTTTCAACACAGAATTTAATCTATTAATATCGTTACTCAACATGCGTGCCAGTTCTTTGCCGGCCTTAACTAAAAATGCATTCGAGTCGGGATGGGTTAGGCTGGCATTCCGCAGGCAGGAGGCAATGACTTCATCCACCGGAACCAAAATTTTAGCGTTTATCAGCAGGCTGAGGAAATCCAAGGACTCGGTAAAACCCCTGACCTCTTCGGGTTGACAGACATAGACAAAACTGTGAATCGCGGCGGGTGTTGGCGGCAGATAGTAGTGTCGACTTTTCCCTTCAACCTCCCCGACCACCATCACCTTAAAATCGGTTGATAGAAGCCGCGACAGTTGCGGATTGGCCGCAAAAACCTCGTCCTTTGAATCCAATTTCTCCCCCCTGGCCACTACACGACGACCCGGTTCCAGGCTTTGAGTTTCCACGTCGTAGACAACGCCGTAAATTTCACCCGGCTTACCCTCAGTTTTAACCAGACATCCTAGAGGCGGTGCCTCATCAAGCTTATAACATTGAGCGGCGAACTCTGCACTACTTGCCTTAATAACCTCTCCTATTCGCCTTTCCGAATGGTTTTTGGTTTTTGGTTTTTGGCTTTTAGCTTGTTCTATATCCATCTGGCTCTCTTGCTTTCACTCTTGGCCGAGCTTGACATTGAAATCCCATCTTCGCCCAGTACTTGCCCGACCAGATTCCAGAACTGCTGCCGGTCTCCGACATTTACCACTGCTTGCTCGTGAGCTTCGCTCAGAGCAACCGGGTATCCCAATCCTCTTCGGCACTGGTCAAGAATGGCGGAATGTGTTAGCTCAAGCAGCTTTTCGTTTTCAGCTACCCATAATGGAATTTCAATTCGGGCCACTTCCCTATCCAGCCTGACGTAGAAAAAGTTAATTTCGTTGGCTTCATAGTGCCTGGTAACAACAGAAGAGCGGCTGGTAAACACTGCCGACCTTTCTCCCGGAGCTAACAGGTAAGTAAAAAGTTCACGGTCCAGTATGCCGCCTACTCTGTCACATTCCCTCGTAGAAAATTTCCCCGAACAGTACTGGTCACAGTCCACTTGTTGATGCGGACAGGTGGCCAGCCTCAGCAGATTAATCACCTCCGTGCTGCGCGGAAAACTAATATAACTTGCCAGGGCCAAGAGGGGTCTTGGACCGAACCGTCTAATTTTGTCCAGGTGTTTTAAAAATCCATTAACCAACAACTCATTAACTACAAAATCAGGGTAAATTTGCTCGGCCAAGCTCCATAATATAAGGGAACCATCGAGCAACATAATTATAGGCAGCGACGATTCCGGCCTTTCCAACCTATCGACTAGCATACGGCATTCCTCGATACTGCGCTTTATACCAAGGAGCTGTCCCTCAATCGGGACTATGCGTCCGTCCGCGGACATAATAACCACTTCATCGTCTCTAAAGTATAGCTTCGGTACGCTGAGCAGTTCAGCGCCTGGATTGAATCCATACTGTAACTCGGCTATGCCGATGTTAATAAGAAAACAATGGGCCGATTGATGACGGTCCACGTCTATGTGAGAACCATCGCTTGCCACAGCTATGTAATCGGTGGAACATTCTTTTGCGGGCTGCCGGAGGTCGATGCTCTCTTTTGGCCCCGCCACCAGCCAGGTCGTTTTGCTCGATTCTACTTTTTGTTTCAAGGCATTTATATCGGCAGCAGCCGACGCCAGAGCATCCACGGCATGCCTTATTTTTGACCGCCTCTGTGCCTCCTTCTGCTTCAAGTTAGCAGCCAGGTTCACAATCTGTCCGATTATTTTTGATAGATCCAGAGACATGATTATCCCGACGCCCCAGTATATCACGAGGTCATAACCCAAACAACGATTTCTAATATTGTCGCCGAAGCCTGCTATAAAAAATATCGGCCCCGTTAGGTGCTTATACAGAAAATCGCGGCGACGAGTGGCATAACACGTGGGTAAGAGAAGTAGTGCTTTACAGTATAGGTCTGGAAGTCCGTTAGAAGGGTACTTCCTGTAGTCCCTGCTTGTACTAGCCTTCCAGAACAGTTAAACCTAACAAATTAGGCCCGGTATGCGTCCCGATAACCGGACTAACATTCGACATATACATGGTAGCCTGCGGAAAAATCGAAGTTAGACGCGCCGCGAATGCCTTTGCCTCGATAAGATTAGTCCCGTACTCCACACCCATAGCCTTTACTTTACTGAAATGGGATACAAAGTCAATCAGCCATTCGGTCGCCTTAGCCCGGGACCTCTCTCTGGCAGCAGGAAAAGCCACACCGTCTTTAAGACCCAATATCGGATTCATTTTGAGCATAGAGCCGAGGAAAGCCTGCACCTTACCAATCCTGCCGCCTCTGGCCAAGTATTCCAGGGTGTCAAGGGTTACTCTAACGTGTATCTTGGGGATGGTTTCCGATATAAAACTAATCAGTTCATCCAGGCTGACACTGGTTTTCGCTCTGTTAGCCGCTTCGATAACCAGTATTCCTTCTCCCAGTATGCCAGACATTGAATCGGCAATTTCCACCCGGCATTTCCTTTTCATCAGCTTTATTCCCTGCAGCGCAGCATCATACGTGGCGCTTAACTTTCGAGAAACAAATACACCCAGAATTTCGTTGGTCTTTGATGCCAGTTCGTCAAACACTTCGGCGAATATACCCGGACCGGGAGCTGCAGTGGATGGCAGAATGGAACTGTGTTGCAGCTTGTCGTAGAACTCCTCGGCACTCAGGTCGACCCTGTCTTTATAAGTTTCGTTACCAAACTGTATTTGAAGCGGCACTACGGTTACATCCAGCTCTTTTTCAAACTCGGGTGGTATATCGGACGCGCTGTCGGTAACGAGTCTAATCATTTAGTCCTCCTGTATATTCCGAGTGACTTATCAAGCGTGATATGCCTAGATATGCGAGGCGACTTCATATTCTATGTTATTTCAACGTTGGATACAAGGCATTTGTTGCCCATTACGTCCAGCTTTGCTATCATAGGCATGCTCTTTAAACAAATTGCCTGCCACATTTTCCCAAAGAGCAAAGTACGTATGAGAGTCGGCCTGATTTCTGACCCTGTTTATCTAGAACACGATACCGGGACTCACGTTGAAAACGGTCAGCGGCTGACAGCCACCCTATCCCACCTCGAGGACACCCACTCAATAGATAAACTCAATTTATTGCATCCGCGTGCGGCTACCGTCGCTGAACTGACGGCGGTTCATGCGCCTGAATATATTTCACGAATTAGAAGTCAATCGGAGAGGGGCGGAGGCTGGCTGGATCACGACACAGTGACCTCGCCAGGTTCGTACAACGCAGCTTTGTTCGCCGCCGGGGGTACCATAACCGCGGTTGATGCCGTGATGAACAGGGAGGTAAGCAGTTCTTTCGCGCTGGTCAGGCCTCCCGGACACCACGCAACTTGCTGGCAAGCAATGGGCTTCTGCCTATTCAATAATATAGCCATAGCTGCAAAATACGCACTCGCCAATTTCGATATCAAACGTATACTAATAGTGGATTTCGACGTCCATCACGGCAATGGTACACAGGATACATTCTACGCCGACCCGAACGTACTTTATTTCTCCACTCATGAATATCCGTTTTACCCGGGAACGGGCAGCATAGATGAGACGGGAGCCGGAGGCGGAGAGGGTTTTACCGTCAACATTCCACTCCTTGCAGGCTGGGGCGATGACGAGTACCAGAAAGTTTTCGAAGACATTTTAGCGCCGATAGCGAAGCGGTTTGAGCCCCAGATAATTATGGTTTCAGCAGGTTACGACGCCCACTGGGCTGACAGGCTGGCATCGATGCAGCTCAGTGTATCAGGCTTTGCCCGCCTGGTCGAAATTATTATAACTCTGGCCGATATGCTGTGCCAGGGGAAGATGGTCTTCGTCCTCGAGGGCGGCTACAATCTTGAAGCGCTGTCGCTATCGATAGCGGCCACTTTGGACACGCTCAGGGGTGAGAAGCAAATTTCCGACCCCCTCGGTAGACAGCCGGCAAGATCGAGGCACATAAGCTTTGATAACTTCGTACGAATGGTGAAAGAAATCCACCAGATTTGATTTTGGGTACTGGCAATTTGAAGGAAAGCCGGTAATTAGATAGAGCTAACCGCTTCCTTTTTTCTTGGTGCCAGGCCTTTTTCCCAGACTACCAGAAGCTGCCCGGCAATACACAATGATGAGTATATTCCGGTGGCTATACCTATAAGCAGTGCTAACACCAGCGTATGTGTAGTCTGCCCGCCCAGCAAGTAAAGAGCCACTATCACAAATAGTGTGGCCAAGCCTGTATTCAGAGAACGTCCTAAAGACTCAACAATGCCGTAGTTCGCTACTACCTCGAAGTCACGGCTTATGCCCCTCTTCATATTTTCCCTGATGCGGTCAAACACGACTACTATATTATTAACGCTAACGCCGACCACAGCCAGTACGCCGGTCACGAATAGTGCATCAACCTCCACACCGGCCGCCCAACCCAGAATTGAAAATATGGCGATAACTACCACCAGGTCGTGTACTAGCGCGATAATAGCACAGGTGCCCCACCGAAATGGCTTAGGCATTTTACGAAAGGCCCACGATATATACAGCAAAATGGCCACGGCAGCCACTACTATCGCAATGATGGTATTCCGAACAGTGCCGGCCGCGACTATAGGCGAGACGGTATAAAGGCTGCTAATGGTTACCGTGGTATCCAATCCCGTTTGCAAATCATTTTTTAGTTTTGTAGTTTGGTCGGTAGACATTTCGGGGAGTCGCACAAAGAAATCGCCCTCTCCCGCGGGTTGAACGACTGCCTGGTCATAGCCCTCGTTAGTTAACTCCTGCCGTAACTGGCCCAACTCCACCGTTTTATCAAAATGAAACGTTATCGCCGTGCCACTGCTAAAATCAACTCCCGGCTTAAGCCCAAATACAGCCAGTGAAATAATGCCCGGGATAATTACTATCGCCGAGATGAGAAAAAACCAGTTCCTTTTGCCTACTAAATCAATCATTGTTTCGCTACTCCATAAGCCGCGGGACTCTTAGCCATACCGGCACCTACAACGGCGCGGAGGAAAGTCCTGGTTACTACAACCTGCGTAAACATGCTTAAAAGTGTACCTATGAACAAAGTGGTGGCAAAACCCAGAACCAGGAAATTGCCGAATGTATTGCCCAGCCAGTATAGAACTATGCAGGCGATAAATACGGTTACGTTGGCATCTAAAATGGCTGACCACGACTGCTTGAAGCCTTCCTCTATAGCCGCTCCCAGGGTGCGCCCGCGTCTCAATTCTTCTTTAAGGCGCTCGGCGACAAGGACATTGCCATCTACTCCCATGCCGACCGAAACCAGAAAGCCGGCTATACCGGGCAGCGTCAAAACTACCGGAATCAGCTTAAATACGGCTAAGGTTAAGGCCACGTAGACTATTAAAGCCAGACATGCCATAAGGCCGGAGAACCGGTAATAGGCGATCATAAAAATAATGACCATGGCGGCCCCGATGATACCGGCTTCAAGGCTTTTCTTCAGAGAATCCGCGCCTAGAGTTGCGCCAATATCTCTGCGTTCCACTATCGTCAGCGGAACATCCAATGAACCCGAATTCAACTGTATGGCCAGTGTCTTGGCGTTTTCCAGGGTCAGGCCGGTGATGACGCCTTTATCCTTAATTACAGCCTGCACCGTCGGTGCCGAAATAAGTTTATTATCAAGAAATATACCGAGAGGTTTATTTAAGTTGCGTTGCGTGATCTGCTCAAAGAGCGTGGCACCCTCCGAATTCCACTCAAATGCTACCTCAGGCTCATTAGTTTGCGGAGTCAGAACCACCTGAGCGTTTGGTTTTAGATATTTACCTGTTAGCTCTCTTTCCTGCCCATCGGTGCCTTTGGCCGTGGCAATTTTCCATTCCTGGTTGCCCTCGGCATCAAGTACCGGCTTGCCGCTAGCATCGACCACTTGTTCCCTGAAGTCCAGTTCTGCGGTCTGGCCGATGAGGTTAATTGCCTCATCTATGTCGGTGACGCCGGGCAACTGAACGAGAACGAAGCTGCCTCCCTCATTAGTGATTGTCTGGACAATGGGCTCGGTGACACCGTAGGCATTTACGCGGCGTTCGATCTTTTGTTTAACGCCGGCTATAACGTCGGCGTCCGACTGAGACGGGTCCTTTTTCGAGAGGTCTATTCTATAGACCAGATGGCTGCCGCCTTTAAGGTCGAGGCCCAATTTGAAATCTTTTCTGTCACCAAATCCATTACCCGGCAAAATGAACCAGACACAGACGGCAAATAGAGCCAGGATAAAAATTAGTAGTGGTGTATTTGCTCTTTTCAATTGACTGCCTGCCTATTTATTTGATTGACTAAGTTTAGCATGCTGAACCGCACTGCCTTTTTTCTAATTCTTTCCTGACCAGGTCCAGAGCTTGCTCCCTGGTACTCAGTTCTCGGGCGGCTTGAGCTTCTTGCACTTCCTTTAAAAGCTCGCCCAATAAGCGCCCCGGCTTCAAGCCGAAGGTCTTCATTAAATCATTGCCATCTATCAACTTGACCGGTAAAACCTTGGTTTCCTGATGCAAATGCTCGGTCAGTACAAAATTAATCACATGATTATGATTGTTCCACTCCTGAATGTCAAGTTTGGGACCGTGCGTGGCTAAATAATCGGCCAGCGCTAAAAACAATATATCGATTCCGGCTCCCTCCGTATCCCGGAAATATCTGAAAATAGCCCGACTGGTCGGCATCCCCACATTGGACATTTGTGCCGGACGCAGGTGATGATAAACCAAGTTTTCTGCCAGTCTAATTTCCCGACTACTGAACCTGAGTCTCTCCAAAACTTTCACTGTAATCGCGGCACCCTCTTTGGGATGACCCAAAAAACGCGTCCTGCCCGTCTCATCAACGGCCTTGGTGGCAGGCTTGGCTATATCGTGCATCAATGCACCAATCTTTAGCATCACCTTCCTGTTCGTCCCCGATGAAATCTCACCATCAAAATGATGCTCCACTTCTTCCGACCAGGGAGTTACGGACAACAAACTAGTTTTCCCGTACTTCCACCTACTTTCCCGCAGTAAAAATTCAGCTGTGGCTATCGTTTCAACGGAATGATTAAATACATCCCAATAATGCTCTTTCGGCTGTTCCACGCCTTTTAAACAGTCCAGTTCAGGAATAATGGCGGTCAGCAAACCGAGGCTATCCATATATCGTACCAAAGCAGCGGCTCCAGGCACCGCAAGTATCCTGACCAGCTCATCGCGCAGCCGTTCGCCCGGAACCAGTGCTGCCAACTGGCAATCTTTCCTGATGAGCGTTTCTGTGGCAGGCTCAATCTTAAAGTTGAGTTCGGCGGCTATTCTAAGGGCGCGCATTAGTCTGGCGGCATCTGCGTGAAAGATTTGCTCGCTGACCGCGCGTACCCGCTTCTTCTTCAAGTCTCCTTTGCCTGAGAACGGATCGATAATACTTGGCGAGCCGTCAATCAAACCCTGAAGTTCGAAGGCCATAGCATTGACGGTGAAATCACGCCGTGCCAGGTCTGACTCGATATCGATTTGAAACGTACTGAAATCCAGATGCCATTGTCGCCCAGATGTGACAACCACCCTGGCAACTTTATTGACTTGATCAAGCAAAACATATTTCCCGTTAACCGCTTGGGCCACTTGATGAGCTGTTTTTAGTGCGTCCCCCTGAACAGCAATATCAACATCAACGGTATCCTTTCCCAGGAGCCAGTCACGGACAAACCCACCAACCACATAAGCCGGTCTTTGCTTGGGGGTGAGGATATCGGACAGCGTGGTGAGCAGACCATAGAGGTCTTTATCCATTTTGGGCATGATTTCCAGATTATACTGCCACTATAATAAAAAGGAAAGAACTGGAATTCGAAGCTATATCGAGTTGATGGAATTACTACCGAAAATATCAGAACGAAGCAACCTCAGGGGTGAGTAAATTGAATGAGGTTGCTTCGTTCCGTCTATTTGGAGGTTAACGCGCTATTCACTGCATGATAGGCATTAATTCGCCCTTTTACAACACCTGCATCAAGACCATCACAACCGTTCTCAAGCGCAGACCTGACTTCATCGTTAATCAGGCCATCGCCGTCAGTGTCTTTCTCCAGAGCAAATAATAGCCCGGCCACTCCTGATACATGAGCCGATGCCATTGAGGTCCCGCTTTTGTAGCCATAATTATCTCGGGGCAGCGTAGAATAAATATCCACACCCGGCGCCGCTACATCCACCCATTCTCCCTGGCTGGACCAGGAAGCTATACTGTCGTTGCTGTCAGTGGCAGCCACGGCGATGCACCGCGAATAATATGCTGGATATACAATCTTATCGCCAACGAGATTGCCGGCTGCAGCGACTACAACAGCCCCTTTGTTCCAGGCATAGTCAATTGCCGCCTCCAAGGCGGACGACGGCTCCAGGGTAACCAGACTCATGTTTATGACCTTGGCACCATGGTCAACCGCCCAGATGACGCCTTTAGCTGCTACTTTGCTGTCAAATCTGCCCTGATCGTCAGCCACCTTCACATTAAGCAGTCGACAATCGGGAGCCAAACCGTCAACACCGCCACTATTTTTTGCCCAGGCTGCAATGATGCCCGCTATATGAGTGCCATGGCCGTAAACATCTTCAACTGTATCGCTATCGGTGAAATTGATTTCGGCCATCACCTTGCCAGCGAGGTCTTTCTGGTCTTTATCGATTCCGGTATCCAATACAGCTATCAGGATATTCGGCTCACCGCCAGTAACCTGCCAGGCTTGTGGCGCCATTACCTTCGTTATAGCCCACTGCTTTCCGGAAGAATCTTTCGGAACAATCGAACTGGGCTTTTGAATTTCGGTTCCCGGTTCAAATGGCAGAACCGCGACTGAACCTGTCAAGGAAATGCCTGAGATTCTAACAAGGGTTGGAGCTAATACTGTAACCACTAGCGTAATCAGGAGAATGAGCGCCAACCAAATAAACTTCCCCGTTTTTACCATGTTAAGGGCTAGTTTAACCGGTTGGCTGAGCTTTCGAATGACCCGTAGGTCACGTTTTTCGCCGTAGTTTAGTCCCCCAACTCACTAGTACTGAATTCCTAAATAAACGAGGAAATGTGCCGGGGAAAGATTACAAAGCCTTTGGCCGAAGATAATTAGTTTGCGGCCTCAGAGAAACGTGAAGATTTCATGAAAACTTTGTGAAAAAAGGGTGAAAAAACTCTTGACAAGTAACTGGTACTATGCGATTATGTAAATTATCGTAAATTTGGCAGATTTGCGTGTTGTTTAAGTAACTTCAAATCAAGTCGAAGGCTGCCATGGAGGTAACCAACTCGAAATAATTTACGTACTTAAGAACTTGTTGGGGGGCGATGAAGCACGAGTAATAATTTGGTCACTTGACTTGTGCTGAGCCAGTAGTGAAACCGACCCATTTTAACGGTCGGTTTTTTTATTTTAGCGAACATCCAGGATTGCCGCGAATAGGAGGCGTAATAGAGAAATGAGAAGGCTATTATACCTGATACTCGGAGTAATCATGCTCCTTGCACTAACACTACCAATGGCCGGTACAGCGCTGGCAGACAATACGGGCATCAGCTATCCAGGAACAGTCAATACAAATTCCGAGGGTTCATACAACGACGAAGACTGGATAAACCGGGGTAACATAAGTGCCGATGACGGGAATAATGCGAGCATAACTGCCTCATCTTTTGACGACAATGATTACTCTTATGTCCTGATGGCAACTAACTTTAGCTTTAACATACCCGCTGGTAACGCCATAACAGGTATCCAAGTAGAGATTGAGAGATATTGCGGCGCCGGTAGCGCCAGGGATGCCCTCGTCCAACTTACAAAGAACGGCACCGCCCGGGTAGGTGACAACAAAGCCGTTACATCACCTAACTGGCCCGGCTCAGCAACCATAAGAACATACGGTGGGCCAACCGACCTATGGGGAACAACATGGACTCGCTCTGAAATCAATGCCTCTACATTTGGTGTCCACATGGCAGCGCAAGCCCGGAGCAATAATACTGACATATATGTAGACTTTATTCGGATTACGGTTTACTACACTCCGACAGTAACTTATACCATTAACGCTACTGCCGGAGCAGGAGGTAGCATAACACCTTCCGGTGTCGTATCGGTCGATGAAGGAAATGACCAGGCATTCGACATCCCCCCAAATACAAGTTATATAGTTTCTGACGTGGCAGTAGACAGCGTCTCGCAAGGACGAACAAATAGTTATACTTTCACCAACGTTACCGCTAATCATACAATAGCTGCTAGTTTCGAAGACGGCTGGAAACAGCCTAACAGTTCCACTGGAGGCGGTGTTGGTAATCCGACTTATGCTTATACCTCAAACAACCTTAGAGCGGAGTATGATTCCACTAATGATATAAATCAATACTATGGTTTCGGACTTACTATTCCGGGTGGTTCTACTATCGATGGCATTCAGGTCAGTATCGAGGGATATAGAGATTCCAGTTCATCAAGGACCTGGGACGTCTCCCTCTCCTACGACGGTGGCACCCACTGGACAACTGCTATAAATACCGGCAGTCTGCAGACTTATGATACCACGATAGTGCTCGGAGGCAGTAGTAACAATTGGGGATACGGCTCATGGACCACGACTATAATCAATAGCAATAGCTTTAGAGTGAGGATGGATGCGACTGGAGGTGGTGATTCCATATGGCTGGACCAGGTGCAGGTAAAGATTTTCTACACTCCCCCAGCACCACCCACGATTACTTCGTTTGACCCGATATCCGGCTGCACCGATACTTCGGTAACAATCCATGGCACCGATTTCCTCGGGACCACCGCGGTTCAATTTGGCGGCACCGATGCTGCCAGTTACACTGTTAACACGGCCACCCAAATTACGGCTGTGGTGGGCACTGGCTCCAGCGGCCAAATTACGGTGACCACGTCCGGTGGCACCGCTACCAGTAGCGGTTCTTTTACCTATAACTCACCCACAGTCTGGTATAGGGACAGCGATAATGATGGATATGGCAACCCCAGTATCCAGCAGTTTTCGTGCAGTCAGCCCGTCGGCTATGTTGCTGATAACACCGACTGCAACGATTCCAATCCCAATGTCCATCCCGGCGCCCTGGAGGTTTGCGACGGCATCGACAACGACTGCGACACTTTGATAGATGCCGCCGACCCCGACTTTGTGCCTCTGCGGGTCCAGCTAGCCATAATCTTGGATGGTAGCGCCAGCATATCCGGTACCGATTTCACCGATATGAAGAACGGCCTGGCTTCAGCCATCGAGAACGCAGATCCCGGCTGTTTTATACATGATGGCTCGATACAGCTGACGGTGGTACAAATCGGTCTGCCCCTCTTCCCACCGGGAGGCATTGGGGCAGTGATCGAAGTACCGCCTACTGTTATCACGGCCAGCAACGCCGTTAGCGTGGCCAATACTATCAGTGGCATCTCCAAAAGGGGCGGATATACCCCTCTAGCCTGCGCCTTTTACCTGGCTGCCGATACATTATACGGTGCACCGTGCTTTGATCCTGATATCAAACAGGTCGTTAATCTAGTCACCGATGGCATACCCACACGCTGTTGCAATGACACCGGTCATCCCTATAATTCAGTTGGCTGTGACTCGTGCGATATCGTTGATGGGTGTACAGAGGCTATGGACAGCACGGAGGCAGCACAAGTTTACACCATCGGTCATTTAGGCATGACCTCTGACCAGGATGAGATCGATGCTGAGTATATAGGTCCCTCACAGGATACGGCAAGCGAGTGGCTGCGGACTGACATCGTCTGGCCTCAAACCGGCTCTTATGCTACGCCGCCAGCTTATCCGCCGCCAGGCTGGGTACAGATAATCGCCAACGGTCAGGCTTACGCTAATGCAATTTGCGCCAAGCTTGGACAGGTTACATGCAATGGGCCTATCGCCGATTTCTCCGGCTGTCCTACTGCAATTTGCGCTGGCAATAACGTCATCTTTACCAATACATCCACCAACGCTACCTCTTTTAGCTGGACTTTCGAAGGCGGGAATCCTTCATTCTCGAGCGATCGGAATCCTCTAGCCATAACCTACGATACGGCCGGCAGCTATTACGTCACTTTAATCGCTACGAATGATTGTGGCTCTGACAACCAGACAAAGACAAACTATATTACCGTTAACTCGCTGCCCGACTGCACCATCGACACAACTAATGCAGTCTGCGAAAACTCCACCAGCAACTCGGCTTCAGTACCCAACGCCGTGGATAACGCTACCTATGATTGGACTATAACCGGTAGCGGTAGCATAGTAGGGAGTAATGCTGGCAACTCTATCACCTGGGATGCTGCTTCATCTGGTACAGCGCATATCGCAGTCACTATCTCCAATAACGGCTGCACATGTAATAACAGCATCGATGTAACCATCGTCGCTCCCTGTTTAAGTACCGCTCCCGATTTCTCTATCTGCCAGGGAACGACACCTAACGATACCCTGTTTACCTCTAACGGCGCCGCCTGCTCCGGCTCCTGTTCTATGACCCTAGATTATCACCTGGTTAACCCTTCGACTCCAGGGACCTACGACTATACCGTCACCTGCTCTAACGGCGTCTGCCCCGATGACACCGCCACCGGACACGTAACCGTCGTTTCTCCCTGCACTTCCACCGCTCCCGATTTCTCTATCTGCCAGGGAACGACACTTAACGATACCCTGTTTACCTCTAACGGCGCCGCCTGCTCCGGCTCCTGTTCTATGACCCTAGATTATCACCTGGTTAACCCTTCGACTCCAGGGACCTACGACTATACCGTCACCTGCTCTAACGGCGTCTGCCCCGATGACACCGCCACCGGACACGTAACCGTCGTTTCTCCCTGCACTTCCACCGCTCCCGATTTCTCTATCTGCCAGGGAACGACACTTAACGATACCCTGTTTACCTCTAACGGCGCCGCCTGCTCCGGCTCCTGTTCTATGACCCTAGATTATCACCTGGTTAACCCTTCGACTCCAGGGACCTACGACTATACCGTCACCTGCTCTAACGGCGTCTGCCCCGATGACACCGCCACCGGACACGTAACCATAAATCCTATACCCATCTCCGCTCCATCCACTAACTCACCTGTCTGCATCGGCGGTACTATACAGCTAATGGCCGGTTCAGATAATGTAGCTTCATATGGCTGGACGGGGCCTCTCGGGTTTTCCAGCAATTTGCAGAATCCCTCCATACCTAATGCCACCTCCAATATGTCTGGCACTTATACTCTGGTTGTTACCAACACAAACGGCTGTATCAGCGATAATGCCACAACCACGGTTAGCGTCATACAATGTGGCGGTGGAGGCGGAGGTGGCGGAGGTGAAGTTGGTTTTGGGCAGACAACAACAGGCGGCGGTTGTCCCCTAACACTTACTGTAAATATGCTGGGCCAAATAACCACCGCCAAAATGACATCGGATGGTGTGCTATGCGAAAATTGCCTGGCCTACGACCCGCAGAAGCAAGATAGCTGGGAAGCTAAAGAAGGAACAAAGCTTACCCTGGTGGATAATCAGATACCACAACTTATCAAAGTAACACTCGCCAGCTCATCACCACCGGTTACTGGTGGCCAGACAATCGGACAAGCCTATAATATTAACGCTTATGCCTCATTGGACGGCACGGATCCGTCAGCCATCAATATTTATCCGCTGTTCACTATCGCCTCAGCTTATGACCCTAATGAGCTGCCAGAAAATACTGCACAGGTAACCTATGATTACTACTCCAGTCAAAACCAGGGCTGGCAGGCCATGGGCTCCGTAGGTACGGTGGCCGAACTCGGCCAAGCGGTAGGTACTCTGGACTATTTCGTACCCGACACTTTATTGGCTAAGCTTGCGGAGGCGGCAGCTAAATTTGAAGTAAGCAATTTAACTATCAACCCGACTCAAATACAACCCGCTCAGCAAGTAACCATTGGTTTAAATGTAGCTAATACGGGCAGCACTGCTGGAAACTACAACGTTGAGCTAAAAGTGAATGGTATAACGAAATCAACGAAAGAAGTAACCCTTGCTGCCGGGACAAGCAGCGTGGTGAGTTTCACTACAACCGAAGACATCGTTGGAACCTACCAGGTGACTGTGGCCGGGCTAAAGGGTGAATTTGTAGTAGCTGGGCCCAATAGCCTCAACTGGTGGCTAATCGGCGGCATTATTGCTGTTATTATACTGGCATTCGCCATATGGATTTTAATGAGATGGAGGCGGTTTAACTACTAATCAGCTGGCTACCGGCCGGGCATATTTCATTGCCCAAAAGAATCCCGCCAAATATTATCAATTGACGAGTACGAGCTCGGGTACAGACTGGCTGCCGTGTTGGTCATTGCCACTACCGTCTCCGTTACCAGACAGGAAACCTTCGACGTCGGCCTTGTCGAATCTCCGGTCGCCGCGCGGACCGATACGGTATGCCTTGAGAATGCCCCGGTCATTCCAGCGCCGGACCGTATTCACATGAACATTAAGAAGCCGAGCCACCTGTCTGGCGGTTAAAAGTCCGTTTCCGTTATTTTTCTTTCCCATGTTCTTACTCCTTAATGTTATCTGCTGTGAAACTATACTAACTCTATCCTATCTTATCTCCTCCTACAATCCCGCAAAGGTACCGAATTTCGTGGCTAGATAGTACTGTGATTTTTCCAGTACGGACGGGGTAGAAGACCTCCCTACTCCCGAGTCAGTTAACATCATTACATCTCAAATGGAGATTACTTCGAAGATATCGAGTCATCGTCAACCTGGCGAACCCATTACCACCACTTCCCGAGAGCTGCTAGCACCATACTCGATTAGATCGGTAACAATCTTCGCTGAGACGGCACCTTTTCGCTTTAACTGGATAGTATCACTGTTTACGAAGATTCCACTGTCGTCAAAAGCACCCGGTCACAGAAGTTGTCCGGCCCGTGCCCTACAGTAACGCCATGGATTACTAGACTTTCGATTAATAGGTCTTTAGTACCATTTTTTTTCTCAATTTTGCCCACCGGTATGACACAATCGTATCGCAAAATATTATAAAATGGCTCAAAAGTACCAATTCTTATAGGAAAAAGGTACTGCTTTTGGGAGGTTTGGTTAGTTTAAGTCACTTGACACCATTTAAGCCCTATGAGATTATTTAGTCAGCTAAATAAATAGTCATTATTTCATGAATTGGGAGGCAATGAAGCACCGTTTGTAATTTGGTCACTTGAGCGGTGCCGAGCCAGTAGTGAAACCGACCCAAAAATAGGTCGGTTTTTGCGTTTTATAGAACATATGACAAACAGGAGGTGATACCTAGAGGCTCAGATTTAGATACGAAATGGCACATATGATTTTCTAGAAGAAAATTAGCGATTATCAGACAACTAAAATACAAAATAAAAAAGGAGGCAAAATTGAAAAAAACAAATCTACTTATCAGCCTGGCCTGTGCACTCATCCTAGTAGGTACTGTGGCAGCACCAGTTCTGGCAGTTGAGGAATCAGTCAATGCATCGGTAACTATCAATGAATATATTAATGCTACGGTAACCGTTACTGGTGGGACCATTGGTTTCGGCACTCTGAATCCGGGTGATACGAATGTACCCGAGATTAATCAGAGTGATAGTACCGGCGCTGTCACCATCGATGTGGCTGCAGAGACCAATGCAGTCTGCAAAGTCGGCCTAAAAGGCGAGGGGGACTTTAGCGATGGTGGAACCAATTCATTTGCTCTTGACAACGCCACCTGGAACACCGATAACGTCACTCCTGGAACTGCCATGGACACGACTTATGCTCAGATAGGCTCGGATACAACTCCCGGCGTGGCCTGGTCACAGGGTGTGTGGCACTGGATTAACATCCCGGCCGGACAGGCGGCTGCAACCTACCAAACTAATTTCGATTACAAAATAGACAAGACGCTATAGAGTAAAAAGTAAGAACCTGCTCGTAAAACACTGACAATGGATACTTCTTGGCGATGCAGGGAGCCAGGAAGCAATATGGGAAAGCAGTTTTTGCGTAGATGTGTTGTTGGACTGACACTCATGGTGATGCTGGCGACGCTCACACTGGTGAGCTCGACCAGCATCACTCAGGCACAGCCATCCGACGATACAGTCCAAATCATCGTCAAATTCAAGGATGCTGATAATACCTCTGCAGTAGATACAGCAATACAGGCCTCACATGGCAAAGCCCTACGCCATTTTTCGCAACTTCACACACATGTAATCAGCGTGCCGGCGGCGGCAGCAGACAATGTACTGTCCACGCTGGCAAATAACCCTCACGTCGAACGAGCATCCAAGGCCGTCAAGTTCCATAAGGCCGGAACACCGGATGATCCTCTGTATTCGCAGCAATGGGCTCTGCCCAAGATGTCCTGGGATCAAGTTTACGATATACGGAATTTTACCGGCTCGGCCACGATTGCAGTGCTGGATACAGGCATAGATTCCGGTCACCCGGATTTTGCCGGCCGTATTGTATCAGGACAGAGCTTCGTCGATGGTGATGCCAGCTGTGACCCGAACGGCCATGGAACCGCGCTAGCCGGCATAGCCGCTGCCAATGTCAACAACGCTGTCGGCATCGCTGGCGTAGCTTATGCTGGAACTACACTCTCTTCGGTCCAGGTGCTTCAACCTGATGGCACTGGCCTGGACAGCGATATCGTGGCCGGCATGCTGTGGGCAGCCGATAACGGCGCCAATGTTATTTTGATGGGCTTCAGCAGCCCCGATTACTCGGATGCATTAGCGGACGCCATCCAGTACGCATGGAACAAGGGATGCGTGTTAGTGGCCGCTACGGGCAACGATGGTTCAACTGCACCCAGTTATCCGGCTGGCATGGAGCACGTGCTTGGAGTCGCATCCACCGACCAGGACGATAATGTAGCCGCTGATAGCAATACGGGCAGCGCCAACGTGGCTGCACCTGGAGTCGGTATTTACACTACGTTTATAGGCGGTAATTATTACACCATAAGCGGCACTTCTGCCGCCGCTGCCAATGTAGCCGGGCTGGCAGCTCTACTGACGGCAAATGGACAAAACAATGATTATGTCTTCGACCAGATCCGAGGCGCGGTTGACCCGGTACCAAACCAGTGGTTTGGTCGTATTAACATAGCCACAGCCATGGGTGAGGCGGCAACACCGCCTATAATACCCGCTCCAGTCCCCACACCGGAACCCGGCCCCACGCCACCGGTATACGCCCCAGCGGCTACCAGAACGGCCTCAGCTAGTGGCAACTGGAACAATACAGCCACCTGGGGAGGTGCCGCTGTACCTACTTCGAACGATAATGTATTTATTAACAACGGTTATACGGTGACCGTCAACGTAAGTGATGCTGTATGCTCAACCCTCACCGTGGGTACTACCAATAACACCACCTCAACACTATCATTTTTAAATAGCGTATCACAGCTCACGATCGGTACATGGCTAAGTGTCGGGGGTAATGGTAATAGGCGGGGTAGCATCAATATGTCCAGTGGTGGTACTCTGAAAATCGGTACCACAGTCTCAATCAATGGGACGAGGGGCACATGGACTCCCGGTACGGGTACTGTTGAGTACTACGGCGCTGCTCAAACGCTCCCGACCACATGGATGACAACATATAACAACCTTACACTGTCCGGCAGCGGGCAAAAGGCTATTGGTACCATAAATATTAACGGCATTCTCTCCATTGAAGGGACTGCCACAACCACGGGAACAACCCCCACATACGGCGCGGCCGCTACGCTGCAATACAAGGGGACCAGCGCTCAAACGACGGGAACGGAATTTCCGGCAACGTGGAGCGGTTCGGGAGGAGTAATAATTGCTAATACGAGTGGCAGTGCGGTTACACTAAATCAGGGGAAGGTAATCAACGCTCCGCTTACTATTAACACCGGCGCCATATTAAACACCGGCAGCTACGCCCTCACATTCGGCGGCAACTTTATCAATAGCGGCACGTTTACCGCCGGCACCTCCACTATTACAATCAGCGGCACAGGAACGCAGAGCATCGCCGGCTTCTCCACCTCCGGTATCGTATCTATGACAAAGACCGGAGGTACGGCTACCTTAACCGGAAATGTGAATGGAATTGCCTTAACCCTTGACGGTTCTGGCGGGACATTGAATCTTGGTACCGGATTAACACATACCATCAACGGCGACGTCACGCTGACCGCAGGCACATTGAATGGCGGTTCCAGCACGCTGAGCCTGACAGGAAACTGGAATAATAGTGGGACGTTCACGGCAAATAGCAGCACTATCACCTTGAATGGGACAAGCACGCAGTCGGTGACCGGCGCCACCACCTTTTATAACCTTACGCTTAATAACAGCAACGGTCTTAACCTGAATAACAACGCCACAATCAACAATATACTTAATTTAACCAGCAGCAAGATTACCACCGGCGGCAGTACAGTCATAATTGGAACCGGCGGCAGCGTCTCACGCACCAGCGGCTATATCATCGGCAACTTGCAGAAGAATGTTTCTTCTGGGACAAACGTCTCATGCACATTCGAAATCGGTACCACAAGTGGCTATAATCCCGTCACTGTAATTTTTAATAGTGTCGGCACTGCCGGCAATCTAACTGCAAAAGCCACGCCAGGCGATCACCCATCCATTGCATCTTCTACAATCAATTCGAGTAAGAGCGTTAATTTATACTGGAGCTTAACAAACTCAGGAATCGGTTTCACAAACTATAGCGCCACCTTCAATTTCAATTCAGGCGATATCGATAGTGGGGCCAACACCAGTACATTTATTGTCGGCAATTTCAATGGCTCTACCTGGGCATATCCCGCAGTTGGCACACGTACGTCTACGAGTACGCAGGCGACGGGATTGGCGTCATTTGGCGATTTTGCTATCGGGGAGTCAAATATCTACATTTCATTCACGGTCACAGACTATAGTGGCGACGGCATCAAGTTTGGCAGCCTGAACCCCGGAACGACCGATCAACCCGCTGACCAGACACCCAGTCAGGGTGCGGTCACACTCACCGTTAGCACGGAGACAAACGTAGATGTCAATGTTCAGATTAGAGGTGATAACTTTAGCGGTCCCGGAAATATATCAATAGCTAACGTCAAATATAATAGCGTCAACACTACTCTCGGAGCCAGCACTATGCAGACCAGCTACGTCACGTGGTATACTGTGTCCGCCTATGCAGGCGATGTTCATCAATGCTATCACTGGATATCAATCCCTGCCGGACAAACCCCCGGGGACTATAGCAGTACTTTTTATTATCAGGCGACACAGTAATTAATTACGAAGTCTGGAGAACAGCGAATGAAAAAGACAATCACCTTAATTCTCACCATTGCCCTGTTACTGGCCATACCATCACTGGTCTTAGCCCAGGAACCAGCAAAGTACAACTTTGCTACCGCCCAGGGCAATAAGCAAATACAGGTAATTCCGGGCAAAACAGGTACAGGAGTTATTTATTTTTACAATGTGGACGGCAATCGCATAACCCATGTTACTTTGAATATAGCGCAGGCTCCGGATAATTGGGATGTTAAAATTGACCCGCCGTTACATGAGATGCAGGTAGAGGTCAATGGACAGGTAGTCACCGTTACCGAGAACCTTTACATTGAACCGTCTGAACTGCTGTCCCAGCCAGCCACCGACGTCCCGGCGGGAAGCGCATCTATTACTGTTCCCAGCAGAGGTTATGCACTGGCTAAGGTGGCTAATATTATCGTCACCGTACCTGAAACTGAAAAAATCGGGCAACAGGCTGAAATAAAAGTTTCGGGGACGGCGGAATGGCTCGGTCAAACCGGGACGGCTGCCATAAAGCAGACCAGGGATTTCGAGTTCTCAGTCCAGGTAATCTCTGCTAGCACAGGTACCGGGGAGAAAATCATCGGTGAAGGCGGCGCACAGCCAGCCAAGAAATCCATAAACTGGTTGCCAATAGCCATTGGTGCTGCCGTTGTTGTCTTAATTATTATTATTGTGTTAATAGTACTGACGAGGCGACGCCGCTATTATTAAACGAGTATTAAAATTAACGGATACACTGAAGCTAACAGTTATTCTGTTGGCTCTGTTGCTATGGATAATACCCGGTATAGTTAACGCCGATAATACAGAAGTTCAGGCCAGTGTAACCATCATAAATAACAGGATTATAGACTTAGCCACTACCAATCTCAACTACACAAGCCTGACATTGACCTGGACTTCACCACCGAGTAGCCCGCCAGATTGGGGGCCAGCCACCAAATATGATATTCGTTACTCTCTTTTGCCGATTACCAGCGAGAGCGAATGGCAAGCAGCTACTCAACTGGCAAATCCGCCAGATCCTCTGCCACCAGGCCAGCCTGAAACACTTCTGGTCATAGGTTTAGACCAGTGTACTTCCTATTTCTTTGCCATAAAGGCGACCGATTCGATGGGTACGTGGACTGCCATATCTAATGACCCGCAGGGTACAACACTATGTAGCGGTGGCGGCGGTGGAGGTGCAGGCGGTGATCTAGGTGGTCTAGCCGGGACGTTAGCTGGCTGCCCCCTGAGCCTGGCAGCCGATGTTCAAGGCAATATTACCGTCGCCAGTATGACCACTGAGGGCATACTTTGTGAAGCCTGTCTGGCCAAAGATAAATCAGGTAAAAATTCGCTGGAACTCGATAAAGGCACCAAGCTAGCCCTTGCCGGCAACGTTGTTCCATATTCAATCAAATTCACTACCTCAGCCGCTGAATTACCTGTTCCTGAAAATACTAAAATAATTAGCTCGGTGTACGAACTCAGTGCTTACTCCTCGGCACAGAGTACTGCGCCGTCGTCAATCGCTATTACTCCCTCAGCCCGTCTAATCTTGAATTACGATCCGGCTTCTTTGCCTCCAGGCGCGATAGAAGGCTACATTGCCAACTATGATAAAAGTGAGGGCTGGCTAGCGTTAGACCCTGGACCGGGCGTTGCAGAAATCGGCAAAGCACATTGTCTGCTGACTCACTTCTCTATATATGCTGTATTAGCCAAGATTGCAGAACCGACCGCGGTACCAGCTAAATTTACCGTTAGCGACCTTACTATTAATCCGTCACGAATTAAATCAAACGAGGCAATAACCATCTCTGTTAAAGTAGCTAATACCGGTGAAATAAGTTCCGACTACAACTTAGACCTCAAAATTGATGGCGCGGCCAAATCAAGCACGCAGGTAACCGTAGCACCCGGGGATAACAAGTTAGTTAATTTCACCGTGACGTCTGACGAGCTGGGCAAACACCGAGTGGAAATATCCGGCCTTACAGGTGAATTCGAAGTGGTTGCCTCAGCCGTACATGGTATTAATTGGTGGCTTATAGGCAGCATTATCGGAATAATCGCTGTGCTAGCAATATGGTCAGTTATCGGCTGGAAATGGTACCAGGCCCATCATAAACCATAATAAGACAACAGCGGCACCAGAAACGGGAAAAAGAAGTGCCTAAGCCAGATTAGAGCGGCTACTTCATTGATACAAATACACCGCGCCATCTCACGTAAATATACTACCTAGCACCGCTTATACTTGTTGGTAAGCTCAGGCGGCGTTATAATTCACATACCATGCGTTATCATCGCCTGATAGCTAAATTCGGTACAAATTTACTCACTGGAGGCAGCAACCAACTCGATATTGACCTTATGTCAAGTCTGGTGGAGCAGGTAGCCGAGCTCCACCACCAGGGCCATGAGATAATAATCGTGTCTTCCGGGGCCGTTGCTGCCGGTAGAGAGAAGCTGGGATTTGCGCGGGAACAGAAGGACATCCCTTTCAAGCAAGTTCTGGCTTCAGTCGGACAAAGCCGGCTAATGAACACTTACGAACAACTTTTCGGTAAACATAAGATTATTGTAGCCCAGGCACTGCTGACTAAGTCGGACCTAATCGACCGTGCCGGTTACCTGAATGCTCGCAACACGCTTCTAGCATTGCTGGAGCTTGGCGTAATATGTATCGTAAACGAAAATGACGTGGTGGCCACCGACGAATTGGGTGAGTTGAAGTTTGGAGATAATGATAATCTTTCGGCTATGGTGGCCAATTTAGTTGATGCCGATTTGCTGGCGCTTCTCACGGATATCGATGGCCTCTACGATGCCGACCCGACCTGCAATCCCGAGGCTAAACTCATCCCCAGAATCGACAGAATAGACGCCGAGATTGAACGGGCTGCCGGTGATACCTCCAGTTCCTGCGGTGTCGGCGGCATGATAACCAAACTCGAAGCTGCGAAGCTCGCCACTACTTCCGGAGTAACCGTAGCAATCGCCAACGGTCGTAAAGAAAACGTACTAAAACAAATCACGGCAGGAAAAGCCATAGGCACTATATTTCCATCTCGAACCAGCAAGGTGGAAAGCAAGAAACGATGGATGTTAAGCGGGCTAGCTTGTAAAGGCAAACTCACGATCGACGATGGGGCCGTTGTAGCTTTGAAGAAGCAGAACCGTAGTCTGCTTCCTGCCGGCGTCATCGGTGTAGAAGGTGAGTTCCAACGCGGCGATGTCGTGAATATCTACGATTCTAAAGGCACCCGTCTTGGATGCGGCATGCCCAACTACGACGCCAGCGAGATTGCAGCCATCAAGGGAGCACGATCGGAACAAATTTCCAGCCTAATAGGCCACGAATATGGAGACGAACTAATCCATAGAAACAACATGGTGCTGATTTAAGCAGTAATAAGGAGCAATAATGAAGTCTGGTTTCGTAGAGCTCGAAGACAAAGGTAAAGCAGCTAAAGCCGCATCCAAAAGGCTGGCCTTCCTGCCGACCGAAGTAAAAAACAAAGCCCTGCTTGACGTGGCCGATGCCCTAAAGGCTGGAGAGAAAGAAATACTAGCCGCTAACGCAAAGGACTATGCAGATTGTCAGGCATCGGGCACCAGCGCCGTCTTGCTTGATCGATTGATGCTAGACTCCGAAAGGCTCAATGGCATCGCCAACGATGTCAGAACAGTGGCAGCTTTACCCGACCCGGTTGGGGAAATAATAGAGCAGCGAATCCTGCCCAACGGACTTCAAATAAGCAAAAAGCGTGTGCCACTGGGAGTTATGGCAGCCATATACGAAAGCCGTCCTAATGTCACGGTTGACATCTCGGTACTATGCCTGAAGTCGGGAAACGCGGTCATCTTGCGGGGCGGTAAGGGAGCGCTCCGTTCGAACTTGGCTCTCGCGGGGATCGTCCAAAAAGCCGCATATAAAGCCAGTATACCTGAAGGTGCCGTGCAGATTATCGAGTCTACGGACAGGGCACTAGTTAATCAAATGCTGAAGATGAGGGACACCATCGACCTGGTTATACCGCGCGGCGGCGCTGGTTTAATCAAATCGGTGGCCGAAAAGGCGACCATGCCGGTACTAACCGGCGGCATCGGTGTCTGTCATACATACGTGGACAAGAGCGCTGATGTTAATAAGGCGGTAGCCATCGCTTATAACGCTAAAGTACAACGCCCCACTGTCTGCAATGCATTGGATACGCTTTTGGTTCACTCTGCCATTGCGCCCAAGTATCTGCCCTTAATAGCCGCGGAATGGGATAAAGCCGGTGTGGAAATGCACTGCGATAAGCGAGCTTTATCTATCCTCGGCCCCGTCCCTGCCCTTAAAGTTATGCCGGCCAAGACTGATGATTGGGGCAAGGAATTTTTATCATTAATAGCAGCCGTAAAAATCGTGGATTCACTGGACGAAGCTATCCAGCACATCGCACGGTACGGCTCGGGACACTCCGAAGCTATCGTCACCGAGGACAAAGCAGCCGCAGACCGTTTTTTGAATGAAGTTGATGCCGCCTGCGTCTACGCCAACGCCAGCACCAGATTTACCGACGGCGGCCAGTTCGGCCTTGGCGCAGAAATCGGCATAAGCACCCAAAAATTCCACGCCCGTGGTCCAATGGCCTTGAGAGAGATAACCAGCTACAAGTGGATTATCATCGGTAACGGGCAGGTAAGACCTTAGTGCAGCTCGTCCAAGGTCATTTTCTGAACTTTAAATAGCTGTTTAATGCCCTTCTCGGCCAGTGCTAGAAGTATATCTATGGTCTGCTTGGGGAACGGTTTACCCTCAGCAGTTCCTTGCAGTTCCACAAAATCACCCTTATCAGTCATTACCACATTGAAATCCACGTCCGCTTTAAAGTCTTCCTCGTAGCAAAGGTCCAACAGCGCCTCCCGACCGAGAACGCCGACGCTGGTGGCGGCTACCTTGCCTTTTAACGGAATCGACTTCAGTGCTCCCTGTTTCTCAAGATTGTACATCGCCGTATATAGCGCCACATATCCGCCTGTAATAGCCGCCGTTCTGGTGCCGCCGTCCGCCTGTAACACGTCACAGTCTACCGTAAACGTCCGTTCGCCGAGAACGGTAAGGTCGGTAACAGCCCTCAAGCTCCGGCCTATCAGCCGTTGTATTTCCTGGTTTCTGCCGGCTTGTCTCTCCGGTGAGATGTTCCTGGGAGTTCGTGTAAGGGTCGACCGGGGCAACATGGCGTATTCTGCGGTTACCCAGCCGGTACCCTTCCCTTTAAGAAAGTTTGGGACCCTTTCCTCCACACTGACGGAGCAGAGCACACGGGTGCGCCCCAGTTCTATGAGCGCTGAGCCTTCAGCAAACGCCTGGTATCCCAAAATAATATTTATGGTACGAAGCTCGTCACTGACACGACCGTCGATTCTTTTCATCCAGACCGACTTTTCACTGGACAGTATAACATTGATGTCACGGTACAACAATAAGGTCGTCGCGATTGCGAAAATTGAGCAAGCGTTGACCTGTCGAAGCTACGAATGTTACTATGTCTAATCGCACCTATGAATGAAGTTAATCTCTGGTGGTTGGGTGGCACCGGCATAATCGCCGGCCTCCTGGGTTCCATGCTGGGAGTAGGTGGTGGTTTTATCATCGTACCTATTCTTACGCTGGCACTACACCTGCCTATTAAGTTAGCTGTGGGTAGCAGTCTGGTTGCCATCGTGGCCAACGCCTGCACCGCGGCCGGGGCCTATACCAGATCCGGATTTACCAATATAAAGCTTGGTCTGCTGCTAGAAACAACGACCATTCCAGGAGCAATAGTGGGCGGTTTTGCGGCGGCATACATTCCGGCTGCAGTGCTCAGCGCTTTATTCGGGCTGTTACTGCTGTATGTCGGCTACACCATGGTGGCCCGAATGTACTCTGCTTCAAATAATACCAATGCTGTCATTGAACCAGACACAAGCGGTAGTCGTCTATCCAGGTCTCTATCAGATTCTTATGAAGACGAAAATCTCAGCAAGAAGATCACCTACAATGTTAATAGAACTCCAGCCGGAATGGGAGCCGGGTTTGGAGCTGGCATATTATCCAGCCTGCTTGGCGTCGGCGGCGGAGTCATAAAAGTCCCGGTAATGCATCTGGTCATGGGAGTGCCGATGAAAGCAGCCGTAGCCACTAGTACTTTTATGATAGCGCTTACAGCTGCTACCGGTGCTTTTATCCATCAGCATTACGGCAATCTGCAGCCTTTCATCATCGCCCCACTGGTAATCGGCACGGTTATCGGCTCAAGTGCCGGTGTCCAGCTAACCAAAAAGATCCATGGGGACTGGCTTAGGCGTATATTCGGTATTTTCCTGTTTATGGTCTCCGTGTTAATGTTCCTTGAAACAGTAGGGATAATAGACTAGGATATGAAAAGTAATAAGATTGACAATAGCCGATTGAAAGCGTGGTCCAGCATTGTATTCAGAGTAGGTATTGGTATCTCGCTCACTCTGGTCTTAATCGGCTTTATTTTACTTATCTATATCTCGCGCTCGAGCAACATACAGCCGTTCGTTAAATTAGAGCAAATACCCGCAGCCATAATAATAAGTATCGGTATTTTTCTGCTGTTGCTAATACCCATAATACAGGTGATTCTATCAATCGTGTTCTTCTCATTAGACAGAAACAGACTGTTCATCGGCATATCAGTAGCCGTCCTCTGCCTGGCCGCTATCAGCATTATAGTACTGCTGGTCTAAATTGACCGGCGTTGAAAAGCTATGCTATGATTCTCCCAGATGTCAGCGCTTACAGAGCTGAACGAAGAAATCGAACGCTGCCAGGACTGCGAGTTAGGCAAACACCGCAATAGGGCCGTGCCCGGGGAAGGCCCCGAAGATGCTACCCTCCTCTTCATTGGCGAAGCACCAGGATGGCATGAAGACCAGCAAGGACGCCCGTTCGTGGGCCCCGCCGGCAAATTTCTGGAAGAACTGCTGGCTTCTATCGGCTTGAAACGCGAGCAAGTGTTTATTGCCAACGTTATTAAATGCCGTCCGCCGTCAAACAGGGACCCCTTGCCCGGTGAAATCCAAGCTTGCAGCAAATGGTTGACTCAACAGATAGAACTAATCAAACCGAAGATGGTCGTTACACTGGGACGCTACTCCATGGCGAAATACTTTCCCAGCCAGAGCATCAGCCAGGTCCACGGCAAAGCTAAAAAGCAGGATGACGTAATATACTTCG
The DNA here is from genome assembly GCA_964548415.1 of uncultured Dehalococcoidales bacterium. Taxonomy (GTDB): domain Bacteria; phylum Chloroflexota; class Dehalococcoidia; order GIF9; family UBA5629; genus 9FT-COMBO-48-23. The sequence goes on along the minus strand of CAZJQG010000004.1, from coordinate 33,926 downwards.
CCATGTACCACCCGGCTGCAGCTCTACACCAGGGAAGCTTGAGAAAGACGATAGAGGCGGACATGCTTAAAATCCCACAAATACTGGCTCAAACTCAGAAATTACCTCAGGATGAAGCTGAAGCGCAGCAGTTAAGCCTGTTCTAGACTACAAAATGAGCAAACAAAAACTAAAAATAATTCCCCTCGGCGGACTCGGCGAAATCGGTAAAAACATGATGGCAATCGAGTTCGCTAACGACATCGTCATCATCGACGCCGGACTCATGTTCCCTGAAGAAGAAATGCTGGGTATCGACCTGGTGATTCCCGACATCAGCTACCTGCTGGAACACCGCGAGAAAATCAGGGGCATAATCATTACCCACGGACATGAGGACCACATCGGGGCTCTGCCTTATATACTGCCGCAGCTCGATGTGCCCGTCTACGGGACAAAACTTACCAAAGGCCTGATATCGGTCAAATTGAAGGAACACCGGTATCAAAAGAAGGCCACACTCAAGACGGTTCAACCAGGAGTGAAATTCTCACTGGGCAACTTTAAGATAGAACCTTTTGCGGTCTGCCACAGTATCCCCGATTCGCTTGGATTTATTATTTATACGCCAATAGGCATTGTGGTGCACAGCGGCGACTTTAAAATCGACTACACGCCGGTGGACTGCAAACCTACAGAACTAGCCAAGCTGGCCAAATTGGGAACAGAAGGCGTGCTGCTGCTTCTGGCTGACTCAACCTACGCCGAGCTCCCAGGCTACACGCCCTCAGAGACGGTAGTCGGAGAAACGTTGGCACGCATCATAGGCGATGCACCGGGGAGAGTAATCATCACCACCTTTTCGTCGCTTATTTCACGCATTCAACAGGTAATCGATGCTGCCGTCAAGCACAACCGACACGTTTTCATCATCGGCCGCAGCATGAGAGATACCGTGCGTATCGCCACGGAGCTCGGTTATCTCAATTCTCCGTCTGGTATCATGCGGCACTTCGATGAAATACACCACTTTCCTCACGATAAAATCATCCTTTTGACTACAGGCAGCCAGGGAGAGCCGACATCGGCATTGGTACGCATTGCCAATCGCGATAACAACCAGGTCAAAATTATCCAGGGAGACACAGTCATTATGTCGGCCACACCGGTGCCGGGCAATGAAGCGCTGGTTAACCGTACCATAGACAACCTCTTCAGGCAGGGTGCTAACGTGGTCTATGAGAAATTAGCACAGGTGCATGTGCACGGCCATGGCAGCCAGGAAGAATTGAAACTACTGCTCAGTCTGGTTAAGCCAAAGTTCTTCGTCCCGATACACGGCGAATACCGCCACTTGAGCCTTCACGCCAAGCTGGCAAAAAGCCTGGGCATGTCTGAAGACAACATTTTCGTGCTCGAGAACGGCAATATTCTGGAACTGGACCGCGAAAAGGGCAGGATAACGACCAAACTGCCCACAGGTAACGTATACGTTGACGGACTGGTCATGGGAGACCTGGCCAACGTTATTCTGCGCGACCGCAAGTTGCTGTCCCGGGATGGTATTGTAGTAGTAATCGTAGCTATCGATAAAGAGAAAGGCAAGATTGTTGGCCGGCCGGATATCGTATCCAGGGGTTTCGTGGACATGAAAGAAGGTGAAATAATACTGGAGCAGGGACGTGACCTGGTAAAAACCGCTCTCGACCACAGCGGCGGGCTTCCACTGGAATCGAGCTACATAAATACCAAGGTTAAAGATACTTTAGGTAAGTTCTTTTTCGAGCAAACACGGCGCCGTCCTATGATTCTAACAACCGCCTTAGAAGTATAAATTTTATCGAACTATGGCTAAGAAAAAGAAAACCACTAAAACCTCCGACAGCGGCAAAGGCAAGAAAAAAACCAACTGGCAAGGTCCCGTAATACGGTTGTTGCTGGCCGTTATAATCGTTGGTCTTGTGGTCTGGTTCTGGCCAATTATATCCAGCTGGGCAGAAGAAACCTGGTCGAATGCCACCGATTGGATGACCGGCACCTGGGAGGGGCTGCTGTCTATTTTCGGTTTGGGCTTAATCCCGACTGCGGTATTTCTGGGAGTCATAATCTGGATGATCGCTTCCGGACGGTTCTCGATTTTCACGAAGTACTGGAAATGGTGGCTGGGTGGGATTCCTCTGACCGTCGCTGCCTGGGGTATACTAGTCTTTTTAAGCCCTGGCCACGGCGTTATAGGACATCACTCGCTTGGCGGCGACATAGGTAAAAACATAATCACTGAAGACTATTTTATTGGGGCTTTGAGGCTAATCGGCCTTGTTTTTCTGGGTATCTTGATAATAGTGCCGCACTGGACATGGCGGATGCTTAGCGGTCTATTCAAAAGTATAGGTAAAGTTTTCCTACTCCTGGGGCAGGCTATCAAACGAACCTTCCAGCGCCCGCCCAAGGTAGAAGCGGAACAAACGCCCAGGGAAATCGAGTACAGTAAGCCTGAACCGAGCGTTAGAGAACCGGTGCCCGAACCTGCTCCGATAATAAATGCGCCCAAAGCTGCAGAGGCGCCAAAACATGAAGCCTGGGAACCCGGGAAACGGCAGCCCGTGGTCACAGCTGGAGGTTGGCAGCTACCACCAATCAGCATACTTGATGAGCCTACCGAGGTCGAGCTCAGTAAGAACGAAATCCAGAAACGGGCTCAGCTCATCGAAGAGGCTCTGGGAAGTTATGGGGTCGAAGCTAAAGTAGTCCAGATAAACGTTGGCCCCACGGTTACCCAGTTCGGCGTCGAGCCCGGCTGGGACCGCAAATACAAGGAGATCAGAGAGCGGGACAAGAACGGTGAAACTCAGGTACGTAGTGAGGAGATATCGAAAACAAGAGTAAAGGTCGACCGTATCAGTGCGCTGGCCAGCGACCTGGCTTTAGCTCTGGCTGCATCAAGCATCAGGATCGAAGCTCCCGTGCCTGGCAAATCAATTGTGGGCATCGAAGTCCCAAATACTTCATTCGGACTGGTCAACCTGCGCGGAGTAATCGAATCAGCTTCTTTCCAGAAAGCCGGCGCCAAATCGAAACTGGCAATCGCCATGGGCAAGGGTGCTGGTGGTGAAACCGTGGCCGCCGACCTCGCCCGCATGCCACATCTGCTTATAGCAGGTGCCACCGGCAGCGGCAAGACGGCCTGTCTCAACTCTACTATCTGCTGCCTGCTAATTCACAACACTCCGGACGACGTCCAGTTTATAATGATAGATCCAAAGCGCGTAGAGCTGGTCAATTTCAATTCGCTGCCGCACTTGATAGCTCCCGTGGTTGTGGACGCGGATAAGGCGGTACTGGCACTCCGCTGGCTCAACCAGGAAATGGACAATCGCTACCAGAAATTCGCTCAGGTTGGAGCCCGGAACATCGAAGGCTACAATAAGAACAGGCAGTCGGGCGAATCTATGCCCTTCATTGTGGTTATAATCGATGAACTGGCTGACCTCATGATGACCGCCTTCGACGAAGTTGAGCGCACCCTCTGCCGCCTGGCACAGCTGGCACGCGCCACGGGTATACATCTTATAGTCGCCACCCAGCGGCCATCGGTCGACGTGGTAACCGGCCTTATCAAAGCCAACTTCCCCACACGTATCAGCTTCGCTCTGACTTCACAGGTGGACTCGCGTACCATACTCGATTCTGCAGGCGCCGAAAAGCTGCTGGGCCGGGGCGATATGCTCTACATGCCGACCGATGCGGCTAAACCAAAACGCCTTCAGGGTACCTTCGTTTCGGATGCGGAGACAGAGAGGGTGGTCTATTTCTGGGGCAATCAGCGTCGGCCGGAAGCTGAACCGGTCCGGTTCGAGGACCTGAGCCAGCTGACTTCGACGGAAAAAAGCAGTGAAGATTCGATAATGGAATCGGCCAGGCAACTGGCTAAAGAGCACAAATATTTATCCACTTCTTTCTTACAACGAAAGCTGCGCATCGGTTACCCCAGAGCCGCCCGTATTATGGAAAAACTGGAAGAAGAAGGCTTTAGCCGAGAACCTACCGAACAGCCGCCTAAAAACCAACCCCAGACCTAACTAGATTTGGCTTATTTCTCCTCAATAACAACGCCGTCTATATGAACGTCCGCTGTTGGCGATGAGACCTCATCTCCGGGCGCTTCGGATTTTACCGGCACGGCCCCTATTTTCTGAACTACATCCATCCCAGCCGTAACCAGGCCAAAGATAGTGTAGTTCTTGGGCAGCCTGCCGCTGAGGTCGGCTAACGTGATGAAGAACTGGCTGCCATTGGTATTCGGTCCGGCATTAGCCATCGCCAGTGTGCCGGCTACGTAGTCTTTAGTTACCGGCTCATCGGCGAACTTGTAGCCTGGCCCGCCCCTGCCGGTGCCCGTCGGGTCGCCTCCCTGAATTACGAAACCTTTAACTACGCGATGAAACTTGACTCCGTTATAAAAACTCTGTCGTGATAGAAAAACAAAATTATTCACAGCCAGCGGTGCGTCTTTAGGGAAAAGCTGAACCGTAATATCTCCGTAATTGGACTTGACGGTTGCTGTATACTGTTTGTTCTGGTCAATAGTCATTGCCGGCGGGCTGGACCACTGCATGGTTTACCTCCTTTGCGGCTAGTTAAATAACTCCTTAAAATGAGCCGAAATATCCGCGTAAGTCTAACAAAGCCCAAAACATAAGTCCAGCATCCAACGGCTGGTACGTGCTAATATAAATATAAGAAAATGCGCATCTTTATACGAGTTGGCGCGTTGTTCTGGAAATATTGGCCCCGGGCAGCACTGGCTTACATCTGCCTGTTTGCCGGAGCAGCGCTAACTATACTAATACCGCAGTTCACCGGCCAGGCTATCGACCTGGCTCTAGGCGCCGGCCAGCATAGTGCACTGGTGCTGTTAGCCCTGGCCATACTTATTGCCGGTGTATTTCGTAGCCTGTTTAGCTACGGCCAGGGATATCTGGCCGAGTTCCTTTCCAATAGAGTCGCTTACGACCTCCGCAATACAATCTATAACCGGCTTCAGACGCTCAGCTACGCCTTCCACGACCGGTCACAGACAGGCCAACTCATGTCGCGGGCTACTTCTGACGTGGAGGCCGTCCGCATGTTCGTCGGTTTTGCGCTGCTACGGGGACTTTATTTCGTGTTGCTCATGGTGGCCATAACAGTGGTCCTTTTGATACTCAACTGGAAACTGGCGCTTATCAGCTTAAGCGTGCTGCCCTTCATTTCTTTCCGCACCGTCTCTATAAACCGGACATTGCGCGTGCTGTGGGCAAAGATACAGCAGGGCATAGGCGACCTCGGTACCATCCTGCAGGAAAACTTGACCGGAGTTAGAGTGGTCAGGGCTTTCGCCCGCGAAGAGTTCGAAAGTAAAAAGTTCCACAGCCAGGCCGAAGTCATCTATAACCAGGAGATTGAGAGCAACAATCTTCTGGCATCAAACAGCCCGGTCATGAGTTTTGCCTTGCTGCTGGCCATGGGTTTTGTCCTGTGGTACGGCGGCCGACTGGTAATAGCCGGCAGCCTGACGCAGGGCGAGTTGGCCCAGTTCCTGATTTACCTGGTAATGCTCAGCACGCCCGTCTACATACTCGGTTGGTTGAGTATACTGTTCTCACGGGCTATGGCTTCTGGAAAACGTATTTTCGAAATAATAGACCAGGTATCCCCGGTACAGGAGAAACCTGGTGCCGCCGATGTCCGGTACATTAGAGGTCTGGTTAAATTCGAAAATGTTTCTTTCAGCTACGATTCGCATGGCACCGCCCTGAAGGATGTCAGCTTCGAAGCACAGCCCGGGCAGATAATTGCCCTCGTGGGCGCCAGCGGCAGCGGTAAATCTACAATAGCCAATTTGATACCGCGGTTCTACGATGTTACTGCCGGGCGCATCACCATCGATGATGTGGATATCCGCGATATGCCGCTGGCCTCACTCAGAAAACACGTCGGCATCGTTCACCAGGATACTTTCTTATTCTCGGCCACCATCCGGGAAAACATCAGCTATGGGAAGCCCGATGCCAGCCTGGGAGAAATAATGGAGGCCGCCAAAACTGCACGACTCCATGACTTCATAATGAGCCTACCCGATGGCTACGAGACCTGGGTTGGTGAGCGCGGCGTTACCCTATCCGGCGGTCAGAAACAGCGGCTGGCCATCGCCCGCACAATATTGCTCAACCCGCGTATCCTAATAATGGACGATTCCACGTCGAGCCTGGATGCCGAAACCGAGTACCTGCTGCAGCAAGCCCTGGCTGAATTGCCCGCTGGTCGTACTACCTTCATTATCGCCCACCGGCTGCGTTCGGTGCAGATGGCCGATTTGATATTGGTGCTTAAGGATGGTCAGATAGTGGAGCGCGGCAACCACGAGGCACTGCTGGCCCGGAACGGCTGGTACCAGCAGCTTTACGGCCTCCAGTTCGAGCACCAGGAAGACTTTATCGAATCCTCGCTTCCAGCCATGGTTGAAGAAGAAACAGCCTCCGTCTGCCCGGAAGGCGCTATGAGGCAGCCCACACGCGCCCGAAGCGAACATGCCACCAGCCTTCGCATCTCGGATGATATCGTCTTCGGCAAGCCTTATGACTCTCGCCTAGTCTCAAGGCTAGCCAGATATTTCGCTACCTATAAAGTAGCGCTACCGCTCACTATCGTAGCTACACTGCTCTACACCATAACCATAGTGGCCAACCCGTATCTGGTAGGAGTGGCTGAAGATAACTATATCGTAGCTGGCAATCTTTCCGGACTGAATGTAATCGTACTGATATTCATCGGCGTAGCGTTGCTCAACGGGATATCTTATTATGCGCAAATCCGGGCTGAAGCGCGGCTCGGCCAGAGCATACTGCTCCACTTGCGCAGCCAGCTATTCGACCACTTGCAGCGTCTGCCTTTGAGATTTATCGAAAGCAACGAGGTAGGCCGCGTTATGTCCCGCGTTCAGGACGACGTTGGTGAGGTCGGAGATTTTCTGGATTCAGGAGTCTTCTGGGTAGCCGGCGAGATAATAAGCCTGATCGCTATAGTCATCGCTATGTTTGCCATGAACCTGAAACTGGCATTGCTCACTCTGGTAGTAGTACCGCTGTTGTTTCTGTTCATAATGCTATGGCAGACCACAGCCCGCCGCTCATTCATCAAGGTCAGGCAGGCGCTAGCCCCGGTGAATGCCGCACTGCAGGAGAACATCTCCGGTGTGCGGGTGATTCAAAGCCTGTCACGCGAAGAGTTGAATTCCCAGCACTTCGAGCGTGTAAATTACGGACATTTCGAGGCCAACGTACATGCAGCCAGATTATCGTCCGGTATGATGCCCGGAGTGGAGCTGCTGCTGGCGCTATCGACGGTTATCATCGTCTTTTTTGGCGGTACCGGCGTGCTTAACGGCACACTGCTGGTAGGCACGCTACTGGCGTTCATTCTGTACATGCAGAACTTCTTCGACCCCATCAGGTCGCTGACTATGGAATATACCCAATTGCAGATGGCCATGGCTTCAGGCGCCCGCGTCTTCGAGTTGCTGGATGTGAAGCCGGAATTGGCTACCGGTAAACAAAAACTGGATAGAATACAGGGCGATATCAAGTTTGAGGGAGTGTCATTCAGCTATGAGCCGGGTATAGAGGTAATTCACGATATAAACCTGCACATCCCGCAGGGAAAAACTATAGCCCTGGTAGGGCCGACAGGCGCCGGCAAGAGCACCGTTGTCAGCCTCATCGCCCGCTTCTACGATGTCGACAAGGGCAGAATCCTTATCGACGGCCGTGATTTGCGCGACATCGATGTGGGCAGCTACCGTCGACAGTTGGGGCTGGTGCTTCAGGACCCATTCCTCTTCTCCGGAACGGTGCGCGACAATATTCGTTACGGCAAACTGGAGGCCAGCGAGGAGGCAATAGTTGCTGCATCTACCACGGTTGGCGCTCACGATTTCATTATGAGGCTGGAGAAGGGCTACGACACCGAGCTTCAAGAACGCGCACAGAATCTGAGCATGGGACAGCGCCAGCTAATCAGCTTTGCCCGGGCGCTACTAGCCAATCCGGCAATTCTGCTGCTGGATGAAGCTACTGCTAGCGTCGACTCTTATAGCGAGCGCGTCCTCCAACAAGGTCTGCAAAATCTGCTCAGAGGCAGAACTACCGTAGTCATCGCTCACCGGCTGTCGACTATTCGGGATGCTGACCTGATACTGGTCATCGACGACGGGCGCCTTGTGGAGCAGGGCCGTCATCAGGAATTATTGCGCCGCGGCGGACTATACGCCCGTCTCTACGAGATGGTTTATGCACCACTGCCAGGTCCCCATAGTCCATGACCCGTTCCACCTATTATTTTATGTCAATCATAAATGAATTGTAAAATTTGTGTCCATTTACTGGAATATCTTCTGTTCATGTCTGCTCGCCATTTGACAAACCGGATTTGCTGATTTATAGTTCAAATAGTCCACCGGAACATGGGTTTGTGTACTCGCTTGGTCGTTTCCTGAACAAACCATGTTAAACATTAAGGCTCGGAGGTATGCCATGTTAAAAAAGGTGTTCGGACTAGCTTCCCTTCTGCTTATTATTGCACTTGTTGGCTCTGCCTGCGCCCCTTCAGCCAGCGAGAAAGAGCTGGCAGAATTACAATACCAGGTACAGGCATTAAGCCTGTCTCTGGCAACGACTCAAAATAGCCTGCAGTCTACGCAAACGGCACTCCAAAACCTACAAAATCAAAATACTCAGCTTCAAAACCAGCTGAATCAGACGTCACAAGACTGCACTACCTGTCAGAAGACAGCTCAGACTTGCGTGGTAAACCCGTATGGCTGCGTGACAACTACACCTTATTGTTACAGTCCCTGCACGCCTATCGGCTTTTACCCCGGTCAATTGAACCAGTGTTATTACTTATCGTGGTATTACAATAACTACTGTCAATATTACGTCCCGTGGATGCATTGTCCTCCTCCTTTCCCACACCCACACCCACATCCACCCTGCTCACATCCCCCGGATGGTCCTGAGCCGCCAGCTCCCCCTGGATGTCCACACCCCGTAGTTGTCGAAGCCCCCGTCTCACCTCCGGATGCAATCACGATGCCAGCCAGCCCCATCGCATCAGCCGACCCGCCTGCGATCGCACCCGAGACCCCATCCGAGCCCGTGGTTGAGAATTCGCCAACGGTTGACACTATAGACCAGCCAACTATTGATGGCACAGTCACAGCCACGCCGGAAGTGCAAGCTGAATCACCGCTTGCGGAACCAACATCACCGGTAGTGACGACTGAGCCAGAACCTGAACTTGTCATCAATACGACAACGACGGTACCCGAACCGACACTTGAAGCAACTCCAAGCGAACCGGCTTTCGATGTATCCCCGGTAGTCACCGAAGTGCCGGTTGAACCGCAGATATCAGAGCCAACTCAATCGGTGGCAAATGAACCTTCTATTGATGTGGCTCCAGCAACTGAACCGGTTATCGTGACCGAACAGGTACTGACAGAACCAGCGCCGGTTGTTGTCGAGACAGCGCCAGTTATAGAACCCGCACCAGTAGCAGTAGAACCCCTACCGGTTACGGAACCGGCACCCCTGGCTGCGGAACCACTCCCGGTTATTGAACCTGTACCAGTAGCGGTGCAACCTCTGCCGGTTATGGAACCGGCGCCGGTGGTAGTGGAACCCATGCCGATTTCCCAGCCAGCGCCGGTGGCAGTCGAACCTATGCCGGTTATGGACCCAACACCCGTGGTAGTACAATCCATGCCTGTTATCGAGCCCGTTCCAAGACCGGAACCAGTCATAACTAACTATCAACAGCCGGTTGCAGCCCCGGAACCTGTAATTCAGCCGATGCCATCAGCACCAGCCATGATTCAGCCTGTGATTCCCATAGAAGTCCCGGCTGCTACCGTCCCATCAGCTACCGATTCGGCGCAATTGCTCGAAAATACGAACCTTGACGCCGCACTGTAGACAGTTCCTGTAAATAAAACTGATATAAAAAAGGCAGCCTCCCTTGGGGAGGCTGCCTTTATATTTGAGATTGTGAACCCTTAGCTCTTATCGTATCTAACGCGTTTTTCGAATAACTCTTCGAGCAGCTTGGAAATCTGGGCGCTCATAGGCGAAGCATTCCTATCTTCTCTACTCGCATAGCTACCAGCCTCATGATAGGAAGCCCCACATGGTACCCACTGCTGAAAAGGCAACTGATATTCATAATGCATGGGCGGTACCTGGGGAACTACCATTGCCAGATTAAAACCGCACGTCCCGCAAAATATACTGTTGCTCGCAGCCCTAGCTCCACAATTGGGGCAAAAATTAACTTGCCACATCTTCTTCGGCCTCTTCGTGAACTTATGTCAACAATCCTATTTTACTTATTTAACGAGTAAAGAAGCAAAAAGGTTTAATTTTTGGGCTGTCAGGCATAAAAAAGGACAGCCTCGATAGCTTCGAGCCTGTCCCTAGCTTCGTTCCACTACTCCTCCCTTTTGGTTGACTACATCAAACTGGCTCGTTTTTGGAGAAATCCTTGCGGATGAACCCTCAACGCTCGCTGAGGAGCTCGGGAACCTTCGCGCCCCTCCTCCGGCAATTCATCTTCACCACGACTTCCACTACCCTGCCGGCTGAGGGCGACTACCGATCAAGAGTCGGCATAGCAGATATCTTTCTGGCATTGCCCTCACCTCCTCTTCTTAACTCTAATAATAATATACAACACAATGGGAAATTAAGATGTGACAAATGTCTCATCTAAAATACTATTTTCCGGTCCTTAAAAACAAGACATGTACTTTGGTATATACGTCATTCGTCGCTGTGTACCAAAGTAATCAATAAACACTAAACAGCCGCTCAATCCGTCTTCGTTTTACTGTTACAAGGATGTGATACACCATGAAATAACCTGACAAATGTTCCGGCTACCGTTCCCTAGTTCAGCAATGCGGTGGCCTTAAAGATATGTATATTAATCCAGGTATGTAGCACCTTCATCGAGGGGAGTTAACCAACAACAATGAGGAAATATCTAAATGAAAAAATTAATCGCACTAATTCTCAGTATGCTGGCAGTGCTCACCCTGGGAGTGAGCCCGGCATTCGCCGGAATTGGTTCCGAAATCCCGGACAATGGCACGCACTATAACCTTAACATCATAGGTGTCCCGCACGGCAAGACCGCAGACATGACGGATTCAAGCCGTCACACCATATTCGTACCGCTGGGCGCCAGCGGCGAGGTGAAGTCATGCCACATATTTGTTGTTCGTAACGTTGCCAATCCTGACCAGTTTGAAGTTCTGGATGGAAATGCCACAGATGGCAGTGCCACCATTGCCGTTCCTTTCCAGGATTACGGCACCCTGTCCTTCAATGTGTACGCCACCGCTCTGGGCAAACCGGTTGGACTGGCTAACGTGGACGCCACCGTCACGTTCGAAGATGGTACCTACGGCAGCCTGCTAATGGGTTCCTTCGAACTCAAAAGAGGTAAGGGAACTCCGAAGCCGGTTAACATCAGTGACATCTTCCGCGCCAGCGGCTGGATCGATGTCGACGCTTCCGGTACGTTTGATTCCAATATTTATACCACCTTTACCAATGTATGGGTATTCAACGTGCCGACGCTCCTGTCTTACTTCTGGGACTATGACAATCAGGGCTTGAAGCTGATGCAGATCCGTTTCTATCCCACGACGTCCGGCTCGTGGACCAACGTACCGTAACTACGCAGCAAAGCAGACAAAGAAAAGGGGGAGTCCAGTACTGGACTCCCCCTTTTAAATTATGCTAAAAACGATGACTATTTTTGCGACTCAATTGAAACCAGACCGGATGAAACTGCCTTGACGACCGCCTCGGTACGGTTGGCGGCGTCCAGCTTACGTAAAATTCGGGTCATATAGTTTTTGACGGCCTGTTCGCTGATGTTGAAATCTACTGCGATCTGCTTGTTAAAATATCCGAGGGCAATAAGACGCAAAATCTCTTTCTCTCTCATTGTCAGCTGATCAATCTGAATCATGTGTCCTCCCTCCAGAAAACCTGGCCTATACTATATAGAACGATACAGTCCGCCAAAAGTTTATTTTAGGCTAACCGTCTATCTTTACTCATTATCGAGCAGGAACGATTGACAGGCATCCCCTGCCGTGCTATTCTGCCGTTTAAATCGGATGGGGGAATATTTATGAAAACAAAAGAGACAGCAAGCCAGGCACTGAACCCCGAACTTACGTTCGATCTAAACGTGCCGAACATCGTAACCACTATCCGCGTGGTCATGGCCGGATTCGTCGCTTACCTGCTGCTGCAGCACCAATTTTTGGCAGCAGGCATCCTCATCGTAGTCGCCGCCTGCACCGATGGTATCGACGGCTTAACAGCCCGCCGGCTGCATCAATCCAGCCTGGTAGGCTCGATTTATGATATGGTTGCCGACCAGCTTCTTTTTATGCCCAGCCTGATTATAGCCGTAATCTTGGGGCTATTCTCGAAGGCTAACAGTCTGATGCCCTTTAATCCGTATCCCTACGCCATTCCCGCCCTGGCCGGTGGAGTGGCCGTATTCGCCGGCATCGGCTCCTACCTATTTAAACGCCGCAAACAGGCCATCGCGTTTCCCACCCCTACCGGCATCGCCAAGATCAACTTCTGGTTCTGGCTGGCGCCACTGGTAATAGCCGTTTTCAATGTCGGCCCGGTCTGGCTACTGGCCACCCTGATGTACCTGGCGATTATTTCCACCGTACTCACCTTCTACTCGTACCTCAAAAAGGGCGGCTACGTCTTCACCGATTAACTTTACTCCGTCTGGGCTGTAGATAACTCCCTGTCATTAACAGAGACGAGGAATCTCCGCCTTGTGCTTGCTGGAGCGTTGCCAACGGGGAGTATAAGAGGGGCGAAGCCCCTCTTAATAAACTACTACTCCCTCTCCCTTGAGGGAGAGGGCAGGGAGAGGGTAAAACAGAAAATTTATTTTTGTTACAATATGTTTTACCATGCCATTCATCATCGAAGGCAGAAACCCGGTAATCGAACTGCTTAAGTCCGGGCATCCGATCACCAAAATACTTATCGCCGACAGCACCAGGCCGGGTGATGCCTTGGCCGAAATCACTCGCCTGGCCAGGTTGAGAAACATACCAGTGGAGCGTGTACCCCGCCACTTGATAGACAATCAGAGCACTACGGAAATAAATCAGGGGGTCATGGCCTACGCTGCCCCCAAGGAATACGTAAGCCTGGATGACCTGCTGGCCGTCTCCGCAAAAAAGAACGAGCCGCCTCTTTACGTCATCCTCGATGGCATCGAAGACCCTCAGAACCTGGGCTCCATTCTCAGGACCGCTAATGCCAGCGGTGTTCATGGTGTAGTTATCCGGGAGAGAAGGGCTGCCGGCCTCACTGCATCTGTGGCCAGGGCATCGGCGGGCGCTATGTGGTACGTGCCCGTGGCCGCCGTTTCCAGCGTCGCTGATGCCATCGAAACCCTCAAGAAGAAGGATGTCTGGGTTATCGGCATCGAAAGCAGCGGTAAGGACGAATACACCAGGATGGACTTCAAGTCACCGTCTGCCATCGTCATCGGTAGCGAAGGCAAAGGCTTATCCGATCTGGTTAAAAAACGGTGCGATTTCCTGGCCAATATCCCCATGCGCAGCCAGATCAACTCGCTCAACGCCTCCGTAGCCGCCGCACTGGTGATGTACGAGGCTTTCAAACAAAGAGTCGTATAGCAGCTACACCAGCATATAGCCAAATGCCTTCTTACTGATTATTCTCGTCGGTTTGGCAGGTTTCGGTTCCACCTTTTCCCGCAGCCGGTGAATAAGCTGGTCGATGGTGGCATCTGATATCGCCGAAGCGTCCTTCGTTTCCGGCCAGACAGCCTCGATTATCTCGTCGCGGGAGCAGATATTTCCGGCGTTACGATAAAGCAGCAGCAGCAGGTCGTATTCCTTCTTGGATAGCTTCTTCGGCTTGCCGTCCACCACGGCCTCCTTCCTGCCCTCGTCTACCTTCAGCCATGATACTACCGCGGGTACGCTGCCTTCTTTTGCCCGCATGATATTGGTATCTTCGGACTCCTTGAACACCAGGACGGTTTGCTGAGACGTCCCTTCCACTCCCAATCCTATCCTGGCATTGTGCTTGAGCTCGTATAGGTTTCCAGGAATTATGCGGTCGTCGTTAAGCGTGGTGCCGTTGGTGCTGCCCAGGTCTTTCACCCAGTACTTAGCGTCCTGACTCACAATCTCCAGGTGCTGTCTGGAAATGACATCGGCGCTGAGTTCGATATCGGGTTTGTTTTGCAGCGTAAGCCGACCAACCACAGTGCGCGACAGGTCCAGGCTGAAGATTTTACCTATGTCCTCGGCGGTGCCCTTCCTCACAATTAACGAAGCCACGTAACCTCCACCCATTTGGGCTGCCTTTTATTCGGTGTAGTATAATACATGCGATTAAACCGTGAGTATATCAGATTTATATTAGGTATTTGTCAGAAAGCTGTCAAGCAGAGTCCCTACCAATCAGCTACACTGTCTTTAACACCACGGACTGTTAAAAACAATGCGTAAACGGGCTAAAATTACTTGCCGGGCCTGCCACGCCAGGAACGAGGCGAATGAAAAAGTCTGCCATAAATGCGGGCTGCCCCTGGCCGCATCACAGGACGAGCCCGCCCGCAAAATCATCTGCCCGCGCTGCCGGCACTCCAATAACGCTGCCAGCTTCTTTTGCTACGCCTGCGGCAAATACTTTGCTGAGGCAGAGCCGACCAAGATAAGCCGGCTTCCCTCTACAACTAAAAAGAGCGTGCCACATCCGTCGCCCAAAGCCAGGATCATCATGCCCGGTGGTTCTATAGTCACGCTCAGCGGTGAGCCCACCTTCATCGAACGCAGCGACTTTGACGGGAAAGCGTCGGCGGACTTGCTGATGAAAGTATCCCGGCAGCACATTCTCATTACCTACGATAGAGGCAGATACTATGTCAAAGACTACGGCCGTGACGGCACGGGCAGCACCAACCATACTAAACTCAACGGCGTCGATATACACGGCAAGACCAGGAAAGCTCTGAAAAGCGGCGATAAAATCGAGCTGGCCGGCCAGTCGGAGCTTACACTAACTTTTAAATTGTTCAAAGGCGTTAAATAAAAATGGAAACGGGTTACAGCTGGGATACGGGGCTGCTGAGAGAGCTCAACGAAGACAGCGTCCTGTGCACTACCTTCGACCTCAGGACACACCTGGGCACCACCTCGGCCGGACTGTTCTCGGTAGCCGACGGCATGGGCGGCCACAACGCCGGTGAAATCGCCAGCCACCTGGCCACCAAGACGCTGCATGCCGAATGTATCTTCGGCCTTCACGCCAAAACTCCCATCGCTCCACTCCAGGTCTTAGCCGCCGCCTTCAAGAAAGCCAACCGCAAGGTGCTGGACTCCGCCACCGAAGCCGAGCTAAAAGGTATGGGCACCACACTGACCGCGGCTCTGGTAATAGGCGGCGATCTTTACGTGGCCCACGTTGGAGATTCCCGATGCTATGTTATCAACCAGCGAGAAATAATGCAGGTCACGCGCGACCATTCCGTGGTACAGGAACTAGTGGATGCTGGTGCTATCAGCCCGGAAGAGGCCAGAAAACACCCTCGTAAAAACGAGATAACCCGCGTCCTGGGTTACACCCGCAACGTTATACCTGACCTATATTATGTAAAGCTATATGCCGGCGACAACATACTGCTTTGCTCGGACGGCCTCTGCGGTGTGCTGCCTTCGTCTCAAATTGCAGAGACGGTCAACGGTGCCGCCACTCCAGACCAGGCCTGCACCGACCTGACAGCTCAGGCTAATCTGGCCGGCGGACCGGACAATATATCCATAATCGTCGTTAAACCCGACAATCTGCCGTCCTGGCAGGCCATGATTGCCGCCGAGACCAGCCTGAGGAGAACGTAATGTGGCCCGATGATGCCCTGATGCTGATGATAATGGTCTGGGCCACGCTGGCAGTGGTGGTCATCGTGCTGCTCGTCGTTCGCCGGCGCCGGAGATACTCGCCAGCCAAACCGCAAATGCCTGTGCATAGCAGTAACAACGTCTACGTGGTCAACGGTCGCTACGAACTGGTAGCACCGCCATACAAGCAAGGCGGCATGGCCACCATCTGGTACGGCCGCAATCGCAAGACCGGAAAACCCTGCATCATCAAGACGCCGCGCCGCGGAACCGCCATGGACAACGTCTACCTAGACAAGCTGATGCTGGAAGCCAGCTACCTGAAGCGACTTAAACATACCGCCATCGTCAAATACCTTGATAATTTTTACTACAAGGGAGAATTTAACCTGGTGATGGAATACGTTAACGGGGAAACGCTGATGGCAGCCTCGCCCCGGACTCCGTATCAGGAACCCCAGGTCATTGCCTGGGCTTGCCAGCTGCTGGACGCGCTGTCTTACATACATGAAGCCGGCGTCATTCACCGGGACATCAATCCCAAGAACATCATGCTCGCCGACAACGGCACGGTCAAGCTAATTGATTTCGGCACTGCTAAAAACTTAAACGGCTCCGATAAAGACAAGGGGGGCCACGACCCGTTCACCAAGATAACCAACAAGGGCTTCGATATTCCGGAACTGTTCATCGGCGGCGATGCCGACCAGCGCTGCGATCTATTCGGTCTGGCACAGACCTGCATCTATATGCTTACGCTCAAACATCCCAACGAAATTTGCCTCGACCTGTTCAAATCAAACTGGCCGCGCTCCTACGCCGAAGCCGGCGCGGTGGCCGACTACCTGGTTTCCCGCGGCATATCCAAGCGCACCGCCAAATGCCTGGCACAGGGCATACTTTTTTCCGCCGACCGCAGATTCGCCGATGCCAAAGCCTTCAAGGCAGCTCTATCATCGGCGGAGGGCTATCAGGTTAAGGCTGCCCCATCTCGTGATAAAAATGAAAAATAAGCTAGCTTTACTGGCTCTCGTCCTGACCTTCAGCACTATGGCAGTGCTGATTTTGCCAGCTGCTCCGGTGGCCGCCCTGGGAGCGCCCAGCGACAACACCACCATCCCCAATTCTCCCGCCGGCGAGCAGCCCCAAAACGAAATCAAGCCGCCGGTCGAATACGTACTGCTCCGGGCTACGTCGCAAACCGAAACCACGCCGCCCGGCATTATCATCGCCTTCACGCCGGCTTCTGGTAATAATGAGCCCGTCGTCACCGGTGACGAGCACTGGTATCTCGACCTTGACGTAAACGCACCCGGTTGGGCTTATATCTACGAATATTTCCCGCAGGACCAGGCCCAACCCGGCCAGTGGCTGGCGTACAAATGGCAGCTGCCAGAGAGCGGCCTGTGGCGGCTTGGCCCCTTCGCGCCAACCGACAATGAAGCTGAGGGACAACACGCCTACCGGGTCTGGTTCTACAGCGGGGACCAGTGGGCCGGTAGCGACCAGACTTCACCAAACAACCTGATCTACTGGACTTATACCAAAAATAAACCTGCCGAATCCCTTTCGCCACCGGTAACGCCGGTTGAAGAACCGGGCTTCGTCTCACGGCTAAAAGAGTTTTTCACCAGGCCTATGGTACTGGGGGCCTGCCTCTTGGCGGTAGTCATCGGACTAGCGCTAGTATTGTTTTTTTTGTGGCGCCGCCGAAGTCGGCTGTCCGTAGAAGAGGAAATATCGGCATCCTTTCCAGATAACCTGCTACTGGTACCCGCCAGGGCCAGAATATCATTACCGGACGGAAACTCTATCCGCCTTTGCGGTGAAGAGCAAGTGATAGGCCGCGCCGACCTGTCCCGCGCGCTGAGCCTGGACGAATTGACGCTCATCTCCAGAAAACATTTTCAGGTAAAAGCGGATGGGGAGCATTTCTATATCGAAGACCTAGGCTCGGCTAACGGCACAACCCTTAACCATAAAGACATTAGCCACCAGGGCCCGGTTAAACTCGCAGATGGCGACCTCATTGAGCCCGCCGGCACTGTCTCATTAAAGTTTCATCTGCTTTGATCCACATAAAATCCTCGTTTTCCATTTTGTCAGCCAACTGTCAGTGACCTGTCAGCAGCGCGTCAAGCACACAGCTCCCCCGGGACGTATATTTATACTAGTTAAATATATGTTGTTCGGAGAGTCACAATGAAAAAAATCTTAAGCGCACTGATAGTTACCGTCGTCGTCTTCTCGGTGGCGCTGGTACAAATCTCGCTGACATTCGCCGATGACAACCCTACGCCACCGGCCAGCCCCGAGGAATCGTGGCAGCCGCCCGAAGAGGCCGGACAGGCCGTAGAGCCGCCGGTACCGGTGGAGCAATACAGTGAGGCGGCACCAGACACATCATCACCGGGTACACAAACATATCCTTATCCACCTTATCCCCCCGGCTACGCCGGTTCTATATACAATGCATATATAACGGACGCCTACGGCCGGATTGTCACCAGCATGTACGGCAACCAGGCTATATACCTGGTGGTATCCTTCAACGGACCCGGTTATTTTTATCTCTGGGAATATTACCCTTACCCGGCTTCACCCTACGGACACTGGCTGTGCTACCGGTGGTATCGGCCTTATGGCGGTACCTGGAGAATCGGCCCCTTCGTCGCCCAGTCGTTCGACCCCTCCGGTCGGTACACCTGGAGGATGTGGTACACATCAGGTGGTTCCTGGTCCACCCGCATTCTCCATTTCAATTACATCCGAGGCTATTATCCGCCGGACATACCAGGTTACGCACCGTCGCCCGTCTATAACCCTGCCTCCATCAGCTCCTTCACTGCCAGCAAGTCCGCCATACAGGGTGGTGAGACGGTGGTGCTTACCTGGACGACCACCAGCGCCACCAGCGTGACAATTTCACCCGGAGTGGGCACGGTGGCCGCTTCCGGTTCAACCACGGTCACTCCTTCGGCCACCACAACTTACACGCTGTCGGCCACGGGTCAATCGGGCAGCGCCGTGACATCGACCGCTACCGTAACTGTCATGCCGAAGGTGTCGCCAAGCC
Source organism: uncultured Dehalococcoidales bacterium (assembly GCA_964548415.1). GTDB lineage: Bacteria > Chloroflexota > Dehalococcoidia > GIF9 > UBA5629 > 9FT-COMBO-48-23. The sequence goes on along the minus strand of CAZJQG010000004.1, from coordinate 14,847 downwards.
TGAGTCTCAGCCTGCCCACCATAAAGAGCGGGCAGTCAGCCTCGCTAACCTGGAATGCTCCTGGAGCCGTCAGTGTCTATATCTCTGGCATCGGCAGCGTCAGCAGCAGCGGCACCACACAGGTTTCGCCTGCCCAGACAACTACTTACACGCTGACAGCCAATTACGTCGACGGTACTACCCAGTCGAGCTTAGCAACCGTAAGCGTGGAGCAGCCTCCCTACCTGCTGTGGGGGCTTATCGCCCTGCTGGCCGTAGCCGTCATTGTTATAGCCGTACTTCTTGGCACGCGACAATCCAGGGCCCGTCCGTTACGCCAGGCAGCCACTGCGGCGGCCCGGGCCAATGCTTCGGCAGACACCGATACCGGAGACACCGATACCGAAGATACGGAACTGGCCACCACACCGGTGGCTGTGGCGGAGGCAGCGCCGGCCAAGCTCAAGCTGAAAAACGGCAACGACATACTACTGGCCGGAAATTCACGTTCGTTCGGCCGTCACGACTTCGAAGAATTAATGTCTGCTTCGCAGGTCTCATATATATCACGCCAGCATATCAATATCTGGACCGAAAAGGGACGTTACTACATCGAAGACCGCAGCAGCACCAACGGCACCAGGGTCAACGGTATGGATATCAAGGGTACCGGCCGTCATGCGCTCGAGGACGGCGACGTCATAGAGCTGGCCGGGAAGCTCAATATGAGTTTTAAACAACAAAATAATAATTAAGGAGAGACGCCAAATTGAAAAAGGCCATTTTCTTAATGACGGCAGCATTGATCCTTTGCTCGGTACTGATATTCAAGCTAAATAAAATTTTGGAGGGTTAAATGAGGTTCAAAAAAGGTTTTCTCATCCTGGCGGTAACAGCAGCACTACTGCTGTTCTCCGCGCAGTTATTCCCGGTGTCGCAGGCATTTGCCTCCGATAACGTGACCACTGACACCATACTTGTCGGGCCGCCATATCCACCGGTCCCACCCATACCACCTTCTCCGCCATTACCACCGTCTCCGCCCTCTCCACCATCACCACCGGATGATGGCTGGCACTGGCCATGGCACTATCCACCGACTGACGGTGACTACTATCACTACCCCTATGGTTTAAGGTGGCCTCCGTATGTATCAAGTTGGTTAATCATACCGTCATACCACTACTCGTACCCATACCCGTACTCGTACCCGAGCCAGCCTCCGGTTTACGTGCCGGTAATCAACTCCTTCTCGGCCAGCCCGTCTTATATTCAATCAGGGCAGGGTATTCTGCTCAGCTGGACTACCACAAATGCCACTTCGGTCACAATATCTCCCGGCATCGGTACCGTCCAGGCCTCCGGCTCATATAATGTGAGCCCGGGTTCTAACACCACGTATACCTTAACCGCCACCGGCAGCGGTGGCAACGCCAGCGCCAGCACTACGGTGACCGTAGCACCCTATGTTTACAGCTACCCCACCACAAGCGCCCCGGTGTCCACGGTGGTAGACCCCGCACCAAATACTACGGTGCTGACCGGCGGTCTCAGCGAGGTCACCGACAATCTGGGCATGGTGATCACGCTGCTCGGTCTGCTGGCTGTAGCCATCGCTGCGGCCATCGTCCTCTTTATCCGAAGGCCGGCCCTGGCTCCGGCCCCTTCCGGCAAGAGGACTGGATACGCCGTGGCCACGCAGACCGCGGACTGGGTTCCGGCCACCACACCCGGCGCCGGACCGAGGTTCGAATTGTCCAATGGTGAGCACCTGTCTTTGTCCGGAAAAGGGTCACTGGGCCGGAGCGACTTTAGTTCGCTGTTGAAACCGGGAAAAGCCGACCTTATTTCGCGGAACCACCTGAAGTTCATCTGCGAAGTCGATGACTGCTTCATCGAGGACCGCGGCAGTACCAACGGCACCAAGCTCAACGGCTCTAGAATCGACAACGGGGGCAAATACCTGCTGCGCGACGGCGACAAGATAAGGGTCGCAGGAGTCATCACCCTGACTTTCAAAGAATAGCTAAATTACTTTATGTTCACCTCACAGAAGCTGGCACATCACCCCCGTGCCGGCTTCACTTTTTCCTCAGTCTGTCATTCTGAGTCCTTCCGTAGAAGGACGAGGAATCCCAGCGGGGATGTGGATTAGAACTTTTTGGCCTTTGGCTTTTAATCTTTAACTTTTGTTCCTTTCCCTTGAGGGAGAGGGCCAGGGTGAGGGTGTATAAAAAATTTAACTTAAGCTATAATTTGCTTCAACAAACATGCCGTGGAAGTTCTTGGCCGATACGGTTACCGGGCTGCACCTGCTCCTCATAGCCTTCTTTGCCGTGTCGGCGGTACTTCTGGCCGCCGGTGTTTTCAGGGCCCACCGCAATTGGAAAATATTTTTCTGGGTGTTCATTAGCGCAGCTGTGGGTCTTCAAGTTATGTTGTCGACCAAAATATGGAAGTTCTGTCCCATAACCGACTTGGAATACTGGCTTCGCAGCCACTATGACGCCACCGCTAGCTACGTGCGCATCCGGTCGCTGCTGGGAACCGCCATATACAACATCACGGGAATCGGAGTGCCCGAATATTATCTGACCATAACCATGGTAGTTGGGCTCTTCATAATGGTCGTCTCCCTCATCTTCTGGAAATCCGCGGGGATTAACGGTGAATTTAAGACGGCTACATGACTAAACATGGAGCTAAAGATAAGATTGCCACGGCCCCGATTGCATCGGGACCTCTCAATGATACGGAGTCAAACTGGGAGTTTACGAGGGGCGAAGCCCTTCTTAGATAACCCCAATTCCCGCTCCCTTGACGGGAGAGGGTCAGGGTGAGGGTGTAATAAAATCCAAAAACCAAAACCCAAAATGTTAGCTTTATTGGAAGGTTTCTAAAAACCACCCCATCTGTTACAATATTTTTAAACATCAATAAAACAGGAGACCAAACCATGTTAAAACAACTATCTCTCTTAGCTCTGTCTATATCCCTCATATTCACAGTGGCCGGCTGCACTACCCCTGACGCCACGCAAGTAGAGCTAAAAACAACCAATCAGCAAATTACATTAGCTGTCCAAGCAGAACTCGATAAACTTGACCTCGATGTGAAGAACGCAGCTGTGGAGCTGTCCCGCGCCGGATTGAGTGGCGACGAAACCGGGAACATATTGAACGGCCTGGCCGCCAAATATCCCTTCATAATCGATGCCTGCACCACTGATCCCGCGGGCATGATGGTCACCGTAGCTCCCGATGCCTATCGCAATTACGAAGGCACGGACATCAGTACCCAGGATGTAACGGTTAAATTCATGCAGAGCAAGAAACCCATGCTCAGCCAGATGTTCCCGGCGGTAGAAGGCATGAACGCCGTTGTCCTCATGTGGCCCATTGAAACTCAAAATGCCAAATTCGCCGGCTCTATAAGCGTGCTTTTCGCTCCTGAAACAATGCTGGCCGGCGCCTCCAGACCGATTTTGAGAGGTACGGATATTGCCCTGGACGTAGTCCAGCTGGATGGCCTGAACCTCTACGATTCAACCGGTATCGATACCGGTCTGAACCTGTTCACCGACCCGACCTTCAAAGACTACACCGACCTGCTCGCGCTGGGACATAGGATGGTCGCCGAGGAATCCGGCTCCGGCAGCTACAACATCGTCGACCGTCAAACGGACGTAACGATTGCCAAGCAGGCCTACTGGGGAACCGTCAGTCTCGACAGCACCGCCTGGCGCCTCATGTGCACCAAGGTCATCCAGTAGCCAGCGAAGTTTAAGCAGGGCAAGGCCCCATTTTCAAATATAGGGAAGTATAAGAGGGGCAAGACACCTTCGAATATAACCCCGGGGAGTGAGTGATATTGTCATTCTGAGTCTTTCCGCAGAAGGATGAGGAATCTCGGCCGGGATCTGGATGAAAACTTTTTTGCCTTTGGCTTTTAATCTTTAACTTTTGTTCCTCTCCCTTGAGGGAGGGGGCAGGATGAGGGTGAATTAATAAGATTAAAACCCTGAATCATATAATGATTTAATGGCAGGCGGGTCATCCACCTCCATTACCGTCAAAATATCCTTGTGCAGCACACTCTTCAATTTACCCACTATTGCCCTTTGCTTATTCAGCCCCTTGGCAAAGGACACGGCTTCACCCATCAGTTTGTCCATCGTGCAGGCCTTCCTTATGACGTGGCGTAATTCCAGTTCGTCGGCGGTAACTCTCCTGCCCGTGAGCTGCATGTCCTCTACCATATACATCGGCATGGCTTTTCTAACCATGGCGGTCATGCTGGGAATAAAAGGTATGCCCAGGTCGACCTCCGGAAAGCAGAGGAAGCCGCGGTCTTTTCTCATGAAGCGGAAATCGAAACAACACGCCATTATGGCTCCGCCGGCGAAAGCGTGGCCGGTAATGGCAGCCACGGTAATCATAGGATAGACGAGTAACCTTTTGAGAAGCTCGTTCAGCTTGGCGGAGAACATATCGGTTATCTTTCTCTCCTGTTTCTGGACGTACGGTAACAGCCAGTTGAGGTCTATGCCGTTGCACCATATCTTCTCATCGCTCGACCCGACCACCAGCGCCTTGGCGTCGGTGTCCTTTTCTATCTGGTCCAGCATGGACAGAAATTCAGTAAGGGAATTTATATTGAATACAGTCTCATTCATGGTGAGCACCGCCACCTTTTCGTCCATGGTGTACTCATACATTGCCATTATTGACCTCCTGAAGAACCGCATTTATGCTATTGTTGTACAACATAGTAGGCACTGTCAACGGTTTCAAGAACAGTATTTATTAAAAATTCCCCTTAGTCCCCCTTTTACTAAGGGGGATAACCATGAGTATTTCTCTTGCTTCTTTTTAGTATAGTGTAGAGACGCTGGGAATAGCCGCCCGTAGAAATGATTTATTGAGCGGTTTTACTGATACTGGCCCACGTAGATGTTCATGTGGACTTCGTCAACCGTCGTCTGATAACCGGCCCGGTTTATCTCCTCCATGGATAATCTCAGCCACTGCCCGAATAAGTTTGTCTGTGACGCGTTGTCTGGATCCAACACAGTTGAAAGACGAAAGTATTTTGTGTTTTGCGCTATCTGTAATAGTATATGCTTGGCCCCCCAGTAATCGAGGGCTATAGGGTCCTGGCTGGCGGCAATCACATTAGTTCTTGTGGCACCACTATACGACGATGTAGGCCCCCCATAAGGCAGTGCGTTCACCCATATAGCATCGACGATATTTAACACCGGAAACCGCGTTTCCACCATCTCTGTTCCCAGACCGCCGGTCAATATTGCTTCATGTGCATTATTTCCCAGTTGTATCGTTAGGTTGTATGAAAGTACTCCCATATAATGTTTAACACAGGCAGTGACGCCAAAGTCATCATGGCTCTTGAGCACCGGAACGTTGATTACCTTTAGCCGGCCGCTGTCATAGGCTTGCGTCTCCGGATTCCAGATTCCCAGCTTAAAACTGACATATGTGCCGTATTCGGTCTTAAACTTCGGATAAGAAACCATCAATCCCGTCCTGGGATTGATGGTTTGATCGACAATATAACCGTCGGTCATGTCTCCCCCGGAGTATTCCTGAACTCTTTGTCTGGTGATAGTATCCCAGAGATACGTCGACACTTTATGGGAACCGGCAAAGGAGTCAACCACTTTCTGGACCGACTGAGAAATGTCCTCCGCATTGTTTCTACTATAGTTTAAGCTGCCGCCTTGATATGTTGGGCCATTCTGAGCCTGCCGTTGTCGGCAACTATTATCTCACCGGCGAATTCATCAGGATGCTGCACGATAGCTGAGATCAGGGCTTTGACCACGTCGGTATTGGTCCCTCCCCTCTCGTCCCATTGAGAATTGACCTTGATAATGACGGTATCATCCCTGGCAATGAGGCCGGACGGACCTTTGTTCTTTCCTGATGCAGATGAGTTATAGAACTGAAAATTGTGATCGCCCATGAGGTCTATCAACTCGGCAATCCCCTGGTCGTTCCCCGAAGTCCCCTGCAGGACAAAAATATCCGAGGCCGGTGCGGCTGCCGCCTGTTTCTCCGACAGGGTGAGCGCAGCAACTTGACCGGAGGGCTCCGGACCCACGCTACCTCCGGGAGCAGTACATACCGAAAATATCAGGGATACAACTACTGCCAGCGCTGCCATGCCCGTAAATATTAGATTTCTTCGGGCATAGAGCTGACCCGTCCTTCTCACCACTCCGGCGAACAGCGGCAAAATATAAGCTGCCAGCCAAGCATAGCTATTGGCTGCAGCTGCTTGCTGGCAAGGATAGACAGCTCTGGATGGCTTGGTACCGGTTCTAACGGCGAACCAGATGAGGCTGAGCAGGCCGATTATAAAGGAGTTATGCTGGACGTACAGCCATACCCTCTTCAACAAAATAACGGAACGATTTTTGGAGTGGCCTGGTTTTTCAAATCTTTCGTGCCGGTGAGGTCCGTTCACGCTCCACCTCTCGCTTCCCCATTGTAGGACTACGTATCCGATTATGCAACTGTTAGAGGGAGAGGGATTTTTGCCCGGTGTCATTCTGAGTGAAGCGAAGGATCTCGACTAGAGCTGGCAGGCAAGATGAGACTGCCGAGCAATGACAGAGTAGCAAAAGCAGAGAGGTCTAAGAGGGATTTTATTTACCGCTCGTGGTGAGCCTGTCGAACCATGGTGGAATAAGCGTGAACGAAGGATCTCGACTAGAGCTGGCAGGCAAGATGAGATTGCCGAGCAATGACACGGGGTCAAAAGCGGGAAGTTCTAAGAAGGGTGCAACCCTTCTTAGTTTCCAAAGGAAAACCCTCTCCCTTGACGGGAGAGGGTAGGGTGAGGGTGAATACAATCAGCTAGATCTGAACTTCAAAACCAGAAGGACAGCCGCTGTCAAAACCAAAACCATCAAGGCCAGCACCACGATTACGCCGCTATTAACCGGCTTACTACCGGGTGTGCTGTCGCCGGATACAGTGAAGCTACCTTCTTGGTCGAATATATTCACGGCATAAGTCCCGGGCTGTGTCCGGCTAACAGTAAACCTGACCGGCTGGGTTGCCTTAGGGCCCACGCTGACCAGCCTTGTCTGCTCCGTCTGGCCGTTTATCCTGAGCACGACGTCGAGGCTGCCGGCCTGGTCGCCGGTATTGACTACATTGGTGCTGATGATAACCGGCTGGTCCGCCGACGCCTGCCCCGGATTTACGTTCAGATATTGCACGTATACCTTTGCCTGATTGAGCTGGCCGGGCAATGGCGGCGAGACATGCGGCTGGGACAGCGAACCCGTGACAAACTGTAGTGTCTCTCCGTCGACCACATTGGCCAGGTATTTAACCTGCGCCTTGAAATCGTACGGAATGCCGGGAAGGAGTCCGCTAATTGTCTCGGCATAAGTGCCTGCCGCAGACTGTGAAACATATGGCGTATAGGTCCAGTCGGAGTCCGCAATTGTCTTATAGGCGAACCGCACATAGACCGTGTCAATTTCCCCACCAGGGCTGAAGCTCATATTGAGCGTAGCTGAATTCAGGCTGACACCGGTGGCAGCGTTAGTGGTTACCTTGGGCGGGATAAGGCTAAACTTGAAGACAAATGCATCAAAAAGCCCGGCCAATGTCCCCTGATAGGGATTCTGAGTAGGAAAGTCGCTGGCATTCGTCCGTCCTGTGATATAAGCGCCCCCGGCTGCATCCACGGCTATGCCCATTGCCAGGTCACCACTGCTGCCGCCAAGGTAGGTCGAGTAGCTGAGGCTGTTCCCGGCTGCAGACAGCCTGGTCACAAAGGTATTAGCACCCCCGTAGTTCGTACCCTGATAAGGGTTCCGCGTCGGAAAGTTGCTTGATAGCGTATATCCGGTGACATAGGCGCAGCCCGCCGAATCCACAGCAATGCCGCCTGCCACATCGAGGTCACTGCCGCCCAGGTAAGTAGAATAATTGAGACTATTTCCCGCCGCCGCAAACTTTGTCACAAAGGCATCGTCCTTCACGTTTAATGTACCCTGATACGGGTTTTTAGTAGGGAAGTTGCTGGATGACGTATGTCCGGTGACATAGGCGCAGCCCGCCGCATCCACGGCTATGCCAGCTGTCGAATCAGTCGAACTGCCGCCAAGGTAGGTGGAGTAAATCAGGCTGTTTCCCGCCGCCGACAGCTTAGTAACAAAGGCATCACCCGCACCGGCTATCGTCCCCTGATAGGGGTTCTGTGTGGGAAAATTGCTGGAAGTCGTGAATCCGGTGACATAGGCGCAGCCGGCCGAATCCACAGCTATGCCACGTCCCAACTCACCACTATTGCCGCCAAGGTACGTTGAGTAGATAAGGCTGTTTCCCGCCGCCGTTAGCTTGGTTACAAAAGCATCACCACCACCGGATAACGTCCCCTGATAGGGGTTCTGTGTGGGAAAGTTGTTTGAAGATGTATCTCCGCAGATATAAACGCAGCCTGCCGCATCGACAGTTATGTCGTTTCCCGAATCAGTCGAGCTGCCGCCCAGGTATGTTGAGTAGATGAGGCTGTTTCCCGCCGCCGACAGCTTTGCTGCAAAGGCATCATCGCTGCTGGCTATTGTCCCCTGATAGGGGTTCTGCGTGGGGAAATCACTGGAATTCGTGTCCCCGGTAAGGTAGACGCAGCCTGCGGCATCCACGGCTATGCCACCTCCAGAGTCACCACTGCTGCCACCCAGGTAAGTTGAGTAGATAAGGTTGTTTCCCGCTGCCGATAGCTTGGCTACAAAGACGTCGTTAGCCCCGGCATTTGTCCCCTGGTAGGGTATCTGGGTGGGGAAGTCGCTGGACCCGGTATATCCGGTAACGTAGGCACAACCGGCTGCATCTACGGTTATGCCACTTCCCTGATCAAACCTGCTGCCGCCGAGGTAGGTGGAGTAGGCCAGCGTGGGGTCTATGATTAGTGGGTAGCGCTCATCGTAAGCCGTCGCATAGAAACCATAGGTGTTGCCAGCGCCGAGTCTGAAACCGCCGGCCACCTTCATGGTTTCATCCCCAATCTGCTGGTAGATGTACGGCCTGTCCTGCGTTATATAGCCGAAGGCAGTGCCGGCCACGAGCTCGCCGTTTTTGATTGCCAGGCTATCTACACCGTTGTAGGCCAGAGTTATATCTTCCGGTTTGGCTCCTGGTTTAACGATAAAATCATATTCCAGCGCATTTCCCTCTCCGCGGAGCCTGAGGTCGATGGAAGGATAAATGTCGTGGTACACCACCTCTCCATAGGTTGGTATATCGGTGCGCCACATCCGTGGGTCATTGCCGTTAAAGTAATTGACTACGGCGGTATCTTTGTCCGTACCCTCTACGGCCGGCTTTTTGTTCGCTCCCAGAAAGTCGAGGCTGAAGACCAGCCTTTCAACCTGTCTGCCGGCCGCTTCAGCCTGGTTATGGCGCGTGAGGTCGAAGACAATGCCCTCTTTAGTGAAATAGAGCGTCTGCGCCGGCGTCTTAACGTAGTACTTGACCGTTCTGTCCAGCTGCCCCTGGTTCCGGATGAAGAGTACGGGCAGCTGGCCGTATGCCGTAGCCACACTACTGTTTGTCGATAAAGCTGTGGTGTTTGAGGTACGGTTCCCGGGCATCAAGTCGGCCAGCGGGTAAACCAGTAGTGATAATAGTACGAGAAGGGCTGTTGAAAAGAAGAATATCTTTTTACGCATCATTTTCTCCATTCGCCACATAATATAGCCGATGGAACCATGTGTCAATAGATTTCAATTTTCCTCGTGTCATCCTGAGGAGTCCTTCTCAAGAAGGACGACGTGAGGATCGCGGTGGTGTCTGGTGGGGATGAGATTGCCACGGCCTTCTTATGCAGGAAGGACTCGCAATGACACGACGGAGAAAGCGGTAAATTCTAAAAAGGGTGCAACCCTTCTTAGTCCCTCCCCTTATATCTTGGGGAGTTTAAGAGGGGGCGCAGCCCCTCTTTATAAAAACTATTTTCCTTTTAGAAGCAGGAAGTGCTAAGAGGGGTGCAACCCCTCTTAGTTTCCAAACAAAAACCCTCTCCCTATTTCTAGGGAGAGGGCAGGGTGAGGGTAAAAAACAAAAAATTTAACCTAACATCTTTGGAACATTCTTGAGGATGCCCTCGGCATCAGAAACGATCTTCTGAACCAGATCATTTACCTTAGGCATATCCTTAATCCGCTGGGCCGCTTCGCCGGCTGCCATCATCGCCTTTTCCTTATTCCCTTCGAAGGTAGCTTTTATAGATTCGATCTCATACTGAATCAAAGACATGTCGATGGTCGAGTAATCATCGGGAGCACCCAGAAAAACGCCGGGCGATTTCTGGAGGGTCTGCTTAGCATGTTCCTGGCTGCGCGGCGTTTTCAACCACCTTGCCGGTCCCACAAAGCCGCGCGCTACCAGAGTCGCCCTGTCGCCTGATTCCACAACAGCTTCTTTCCAGATCTGGTGGAAATCGCTCTCCTGAGTTGCCAGAAAGCGAGTCCCCATTAGCACACCGTCCGCACCCATGACCAGCGCCGCCGCCAGCGTCTTGCCGTCGCAGAACCCGCCGGCGCCGCATACCAGTGTATTGGCGTCGGACACCTCCTCCACCACGGCCGGCAGCAAAATCATCGAGTGTACCGGTTCCCACGAGGTATGGAAGCCGCCTTCATGGCCAGAGGCTACTATAACGTCGACGCCGGCTTTCTTACAGCGCATAGCCGCCCTGACAGACGGAACGATATGTATCCAGGTAAATCCAGCTCCCTTTATCTTGTCTCCCCAGCCCATGGGGTCGCCCGCCGATGTAAATATCACCTTAAAATGATTCTTGATGTCGGGGTTCTCCTCGCGCACCCTGATGGCCGTGTCGACCATTACCTGTGCCTTCTCCAAAAGTTCGGCCGAGACCATCACATTGATGCCGTAAATACCGCCCTTGTCCTTGACCATCCTGTACGTACGTTTCAGCACCTTTTCCAGCACTGTCGCCATATCATCGTCCGGGTTAGCCTCGCCGGTTCTCACAAAGTCATTGTAAATCCATGGCTGATCATCTTTGTTAAAAACGCCGCTGGTGGACAGCAGCCCCAGGACGCCTGCGTTGGCTGTAGCCACACAGAGATTGTTGTTGCTGAACGGGCCCATCCCGGCCTGAATAATGGGGTATTTTATCCCTATCTTGTCGCACAGTCTCGATTTAATCATAAAAACTCCGCTCCTTGTATTTATTGTTTTTCGCAGGAAAGACAGTGCCCGTTAGGCAGATATTATCGGTAATTTCCTCGCCGTATTATATCACAAACCCTTATGCCCCTCACCTTATAAGGCCATCCTAATAAATGCTATAATTGTTCATTGCAAAGGTGTCCTTCTGAGTCCTTCCTAAGAAGGACGAGGAATCTCGGCGGGGGTAGGTTGAGGATTTTTGACCTTTGATTTTAACTTTTGAATTTCGTCCTTCTCCCTTAAGAAAGGGAAGATTAAGATGGATTTAGACAGTCATCGCGAGTCCTTCTTGAATAGGAAGGACGTGGCGATCTCAGCAATAAATAAAACGTCGGCAATAATGACGAGATTGCCACGGCCCCGATTACATCGGGACTTCGCAATGACAGGAATGAAAGGGGATTTCAAGAGGGGCGAAGCCTCTCTAATAAAAATTTATCTTCCTTTTAGAGAGCAGGGAGTGCTAAGAGGGGTGCAACCCCTCTTAGTTTCCAAAGGAAAACCCTCTCCCTTGAGGGAGAGGGCAGGGTGAGGGTGAACAAATGAGACTAGTCTTCATCCACGGAGCCGGCAACACCGGCTTAGAATATTACTACCAAACGAAATACTTCAATAATTCCGAAGCTCCCAACCTGCCAGGTCACCCGGATGGCCAACCCTGCACCAGCATAGAAGAATATACCACCTGGCTTCACGACTACATCCGCCGGGGTGGCGATTCCCATCCTGTCATTGCTGGCCATTCTCTGGGCGGCGCCATAGCTTTACAATATGCATTGAGCTATCCCGGGGATGTTAAAGCACTGATATTAGTCAGTGCCGGCGCCCGGCTGCGGGTGCGGCCTGACCTGCTCAAGCTAATTGAAGACCTGATTCCTGCCCCGGATAAATGGCTCAAAAAAGTAGTGGAACCTCCATTAAGCCGGGTGGCTCCCGCTGTGGCTAGGAAAATAGTTGATGGTATGGCTAAAGTAGGCCCTGCCGCGCAGCTCAATGATTTCCTTTGCTGTGACAGGTTCGATGTAATGGATAAAATAAGTCGGATCGCGGTTCCGACGCTGGTCATTACCGGCACCGAGGACGATATGACGCCGTTAAAGTATTCCCGTTATCTGGCCGATAAAATTGCCGGCGCCAGGCTGGTGATTATCGAGGGCGCCACGCACCACTGCCTACTGGAAAAACCCGTAGAAGCGAATCAGGCAATCGAAGCGTTTCTAAACGACTTTGAATAACAATTGACCGTTTCGTTCAGGGTAAGATTGTTCCAATGCCATCTCTTTTAGGCATTGGCTCACGTCCGGGTAGAGCCTGCTCCAGCCTTGGGCCGAAATTGGTGCAGGCCATGCGTATCATGCCCAGAGGAACAGTCTTAGGCGCACTTACAAACAGAAAGCAAGCCCCTTCAGCTATGGGCTTGGCTATCATGTAGGTAAAGGGCGTGGCGAACGTGACATCATCGAGCTTGGTGAAGCCAACAGCCGACGCTCTGAATTGAGTAATAGTTGCGTTAATTATCTGGATGAACCCGCCCAATGCTTCGGGATTAATCCTGTTATCCGGTGATTCCCAGGATGAGAGCACCATACCATCGCTATCTGCTACCATCACTACCCAGGTTCCCAGGAGTCCCCTGGCCATTTCAGACAATATGTCCTTCATCATAATATCTGGCACCGCAGTTAACCTCCTTGCTGTCTCTTACTGAAGTTGAAAGAAGTTTAGATTCTATGCCTTACCTTATTTTCTTCGGTATTTCCTATTTCCTCACCCCCTCTTGCTGAAAGTCTCGTGCGATAATCAGACCTCACAAGTCTAAGCATGTCTCAGTACGTTTGTCAAGTTAACCTGTACATTCCCCGTAGTAGTTCCACTTGCCCAGGTGCCAGGCTGGTGACTATCGAGGGCGCCACTCACTACTGCTTCCTGGAAAAACCCGCCCCAGCTAATCAAGCTGTAGAATCGTTTTTAAACAACTCCAAATAATTTTTTATTTAAACTTCTGAGCTTTACCTCAGACGAATTGACTCGTCCTTTTGGCCTAGTGTTTTTCAACCTAAATGATGACCCTATGCGATAAACTTCCCGCAGCTAAACCCGTTCTACTTATTAGATAGCTAAACCACGGGCCGGAATAGCTGTCAAACGGAGGGTTAAATCAATAACGGGAGGTTTATCATGGGCATGATACTTACGGAACGACCGGATTACTTTGGGGAAAGCACTAAAGTTTCTTACGGCCACACCGCATTGAAAGCGCTGAAGAGGACAGGCGACTTTCTGATTACGTTCTCGCCTATCTCTTGGATACTGTTCTTCGGGCTGCTGGCAATTTTGATTAAATTGTTAAGTTAAAAATCTTTCCCCCTCTCCCTTGAGTATGCTAAATGTACCGGTAAAGGAGGCGCAGACTGATGGCAAAGCAGACCGACTCTGTTATGATAAGAAACAGGACATTTGCGGAGACCGATACGAAGATGGCAAAAGCCGACCGGACAACTAAAATCGCCAGGGCCGAGAAGCTGCTGCTGGAAACGCATCCATCTTGGTGGAATTTCTTCGGGTACCTGTTTTTCAGCTGGCTGATAATACCTCTGTTAATAGCCTTATGGAAGCGGGCCGGCCTGAAACTGCATGTCTATGCTGACAGGGTGGTGCTGGAGCGAGGCGTCCTGTCCAAGCACATAAGCCAGGTGCTGATATCCGACATACGCAGTGTCGATACCAAATACAACGTCTGGCAGAGAATGTTCGGGTTGGGCGATATTTTGATCGGGACGGCCGGTATATCCGGCTATGAGATTGTGGCTGAGGGTGTGCCGAACCCTCGCGGCATTGCTGATTTAATTCTCAAGAAACGGCGGGGCCTTTACAAAACCACCGATTAGTTTTTTGTTTCATCAACCCCTTTAACTCCCCTATATGCCTATTTAATGACCTCGCAGACTTCGGTGACGGGTTTTCGGGCGCGGAGGTCCGGGTTTTCGGCGGGGTAGCCCACTGGCAGGAAAGCCACCAGGTCATTACCGGCCGGGATACCCAGAATTTTCTCTATCTTTCCCTTGGCCTGCATGGGACCGGTCATCCAGACGGTGCCCAGGCCCATCTGGTGCAGTATCAGGGTCAGATAAGCTACGGCCGAGGCCGCAGATTGTATGCCCGCGTTGGCAATGTGGCGCCATCCGTAAATATCACGAGCCCTGGGGTCTTTGTCCTTCCTTTCGGCAGACATCTTCTCGATAGCCGATTCGTATTGTCTGGTGGTTACGGCGATGGCGGCGGGCGCGCTGCGGAAGAAGCTGGACCTCTGGATTATGCGGATGGAGAGCTCGCCGTACTTGGCCGCTTCAGGCCAGGAAACCATTAAATCGGCAGTCTCCTGAACAGCATCAGCAATAGACGTGATTATGTCTTTATTGACAATGACGTAGAAATGCCAGTTTTGTTGGTTGCCGCCGTTCGGGGCATAGGTTGCCAGCTCGATGGCGTCGCAAAGCAATTTTTCAGAGACCGGCTTGTCATGCCATACGCGTATGGAACGCCGGCTTTTTATCAGTTCTGCCAGGTCATTTATGTTCATGGAAGCCTCCCCAGGTTTTTAATTATGGGTTTTATATTTATATTATAC
>CAZJQG010000003.1:0-109735 GCA_964548415.1 uncultured Dehalococcoidales bacterium | reverse complement strand
CTTATGCGTTATGGCCGCACTGGGACAGGCGGCTACACAGGTGCCACAGCCTTTACACAATGCATCGTTAATTCGTGATACTTCTTCCTCTTCGATAAAGGAGATGGCGCTATAAGGACACAGCATATTACAGATCCGACATCCGGAGCATTTTTCTTCATCAATAACTGCGACGGCTGCTTCCAGCTCGACCTTGCCTTTGTTGATGAGGGCCAATACGCGGGTGGCTGCGGCTGAAGCCTGGGCAACCGTATCGGGTATATCCTTAGGTCCCTGACAACAGCCGGCGATAAAGACGCCTTCGGTCATGGTGGCTACGGGGTCAAGCTTTGGATGTCTTTCTATAAAGAAGCCATCGGCCCCCTGGCTGATGCCGAATTTCTGAGAGACATTCTTAGCGTCAGCGCGAGCTTCCAGCGCTATGCATAGAACGACCATGTCTACCGGTACCCTGACAATGGTTCCCAGTAAGCTGTCCTCGCCGACAACGATCAATTTGCCTTTCTCTTCATCGTTTTCAGCCCTGTCTGTAACTTCAGCAGGTTTGCCGCGTATGAAAGTGACCCCTTCTTTAGATAGTCTTTTGTAGAATTCTTCATAGCCTTTGCCGAAACAACGCATATCGATATACATTTGATATACATCGGCTTCGGTTTTTTCTTTTATGAGATGTGAGTATTTAAGAGCGTACATGCAGCAGACTCGGGAGCAATATTCATGATAATTCTCGTCCCGGCTGCCCACACAATGGATTATAGCTACGCTCTTTGGCTCGGTGCCGTCTTTGAGTACGATTTTGCCACCGGTAGGCCCCACGGAATTGCAGATTCTCTCAAATTCAAGACCGGTGACGACGTTAGGTAGTTTACCATAGCCATACTTTACAATGGGTGTGGGGTCGAATGGGTCGTAGCCAGTGGTTAATATTATGTTGCCGACATCTATCTCGGCAATCTTATCCTGCTGCTCGAAGTCGATAGCTTCTCTCTCGCAGAACTTTTCGCAAGCGCGGCATTTTCCTTTTAGAAAATAGTTGCAACTCTCCTTATCTATAACGGGGACATTAGGTACTGCCTGCGCAAAGGGGGTATAAATAGCTTTTCGCTGGCTCAGGCCCTGGTCGAACTCACTAGCAGCTTTCCAGGGGCATTTTTCTATGCACATGCCACATCCGTTGCATTTAGACTCGTCCACGAACCTGGCCTTCTTCCTGACTTTAACTTTGAAATTACCGATAAAGCCGGAAACATCTTCCACTTCACTATAAGTCATCAGTTCAATGTTGGGATGTGAGCCCGCCGAAGTCATTTTTGGGGTGAGTATACACGCTGAGCAATCTAGAGTGGGGAAGGTCTTGTCGAACTGTATCATGTGCCCGCCGATGCTCGGCTCTCTTTCAACCAGATAAACCTTGTATCCGGCGTTAGCTATTTCCAATGCTGCCTGAATACCGGCGATACCGCCACCAACTATTAGAGTACTCGGATTGACTGGTACTTCTCTGGTCTCTAGAGGCTGCTGATAATAAACACGCTTTACTGCAGCGCTTACGAGAGCTTTGGCTTTCTCTGTTGCCTCTCCATGATCCACGGTGGTCCAGGCGCATTGCTCCCTGATATTTGCCATCTCGAACAGGTATGGATTGATTCCAGCTTCCTGGACAGCGTGGCGAAAGGTCGGTTCGTGTAGAAGAGGAGAGCAAGAAGCGACGACTACCCGGTTAAGCTTTAAATTCTTGATATCATCCTTAATCATACCTTGACCCGGGTCCGAGCACATAAACTTGTATTCACGGGCAACTGTAACCGCCGGCAGCTCTTTGACAAATTCGACTACCTGCGGTACGTCGACGGTCCCAGCAATGTTGGACCCGCAATGACAAACATAAACACCTATTTTCGGCTCCGTATTTTCGTTTGGTGTTGTCTTTTTTTTGGCCATTCTTTTCTCCTTTACTCCAACGCCTCTGAGGCTAATTCGAGGATATCCTTAATCTCAATTTCGTTGCCTTTGTCTTGCACCAGTACCGTATCATCGAAATTTAGCATGCAGTAAGGGCAGTAAACACTCAGCGTGCCCGCTCCCGTATCGAGAGCTTGCCCGAGTCTGATGTCGGAGAATCTTTCACCTTTCTTAGTCTCCATCCAGATCCTTCCCATGCAGCCGCCTCCGCAACATAACGAATACTCGCGGGAATCTCGCATCTCGACTAACTCCAGTCCGGGGATGCTATTAAGGATAAACCTTGGCTCATCATATATACCTTCTCTGCGACCTACACAGCAGGTGTCATGCAAAGTTACCCTTTTATTTACGGGCTTGGTGAATTTTAATTTTCCCTCTTTGATAAGGTCGGATAGTAGTTGAGAAATATGGATAACCTCGAAATCACCACCAAGCTCAGGGTAGTCATTTTTAAAAACTAGATAGCAGTGAGGCGAGGTGACTACGATTTTTTTTGCGCCTAGTTCCTTCAAAGCCTTAATATTAGTCTCAGCCAAGTTGTGCCACAGGTTTTCAGCGCCGCCATTTCTGATACTTTCACCGCAGCACACTACGTTGTTATTGGGGATGCCAAAATCAACGTTTGCCTTCTTCATTATATAAACAGCAGCACGCAGTACTCTCTGGATGCCCAGGTCGTACGCCTGATAGCAGCACGGGAAATAGAGATACTCGGTGCTCTTGGTGAAGGTTTTGACATCGAGAAATTTTGCCCAATCCATTCTCTTGTCGGCTGGTTCTCCAATAGGATTGCCGACGCTGGCGATGTTTTTAACCGTAATCCGGAAAGACTCCGGCGCCTTGCCCGCGCCTACTTCCATAATAACTCGGCGCATGGCTCTCATAATATGGGGTACTTCTACACCACGAGGACAACGTTTGACGCAGGCATAGCAATTGGTGCATCGCCACAGGTCTTCATCTTCGAAGTCAATTATGCCCATTTGTGTCCTGTGGATTAATTTACGCAACGAGAAGTCCCTTACTTGGTTCCAGGGACAGACGCCGGTACACAATCCACACTGATAACATAGTTCAAGTGGATTGCCTCCCTCCTCCAGTATGATGCTCGCGGTCTCCTTGGCAGGTATTATTGCTCCCATGGACAAGCCCTCCTTTTTCAAATGGATGACAAAACCTGATAATGATACACCACAGGCACAATTCTTTGCAAGAGTAGCTTAAGTATTTTATCGTAGTTAAACTACTTCTTCCAGGTAATTTGGCGGCCCTAAGAGTCATTGCAATTATGAAGAGAAATATTTACTCCGCGGGGTATCTGGACGCTGTTTTGAATTATTGCGGATTCAGGGGACCTAACTGTCTAATTCTTTCGGTCATTTCGTTGACAATAGAGGCGTAACGGTCACCTTCGGAAGCGGAGACCCAGTCTAATCTAAGCCTATCTTCTTCTATCCCGAACTGCCCTAGCAGTTTCTTGAGCAGAGGTATCCTGCGTGATTCTTTTATATTACCTTCCAGGTAATGACATTCTCCAGGATGTCAGCCGCAGACGAGAACACCATCTGCTCCCAGCTGGAATGCCTTTAGGATAAAGGTGGGTTCTACACGACCGCTGCACATTACTCGGATTACCCGCACATTGGGTGCGTATTTTTTTCGAGAAGTGCCAGCGAGGTCGGCGGCTGCGTACGAACACCAGTTACACAGAAATCCGACTATTTTGGGTTCGTAGCTCATATCATAACTCCTTCCAACTCTTCCATGATTTGCTCTGTGGTAAAGTGTCGACTGGTAATGGCTCCGCTGGGACAGGCTGCAGCGCAGGTACCACAGCCTTTGCACATGGCTTCATTTATAGTAGATACCCTCTTTTCTTCGTCGAACGTAATTGCCGAATAAGAGCACAGCGATATACAGGTCTTGCACCCGGAGCACAATTCTTCATCGATGACAGCCGTTGCCGCCTCTATTTCTACCTTGCCCTTGCATATCATAGCCATGACTCGAGCAGCTGCTGCCGACGCTTGCGCCACCGTGTCTGGAATGTCTTTAGGTCCCTGGCTGCAGCCGGCGACGAAAACACCGTCCGTAGTGGTGGCTACGGGGTCGAGCTTGGGATGCTTTTCAAGGAAGAAGCCATCTCGACTGCGGCTGATTGAAAACAACTTGGCTGTTTCTCCAGCGTCAGCCCTGGGTTCGAGTGCGGTACTCAAGACAACCATGTCTACCGGCAGACGTCTTTGCCTTGCTATAAGCGTATCCTCGCAGACCACTATGAGTCTTCCCTTTTCCTCAGGAGTCTCGGCTACGTCCGTAATTTCACCGGCCCGGCCTCGAATAAAATTCACGCCTTCTTCCTGAAGACGGTTGTAAAACTCTTCGTAGCCTTTGCCGAAACAACGAAGATCAATATAAAGTTGATATATTTCTGCATCCGGGATTTTCTCTCTTATGAGATGAGAGAACTTCAGCGAGTACATGCAGCAGACACGTGAGCAGTATTCGTGGTAGTTCAGGTCGCGGCTGCCGATGCAGTGTAGGATGGCTATGCTTCGTGGTTGTGAGCCGTTCTTTAAAACTATTTTACCAGCTGTGGGCCCGGAAGCGCTGCTCATTCTTTCGAACTGAAATCCGGTGATAACGTTATCATATCTGCCGTAGCCAAATTGTGACATAGGGGACGGATCAAAAGAATCAAAACCGGTAGCAACTATTATGGAGCCTAAATCCAGGTCCAACGTTTTTTCGGTTTGCTCGAAATCGATAGCCTTGGCTTCGCAGAACTTCTCACAAGCACGGCATTTGCCTTTGAGGAAATAAGTGCATCTATCCTTATCTATGACAGGTATGTTCGGGACAGCTTGCGGGAATGGCGTATAAATTATTTTTCTCTTACCCACAGCAAAATCGAATTCACTGTCAGTTTTAGTGGGGCACTTGTCCTGACACGTCCCGCAACCGGTACATCTGGTTTCGTCCACAAACCGTGGTTTCTTTTTAACTTTGACGTTAAAATTACCTATGTAGCCCGAGACTCCGATGACTTCGCTATAAGTCATCATCTCTATATTGTCGTGTGACCTCACCGAGGCCATCTTCGGTGTGAGTATTCAGGCGGAACAATCTAAGGTCGGAAAGGTCTTATCCAATTGAGCCATATGTCCGCCGATAGACGGCTCCCTTTCTACAAGATAAACTTTGTGACCTGAATCGGCGATTTCCAGGGCTGCCTGTATACCGGCAATGCCCCCGCCGACCACTAATGTATTAGGATTAAACGGGACCTCTCTCGCTTCCAGCGGGATATGGTAATAAACACGCCTCACCGCAGCGCTTACCAGCGCCTTGGCCTTTTCAGTTGCTTTCTGGCCGTCCTCGTGCACCCAGGCGCACTGCTCCCTGATATTCGCCATTTCGAAGAGGTACGGATTCAGACCGGCGCTAACAAGAGTCCGCCTGAAGGTCTGTTCATGTAACCTGGGGGAGCACGAGGCCACTACTACTCTATTGATGCCCAGTTCTTTTATATCGTTCTTTATCAATTCTTGGCCCGGATCGGAGCATACAAACTTGTAATCACGAGCTATAGCCACAGAATGTAAACTTCTGGCAAATTCGGTAACCTGCTCTACGTTAACTATAGCAGCGATATTGGCACCGCAGTGGCAGATATAGACGCCTATTTTGGGTTCCATTCGCTCCTCCTTATCGTTGTTTGATATGGCTGGCCAGTATTTTATGGACTGGAACTATGTTTTCTCGTAGACCCAGGGCTTTGGCATCGATACCAAAGGCCATTCCCATAAGCTGGGTGAAGAAAAGCACAGGTATATTAAAGTGTGTTTTGAATTTCTTGTTGACCACGCTTTGGTACGCATCTAAATTGAGATGACAAAATGGGCACACCGTAGCAATGCAATCAGCACCATTGCTTATAGCGTTGTCAAGAAGTTTGTATATTAACCCTAAAGCTATATCTTGTTCAGATAGTATGAGTGAACCACCACAGCAGCGAGTTTTGAGCGGATAGGGTACGACCTGCGCTCCCAAACTTTCAATGAGGCGGTCCATCGATTGCGGATACTCGGGGTCGTCAAAATTAGGTTTTGGTCTCACTACCTGGCAGCCATAGTAGGGGGCCACCTTCAAAGTACTCAGGTCCATTTTTACATTAGCTTTAATAGCCTCACTGTCGATGTCGTTGGCAAAAACGTCTAGTATATGGCGCACCTTGACTGTCCCGTGGTATTCCAGACCGCCGGCGGCTAGAGATTCATTTATCTTGGTTCTTATTTCAGGATATTCTTTAAAGTGCTGGTCGGTACGGTTTAATATGAGATAGCAGTCGCTACAGGCTGCTACCAGGTCCAATCCCCTTTTCTCCGCTAGTGCGAGGTTCCTAGCACAACAGCAGAAAGCAGACAGATCGTCAATCACGGTATATGGGGTAGAGCCACAGCAATTCCAGTTTTCAAGCTCGATGAACTCAGTATCAATAAGTTTTGCCACGGCTTTGGCCGACAAATCATAAGCACGGCTATCCTCATGCATGCCGCAACCCGGAAAGTAACTGTAGTATCTCACGGCGTGCCTTCCAACGACTGAGCTTTATCCAGAATAGCTTTGAACTGGACATGTGCCTTAGGTTTTAGCCTGGTGGGTCTAATCGGCATTCGCCCATGCTTGAACAGTGATAGCGCTACAGGGATGTTTTTCAGGGCGCCAAATGGATTCACCTGGAGATAGAAGCGAGTCATGCAGCCCAAACGTGGGATGTGCCCAGCAGCGCGTACAGTATCGCTGAACACCTTGTAGAGGGTGGGAGTGCGAGTCCTTGGGGTGCTCAAGTGATGACGCATAGCTAAGTGTTCCAGGGCATGCATGATATACGTCGGCACTATGCCCCTGGGGCAGCGTACGGTGCACATATAGCACGATAGGCATAGCCACATAGAGTTGCTGGATAAGACCTCTTCTCTTAATCCGGCTCTGGCCATGGCGATTATCTCGCGAGGTGTATAGTCCATTTTGTTGGCATTAGGACACGAGGCCGAGCACGTGCCGCATTGGATGCAAAGGTTGATTTTTTCGCCGCCCGGCATGGAAGAGATTTCTTGGATGAAGTCGTTGCTGCCATGTACTTGTATTTCCATAGCGCACCTACCTTCGCCAAATTATACTTCTTTTATGTATTGAAACAAAATGGCTAAAAGGTCAATTTTCAGGGACTTTTTATCTATTAACTACGTATTTTCTGAGAATGGCGCCTTCAGAAAATAGAATAACACGTTGTAGTAGTTATTATACCTAGCCACTAGGGCAATTTTTTATGGGTTTAAGTGCCGTTTTGCTATAATGTGCCCGGATAGGAGACATATCTTGGAAACCGTAAAAATATTGATTGCCGACGACCACGCATTTGTACGTGAGGGAACGCGCCGGATTCTAGAACTAGAGCCCGACTTCAAAGTCGTCGCTGAAGCTGGCGACGGAGAAGAAGCTGTAAAGCTTGCCTGTGACCTTAAACCCGATGTAGCGCTCCTAGATGTGGCTATGCCGAGAATGGATGGTATCGAAGCCACCAAGCAAATTAAAGCCCTATGCCCGTCCGTGGCGGTACTGGTATTAAGTGCCTACGATGACGATCAGTTTATTTTCGGCCTACTTGAGGCTGGAGCGGCCGGATATTTATTAAAGAGCGTCAGAGGTAAAGAGATAGTAGATGCCATCCGGGTGGTGCATTCGGGAGAATCTGTGCTTCATCCCTCGGTCGCTCGCAAGGTGCTAAACAGGTTTGCCGGCGCTACCGGCAAAAGGCGCCAAAAGAAATCTCCGGACCTGCTTACAGAAAGAGAGATGGAAGTACTGAAGATGGTAACCAGGGGTTCAAGCAACAAAGATATTGCTGACGCACTTTGTTTAAGCGTACGTACCGTACAGGGGCACCTGGCAAACATTTTCAATAAGTTAAGGGTCAGTTCAAGAACAGAGGCGGTGGTACGTGCTTTGAAGGAAAACTGGGTAACACTAGACGATGTGTCCTGATACGTATCTTTCTACCAAGGAGAAGAAAGCCTTAGGGCGGCTACTGGTATCCGAAGAGAGGTATAGGGCCTTATTTCGGACTGCCCATGATGCTATATGGGTCCATGATATGGATGGCAATATTGTGTCTGCCAATACCGCCGCGGCTACGCTTACCGGGTACTCGGCAGAAGAACTGTGCCGGATGAATGTGAAATCGTTTCTATCGGAAGATAGCCTGAGGCTGGCGAAACAAATACGAAGTCGTCTCCTTGATAACAAAGTCGTATCCCAGCCATACGAACAGAAATTAGTTACCAAAGATGGAGTTGTAGCCATTCTGAAGTTGACTACCAGCTTAGTAGAACTCAATGGAGAGGCTGTCGGCTTTCAACACATTGCCAGAGATGTTACCCAAGAGAAGCGGATGCAGGAAAGTCTTCGCTATTATTTGCGCCAGATTACAATAGCTCAGGAAGACGAGAGAAAAAGAATTGCTCGAGAACTTCACGATGACACGATTCAGTCACTGGTTGTGCTGGCCCGTCAGCTGGAAGAGGTGATTTCGGATAAAAGGGGGCTATCTGAATACAAGAGAATCCAGCTGGATATTTTAAGAGACCGAATTGATAAATTAATCGCTGATGTAAGGCGTTTGAGCCAGGACCTGAGGCCTCCATCATTAGACCGTCTGGGTCTAGTACCAGCTTTAGAATGGTTGACGTCCGATATCAGTAAACGTTCGGGGATGGATGTACAGGTTATCGTAAGAGGCGTTACTCGGCGATTACCTCAAGATATTGAACTGGTCTTTTTCCGGGTTGCCCAGGAAGCGCTGAGAAATACGTTAAAACATTCGGCCGCTACCAGTGCTGAAGTCAAAGTTGAATTCGGAGAGAAATTAGTTGTAATAACGGTCAAGGATAACGGCCGCGGGTTTCATACTCCGGAAACAACCGGGGATTTGGTGAAGCTGGGAAGATTAGGTCTGGCGGGGATGCAAGAACGCATTCAGTTGATAGGCGGGAAACTGAAAATAAGTTCTAAACCGGGCAAAGGCACCGTTGTAACAATTGAAGCGCCAGCCGACGGATAATTAAAAGGTTATTCGAAGCGCCGTAAGTTTCCCGGTGCTATTTAGGTACCGACGGTCGAATAAGCAGCACTGGCTGGATGGACTGTTCAGCGATTCTGTTAGCGACCCCACCATAAACCCAGCGACTGACAGCGGACCGTCCGTGTGTAGCCATGGTGATTAAATCTACCTTTTCTTTTTCAGCGGTCTGCAGTATGGTTTCGGCAACCCTACCCAATTCGCCGGGAAGAACCTGTGCCTTTACCTTCAGTCCTTCTTTTTTAAGCCGGCTTTCCATTTTTTTCAGATAGTCGGCGGCCTGCTGTTTTTCTTCTTTCCAGACTGCGTCACGGTGTTGTTCCCACGTGGGATTGATAGGGTGGTCGCCGTACGATGGCACCAAGGGCGGCTCGCATACTAAAGTTAAATAAATTTCAGCGCCGGTGTCTTTGGTTAATTGCTCAATGAAGGGAATCGGAGTTTCAGAGAAGGGCGAACCATCAAGAGGAAGGAGTATTTTTTTCAATTCAACCTGAGATGCCTTAGGTGCCTTCGATTTGACGAGCAGCACGTGAACACCTGTCCCATGTAGAACTTTTCGAGCCACGCTTCCCAGAACCCACCGTTTAATCCCTGAATATCCGTGAGTTGATATTATGATAAGGTCAATGCCGTTACCGCTGGCAAATCCGATGATTTCTTCAGGTACGTTCCCGTAAGCAACTGCCGACGATGCCTTTGTGCCACCCGATATTAGGTCTTTTACCTTTAGCTCCAGGTAGGCTTTCATGGGCCGGTCTAATTGCTCCGCGGCAGCGATACTGACCGTGAATAGCACGACCTCACTACCCCTTATCCTGGAAATTGCTTGGGCATAGGGTATGGCCCGTTCGGCAAGTTCCGAGCCATCTAATGGAACAAGTAGCCTTTTATACGCCATGGTTCCTCCTAAACCTCAATTATTTCCGAATTATAGCCTGAGGTATACGGTAAGAGCAACGTCTGACTGTTTTTATACCGGAATAAGCCTATGTTAAAATTCCTATGGGGCTAGTCCGGACTACCGGCATGGTGATCACTAGCCCTATAGGTGTTTGGAAATGGATTTATCTCGTCTTCTTTCTATGACACAGACCTTGCCGGCATATCAGAAGCTTAAGGACGCTCTATCTGAGTCTCAGGCTGGTTTGCTTAGGCTCGCCGCGACGGAAGCGGTCCGCCCCTTTCTAGTTGCGGCTATTCACAGGGACCTGAATTCACCTGTTTTAGTGGTTACTACTCAGTCGGAAGATGCACGGCGGATTTACGAGGAGCTTCTGGTCTGGTCTCCGAATTCATCGTCAGTTCATTTGGTCCCCGAAACCGATTTGCTGTCAGAAAAATCAACTTATGATGTTTCGGCCACTGCTGATAGGCTAAAGGTGCTTTCACGGCTAGCTAAATGCCAGGCTGCGATGTCAAATGATCGTCCTCCTCTGATCGTGAGTTCTGTACTGGCTGCTGCGGTCACTACAATACCCCGCGATAACTTCAAGAAATACTGCCATCGATTAGAGGTGGGCATGGAAATCGACCCGATTAAACTCGCCGCCAGATGGCAAAATATGGGATATGAATTTGGAAATATAGTCGAGATTCCCGGAACTGTGAGCCGGCGTGGGGGGATAATCGATATTTTCTCTCCGGATAACGAGTTTCCGGCCAGAATTGAGCTAACGGGCAACCGCCTCGAAAGTATCAGGTTTTTCGACCCGAGAACACAAAGGTCTTTACATATGACGCCTATGGTCAGCGTTGCACCTGCCACCGAGGCACATGCACACAGTAGTGGAGATACAGTTCTAGATTATTTGAGCGCAGAAGCTTTGCTCATTATGGATGATCCCGACGAGCTTAAAATCGCCCTCGATAAGCTTATCAGCGAGCTGGAAGAAATTGATGAGATGGAGCCAGATGTACAGAAAAACGCTTCCTTGCCGGCTGTAACCTGGCCAGCCTTTGACCAAAAGATAAACAGGATAGGGAAACGCTTAACATTTTATCCGTGGAATGATGATTACCATCGCCAGAGCGTGCACCAATTACCTTTATTAGGTGTCCCCCGCTTTGGAGGCAGGCTTGAAGCCTTCTCCAGAGGTCTACAGCAAATGCTTGAGGGCAACCGGCGTGTAGTGGTGGTCAGCCAACAAACCAATCGCCTGGCAGAGTTGTTGGAAGAACGGAATATTGTTGCCAGTTCGGTCGAAAGGGTAGAACAAGTACCGGCCTCAAAATCGATTACTCTAGTCCGCGGTTCATTATCCGAAGGTTGGGCGCTAAAAGACGTGTTTACAATTTTAACTGATAATGAGATATTCGGTTTTGCCAAGAAACGACGTATCACTGCTAAACGGCCGGTAAGATATCATCTTTTTGCTCCCGAACTGACCATCGGCGAGTATGTGGTGCACATCGACCATGGCATCGCCAGGTTTGCCGGTCTGACCAGGATAGTGACCGAAGGCATTGAACGGGAATACCTGATTCTGGAATACGCAGCCGGTGACAGACTTTATGTACCGACGGATCAGGTGGACTGCCTTAGCCGTTACATCGGGGCCAGTGACCAGACGCCATCGTTAAGCCGTTTGGGAACCCAAGAATGGGCTCGCACCAAGAAAAGAATTAAGGAATCGGTGGCTAATATTGCCCGTGAACTTTTGAGCTTGTATGCCAGCAGAGAAGTCATACCGGGCTTTGCCTTTTCGTCGGATACCATATGGCAGCAGGAACTTGAATCCTCCTTTCCTTATATGGAAACAGCTGACCAGTTGGAGGCGGTGTCTGCCGTGAAGAATGATATGGAGAAGCTAAAGCCAATGGACCGGCTGGTCTGTGGGGATGTTGGTTACGGAAAGACCGAAGTAGCTCTTCGGGCTGCGTTTAAGGCGATAATGGATGGTAAGCAGGTGGCCCTGCTGGTACCAACAACGGTACTGGCACAACAACACTTTGTTACCTTCAATGAAAGACTACAAGCCTTTCCCGTAAAAGTCGAGATGTTGAGCCGATTTCGCACAGAAAAAGAACAGGCTGATGTAGTCGCCGGTTTGCTGGCCGGAACCGTAGATATATGCATTGGCACACATCGGCTGCTGCAGAAAGACGTTGTGTTCAAGGACCTGGGACTGGTGATCATAGATGAGGAACAGCGTTTTGGTGTGGTGCATAAAGAACATTTCAAAAAATTAAGGCAGGAGATAGATGTTCTTACACTCAGCGCTACACCTATTCCACGAACGCTGCATATGTCACTGGCTGGCATCCGGGATATGAGTACAATAGACACGCCTCCGGAAGAGCGCTTGCCCATCAAGACCTACATCGGTGCCTATGATGACCGGCTGATACGTGAAGTCATATTGCGCGAACTGGAGAGAGGTGGGCAGGTGTTTTTTGTTCATAATCGGGTGCATAGTATCGATATGGCAGCTGGCAGGTTAAGCAGGTCGGTGCCGGAGGCTAGAATATCGATTGCCCACGGGCGAGTACCTGAAGATGAACTGGAGAAGGTCATGTCTGATTTCATCAACCATAAAAACGATGTCCTGGTTACAACTACCATTATAGAGTCGGGCCTTGATATACCCAGTGTTAACACACTCATTGTCGATCATGCGGATAACCTGGGATTGACGCAGCTTTACCAATTAAGGGGACGGGTTGGACGCGGCAGTACCACCGCCTACGCCTATTTCTTGTATGACAGAGGTAGGCAATTAAAACCGGAAGCCAGAAAACGTCTCAAGACGATTTCAGAGGCAACGGAATTGGGTGCCGGCTTTGCCGTGGCCATGAAAGACCTGGAGATTCGAGGAGCGGGAAATCTACTGGGTGTGGAGCAAAGCGGCTATATAGCAGCAGTGGGTTTCGACCTCTACAGCCGGCTTTTGTCTGAGGCGGTTGATGAGCTAAAACCAGGTGGGGAGCAGAAGAAACCAGCAGCTTCTTTGCCTTCCATAGTCTTGCCCTTGCCCGCTTTTATTCCAGAAGAATACATACCCGATTTGAGTCACAGGCTAAGCTTTTACCAACGCCTGGCCTCGGTGAAAAGGCCATGTGATATCGAAGATATAGAGCGTGAACTGAGTGATAGATTTGGTCAACCACCTGCAGAGGTCGCAAATCTTCTCTATGTAGTCAAAGTCAGACAATTGGCTGCCGAAGCCGACTTAGAATCGTTGTTGACGGAAAACAGGCAAATAGTGCTGCAGTTTAAAACCGACCTGGATTTACACAAGGTATATTTGCCGGCAGATGCCAGACATGGAATTAAAGTAGGGAAAGACCGGGTAAAACTTGACATAAAGCTATTAGGAGGTACGTGGCAACAGGTACTAAAAGAACTGCTCCTGCATCTAAATAATAGAAAAGGCCTTGAAACCTAGGCCTTTTCTATATGAAGCTAATTAATATACGAATCCGCAATAATTAGGCAACCGGTCCGATGGGCCAAACAACCTTCTTGTATATTTCGTTAAGTACCTGTGCCAGACCGGCATAAATGGCTGAAAGACCACAGATTATCCCTTCATAACCAGCGATGATTCCGATGATTTTGCTGCCAGTTATGTCACGAATGGCCAGCAGGAAGAAAAGCACGATAAGCGTACCGAACACAACCATGAGCGCCCGGTTTAGCTTTAACGTGCCGACGAACATCACTGCGGTAAAGATGCCCCACATAATGAAGTAGGCGATCATACCAGCGTTATCCGTGCTATCCCACCAGCCGATCTTTGGCATTACCAATAACGCCACAAGCGAAAGCCAGAAAAGTCCGAAAGAAGTGAAAGCGGTCGTCCCGAAAGTATTTCCCTTCTTCCACTCCAATATGCCCGCGATCACCTGGGCAATACCGCCGTAGAATATACCCATTGCCAGTATCATCGAGCCAAGCGTAAAAATGCCTGCATTGTGTAAATTCAGGAGAACGGTGGTCATGCCAAATGCTACGAGGCCCAATGGTGCAGGGTTTGCAGTAGTATCTTTTATCGACCTTAATATTTCGGTTTGGTTTTGTTGCAAAATTGCACCTCCTTTTTCTTTAATATTTTGGATATGAAGAAAGTCGGTAGGCATTATAAATGCTGACTGATGCTGCGTCAACGGTCAAAAGGACAGTTCTGTGGAACTAGTGTGCTTGAGAACTTTGGGAGGGTTTCATATGCAGTATGGTGGGAAATGACAATTTTGTAGGCGTAAGCGATCTTACTTAGTAGGATTTTATTATTACGTTTCTATGCCGTAGTCGTGCAGACAGTCAATGAGGTCCTGCACGGTAACTATTTTTTCAATATCTTCGTCAGATATCTCTAGTTTGCGTTTGGGTGTGCTGAATTCTTGTTCCAAAGTGGTGATTAGTTCAGCAAGGTCCGAAGGGTCAACATTCATATCATCGACAAAGGATGCCGAAGGAACGATTTGGTCCTCTTCGACGCCGAGTTCATCGGCAATCATTTTTTTAAGTTTTTCTGAAATATCTGTCGTCATCTATTTCCTTTAATGTATCCGGCCTGTATTACCATTAATCTTTATTTTAATTGACCGGCACGAGTTGCAGCTACGGAACCCAGGACACCATTCACGAATTTTTGCGAACTTTCACTGCCAAAGCTCTTGGCTAGTTCCACAGCCTCGTTAATAGCTGCTTTTACTGGAACTCTATTATCGAATAAAATCTCAAAAATGGCAAGGCGTAGAACGTTCCGGTCAACGGGGGCAAGTTGCTCGACAGGGAATGCCGGTGCGAATTTTCTGATAACGTCGTCTATTTTTTTCTTATTGTTCAAGACGCCCCCCGTGAGGCTTTTAGCGAATTCGGCTGCTTCAACGCTAAGAGGTTTCTCGTCGAGCAATCGTGCCAGTACCTCCCCCTGTTTATGACCCGAGCAGTCTAGTTCGTACAGAGCCTGTAGAGCAATTATTCTAGCTTTCCGCCTCATTATCATTATACAGAAACGTTTATTACTATTGGAAACTACTATTGTCCCGGCGATAATTATGCCTTAGCACTCAGGCTTTACCAAACACAGACTACGGCAACAGCATAAAAAACCGCTTTAGCATCTCGGTCGCAGGTAAGGGGCAGCGGGGCTCAACACCACAACGGCGAAACTACAGAGTTTATCCCCTTCGCCATTTCATTATTTCGCTGACGGTCTGTGCATTGTTGATATTGAAGGCCTGCGCTCCCGGACTGATTCGCTTTATCAGCCTGGTTAACATCTCCCCCGGGCCCATCTCGAAGAAGGTGGTTACGCCCCTGGCAATCATGTTCTCCACGGATTGCTGCCACTGAACGGGGCGTACAATCTGGCTAACAAGCTCTTCTTTTATGGCCTCCAAGTCGGTTAGTGGTTGAGCTGTAACATTAGCTGTTATGGGAACGGTGGGTTTATTAAACGTAAATTCCGAGATGGCGTTTCTAAGCCTCTCGATGGCAGGCTCCATTAGTATGCAATTGAAAGGACCGCTGACTCTGAGGGGCACGATGCGACGGGCCCCTTTGATTTGAGCTAATCTCCGCGCTTTAGTCAGGTTCTCGTTGGTACCGCTCAAGGTGACCTGGTCCGGTGCATCTATATATGCTATTTCTACACCCGCCGAGAAGCAGATATTTTTAAATACTTCTATATCTAGGCCAGTCATTGAAACCATACCGCCGCCGGCTCGTTGGCCGGCCTCGTTCATCAGCCTACCTCTCTCTCGAATTAGCCGTGCCGCATCTGCCAGACTCAGCACCCCGGAGGCTACCAGTGCGGCGTAAGTACCCACATCATGTCCGGCGACGAAGGTTGGTTCAGGGATCCCGTTATTACTGACCTCCTGGGCGGCTCTAAGACAAGCGACGCTAGTAGCTAAAAGGGCAGGCTGTACGTTGACGGTTTGTTTAAGGTCGTCTTGAGGACCTTCAAAACACAACCTCGATAAAGAAAAGCCTAGATTTTTATCTACTTCATCGAAAACTTCACGAGCGGAAGTGTAGTGCACGTAGAGGTCTAGACCCATGCCTACGGAATGAGATTCCTGTCCCGGGAAAACGTACGCGACTTTTATTGCATCTACCATGAATCCTCCTTACTCATTCAAGTCACCTAAGCTACCGTTTGAAGCACTTCTTTTCCAAGGGCTTTCAGACATGTTTTATGTTTAGGTCGATTATGGTTTACCCGTTTTCTTTGGGGCTTTGATCTCAACTACTTCTCTACCGGCGTAGGTACCACATGTAGGGCAGGCGTGATGCGGTAATTTGGCTGTGTGGCACTGCGGACAGTCTACCAGCTTAGGCGTGGTAAGAGCCATATGACTGCGCCTTTTACCTTGCCTCGCCTTCGTATATTTTCTTTTGGGTAACGCCATTTAGCTTTATACTCCTTCCTAACGGATTAGTTTGGACCATCGTGGGTCTATCGCATTTGAGTGGCACTGGCACGGCTCCTGGTTGAGGTTGTGACCGCAGGTGGGGCAAATACCCGCGCAATCCAATCGGCACAGAGGCTTTGCCGGTAGGGTAAGCAACGCATATTGTCGTACCGCTTCACTTAAATCCAGGACGTTCCCATCGTCGATACTAAGATTATCACATAGAACATTGGAAGATGAACCTTCTTCTCCGATAGGATAAGCTTCCTCCTCAAACTCAAAGCTTACTTTAGCTTCAATCGGTTTAAGACAACGGCTACAAACAGCCTTAATAGACGCCGTCATTTTACCATTGACTATAATTGAACTATTGGCGCGAATTAAGATGATGTCTCCATCGATGTAACTTATATCGTCTTCGGACGGGTGCTCCTCGATATGGTAACTTCGGCTCGAGCCAACGGGTTCCTTGAGTAATTGGGCAACATTAATTCGTAATGTTTCGAATGACATTGTGAGGTTAATTATATGTGCAGATATATTTGAAGTCAAGCTAAGTTATTGTCAACTGAACGCCTTTGGATAGGTGCAGCAGGCGATGAAATTGGCTTGGTTGATGGAGTATAATGGCTTATCGTGAGGTGTGTTTAGCAGTGTCCAAGAAGGCATTAACCAGTGAGGACCTCAAAGGCCAGATTAACCAGCGGGTGGACGACCAGCGGCCAGCACTTATTGAGCTGAGCATAAAGATTCACGAAAACCCGGAACACGGATTTAAGGAAGAGAAGGCATCGGGCTGGTTGACCGAGTATTTGACTAGAAACGGTTTTCGCGTAGAAAAAGGCATTGGCGGCTTCCCCACGGCTTTTAAGGCGGTTTACGGTGATGGTAAACCAGTAATCGGTCTGCTGGCAGAATATGATGCCCTGCCTGAGCTCGGCCATGCCTGCGGCCACAATATAATTGCCACCTCTTCAATAGGAGCAGCTATCGCGAGTAAATTAGCCGTTGATAGTTATGGTGGAACCGTGGTCGTTTTCGGTACTCCGGCTGAAGAGCTCTTCGGCGGTAAAATATTTATGCTGCAGGCGGGCGTCTTCGATGGCATCGACGCAGCTATGATAGTACATCCCGGGGTGCGTGATGCTGCGACGAATTCGGCCTTGGCCTGCATAGGCATCGATTTGCAGTTTTTTGGCAAGGCAGTCCATGCCGCGGCGTTTCCTGACAAGGGAGTGAACGCGCTGGAAGCTATGATATTGTCGTTTAATGGGGTTAATTCCCTCCGACAACACATTCAGGAAAAAGCTCGCATTCATGGCATCATAACTTACGGAGGGGAGTCGCCTAATATTGTGCCGGCTCATACTGCCGCAAGTTTTCTGGTTCGTGCTCCGGACCTTAAGTATCTAGAAGAGTTAAAAGGGAAGTTCCTTAAATGTTTCGAAGCGGCAGCAATGGCTACAGGCGCCCGACTGGAATATAAATGGGCTGACGTAGTCTACGAACCTATGAAGAACAACATGGTACTGGCTCGATTGTTTGCCCGGAATCTGGAATCGTTGGGTCGCAAGGTGGAGCCCCTTGAGTCGTACTTTGGATTCGGTAGCACAGATGTTGGCAACGTAAGCCGGGTAATGCCGGCTATTCATCCATCTATAGCCGTGGCAACTCCCGACGTGTTGTTGCATTCTGCGGAGTTCGTTCCCGCCTCGATCTCCGAGGTAGGGCACAAAGGATTATTAGACGCAGCCAAAGCGCTGGCTATGACGGTTACGGACCTGCTGGCCGAGCCAGAAAATATGGCCCGTGCTAAGGCTGAATTTTATAATTCAAATCAGTAGGTTGTCCGGGGCTGGGGGGAAAATCTTTTTTTCTGTTAAAATCACTTGGTTGCAGACGTAGGGTCTGGTATAACTTTTGGGATAAATGCTATAAAATATGGCTGAAATTTAGTCAGTGATCGTGATTTGGAATCCTGCGTCTGATGGAGGATAAGAATGAAAGTCATTTTCCTTAAAGATGTGCCTAAAGGGAAGAAGGGCGAGATAAAAGATGTTGCTGACGGCTATGCCAGGAATTTCCTTTTTCCGAAAGGTATGGCTCTGCCAGCCACACCATCAGCCACAAAAGAAGCTAAAATACTATTAGAAAAAAGAGCGGAACAGGAGACACGGCAACAGGAGGAGCAAAGTAAAGTAGCTCAGGACTTGGAAGGGAAAGAATTGCACTTTAAGGCTAAGGCCGGCGCCAAAGGCCGGCTCCACGGCTCGATTACCAGTGCCAATATAGCTGCAGAACTATCCCGCGTCACCGGCATGGAGATCGACAAGAAAAGAGTGGAGATAGAAGAACCTCTGCATCAACTTGGTGACCACGAGGTAGTGATAAACCTGGGCACCGGAGCCCAGGCGAAAATCAAAGTCATAATCGAAGAAGAAACAACTGAAAATGAATAGTGGCAACGTGCCGCCGTATGATGTCGAAGCCGAAAAAGCGGTCATCGGCTCCATGCTTATTGACAGCGAGGGAATATTCAAGATTGCCACATTTTTATCTCCCGAAGACTTTTTCAATCCGGAAACCCAGTTTATCTATGAAGCTTGCTTCAACCTCTACGAACGGAACGAGGGTATAAATCAAGTAACGGTAGCTCGTGAACTGGCTCAGAAAGGCAAGCTCGATGAGGTTGGTGGGGCTGCCTATTTAAGCCATCTGGTTTCTACGGTACCAACCTCTCTGCACATTGAGTACTACGCGAAAATAGTATCCAGGCTGGCTGTGATGAGGCGGCTTATAAGTGCGGGCACGCAGATTACCGCCCTGGGCTACGATGCCGATACTGAGGATGATGTGGCACTTGGTAAGGCCGAGGACATCCTGTTCAAAGTCAAACAAAGGCGGAGCCGTCAGGATTTTGTTCCGATTCATCAGATTCTAGGCCAGTATTTCGAAGAGGCCGGCCCGGCCGAGACTAAGGGAGAAGAGATCCCCCATATCCTCACCGACTTCAGCGCTGTCGATGATTTCCTCGGTGGCTTGCAGCGTTCGGATCTAATTGTTTTGGCTGCCAGGCCCAGTGTGGGTAAGACCAGTCTGGCACTTAACATTATCAGAAACACCGCTGCCAATCAGAAAGCCTGCGTGGCGCTCTTCAGTCT
The DNA here is from genome assembly GCA_964548415.1 of uncultured Dehalococcoidales bacterium. Taxonomy (GTDB): domain Bacteria; phylum Chloroflexota; class Dehalococcoidia; order GIF9; family UBA5629; genus 9FT-COMBO-48-23. The sequence goes on along the minus strand of CAZJQG010000003.1, from coordinate 90,103 downwards.
AGAAATGTCGCGCCAGGCGGTCGTCCAGCGCCTTCTATCCAACGAGGCAAACGTGGATTCCAGGAGCGTGCGTCTGGGTACATATACCGAAAGGGAAGAGAGACGGATTATGGAGGCCAGCGGCGTGCTTTCCGAATTACCCATTTTTATCGATGATTCGCCCCTGCTTAAAGTCGTGGAAATGCGAAGTAAAGCACGACGGCTTCATTTTGAGCGCAAAATCGATCTAGTAGTCATAGATTATCTGCAGCTGATTGAGGGGGGTGCCAGAAGCGATAGTAGAGTGCAGGAGGTAAGTGAGATTACACGTTCGTTGAAGGCATTGGCGCGAGATATAAATGCTCCGGTACTGGCCGTCTCACAGCTAAGTCGCGCCGTCGAATTTCGAGCCTCGCATAGGCCTCAGCTATCCGACCTCAGAGAAAGCGGCAGTATAGAACAGGATGCCGACGTAGTGGTCTTTATCTACAGGGAGGAAATGCACGTTAAGGAAGAGGATTGGAAAAAAGACCATGATATAGAGGTGGAGCCATATCCCAGGGGCATCGCCGATATTATCATCGCTAAACATAGAAATGGTCCGACCGGTGAAGTAAAGCTGCGGTTTGTTTCGAAAACAGCTAAATTTGAGGACCTGGAATCTGAACTGAGCGCCACTTAGGTGTTTTAACGATTACTATGACACAGACAGTATTTTCCGGTTTTCCTCCGCGGCCTGAGGTTACGCCTGTGCCTAATTTATTTTTTACTCAAGCGGTTCAGAAAATTAGCGGCCTGGCCGAACTTAAAACGGTGCTGCACGTTTTCTGGCTGCTCAGCCGGCGCCGGGGATATCCGCAATTTGTAACAACAGACGAACTGCTGGCCGACCCGATACTAATTGGCGGCCTTGATTGTACCAGTGCCGAAAAAGGCGAAGTCTTACGCCGGGCTCTTGTTGAGGCTGTGAATCACGGAATATTACTGCAAGCTAAAGTGGATGGAGCAGGCCAGACTGAAGATATATATTTGATAAACAACGAGACCGGCAGGGAGGTCATCCAAAAAATTGCGGACGGTAAGCTACCTCGTTTGTTTTCGAGCCAGGCTCGGAGCGAGGCAAGGACTAGCCAGCCGAGCAACATCTTTAGCCTTTACGAGCACAATGTAGGTATGCTTACGCCCCTAATTGCCGAGCAGCTTAAGGAGGCCGAAAAGCTTTATCCGGCGGACTGGATAGAAGCGGCTTTCAAAGAGGCCGCATCTTTGAATAAACGAAGCTGGAAATATATACTCAGGATCTTAGAACGATGGTCTACCGAAGGTAAAGACGATGGAAAGTTTGGGAGAGATACTGAAAAAGAAACCGACCGACAAAAGTACATCAGAGGCAAGTACGGACACATGGTCAAAGGATGAATCAGCGGAGGGCAGCCCCACTGATTCCACTTGCCCGATATGTAAAGGTGCCGGTTTCATACATCCTTTGAAGGCTTCCGGACAGCCTGATTTTACACGGGTTGTTCCGTGCCGGTGCAGTATCAAGGGGCTAAAAAAGGAAAAGCTGAGCCAGCTTCAACAATTCAGTAACCTGGGAGCTCTGGCTCGTTTGACCTTCGATAACCTGATACCGACTGGCAGGTATGAGGATCCCGCCTTAAAACAGAATTTCACCAGGGCTTACGAGGCGGCTAAAACCTTTGCCGCTGAGCCTAAGGGGTGGCTCATATTGGTAGGGCCTAACGGTTGTGGCAAGACCCATCTAGCCTGTGCTATCGCCAATTTCCGTCTTAGCCTGGGCAAACCAGCGTTCTATATTAGTGCAGCCGACCTGCTTGACCACCTTCGCAGCGCTTTCAGTCCCAGCAGTGAAATTGCATACGATGAACTGTTCGAGCGGGTCAGGAATACTCCGCTTCTGATTCTAGACGATTTCAATATAGCGGCCACCACTGCGTGGGCCAGGGGGAAACTGGAACAGTTGCTGGATTATCGTTTCAACATGCGTCTGGCTACGGTTATCACCACCGATGCGGCTACCGAAGAGTTCGACGAAAGCCTTAAAGGCCACTTGATGGACCCGGATATCTCAAGTATATATGTCCTACGGGGAAAAACAGCTTTGATACTGGAGCATCTTGGCAGTATTGAACTGGAAGCCCTGCGCCGGAAAGCTTTTAACAACTTCGATTACAAGCTTTCGAATTTGTCGGCTGAGGAACGCCAGAGCCTGGAGCAGGCATACCGGAACGCAGTCAATTTCGCTAAGTCTCCGGAAGGCTGGCTGATTTTCATGGGAATAAATGGCTGTGGCAAGACACACCTGGCAGCCGCAATTGCCAACCAACTTCGTCAGGAAAATAGGTCGGTATTGTTCATCGTGGTTACCGATCTTCTCGATTATCTGCGTTCTACTTTTAATCCCGAAAGCAGGGTATCCTATGACGAATTATTTGAGAAGATCAAGAAGACGCCGGTGCTTATCCTCGACGATTTTGGCGAGCAGTCGGCTACATCCTGGGCACAGGAGAAGCTCTATCAGCTAATAAACTATCGTTATAACGCGAGACTGGCCACTGTAATAACGACCTGCCTGTCGTTGGATGAGATTGAAAGCCGAATCAGTTCCCGCATGGTCGATCCTAGCCTGAGCCTGGTTCTGCGAATCAATGCCCCCGACTACCGCGGTGATATAAAAACGACCAGGGCTCGTGAGACCAAGTCCCAACCCCGCTACCAACGGCGGAACCGCTAGCTTCACGCCATTTGTAGGTCAGGGGTTTTCTTGCTACAATAACGCAAATTGCTCGGGGAAGCATTGTGGTAAATTCACCGGTCTTAGTGCTCAATCAAAACTATGAGCCGCTAAATATATGCAGGGTACGCCGCGCTGTAATTTTGCTCTTCCGAGGTAAAGCTGAGGTTCTCGAGAACGGGCGCGGCAGCCTTCATTCCATGGATGGCATTTTTGAAATACCTTCGGTCATAAGGCTTGGCTATTTTATTAAGCGGCCCAGGCAGCAGCGAAAGTTGACCAAGCTGGAGGTTTTCAATCGTGACCAGTATATCTGCCAGTATTGCGGTCGTGAAGATAAGGAGCTGACTCTCGACCACGTGATGCCGCGGCGGCGTGGGGGCCAGCACAGCTGGGAAAATATAGTGAGTGCTTGTATACCGTGTAATCGGCGCAAAGCGGGGCGAACTCCTGCAGAGGCGGCTATGCCGCTGCTCCACCAGCCTAAGGCACCGCGTAGCGACGGATTCTACGTGCCCTTCCAGTACCTGCGGGTGCATACCGAGTGGCAGAAATACGTACCTCAATGAACCTCAGCCTTGGTCTGCTGGTTTTCACCTTCTGTTTTTGGTTGCCACTTGATTTGAGCCAGGGGAAGTTCTACAGTAACCCCTGTTTCCAGTTCAACCGTTACCGTCTCTTTGATGGGATTACAATTTAGTACCTTGGCATTGCCCAGCGCTGTAGAAACCTCTTGTTTTAACGCGGGCATTTTCCCTTTCATGGAATGATACTGTTCGTATTCGTATCCGAGACAACACAGGAGCCGTCCGCAGATTCCGGATGTTTTCATCGGGTTCAGCGTAATATCCTGCTCCTTGGCCATCTTAATGGAAACCGGTGCAAACTCACTGAGAAAGGTGGTGCAGCACAGCGCGCAGCCGCATTTTCCCAGACCGCCTACGAGCTTCGCCTCATCCCTGGCTCCCACCTGTCTGAGTTCGACTCGTGCCTTCAGGCTCCGGCTGAGCTCTCGGACCAGCTCACGAAAATCGACTCGTTTTTCAGCACTGAAGAATATGGTCACATGGCTGCCATCGAGGGTATATTGAGCTGATATCGGTTTCATCGGCAGGTTGAGTTTCTCTATCAACTCCCTGGACTTGGTGATGGCGTTCTTCGCCCTTTCCTGTTGCCGGCTGGCTCTTTCCAGGTCATCGGGCAGAGCCTTACGCATTATAGGTTTCAACGGTTCCACTATTTCATTGTGAATCACCTGTGCCGGTGTGATAGCTACCCTGCCGATTTCGTGGCCGCGGTTGGTCTCAACCACCACCTCATCGTCTATTTCCAGCGGGATATCGGCGGCATCATAGTAATAGACTTTGCCGGCCGCTTGTAAACGAACTCCGACTATTTGTGACATTATTATTAAATGGACGCCGGCAATTCTGCTGGTGTCCTCTCCTTTCTAGGTAGATTGAGCATTAGTATTTCGAAAATTAAACGTAAATTTGCGTTCAGAGCTATTTCATCAAGTGATTTTTGCAGGCAATCGATGAAATCTCTGATTTCACTCAGGCTCATAATTTCAGCCCATTGCTCCAGTACGGGTATATGATTTATATTGGTAGCTGCTTGTTTGCATCCGCATTTAGTTAATAAAAGGTCTCTCCACCAGCCAAGCCAAAGCTTTATTATGTCTTCGGCCGATTTGCGTTCGGCGGCAAGTTTGGCTGCATAGTTGAAGCGGTCCGCCCAGTCGGCCGGAAGCAACGACATCATTTCCGCCAGCCTTTGCTCTCGCAGCGTCACGTAGCTGTCGTCTGTGGAGGCGGTTAAGGCCCAACCCAGGCACCCCTGAGATAAGCGCGCCAGAACTTCGGCTTTGCCCGGCTCGATTCCGTAAGATTCTGTAAGTACTGTCTCTATCTTCTCGTTGGATAGAAGTTTCAGTTCTATGCGCTGGCAGCGCGATACCACTGTTGGCAACAGGTTAGATTCCTGGGAAGCGAGGAGAAGTATGATAACCTGCGGGGGCGGCTCTTCGATTGTCTTAAGCATACAGTTAGCGGCCTCAGTAGATAAATATTCAGCGCCATCGATAATAAATACCTTATACTTGCCCTCGAAAGGAGGCAGGCTGGCATTTCGCTGCAGGTCCCTGATATCGTCGATGCCGATCTCGACCCGGGATTTGCTATCTCCCGGCTCCCTTGTCGAATTCAAGGTGATAATCCTGATGTCGGCGTGCTTGTTCTCAGCTATCCTTCTGCATGACGGGCACTGACCGCACGGTGGCTCGTTTCCCTCGCAGTTAAGGGCTTTTGCCAGGTCCAGGGCTAACGTCATTTTGCCTACATGAGGCGCGCCGACCAAAAGATAAGCGTGAGCCAGACTTCCGGTGTCAAGGCTGTTTTTAACCAAAGCTATGGCTTCATGTTGTCCGATAGTTTTCCACATATTTCTAGCTCACGTCCAGTCTGAACAGGTCCTTATAACTTTCACGCTTCCGTATCAGGCGAGCTTTTCCATCCTTGACCATGGCAATAGCCGGCCTTGGAACCATGTTGTAGTTGCTCGACATAGGGACCGAATAGGCACCGTTAACGGGTATGGCGATAATATCTCCGGCGACTACCGGAGGCAGGTTTATGTCTCTAGCCAGGATGTCGCCGGACTCGCAATATTTACCTGCGATGGTGACCTCTATCGAGGCCTCCTGTCCGGTTTTATTGGCCACCAGCGCTTCGTATTTCGCTTCGTAAAGTGCCGGGCGGATATTATCACCCATGCCGCCATCCACGCAGACGTAGGTCCTGACACCGGGTATATCCTTTATGGAACCGACGGTGTACAGTGCGACACCGGCCTGCGCTACGATGGCTCTGCCCGGCTCGATAATCAGCCTGGGACGGCCCAGACCAAGCTTATCAACCAGTGCCGCTATCCGGGTGGTTATAGCCTGGGCATAGTCAGCTGTGCTGGAAACTTGCTGCCTGGTCGTATATATGACGGCAAAGCCGCCACCGCAGCTGAACTCTTTCATTACAAATCCGTACTTCTCCTTTAACTCCGCAGCCAGTTTAAAGAGCACATCGATGGCTGTCTCATATGGAGAAGTATCGGCTATGGGCGAACCCAGATGACAGTGCAGGCCGAGCAGGTTGAGATTGGAACCTGAAATGGCCTTCTTTGCGGCTTCTTCAGCCTGCCCCGTGGCCAGTTGAATGCCGAACTTGCTGTCTACGATGCCCGTAGTCGTGTAGTGGTGGGTATGAGGGTCGACTCCCGGATTGATACGGAGCAAGATGTCCTGCCTGATTCCCTTCTCTCGGGCCAGCGAATTAAGCAGTTCCATCTCGTGGAAATTGTCGACCACGATCCGGCCGATTCGCCAATCTAGAGCCAGCTTAAGCTCATCGGGGGTCTTATTATTGCCGTGAAAAAAAACATTTTCCCTGGGGAAGTCCACAGCTTGAGCCAGGCTTAATTCACCACCGGAAACTACATCCAGTCCCAGACCTTCTTGATTGATAATCCGGGCCAGCGACTTGTTCAGGAAAGCTTTGGAAGCGTAAAGGACGAGCGTGTCTGAGTAGCGCCTGGTAAACTCGGCCTTGAACTCCCGGCAGCGGGAGCGGAGGGTATCCTCGTCGAAGATATAGAGTGGAGTGCCGAATTTCTTACATAGCTCAACGCAATCGCAGCCACCGATGAGAAGGTGACGCTGACCGTCAACCTTCGTCGTCAGCGGAAACAAAGAAAGCTGGGGTATATCTCCCTCATGCATTTAATCAATTTCCGTTTATGTGCAGACATAATACAACCGTAATTATACTATTATGAGAGTTAATGTTCCATATTTACCGATTGTTTTAGAGGATATTTTTGGGGAAATGTTTTGGAAACTTTGGGCGTTTTGAAATTATTGTTTAGTAGAGTCTAGGTTAGCGGCACCAGTGTCTTGACCGGCCGCCCGCTCGAGATAGTATTGCCACTTGGTGTTCACCCAATCTTGTAACCGCGAGATTTGGTCTTTTGTTAGGTCTTTGAACCTGCCTTGAGTAGCCAGGTATTCTTTGACCGGCTTCAGCTTACCCTTACGTGCCAGGGAAGCGCTGGCCGAGGTTAGTCGGAATACACCGTCATGAATCTCATAGAGCACGACCAGGCCGGTTTCTACTGCTAGCTGTCCGATTTTCACAGTGTCGCTGTAGGGATACTGCCATCCTGGAGCGCAGGGCGTAAACACGTGTATAAACCTGGTACCTTTTATATCCTTAGCTTTCCTGACCTTTTCGTACAGGTCCAGTGGATAGGACGCATTGGCAGTGGCTATGTATGGTATATGGTGGGCCTCCATAATCGCGGCTATGTCTTTGGGGTTCTGCCGTTTACCAAATATTGGGGTCGTCCCCGTGATGGCGCCCATGGGGGTAGAACCTGAGCGCTGGTTACCGGTATTCATGTAGCCTTCGTTGTCGTAGCAGATATAGATGAAGTCCTCCTGCCGCTCGGCTGCCCCACTTAGCGACTGAATGCCAATATCGTGAGTGCCTCCGTCGCCGGCGATGCCCAGAACGGTCAGTCCCTTCTTTCCGGTAGCCCTCAAGCCCGCTAAGAGACCAGTAGCTGAAGCGCCCGTAGACGCAAACGGCGTGTTGACGCAGGGTACGGTGACCGAAGTAATCGGATACATGCCGTGCAGCACGGTGAGGCAGCTGGCAGGTACAGTGACAATTACCTGCCCGTCCAATGCCTTCAGGATGTGGCGATAGGCCAGGGCGAGCGCACAGCCCGGGCAGGTCCTGTTACCTGGTAGTGCGTATTCAGTTTCGGTCAGGTTGACCGCGTTTACCTTCAATGGACAGCCTCGCTTAGATATAACATATCCATTCTGGATTCTCGATGTTCAAAGAGCCGGATTCAATTGCGGGTAGTGTGTTTCTGACTGCGTCAGCCAGTTCCCTAGCCTTCACGTCCCTGCCTCCGAGTCCGACGATGAAGTTCCGTATAGCCGCCTTTGTCTTGCTCCCGTACAAGGCCGCTTTTATTTCGGAGCAAGTGGCACCTTCGGAGCCGTAGCTGATATTCTTATCGAAGACAGCAACGACTTGAGCTTTTTCCAATGCTCTGGCTATGGCTGCTTTGGGGAATGGCCGGAACACCCGCAATCCCAAAACGCCCACCTTTTTGCCATCTTCTCGGAGCATACTGGCGGCGACCGTGGCTTCCATTGCCAGGCTGCCCATGGCCACTATGACTATATCGGCATCTTCTACACCATCCTGCCAGAATACGTTGCCGTAATCTCGGCCGAAGGACTTACCAAAATCGGCGCCAACCCGCATTATGGTTTTTTCTGAGTTTTGGAGCGCCTCTTGAAGCAGGTATCTGAGCTCCATATAGCCGTGGCACAGAACGCCGTCGGCGTTAACTCTGGGGTCGGCCAGTGTCACCAGGTTGTAGTTCTTGGGATTGGCCGGGTCCAGCGTAGTATGCGGTTTGTAATGTGGCAGGAATTTATCCACCTGTTCTTGTGACGGTATCTCAACTGGCATCTCGGTATGAGACAGTACATAGCCGTCGAAGCAGACCATAACGGGTATGTATACCGTTTCTGCAATTTTATATGCCTGAATAAGAGTATCCAGAATTTCCTGATTGTTTCGGGCGTAGATTTGGATCCATCCGGTATCGCGCTGCGATATGGAATCCTGTTGGTCGTTGAGTATGTTCCACGGCGCGCCTATGGCTCGATTAACGCAGGCCAGCACTACGGGAAGTCGAGCTCCTGCTGCCCAGTGCAGCATTTCGTGCATATAGGCTAATCCGTGGGCGCTGGTGGCGGTGAATGTCCTGGCTCCGACCAGGGAGGCCGAGGTGCATACCGTCATGGCGCTGTGCTCGCTCTCTACGGCAATGTACTCAGCCTTGAGTTCACCGCCTTCGACGAACTCGGATAGCTCTTCGGTAAGCGGTGTCTGGGGTGTGATGGGGTAGGCCGCGATAACCTGAACCCGGCTTAGCCTGGCCCCTTCAGCGGCAGCCTGATTGCCGTCCAGCAGCCGAGCAGTCGTTCTATTGATACTCTTCGCCATTCTTATATTACACCATTGTAATTGCCTGGACCGGGCACACCTGACTGCAAATTCCACAGCCTTTGCAGTAGTCCATGTTTATCTTGATGGGTATGGTTTTCTGGATGACGGCATCCGGGCAGTACATCCAGCAAATAAAGCACGCCTGCTTCTTTTGTCTGGCTGGAGTGCACTTGCTGTTATTTATCACCGGCATGAGGCTGCGCCATTCACCCGTTTTGCCAGCCTCTCCAATGGCTGGAGACGACTCATCGCAGATATGTTTGCAGTCGCGAGTTCCCATAATCCTAGATCTTCCGGTCGAGCTTGGTTATCTCGTAAGTCTTTTCAACGGCCGCTAAGTTGATATCAATAGCTCCATTTGAAAATCTTTCCCTTATCACCTTTTCAATGCTGGGTAGGTCTACTATTTGGGTAGCACAGGCAAAGGCGCCCAACATTGCCGTATTTACCATGGGCAGCCCGCCGACCATCAGTCCAAGTTCCCGGCACACTTTGGTGGCGTCGGCCACCGCTATGTTAAAGTCGCCCTTGGTTTTTAGCTCTCTGGGGTGGAGCCAGGAGTTCACTATCAGCCAGCCGTCCCGCTGCAGCCCGCTGGTCACGTCTTCGTATTTGAGCAATGACTGGTCCAGCACTACCACGGTGCTTGGATTTTCTACCTGAGACACAACGGCCACGGTTTCGGCGGATATGCGGGTGAGCGCGCTTACCGGTACGCCTCTTCTTTCAGCACCGAAAGATGGGGCCGCGGTTATACCGTGGTAACCTCTAAAGTGTGCTGCCTGAGCGATTATTTTGGCGGCGGTTACCGCTCCCTGTCCACCCCGGCCATGCCATCTAATCTCATACAGCTTTGCGGTCAAGGGGATTTCTTAGGCCTTTCCAGTAAAAATTTTTTGAGGCGAACAAGGCTATATGTTAGCTCTCGGCGCTGGTATGTGTCAAACGAAGAGCGGGATTAAGATAGGCTGATTACTTGCCTAAAACTATAGCTGCGGGGTCTATTTCGCGCCGCAGAATGGTCAGGTCTTTATCGGATGGTTCGAGACTGGTTTCTATTCGGTCAGGCATCAAGATTTCGAACTGACTATTCTCTTTCACCTCATCTACGCTGACACCTGGGTGCAAAGAGATTAGCTTGAGCCTTTTGGTCTTATCATCGAATCCGAATAGGCCGAACTGAGTGATGACCCGGTACGGGCCCGTACTAGCGGGTAGACCTGCTTTCTCTCGGGCGCCGGGTCCATCGAGGAAGCCCGGCGTTGTCAGAAAATCGAGTTTGTTTACGAAGGTTCGCTTTGATTGTTTGGCGATAATAATGATGAGCTTTCTGGAAAAGGAAGCCACATCGTTGGCGCCGCCGCTGCCCGGGAGGCGGCTCGTGGGTTTGTCGTGGTCGCCAATAACCGTGGTATTGATATTGCCGTGCATGTCCATCTGGGCTGCCCCAAGGAATCCGAAATCGATATATCCTGCCTGCGACAGTGACATGGTGTCGTGCATACTGGAAGCTGAAACGGCATGATAAAAAGTCCTAGACTCGCCGACGGAAACCGGCAATTCGGGCAGTTGTGGACCCAGCCCGCCGGCTTCGAAGACGATAACCAGTTTGGGGGCGTGAGTTTTTTGGGCCAGCATAGCGGCCACTATTGGGAATCCGGTGCCAACAAATACCGTCTTTTTATCTTCCAGCAAGCCGGCGCCGATGAATGCCAGGAATTCTCTGGTGTTATATCTGCCTTCTGTCAGCATTGGTCGTCCAACCCTTTAGGGCTATTATTTCCGCCAAGGGGCAACCATCGGCTCTTTGAGGAACTCTCTTCTTTTCAAGTAGTTAAGCTTCTTTTTGCCCCCGCACAGTTCCAGGTAGTCCTCAAATGAGTCAACGCCAAAGACGTACTTGTCAAAGTACTCTGCCACCCCTGCCTCGCTTCCGGAGAGTCCGAGCCACTCAGCTATGTGTTCCTCGTCATAGTAATACACACCCGGCATTTCGCAGGGATGTGAGCCGTGTGGGACCTTAACCACCGCATCGACAACCAGGAAAGGTATGGCTGTTCTCCACGGCTCATTTCTGATAACCTCGTTATCTACTATTTCTTCGGTGGTCAGTATTAGCTTGCGGGCGCATCGGGATAGTTCGAAATCTTCTACCAGGATGGCATCTATTTGGGCGTTACCATATATATCGCAGCGATGCACGTGAATGAATGCCACATCCGGATAAGCCGCTGGTATCAGATTTATTGGCTTACCGCTAAAGGGGTCTGTTACCACCTTGCATGAGCTGTAATCCCCGGTGTCTGTTCCAAGCAGGTTACGGCTAGGTATAAAGGGTAGACCCATCATGCCAGCCAGAAACCGCCATTGGTATCCGGCGTTGCTGGTTTCAGCAACCACCTTGCATTTTCCGTTTTCTACCATTTTCCGAGACGCTTTGGATAGCCCTCTGAGCTCGTGGCCGAAGCAATAAGCAACTTCCGCTTTATTTACGCAGCCCGAACCGACCAGTACATCGAAATCGTGAACAGCTGTTTTGCCGGCCATGGCCAGATTACGCCTCTTTTGCCTGATAATTTCATAGACGATGGCCATAGATACGCGTATGTGTCCGAAGCCGCCCGAGGCGATGAAATCTCCATCGTGAACAAACATGGAAACGGCTTCTCTGACTGACATGGTCTTGTCCTTCAATTCCCGCGACTTATTATGAATTACCCAGTCTCTAGCTTCATCGGGGTCGTGCCAGCCAAGCAGTTCACCTTTCCCGGCTTTAAGTATTTCCATCATGTTGCTCCACGAAGTGGTATTAGCTGCCAAAATCTTGATTCATAATTATCCCTGTATAGCTATACCTAAATCAAGCTAGTTTCTCGTTTTTAGGTGGTACTTTTGGCCAGTTTTTCGTATTGATCATTCCTTTCAATGAGCCAAACTGATTAAATGTATACTTTTGAAGATTGTACATTTGTTATTGTTAACTTACTAATTTAGAATATGCAGCGGAAGCACCAAATGAGTAGTGTACGAATTTTGTATATAACTAGTCTGTTTACCTTCCTATTGATAATCGCCTCTTGCCATTCCGACGGTACTACTAAGGATAATTACGAAACAACCATTAGTCCGCCTAATTCCATAGAGCAAGAAGCACCCGACGATGTTTTACCCGCACCCGGAGCTGGGCCACAGTATAGGGCCAATATTATCCAGCAGGGCGGCGAAAATCCATGGCCACCAATTCCGACGACAGATGTTATGTTAGGAAGCGGGTCAGATCAGGTTCATGTTACCTACAGGGCTTATATGGAAACAGCCCCGAGAGAAACCAGGAATAACATCATTAAGGTGACAATACCCTATAATAATAAAGTCATTGATCTCAACTTTGGGATATATACTGATAATGTGCCTGCAGGAATATCGCTGGTTAATGGTATGAGCTGGTGCGGCCCTAATCGCGCAGCCTCAGTACTTGTAATTAAAAGCTCTCAAGACATTCCGCCGGGATTATATGTCTTTAATATCGGCTTGGAGATTAATGGCAAGGATTACGGGACGATTCCCTGTACGATCAAAGTTCTTGAATAAAAAGCAGAATACTTAATATAACCGAATTTATCAACTCACCGATATCATTGAGCCATTGGCTGTCTTGGTGACGGTTATCAAGGTCTCAAACTTATCCTTCATTTCTTCTAGGTGGGTTATAACGATTATCTTTTCGAAATCGTCCTGGATGGAGTTTATGGCCTGAATCAGTTTTTCCCTGGCGGAGCTGTCCTGTGTGCCGAAACCTTCGTCAATTATCAGTATCGGTAGGGAAGCTCCTGCCCTTCTGACCAGCAGCATGGAAAGAGCGATACGCAGAGACAGGTCTATGCGGAAGGCTTCTCCACCGCTGTACATCTCATAGTTGCGAGTGCCCAACTCATCGGCGATCTTGATATCTAGTGTCTCCACGGTATCACCCTTCTTAGTTTCCCGCTGACTTTCCAACCTCAATGACATCCTGTTATCGGTCATTTTAGCCAGCAGTCGATTGGCCTCTAGCTCGATCTCGGGAAGTGACTGCTCTATCAGTAGCGCCTGGATTCCCTTTTTGCCAAAGGCTTCAGCCAGCTCTTTGAAAATAGCCTCCTCGCTTAGAGCATCGACCAGAAGCTTCGCCTTCTCTTCCCTCTTTATTTTTAAGACATCGAGTTGTCTTAATCTTTCCTGTAGGGCCGCCAGACTATCGCGTACCTGGCGTTCGCTATGAATCGTAACTTGCAGTGCTGCTTCCGCATCGACAAGCTTATCAGCTATCTCTGGCAAAGAAATAAGCTCCGAGGTCAATTTTTGTTGTTTCTTTGAATCGATGTCTATCTTCTTCTGTATTCTCGAAATAGCTTCATTAGCTTCCGTCACTGCGGACTTTTCGCTACCGATATTTTTAATGGCGTCATCAAGCTGCAGCTTCAAGGTCTCGTATTTCCGCAATGTCGACAGATGCGCTTGGGCCTGGTCGTGTTTTTCTTTGCTATACCTCAACTCTTTCTCTTCATTTTCCAGCTGGTTCAGCAGTTGCTGCTCATTCTCGGCATAGTCTTTCTTCGCCAGGCGCTGCTCAAGTTCCTCTAGGTTAGTTTTTAACAGGGCTAGCTCCTGACCTGCAGCCCGGGCTTCGGCAAGCTCTTTTTCGACGATGCTCAGTTGGCTGTACCGGGCTGTCCGCTCCCGGTTCAGTTCTGATTCCAGTTTATTTAGTTCGCTTTCCAGCGCCTTACGTTTCGCCTGTTCCTGTTCGATTTCACCGCCGTTATCCGATTGAGTTTTGATTTTTTGTTCGACTTCGGAGATTAACCTAGCCCGCAACTGATCGCGGCCATCGGCTCCGAGTTCTGTCTGGCATAACGGACAATGGACGTCCTCTCCGGTCAACAGCTTCAGTTTCTCGTTCAGGTCTGCAATTTCTGCCTGTAATCGCATTTTCGTAGACTCGAGGTGGCTGATTCGGGATACGGCTTCTTGTAGTTGTTTTCGTTTTTTAACGACCGTTTCTTCTATATCGGATAGTTCCAGCATTTGCTTACGGGCCTGGGTTAGCGATTCTTCAAGCACAGCAGCTGCAGCAAATCTGGCTTCACACTGAGTGAATCTGTCTTCGATTACCTTATGTTCGATAAGAAGTGCCTGGGCAGCCTTTTTTATTGTCTGGTCAAGATTAGCGGCCCGTTCTCTCAAAGCGAAAAGTCGGCTCAGCTTGTGGCTGAATTCGTCATTCAGCTTTTTTACAGCGGTCAATTCAGAGGAGCCTTCTTCAATTTTTCTTTTATCTACCAGTATTTTCTCGTATTCTGATATCCTGGTCTGTCTCTCCTGGATGCTTAGCGAGAGTCGTTCCAATTCTTCTTTGGCCTCGTTCAGCCGGACCTCCAGGTCTGATAGGTGCTCTTGCTTAAGATCAAGCGATTGTTTTTGGCTGTGCAGTTCCGAAATGCATGTTTCCTGTGACTTTCTGGCAGCTTCTGTCTTTAGGATTTCGTCCTGAATTTTTCCGATTTCCTTCTCGCACTCATCCCTGTTAGCCAACTGCAGCTCAATTTCGGTAATGGAGCTTTCGAATTTATCAGCTTCAGACCTTCTGTTGGTGGCTCCTTCCTTGGCTCTGCTTTCCAGTTCGTCGTAGTGCACCAGCCCCAGTATATTGGCCAGCACTTCCTTGCGCTCGCCCGGCCTTTTGATGCTGAACTCATCGGCGTGTCCCTGACGCAAGAAGGCGCTGTTTTTAAAGGTCTCATAATCGAGGTTAAGTATGTCGATAATCTTCTGTTGTGTCTCCAGCAGCGAGTTACCTGAAACGGACTTAAAAGCCCCGTTGTCTGCTATTTGAAGTTCGAGGACGGTCTGTCCGACGCGTGCCTTACTCGGTTTCCTGGCGTGCTTTCTGATTACCCGATATCGCCGCTCCGCGGAGCTAAATTCAAGCTCTACTTCCATTTCTGATTGTCCGGAATAAATCAGGTCATCATCATTTCTCGCGCGAGATTTTCCCCATAGCGCCCAGGTTATGGCATCGAAAAGGGCTGATTTGCCGTTGCCATTATCTCCGCAGAGACAGGCTACATGTATACCATCAAAGGACAGTGGAGGCACATTCTCCCGATAGCACATGAAGTTTTTGAGCAAAAGTTTTACAGGGATCATAATTTAATTCGGCAACTATAAATCCAGGTCATCCACTGTGGGACCGAATTTGGCTGCCTCTTCTTTGCTAGGGCAGATCTCCAGAAAATCGCAGTTCCAGCAGAAGACGTTTGGGGTAGCCGCATATTCTTTCTCCCGGCAAATCTTGTCGACCATCTCGATCACGTACATGGTCGCCTCTGCCAAGCCGGGTTCCGATAAATCGATGGTCTGCCATTTGCCGGTTTCAAGATAGAGGTAGGAGGCTTTTTTCAATGGAGAATGTTTTTTCTTGGATAGAATAAGGGCATAGATATGTAGTTGCAGCTTGTTAATTTCTGCAGGCATCTTACCTGTCTTGTAATCTATTATATGGAGACCGCCATCGGCTTCCCTATCGACACGGTCTATTTTGCCTTTGAGTAATATGTCATCGGTCAGCTGAACGCGATGAGTGGCTTCTATCATCACCGGCACAACAGACATATCCTGGCTTTGCATAAACCACCGCAGTTGTTTAAGCGCTTTTTCGCCCCATTTTTTCTCGTCTTCCCTGTCGTTAAATCCTTTTCGGTATCGATGCCATTTTTCTCGCAGCAAGCTCTCCAGTTTTGCCAGGTTACGCTCGTCAACCGGAACGATTGACAAAAAATCTTTGAGCGTCGCATGGACGTGGTCGCCCATAGTGAAGTATGGGCGTGCCTTTTTGTAAATATCGCCCAGGCGGTCTACATATTGGAACTTATACTGCCGGGGGCACTGCCGGAACATATTTAAACTATACGGTGAGGCTTCGAACATTTTTACTACGTCGGCTTTGTTTCTTTCGCTTCCAGGCTGCCATTATTTTATCATAATTGACGTGACTGCTGGCCGTAGGTAGAATTCTATGGAACAACGATGTTTGAAGCGTTAACTCAGAAACTCAGCAAGATATTTAGCGCCCTGGGCAATAAGGGCAAGCTAAGCGAAAAAGATATCGACGAAGCTTTGCGGCAAATCCGGCTGGCTTTGCTGGAAGCGGATGTTAACTTTAAAGTAGTAAAGAGCTTCTTAGCCGATGTCAAAGAAAAGGCTATGTCCACCGAAGTGTTGGAGAGCCTTACCCCGGCCCAACAGATTGTAAAAATTGTCAACGAAGAGTTGATAGAAATACTCGGTAAGGAACGCAATCCGCTGGTTACCGCAACTCATCCTCCAACCGTGGTTATGCTGGTAGGATTGCAGGGTTCCGGTAAAACGACCACTTCGGCCAAGCTGGCACTGCATTTTAAAGATGCCGGCCAACGACCTCTGCTGGTGGCTGCAGACACAAGGCGTCCCGCAGCTATAGAACAACTGGTGACGCTTGGAAAACAGCTGGATATACCCGTTTCTATTGGAGATGCCAAAATTGGACCATTGGAAATAAGCCGGCGCGCATTAAAACAGGCAAATGAGATGGCTGCGTCGTGGGTAATTATCGATACTCAGGGTCGCCTTCATATAGATGAAGAAATGATGAAAGAACTCACTCGATTGAAAGCTGAGGTAAAAACATCTGAAGTATTACTGGTGGTTGATGCCATGACGGGACAGGATGCGGTAAACACCGCTGAAGAATTCAATAAAGCCGTCGGTTTAACCGGCCTTATTTTAACCAAGATGGACGGAGATGCCAGAGGCGGGGCCGCTCTGTCTATAAAATCAGTTACAGGTGTACCGATAAAATTCATAGGCACAGGAGAGAAAACCAGCGCGCTGGAGCCTTTTTATCCCGAAAGGATGGCGTCTCGAATCTTGGGCATGGGAGACGTCCTTACCCTTATTGAAAGAGCTGAGGATGCCTTCGATAAGCAACAGGCCAAGCAGCTTGAAAAGAAGATGCGCAATGCGGAGCTTGACCTTGACGATTTTCTTCTTCAGTTACGGCAGATAAAAAAGATGGGTTCTGTGAGTCAGTTGCTGGAGATGCTGCCCGGTTTTTCTAAGCTGGCTCCAAACATTCCCGAGAGCGGCAGCGAAGCACAGTTGAAAAAAAGCGAATCAATAATTTTATCAATGACTGCTGAGGAACGCCGAAATCCAGCCATCATTGGAGGCAGCCGCAGAAAACGTATCGCCAGGGGAAGCGGGACGACATCAGGAGATGTGAACCAATTGCTGAATCAGTTCTCCCAGATGAAAAAGCTCGCGAAGATGGCCGCTACAGGAAAGCTGCCTAAAAACATGATGGGGACATTCAATCGCTAATTAATTTATTTATTCGCCGGTTCTGGTGGTTCCACTAATTATAATCTGATGATCTGAAAACTGAACGCTCGTTACATCGAGTGGTATATCTGATATTTGTAAGCTCACCAGAATATTTGCCACCTGCTCTGCCCTGTTTTTAGCGGATGGAGGCAATGGTAATTTTCCAAGATTGTATTCGTCCAAAACGACATTGGGTTTACCGTCCGAAACTGTTATACGTCCGATGGCAGCCATCTTAGCATCAATTACCGGTGCATCTACTACGGCATATACTAGAAAATATCCATCATCGAAGTTAACGAGTACCCTTTTTAGCGGCAGCTTGCCCTCTGCCAGTAGCTGAACCAACTTGGAGTTCGCTTCTGATTCGGTTACCGTCACATTTATTTCTCTGGCTTGTCTGGCTTCGATTGCTGACTTGATTTGAGTATTAGCCGCTTCTACTTTATCGTCAAAGCTTTGTGCGGCTTCGGGGCTTACTCCCACTGGTATCGCCCTGGCTAAGATAGAAGGCGATAGGGAGTAAAGATAAAAACCGGTGATGAGGGTGATTATGACCAGGATACCTATCACGCCGATGGCCATGATTATTCCTCTGATCAATCTCATACAATTCCTCCTGGCATTTCAGATGTAGACGCCTCTATTCGAGATAGTCCTTTAGCTTGCGACTTCGGCTGGGATGGCGCAGCTTTCGAAGTGCTTTCGCCTCTATCTGCCGGATTCTTTCTCGTGTCACGTTGAACTCTTTGCCAACTTCTTCCAAAGTTCGAGCTCGCCCGTCTTCCAGGCCGAATCTGAGCAATATTACTCTTCGCTCTCTATCAGTTAGTTCGGAGAGTATTTTGTTTAGTTGCGCTTTTAGCAGTTCCTGGGAAGCTGCATCCGCTGGTGGCGGAGTAGCCCGGTCCTCGATAAAATCACCCAGATGACTATCTTCTTCTTCACCGATGGGCATTTCCAGGGATATGGGCATCTGAGACAGTTTCAAGATTTCCCTGACCCTGTCTGAGGATATTTCCATACCTCTACCTATTTCCTCGTAGCTTGGTTCACGACCGAATTCCTGGGCCAGGCGCCTGTTAACTTTAAGCAACCTGTTGATCGTCTCCACCATGTGCACCGGTATGCGGATGGTTCGTGCCTGGTCGGCTATGGCCCTGGTTATTGCCTGTCTTATCCACCAGGTGGCATAAGTACTGAATTTATATCCCTTCCTGTATTCGAATTTCTCAACAGCCCGGACCAGCCCGATATTGCCTTCCTGGATAAGGTCCAGTAAGGGCATACCATGTCCTACATATTTTTTAGCGACACTGACCACGAGGCGTAAGTTTGCTTCGGTAAGATGTCTCTCCGCTTTTCTAGCGGTTCTCTTAACCCTATTGAAATGTGTTCTAAATTGTGGGGCATGTTCCTGTAGCTGATTCTGGAATTTGCGGTTAACACGCTGTCCGACCATTGTTTCTAATTGTTTCCAGGTCGTTTTTTCCCAGATCAATTTATGCAACTCATCAGGCAATAACCGGCTCAGTGTGGACAGGACGACGAGCCCACGTTCTACATCTGTAGGATTCTTACGGGTACTCTTGGCTACGGCAGCGACCATCTCAAGATTTATGTTGCCGTCGATAGCCGCACGCAACTTTGGTTCACTCAGGCTCTTATAGAAACTGTCTGTAGGTGTTATTTTAAGGACTCTGAACACTGCACTAACCAGCGGGCGTGATGCCAATAGGTGTCTTAGCAAGTAAATCACAGTGTCAATTACCGACGGGTATTCGCCGTGATGCTGCAGGTAGATCTCTTCGATTCTATCCAGGTATTTAGCCTCTTCTATCCTGCTGGCTAAAGTCTTTTCGTCGTCTGCGGTAAGAAGCGGAACTTTACCTATTTCGTGAAGATACATACGAACGGGGTCATCGATTGCTTCGTGTTCGACAGGTTCTATCTCCAGGTCGAGCTGGCCTATATCTTCTTTTTCCTCTTTCGCCGCCGCCAATTCGTAGTCGAGTTCCGGAGTCTCCTCGTTTTCCCAGGGAAAGGTCAGGCCACTGCTATCCTTCGCTGGCCCCAGTTGAACTAGACCGTTCTGATTTGCATCCGTCTTGATCGCTCTACGACCGTCCCGGCCCTTTGGGTCTTTTCTTCCCTTCTTGGGAAAGTAAGATAGCAATTCGTCGTCTTTATTTGCAGCCATTATCCTTCACTCTTTATTTGGCGATGCCGCTTATTTTGTTTAAAAAAGATATCCCTAAGTTTTTTGGGAATTTCCGATCCTTCCTCAAGTTTAGCTAATTGTCCGTCGGTCCCGCCAACCGCAGCCTCGATAGCCAGCAATTCTTCCTTACGTGACTCGAGGTTTCTCAGCCTTCTTTCCTCCAGGCGGACAACACACTCGTCAATCGTCTCCCGCCGGACGGTTTCCTTTTCCGTAAGGATTGGCGGAAATTCTCTCGATAAAAGGATGTTTAGGTGCTCCAGTAGCGTAATGTCGAGATTGTCTTTGAGCAAAGCCGGGTTATTGCAGAGCTGCCATTTGTCGAAAAGCTCACGGTTTTCCGTATTTTCGAAATGCTCCGATGTTAATTCCCTGCACTCGGATTTTAACTCGGGATATTGAAACAATAAAGCCAGGCAGTACTGCTCAAGCGGGCTCGACGAAACTACCGGCGGGGACGTCGGTGCCGCCGATTTTACGTACGTGAGTCCCCGTCGCTTTCTTTGAGTCGCCTGGAATTTTCTCAATGTGTCCCCGAGAACGTGTTGGTCGATTTTGAGTAATTTCGAAAGCCTCTGCAGGTAATGAGCCTGACGGAGAGGGTCTTTCATTTCGTTCAGAAGAGGCAGCAGCTTCTCAACCGCTGTAGATATATCCTTGGCGCTTTCAAGGTTTAATTTCGCGACGGCGCTTTCGAAAATGAAGTCGACCATTGGCTTGGCGTCGGCTATTACTTTGGGCCATCGTTCCGGGTCTTCTATGATAACCTCGTCCGGATCTTTACCTGGAGGCAGGATTAAAATTTTCACTTCCGCGTTGTGTGCATCCTCATATTTAATCCATCCGTAAAATGATGGCGGTACCGGCAACATCTTATCCAGCATCTCACCGCTTCGGGAGACGGCCTCTTCTCCTGCAGCATCGGCATCGAGAGCCAGCACCAGATTTCGGGTCAATCCCTTCAAAATGGCTAGCTGCTTTTCTGTCATCGCTGTTCCCATCGAAGCCACTACGTTTCTATATCCGTACTGGTGCGCTACCACGACATCGATATAGCCTTCAACTATTACCGCCTGGTCTTTCTTACGTATATCAGTTTTAGCCCTGTCTATACCATACAGGCTACTGCTCTTATCAAAAACCGGGGTTTGAGGCGAGTTCAGATATTTGGCCGGTGAATCGTCCAGGGCTCTACCGCCAAAACCAGTAACCTTACCCTGTATATTCCGAATGGGAAACATCAGGCGATTCCGAAAACGATCGTAATTGTTTTTATCATCACGTTCAACAAGCAAGCCAGCCGTGAGCAGCTCTGCCTCCGTATGGCCCTTTCCCTTAAGGAACTGCTTGATGGTATCCCAGCCTTCCGGAGCGTAACCTATCTGGAAGTCCTTGACTGTATCAATAGAAATCCCTCGCCCGTTCACGTAATTTCTGGCTGCTTCCGCCGGCGAAGAATTTAACAATAAGTGATGATAATAAGCCGCAGTGGCCTCGTTGATTTCAAATAGTGATTCCCGCTCGCGGCTCTCAGCTTCGGGACGGGGGCCCGTCGGTTCTTCCAAAGTAACCCCCGCCTTGGTGGCCAATAGTCTGAGTGCCTGAGCGAAATCGACGCCCTCCTTCTTCATGATGAAGGAAAAAATATCGCCGCCCGTGCTGCAGGCTCCGAAACAGTGCCAGCTTTGGCGTTCAGGGAAAACGAAGAATGAGGGGTCTTTTTCCGCATGAAATGGACACGCCGACTTGTAGTTGCGTCCAGCCTTTTTCAAGGTCACATACTCGGAAACAACCTGAACGATGTCCAGTTTCAGCTTGACTTCCTCAATTACGCTCATCTCAATTATCCAAGCGGAGGCTTTGCAGTTCTCGTGGCTTGTGATTCAACTTGTCGTGTTTGATTTGCCTGGCAATTCTGAGAGCATACAGGTCTGTCATGCCCGCGATGTAATCAGTGACCTTTCGCTCTACGGTATCCTTACGATATATGTACTCTTCCGGCAGTTGGTTTTCGTGTTTAAGAAAATATGAGTAAAGAAAGCGTATAATCCTTTTGGCTTTCGCAGTATCTTTGCCAGCCAAGCTGGGATTATACACCTTGTCGAAAAGAAACTCACGCAGGTCATTAGTTGCATTCAATATGTCCGGGCTCATGCCGATTAACGGCCTCTTAACGTCCGATGCCATTGACGAAAGAGAATTAGCCACTATGTCACACACCAGGGTGTTTATGCGCCGGCTGTTCGTATCGCCGAGCAGTCTTACTGCCGAAGCGGGTAATTGCTTTGGTACTATTACTCCGGCTCTAATAGCATCCTCTATATCATGGTTTACATAAGCAACTATATCTGCCATCTTGACGACCTGTCCCTCAATTGTGCCGACTTCGGTCCAGCCGTTTCCCAGTATCTCGATTCCGCTTTTGGAATGATTCAATATGCCGTCTCTTACTTCCCATGTCAGGTTCAGACCCTTGCCCTCTTTCTCAAGTAAATCTACAACCCGCAGACTTTGCTCGTTGTGTTTAAATCCAGCGGGAAAAAGTCCATTTAACACCTGTTCACCAATGTGACCGAAGGGTGTATGGCCTAAATCGTGTCCCAGGGCAATAGCCTCCGTCAAGTCTTCATTAAGATTCAGAGCTCTGGATATGGTTCTGGCAATTTGAGAGACCTCCAGAGTGTGCGTCAATCTGGTGACAAAATGGTCCCCTAAAGGGGCAATAAAGACCTGCGTCTTGTGTTTAAGGCGACGGAAAGCATTGGAGTAAATTATTCGGTCGCGGTCCCGCTGAAAATCTGTTCGTAGTGATGAAGGTTCCTCCCATCTAGGTCTGCCGCGGGTAAGACTGCTTTTGG
The DNA here is from genome assembly GCA_964548415.1 of uncultured Dehalococcoidales bacterium. Classification (GTDB taxonomy): domain Bacteria; phylum Chloroflexota; class Dehalococcoidia; order GIF9; family UBA5629; genus 9FT-COMBO-48-23. The sequence continues at coordinate 67,801 of CAZJQG010000003.1, read as the reverse complement.
ATGCTAGAGGAGAGAGCCTATTTTCGGAATCTTCAATGCGCTGCCGAATGTTTTGATTGACCATCGGTGCTCAAGCCTCGGTTCTGACTGCAGCAAGGCTAGGATTGGCCAAGTTTCGCTTCAACAGCAGCAATTATTCGCCTTGTCTCATCTATCATATCTGGGCTTACCGATACCGAAGTGATACCCCATCTGACCAATTTTTCCGTTAGTTCCGGGTACACAGACGGCGCCTGGCCACAGATTGAAGCGGTAGCACCTCTACCGGCAGCGGTCTTGACGAGTTTTTCTAGAGCGATCAGTACGGCTTCGTTCCTCTCATCGAACTCAGGGGCCAGTTTCGGGTTGTCCCGGTCTATACCTAATATGAGCTGAGTCAGGTCGTTGGAACCAATAGAGATTCCATCGATACCTACATCCAGAAATTTGTCTATGAGGAAAACGTTCGATGGCACCTCGGCCATCATCCAAAGTTTGAAATTAGGGAACTGATATAGTCCCTCGGCAACGAAAAACCTTTTTATGCTGGCTAGCTCCTCAACGAAACGCACAAAAGGAATCATTACGTATAAATTATCATAAGACTGGCATACTTTTTTAATCGTATCCACTTCCAACCTGAACACTTCGGTTTCCCTATTATAACGTGAGCATCCTCTATAACCGATCATGGGATTTTCTTCGAACTCTTCATACTTGTCGCCGCCGCGGAGATTTCTGTATTCATTGGTTTTGAAATCGGTAGTCCGGTAAACAACGGGTCTCGGATAGAAGGCTTTGGTAAAAGTAGTAATCCCCCTGGCCAGCATTTCCATAAATTGGTCACCCTTACCTTCATGCAGCATAAATCTGGGGTGGCCCCCGATTTGCGCTATCATAAACTCGGCTCTTAGCAGACCGACACCATCCACATGTCTGGTAGCGATGGCTGGGGCCAGTTCGGGTTCGGCCAGGTTTACATAAACTCTTGTCTTGGTTTTTATTCGTTCGGTGGATATAACAGCCGGGGCTGATTTCGAAGGTTCGGCTACCTTTCCGGCGTATACTTTGCCTTCCGAGCCGTCCACGGTTATTTCCTGGCCGTCCTTGAGAGTTTTTGTGGCCACTTCTGTGCCGACCACGCAGGGTATGCCCAATTCACGACTCACAATTGCCGCGTGGGCAGTTCTACCACCGCGGTCGGTAACAATAGCCGCTGCTCTTTTCATTGCCGGCACGAAGTCCGGAGTCGTCATTTCAGCCACAAGAACATCGCCGCTCTTTACCTTATCTATTTCAGAGGCCGCAGGTACGATTTTTACTGGTCCAACGGCTATGCCTGGACTGGCGGCAACACCGGTCAAAATGGCGCTGGCTTCGATCTTGCGAACTACTTTGGTCGTATCCAGCTTTGGTTTCAATGTGGTAACGGGTCTGGTCTGAATAATAAAGAGCTGTGTTCCCTGCTTTGCCCACTCGATATCCTGCGGGAACTCATAATGGTCTTCGATCGTTTTGCCCAATTTAGCCAAAGATAATATGTCTTTGTCCGCTAATTTCTGCTTTCCTTGTTTATCCTCCGAAATGGAGACTTTGATATTTGCGTCAAGGTCGCCTGAAGCCACATCGGCTTTTTTTATCAACTGAAATTCTTGCTTATGTACTTTCTTATCAATGATGGTCATGTCGCTTTTATTCAACACGTATTGATCGGGAGTGACATCACCAGACACAATGGCTTCACCCAGCCCTAGAATACCCTCTATGAGTATCTTACTGGCATCGTTACTCAGAGGCTCTATGGTAAACATTACTCCGGACGCTTCTGACTGAATCATTTTCTGAACGGGTACAGCGATGCCCACTTTGAAGTGGGCGAAACCCTGCTCCACCCTGTAAAATATGGCTCTGGGTTCAAACAGGGAAGCCCAGCAACCCTGTATCGCTGCCACCACGTCATCTTCGCCTTGAATATTCAGAAATGTGCGTTGCTGGCCCGCGAATGATGCTTCAGGAAGGTCCTCTGCGGTTGCCGATGAGCGTACCGCCACTAATCCCTGACCCAGTTTACGATAAGCCTGTTTTATCTCTTTCACTATATCCGGAGGTATGGGGGCTCTGGAAATTTTGTCTTTAATCAGTTCGGCGACTTCTTGAAGCTTCTTACTATCATTAACATTCAGGTTTTCCAGGTAACGCTTGATTTCACCTGTAAGGCCTGACCCGGCAAGGAATTTGAAGTAGGCATCTGCGGTGACAATGAAACCTGGAGGAACGGGGATCCTGGCATGAACCATTTCACCAAGGTTAGCACCTTTACCCCCAACCAAGGGGATGTCAGCTTTAGTAACCTCATCAAACCAAACGATATTTTTTGTCGCTTGCGGCATACCTCTCCTCGTTAATAGATTGGACGGTTGTCGTATTATACCAGAAACGGGGATGTCAGAGATGCGAAATTATAGTTGTTCCGTTATTAAAAATAGACAAGATTTTACCACCGGATTTGTACAGCTACACATTGAAAAGAAAGGTTATAACATCTCCGTCTTGCACTATGTAGTTTTTACCCTCGAGCCTGAGAAGCCCGCGTTTTCGAGCTTCAGTCAGGCTGCCGCATTTTGTTAAATCATCGAAGCTGATCACCTCGGCGCGGATGAAGCCCTTTTCCATATCAGTATGAATTTTACCCGCGGCCTTAACTGCAGATGTTCCCCTGATAACCGTCCAGGCTTTTAATTCATCCGACACGGTAGTAAAAAAAGAGATTAATCCCAGAAGTTGATACGAAAGTCTGATGATGCGGTCAACCGCAGGCTCACCCAGCCCCAGGTCCTTTCTGAATTCCGCACTATCCACTTCACTCAACTGGGTCAGTTCCATTTCCAACTTGCTACATAAGACTACCACTTCGAACAGAGTGTGGGTGTAGGTCGACCGTATATCAGCCTCAAATGTTTTTTCCTGCGACAATTGATTCTCGCCTATATTTATCACTAACAGCATAGGCTTGGCTGTTAGAAACTGGTAATTAGACAGGCTTTTTAGTTCCTCATCGGTCAATTTTTGCTGCCAGATCGGCACTTCATTTTCCAATTCCGCCTTGATTTTCTGTAGTAGATGCTGCTCTTTTAACAAGGGGTCACGTTCCGCTTGTTTAGCGCCCTTCAAAGATTCGTCAATCCGGTGCAGTCTCTTATCGATTATAGCCAGGTCTGAAAAAACAAGCTCCAGGTTCATGGTGGCGATATCCCGTTTGGGATTGATATCGCCCTGTACATGCGGAACGTTCTCATTTTCAAAGGAGCGCACCACGTGCAGTATGGCATCCGCGTTGCTCAGGTAATTCAAGAACTGGCCGCTTATCCCCTCTCCTTTTCCAAAATCTTTGGCCATGCCGACAATATCCACATACTTCACTTCGGCAGGTGTCACTTTCTTTGGATGAAATATCTTTTCAAGGGCCTGTAATCTGGGTTCCGGCACCTTAGATATGCCTATATTTGGCGCCAAGGTGCCGATGGTAAAGCTCTTGGTGTCAACTTTCCCCCCGGTTAATGCGTTGAACAGGGTGGTCTTACCACTTTGAGGCAAACCTATCAAGCAGATTTCCAAAACAGCTCCTCTGGCAACAAAATATAAGCTAGACGAGGGCAAATTGCAAGAGTGTCATAGCTTCGATTATGAACTTGTCGCTATTTAGTTTGTTATGTTATAATGTGCAGACTTTGAGTTTTGAGGATGATATAAGTGTCTAGCTACGAGTTGGTACTCATTATCAGCCCTGAGGTAACCGATGAGGAAATGCCCGATTTTATCTCTAAACTAAGTGATTTGATCAGCAAGGGCGGGGGTTCTGTAGACGAAGTAAATCAATGGGGCAGGAGACAGTTGGCATATCCTATCAAACGGTCTGCTGAGGGTAGTTACGTACTTAGCAAGGTCAAGCTAAAACCGAACGTAATAAAGGACCTTGAAGCTAATTTTCGGCTTTCCGGAAAGATTTTACGTCATCTCCTGATAAGATTGGCGGATTAGTCGCAAGGAGGGGGTCATGGTGAGTTTGAACAAAATCATGCTTATTGGGAATGTTGGGACCGACCCCGAAATGCGCTTTACGGCCAACGGTAATCCGGTGACTTCTTTTCGTCTTGCTACCACCCGGACATATACGACCTCTGAAGGTGAGCGGAGGCCTGAAACAGAGTGGTTTACAATAGTTGCCTGGAAAAAGCAGGCTGAAAGTTGCAATCAGTTTTTGAGTAAAGGTCAGCGAGTTTATGTTGAAGGCAGCTTAAGAACTCGCTCGTGGGAAGGTCGGGACGGCCAGAAACGAGTGACTGCCGAAGTGATAGCCAACAGGGTATTGTTTCTTGATAGGCAAGCCGTAGCCGCATTGCCGGGCGACGAAGTTCCGGCGGAAGCACCTCCGGGAGCTCCCGAAGAGGAAGTAGAGCCCGAAGACTTGCCGTTCTAAGTTTATAGGAAAAAGGAGGCATATGAAGAATGGAGGAAGGTGAGGGGACTAAAGAGGTAAGAGAGAAAGGGCGCCGTTTCGTTTTCAAGCCCAAAGTGTGCCCTTTCTGTGCTGATAAAAGTGAAATAGATTATAAGGATGCTTTTAAACTTCGGCGATATATTTCGGACAGGGCCAGAATCGAACCGCGTCGAAGGACTGGTGTTTGTGCCAAACATCAAAGGCGGCTGGCATTAGCCATAAAGAGGGCTCGTTATCTGGCGTTGTTACCTTACACACCAGACCATATCAGCCCTAAGAGAGTCGCTGAAATAAAAGCCTAGCTATAATAGAGGGAACGAATACAGTGCCTAAAAGGACTTACCAGCCTAAGAAAAAGAAAAGAAAAAATACACATGGTTTTAGAGCTAGAGCATCGACTACCGGGGGGCTCAAGGTATTGAAATCACGGCGACTTAAGGGGCGGTGGCGCCTGACGCCAGTATAGCGGTATGACCAGGAGATGGGCTTTAACCAAAAGAGCCCAGTATTTGGCGGTTTATAAATCAGGTAAGGCTTGGGTTGATAATCTAATTGTTATAAGAGCATTGCCCAACGGTTGCGAGTATAGCCGTTACGGTTTTTCCGTAACCAAAAATATTGGTAAGGCGGTTGTGCGCAATCACATCAAGCGCTTACTAAAGGAGATTTCTCGAAATATATCCGTTAAGTCTGGTTGGGATATTGTGATAATTGCCCGGCCGGAGGCAGTTAACGCAAATTACGGTCAACTTGTTAAATCCATGGAAACATTACTATTTCGGGCTAAGTTAATAAATAAAGATGAAGCAGTTCGTGCTGGAGCTAATTAAGCTGTATCAGTCTACTATATCACAGGTTACCCCGTCGGCATGTCGTTTTCAACCTAGCTGCTCTCACTATGCCTACGAAGCAATTCAGAAATATGGTATTGTAAAAGGAGGCTGGATGGCAGCCAGGCGTATAGGGCGTTGTCATCCGTGGTCGACGGGTGGTTACGACCCGGTACCGTAGTTTGCGTTTTGATGGTGAATTAAGTGATTAGTTTTTTTAAAAAGAATAAGAAATTTTTAAATCTGATACCTGTCCTAATTATTCTAAGCCTGCTTGTAGTTGGCTGCGCAGGCCCCACATTCCAGGGATGGTCAGGCTTTGCCGAGTATAAGGGATTTCTGTATTTCGGCGGAATAGATGGCAAAGTTTATGCTCTCAACCTTACTGCTCGCAGCCAGAACCAAACGTTTCCGGCTGAGAATGAATGGGTGTTTACCATCCCCAGTACTGGAGTGCCGGGCTCTGTGTGTGGTCCTGCCTGCGCTCCAGCATCACCGAGGGCTAGCATATACGCAACACCGGTTGTGTTGGGTGACCTGGTGTGTGTCGGCGTTTATGGTGGGAATACGGGTAGGGTTGTGGCTATAAACAGACTGGCTCCGGGTTACACAGACGGTGTTCCACAGCGGTCAAAAGGTGAATGGACGTATCCGTCTGGCGTAAAGACTATGGGCGCCGTCGTCGGAACACCGGTAGCCGTGGGTCAGACTTTGTATGTAGGTACCTCAGACGGCAACCTCTATGCAATAGAAACCACGTACGGTGAGAACAAGTGGCAATACGGTACCGGCGGGAAAATATGGACGTCACCAGCGGTTGAGGACGATATTGTTTATATTAGCAACTATAATAAAAAGGTCTTTGCTGTGTCAAGCCAGGGTAATGAAATTTGGAGCACGGAGTTGCCAACCAGCGTAGCCTCATCGCCTGCTGTATCTGCCGATAGTATTTTTGTCGGCACGTTTGATAACCATTTGTACGCTCTAGACCTGGCAACGGGTAAGGAGAGATGGAATTTCAAAGCTGACAACTGGTTCTGGGCGACACCTCTGGTAATCGGCGACACAGTATATGCCGGCTGTCTGGACGATAAAGTCTACGCTATAAATGCCGGCACTGGCCAGGAGCAATGGCAATTTGTCACTAACGGAGCTATTGCCTCCTCACCAATCTCGGTGGATAATTTTATTATTGTTGCTTCCGAGATTGGCGACATATATGTACTGGATTCAGCCACTGGAAATATGGTCCGCTCAATCCATATAGGTTCACCGGTGAAAGCTCCTCTTCTGGCCGATGGTAACACCCTTTATATACATACCGGTAACCTGTGTGTTTACGCCTTCGATATTCAAAGTGGAGAGAAACTCTGGGAATTCTGTTATTCCAGTAACGAGTAGAATTAGTAATGGTAGATATTTGGAATATAGTAATACTTGAGCCTGTTCTTAATATTCTGATATGGCTGACTAACATTTTAGGTGGCAGTTTCGGACTGGCGATCATCGTCCTTACAATTGTTATCAACCTGATACTATTTCCTTTAAGAGCGCGCCAGACTAAATCTACGAAGGCTATGCAGACCCTGCAACCTAAAATTCAGGAACTGCAGAAAAAGTATGCCAAGGACAAGCAGAGATTACAGCAGGAGATGATGAAGCTGTATCGCGAGGCGGGAATTAATCCGCTCGGTTGTCTCTGGCCCATGCTAATTCAGTTGCCTGTCTGGATAGCTTTATATCAGTCCATTATGCAGGCATTAGGTGCCACCCCCGAAAGTTTGTTGAACTTATCGCAACATCTGTATTCCTGGGCTGCAGTAGGCCATGCCATACCACTAAATGAGCAATTCCTCTGGCTCCATTTATCACAGCCCGACCCTAATCTGATCTTGGCGATACTGGTTGGCGGTACAATGTGGGTACAGCAGAAGATGGTAACGCCACCGGCTACAGACCCGAGACAGCGGTCGATGACCAATCTCACCACGACAATGATGCCGTTGATGTTTGGATTGTTTACCTTATCCTTCCCCAGTGGCTTGGCGCTTTACTGGGCAGTTTCGAACATTATTGGCATTGTTATTCAGTATTTCGTCAGCGGCGGTTGGGGTTACCTGAGGGCTCCTGCGCCTCCGAAGACAGCACCTGCACCGGCCCAAAAGGTATTACCGCCTCCGAAAATGCCCGCTGCAGAGAAATCTAAGATGCTGCAGCAAGCGAACGAAGAGTCCAAGACGATAAAGAAGGCATCTGAAGAGAAAAAGAAGGGTCTCTTTGGAAGATGAAAGAATTAGAAGTTAGCGGTAAAACTGTAGACGAAGCCATTCAATCGGCGCTCGAACAACTGGGAGTAACCGAAGATAAGGTGGAAGTCACGGTGTTGAAGAAGGGCCGGCCGGGTGTTTTGGGGATGGGTGTCGAAGACGCCAAGATTAGAGTTAAGTTGAAGCTTGACGAAGAGGAGAAGGGCAACGCAGTAGAAGTAGCTAAAGAAGTACTAGAAACGCTGATTAAACTTATGAAGTTAACTGCTACAGTCACTGTGCTCCAGGAGAATGCCGGGGAACTTCCAGTGATATTGGATATTGAAGGGGAGGACCTTGGAGTCTTGATCGGACGCCGTGGCCAGACCCTGACGTCTCTGCAGTATGTGGTCAGACTCATGGTGGCCGAGAAGCTGAAGGTCTGGGTCCCGATAAATGTCGACATTGCCGGCTACAAGAAACGGCGCTATGAGTCGTTGCAGAGCCTGGCTTTGCGTGTAGCTGAACAGGTAAAACGAAATCGGCGTTTGATAATGCTGGAACCAATGCCGGCAGATGAACGACGCATCATCCATTTAGCTTTGACTGATCATCCGGACGTCACCACACAGAGTATGGGTGAAGGTGAAACGAGGAAAGTAGCCATTCTTTTAAAGAAGCACTAGCTATGTTCCGACCGGTAAACAGTAAAGTTAATTTTCCACAGCTAGAACAGACCATCCTCAATTTCTGGAAGACCCACCGAATTTTTGAGAAAAGCCTGGAAACCCGGATTGGATGCCCCCAGTTTACTTTTTACGAGGGCCCTCCAACTGCTAACGGCAGCCCGGGAATCCATCACGTGTTGTCACGTGTATTCAAGGATGTTATTCCCAGATACAAAACCATGAAAGGTTACTATTCTCCTCGTAAAGCTGGTTGGGATACTCATGGCCTGCCGGTAGAGCTGGAGATTGAAAAGAAACTTGGTTTCACCGGCAAAGGTCAGATTGAAAAATATGGGATAGCTAAATTTAACGCGCTCTGCCGGGAAAGCGTATTCAAATATCTTAAAGAATGGGACTCTATGACAGAGCGCATAGGCTTCTGGCTTGATCTGGAGCATGCCTACAAGACGCTGGAGAACACGTACATCGAATCCTGCTGGTGGGCTTTAAAACAGCTGTGGGATAAGAACCTCATTTATCAAGGCTACAGGGTTACACCTCACTGCCCCCGATGCGGGACCTCGCTTAGCTCACACGAGGTGGCGCTCGGTTACAGGGATGATGCTGAAGACCCTTCAGTTTACATAAAGTTCAAAGTTGTCAAGGATTCTGTACGAGGCTTCAAGAGTTTTTCTGCTGTTCATCCAAAAGATAAACCGGTATTTCTATTGGCCTGGACTACCACTCCCTGGACGCTGCCCGGCAACACAGCTCTGGCGGTAGCGGCAGAGGCCCAGTATAGCATAATGGAAAGTGATGACGACTACTTGATTATGGCCACCGCACTGCTGGATCAGGTAAAGCTCGAAGGTTATAAATCGATTGCAGTAGTCCAGGGCAAGGAGTTGGTCGGGCTGGAATATGAACCGTTATTTAATCCGCATAACTTCGGTATAGAAAGAAGGCGTTTTGGCGCTACATCCGGCGACGAAAATCTTTCTTATGAGATGCTGACTCTGCAGGCTGAGAATAGAAACCTGACCTACCATGTAATTTCAGGTGACTTCGTATCTATGGAAGACGGAACCGGTATAGTGCACATTGCTCCGGCTTTCGGCGAGATAGACTTTGAGGTCGGACGGAAGGAAGGCTTAGATTTTGTTCAGCCAGTAGACCTCGATGGGAAGATGACCGGTACGTTTCGTTTTGCCGGAAAATTCGTTAAAGATGCCGATGCACTGGTTCTCGAGGACTTGAAGTCGAGAGGACTGCTCTACCGAAGCGAGCGGATCGTCCACACCTATCCATTCTGCTGGCGCTGCGAATCTCCCCTCCTTTACTACGCCAAACGGACCTGGTACATAAGGACATCGGTAAAGAAAGAAGCGCTTATTTCGGGAAACGATGAAATCAACTGGTATCCGGCGCATATTAAATACGGCCGATTCGGCAACTGGTTAGAGAACAACGTTGATTGGGCTTTTTCCAGAGAGCGATATTGGGGTACGCCATTGAATATCTGGCGTTGCCCGGCTTGTGGAAGCTTTGAGTGTATTGGTAGCCTTGATGAATTAAAAGCAAAACCGGACATAAGCGGCCTTGTCGAACCCTTAGACTTACATCGCCCCTATACGGATGATATTTCCTTCTCATGCTCCAAATGTAGCCAAAAAATGATAAGACAAACCGAGGTAATCGATTGCTGGTTCGATTCAGGGGCCATGCCGTTTGCCCAGTGGCACTATCCGTTTGAGAACCAGGGAACGTTTAAAAAGAGTTTTCCGGCTGACTACATTTCAGAGGCGATAGACCAGACGCGAGGATGGTTCTATAGCCTGCATGCCATTTCAACTTTGCTTTTCGAGCGCCCCTGTTTCAAGAATGTTATCTGTCTGGGACACATTCTTGATGCGGAAGGCGAGAAAATGAGCAAGGCTAAGGGAAACGTAGTTGATCCCTGGTCGGTGCTGGATAAATACGGCAGCGACGCATTACGCTGGTATTTATTTACCTCTGCGCCGGCCGGTAACGTGCGGCGATTTTCCGGTGAAGCGGTAGGCGAGGTACTGCGGAATGTGCTGCTAACGTTGTGGAATGTGTATTCCTTCTTCGTTGTATACGCTAATATAGACCGGTTCAATCCTAAGACTGTAGAAAAGCCATCCCTTTCTGACCTGGATAGATGGGTTCTTTCCCGGCTAAGTCAACTTGTGGCTGATGTAGATGAAGCACTGGATAATTACGATCCGACTTCGGCCGGGCGTAAGCTCGAGACGTTTATTGATGAGCTTTCTAACTGGTATGTCAGGCGAAGCCGCAGGCGGTTCTGGAAAAGCCAGAGCGATGAGGATAAGCTAGCTGCTTATTCTACACTCTATGAGTGCCTGGTCACCTTGACCAAACTAATAGCTCCCTTTATGCCATTCGTCGCCGATGAAATTTATGGAAACCTGGTCACATCAGTTGAGCCGGAAGCGGTAGAGAGTGTGCATCTTGCTGAGTTTCCTGTTTCCGATTCCTCTCGTATAGACGAAAAGCTCGTCGAGGCCACCAATTTGGTGATGACAATATGTAGTCTTGGTCGTGCCGCCCGAGCTAAGGCCAACATAAAGGTACGTCAGCCTCTGGCCAGAGCGATTGTAAAAGTTCGGTCGGAGAGTGAGGCAAAGGCACTTGATAAACTAACATACCAGATACTGGACGAACTTAATGTTAAAGAAGTTGATTTTCAAGCTGCCCGGGAGGTTAGCGAAAAGCCGGGTTACGTTTCTGCGATTGAAGGTGATTACGGGGTTTCGGTAGCAACAGAATTATCGCCTGAACTGGAGGCTGAAGGCATTGCCCGCGAACTGGTACGCCGCCTGCAGACCATGCGGCGTTCTTCAGGTCTGGATATTACCGACCACATAGTTACTTACTATCAGGGTGGAGATTCGCTGGCACGTGTTATGAGCGAGTTCGCCGATTATATCAAGCAGGAAACTTTAACTCGGGACTTGGTTTCGTCAGCCCCACCGGATGGATCTTACACCGAGAAGTTTCGCATCTCGGGTTATAACATATTACTCGGTATCAGCAAGGCTGACTGATAATAAGTGGGGGAGCCTTTCCTTGTTTTCTAGCTACCCGGTAACGGGCTCTGGATCAGGCGGGCAGTGATTGTCCTGGTATTGCTGCCTCTTACAAAAGTCATAGTGACCTCATCCCCGATATTTGAATCATGTATAGCGTTAATTAATTCTTCCGCTGTGGTCACATCTTTCCCCTTGAACTGGGTAATTACATCAAGCTCCTGTAAGCCTGCCTCTGCTGCCGGGCTGCCCGGCCTGACATAAGCGACCACCACGCCTTTGCTAATCGGCAATTGATTAATCGTAGCTACGTACTGGTCCACGGTGTACAGCGTGACGCCCAACCAGGGGCGGACCACATATCCTTGCGTGATTAGCTGCTCAATAATCGGCACCGCTGTTTTACTGCTGATAGCATAACCAAGACCTTCCACTCCTACCGCAGCTACTTTGGCGCTGGTTATTCCAACCACTTCCGCTTTCATATTAACCAACGGGCCGCCGCTATTGCCCGGATTGATTGCCGCTGAGGTCTCGATCAGGTCATCGAGAGTCTGGCCTTGCTCTACGTCGAGAGATACTTTCAGCCCGCTTACCGTCCCCTCCTTGGCTCTGATACCTTCGCCCAGGGGATTTCCAAGAGCCACTACCCAATCGCCGACTCTGAGTTCAGATGAGTCACCTATACTTGCAGCCGGTAAGTCCGTAGCATTTATTTTAATTACAGCCAGGTCCGTTAATTGGTCGGTGTGAATGTTGTTGGGGTCCGCTTCGAAGGTTCTTCCGTCGCTCAATTCAACAGTAACTTTCTTTGCTCCCTCGACAACGTGGTTATTGGTCACAATGATGCCGTCTTTGTCTATAATCCAGCCGGAGCCGGCTCCCTTTTGAGTTAGTGGTGTCCTGAATATGTCAAGCGTGACAACCTCGGTATTTATTGCTACTACCGATGGATAAACTTCAGCTACTACATCGGCGATGCTTGGCAACGTCGGTGCATCGGCTTCGATGGCAGGCGGTGCCCAGCCTGTATTAAGAGGTGCAGCTGGCGTTGGTGTAGCCGGTGGCTGGCTTTGAGGTAATGTAGGGATAGTGTTATTCGGAAAAGTAATTACGCAGCTGGACAGAGTAAGGACTAGACTCAAAACTAAGAGAACCGAAAAGATTCGCTTCATGTCAACCTTCCCAATTTTAAAGTGCGGGAATTGTAGCATAAACTTTTGTTTAACGACAAGGTGCTTAATTCTAAATCAAACCCCCGAGATAATTGTGATATACTGCTATATTAATTTTTTAATTGAGGCTTTTTCTTTTCATTCAGGAAGGAAGGCAGAAATTGGAAGTGCGAATTCTAGGCGCTCACAGTGGTGAAGCCAAAGGATTGCGGATGACATCTATTCTTATCGATGGTGTTATCGCCCTGGATGCCGGCAGTCTCACAGCCAGTCTTTCCCTGCGTGAACAGCAAAAAATTCGGGCTATCTTGCTGACTCATCATCATTTTGACCACAGCCGGGACCTGGTTACCCTGGCGGCTAACGGGGCCTTTTTTAAGTCTCCTGTTGAGGTTTTTACTCTGGCTCAGACTTTGGAAATAGTTAAGGACTGCCTCCTCGATGGTAAAATTTATACGGACTTTTCAAAATGGCCGTCTGAAAAGAGGCCTTTTTTAATGCATAGAATAATTGAGCCGCTTAAACCACAGAGTATTCAAGGCTATGAAGTGTTGCCCGTTCCAGTTCAACATGAGCTAGCCTCGGTGGGATTTCAAGTTATATCGAAAGATGGCAGAAGCTTATTTTATACAGGTGATACCGGCCCGGGTATATCGGATTGCTGGCAATATATCTCTCCGAAATTACTGATAAGCGAGGTCTCGGGACCAGACACCTCACGGGATTATTTTAAACGCATCGGCCACCTGTCACCCGCCTTGCTGAAAGATGCACTTATGCAGTTCCGCCAGACACGAGGCTATCTGCCCCGCGTGGTCGTTATTCACATTCCACCGTCACACCAGGCAGAGGTCGAACGCGAGATAAAAATAGTGGCCAGGCAGCTGGGAACGCGGATAGACATTGGCCGTGAAGGCATGAAAATTAAACTATAGGCGTGGCGTGGCGCTATATTTACCGTGTGGCTTATTAGGAAACCCCACGAATCAATTTTTATTATAGACCACAGTGCCCTTCCCTGATATGGTCGGGGAAGGGCACTGCAAACGTTTCTATGTGCTTATAGATTATCTCTATTCTGCGTAAGTCACTTGGGGTAGGTGAGACAGGGCTTCTTTTACCTTCTCCGCGGGATAATCGTAGTCCTGGAGTTTGCCGTGCAGGAATTCATCGTACGCTCCTAGATCGAAGTGACCGTGTCCGCTGAGAGCGATAAGTATAGTTTTGGATTCTCCCGACTTCTTGCAGGCCAGAGCCTCATCGATAGCGACTCTGATAGCGTGGTTTGGTTCCGGTGCAGGTACTATGCCCTCGGTCCTGGCGAACTGTACACCGGCTTGGAACGTGGTAACCTGTGGCACCGCTTTGGCTTCAACGAATCCCAGTTTGTGAAGATGGCTGATTATCGGTGCCATGCCGTGGTAGCGAAGTCCACCGGCGTGTATTCCAGGTGGAATGAAGGTATGGCCCAAGGTGAACATTTTTGCAATTGGCGCCATTCCACAGACATCGCCGTAGTCCCACGTATAGACTCCCTTGGTCACGCTGGGGCAGGCAGATGGTTCAACATTGACGATACGTAGGTCAGGTTTTTTGCCTGAAAGTTTGTCCTTGACGAAGGGTAGGAACATCCCGGCGAAGTTGCTACCGCCGCCTATACAGCCGACGATAATATCAGGGTACAGGCCTGCTTTCTCCATTTGCTTCTTGGCTTCCTCGCCTATTATGGTCTGGTGCAGCAGGACGGAGTTAATAACGCTGCCGATGGAATAGTAGGTGTCTTCTCGTCCGAATGCATCTTCTATAGCTTCGCTGATAGCTATAGCCAGGCTGCCCGGGGAGTTGGGGTCTTCAGCCAAAATTTTGCGACCTATTTCGGTATCCTGGCTGGGGCTGGCTACACACTTAGCTCCCCAGGTCTCCATGAGGATTCGTCGGTAGGGTTTCTGGTTGAAGCTGACTTTTACCATGTACACTTTGCATTCGATGCCAAAGAAGGCGCAGCCCAGAGATAGAGCACTGCCCCACTGTCCGGCACCGGTCTCGGTGGCAAAGCGCTTTATCCCGTCTTGCTTGCCATAGTACGCTTGAGCTACGGCCGTGTTCAGCTTGTGGCTGCCGGCCGGGCTAACGCCTTCGTATTTGTAGAATATCTTGGCCGGTGTATCCAGTGCTTTTTCCAAACGGTAGGCACGGATTACAGGTGTGGGTCTCCACAATTTGTAGATATCCAGCACTTCGTCCGGGATTTCAATATCCCGTTCTTTGCTGAACTCCTGCTCCTGCATACCTTTAGGGAAAAGTGGAGGAGGTAGTGGAGTAGGCTGCCCGGTTCCCGGATGTAACAACGGCGGTATGGGCTTGGGGAGGTCGGGTAGAACATTGTACCAGGTTGTCGGCATTTCCTTTTCTGTTAGTATGATTTTGGTCTCTTTTCCTTTCATTGGTCTCCTTTTAAATTTATTTTAATGCATGATTGTTTGGCTGAGAATTCTTGGCCCTAGCCGGGCCAGGTCCATTTAATCATTGCCATTTAACTGCCCTCCTCAAAAATATAAAGCCTCTCGCTTAAGGGGCGAGAGGCTTAATTTCGCGGTGCCACCCTTATTGGTCTGGTGACCATCTCATTAAGATACTGCCACATCTAAGAGGGCGATATCCCGGGTTATGGTAACGCTACCCTGCGCGTCAAAGCCTACTTGTGCTTGCTCAGCCTTTCGGTTTGCAGCTCCCAGGTCCATTCAGCTTTTGCGTCAGCGTCAGTTTTCACCTTTCTGACTCTCTGTAGCTTCGCTTAAACGCCTACTAGTCCTGTTCTCAGCCTTTGCCTTATTAAGTTGGACGGTATTCTAAGCATTTATCAGACATTTGTCAAGCTCCACGCTGTGTCACACAATATGTTCACCAATTTTGGCT
This sequence comes from uncultured Dehalococcoidales bacterium, assembly GCA_964548415.1. GTDB lineage: Bacteria > Chloroflexota > Dehalococcoidia > GIF9 > UBA5629 > 9FT-COMBO-48-23. The sequence continues at coordinate 52,418 of CAZJQG010000003.1, read as the reverse complement.
AAGTTTTATGTATATGCGATATACTTTCAGCAAATATTCGTATCAACCACGTTCAGCTTGACATATTATGGGAAAGATAGTAGAAATATTGCGGCCCCGGATACTGTGGTCTTTTGTAAAGGTGGCGGCAGATGAAAGACGTGGATAAAGACATAGGGCAGCTAATAAATGAGCTTGACCTATTACGCCGGCGGATTGTTGAGCTGGAAGCCTCAGAAGCCGAGTATAAGCGTATCGCTGAGATACTGCTGGTTTCTGAGGCAAAATATAGGGCACTGGTAGACAATGCCAATGAAATAATAGTCGTCGTCCAGGATGACACCTCCAAGTTCTGCAACCTCAAAGCCGCCAAAGTTACCGGCTATTCTCAGGAAGAATTGAATTCCAGGCCTTTCGTGGAGTTTATCCACCCGGATGATCGCCAGATAACCTTAGAGAACTACAACAGAAGGTTGAGAGGCGATGAATCTATCGCTAAAAAACCCGTCAGGATAGTGGACAAATTTGGAAATGTGAGATGGATTGATTTCTCCTGGTCTACATTGACGTGGGAAGGGCGGCCGGCTCTTATGTATTTAATCAACGATATAACCGAATGGAAGAAGGTTGAAGAAGCCTTGCAAGAAAGCGAGGCTAAGTACCGGGATCTCGCCCATAGCATCACTGATGTCTTTTTTGCGATGGATGAAGAGTTAAGGTATACGTACTGGAACAAGGCCAGTGAAGAGCTTACAGGCATTTCAGCCAAGGATGCTCTGGGCAAAACAATATTGGATATTTTCACCGGCGACGAGGCCACCAGAAGAATGGTGAATTTTTATCGAAGAGCACTGGCAACAAAAGAGCCTCAACATACTATTAACGAACGAACCATCAATGGCACGGACTACGTTTTTGATATCAGTGCCTATCCTGCGGAAGGCGGTCTCTGCGTCTATGTTAAGGATATTACCGAGCGTAAAAAGTTAGAGAAAGCGTTGGAAGAAAGTGAGCGGTGGTATCGGTTAATATTCGATAATACACCGATCGGTATTGGTTTTGCGACTCCGGATGGGAAGGTAATTAACGTTAATAGGGCAATGGAGGCTATAACCGGATATTCTATCGAAGAGCTTAATAGAATTAACGTAGCGGAACTATATGCTAATCCCGCAGACAGAAATGCATTTTTGGAGAACGTTAAGAAAGAGGGTAGCGTTCTCGATTACCCGCTGCTCCTGAAACGTAAGGACGGCTCAGAATATGATGCACTTTTGACCTCTAAACTAATTTCTATCGGTGACAAGGAATTTATCCAGACCATATTACACGATGTCACTGAATCGAAGAGGGCTCAGGAAAAGCTGGAAGAAAGCGAGGAGCGATACAGGTCTCTGGTCGAGTTGTCTCCTGAAGCTATTTTCGTGGCTGTCGAAGGCAAGCACGTCTTTACCAACAGCGCTGGGATGAAACTATTGGGAGCTTCCACTCCGGACCAAATTATTGGGAAACCCATAATGGAAGTAATTCATCCAGATTATTGTGGGATAGTCGCCGAGCGAACACGCTTAGCTTTAGAAGCAGGGCTGTCGGCCCCGGCTATAGAAGAAAAGTTCATCCGACTCGACGGCGCGGAAATCGATGTTGAAGCAAGGGCGGCTCCCCTGGTATATCGAGGTAAGCCGGCCATACAGGCTGTAGTCCGAGACATATCTGACCGCAAACAAGCGGAAGAGGCCTTACGCCTTTCAGAACATAACTTTCGCCATTCCATAGAAAATTCGCCGTTTGGCATACGAATTGTGAACGACGATGGGGACACCATTTACGCGAATAAACCTTATCTGGATATTTACGGCTATAGCACCATACAAGAGCTAGAAGCTGTGCCGAGAAAACAGCGATATACCGCTCAGAGCTACAATGAGCATCATGAGAGAATGCGAAAGAGGAGGCGTGGGGAATGGGTACCAACGAGTTACGAAATAAGCATCGTTCGTAAAGATGGCGAGGTTAGACACCTGGCAGTGTCTCGAGGCAATGTGCTATGGAATGGCGAAAAACAATTTCAGGTGGTTTACCAGGACATCACCGAACGTAAACGGGCTGAGGCTGAGCTACGAACCAAAGATTTCGCAATATCGTCTTCAATGAGCGGTATCCTCCTATTGGATCTCGATGGTGTGATTTTGTATGCCAACAGGGCGTACCTGGACCTGTTTTTACATGGTAGTGCCGAGGAACTGGTGGGTCGTAATATAACGGAGGTCGGCACAAACATTCCGTTAGCTCGGAAGTTGCTGACTAATGTGCGTACCAAGGGGGAATGGAAGGGAGAGCTAGGTCTTGTTCGAAATGATGGGGCTGCAGTAGACTGTCTGCTGTCGGCCAGCCTGGTCAGGGATGAAAAAGGTGTTCCGATAGGCATAATAGCGTCTGTAATAGATATAACTGAACGAAACAGGGCGCAGAGCCTGTTGCGACTTGAGAAGGAAAAGGCGCAGCAATATCTTGACATAGCGGGGGTCATACTTGTAGCCAATGATGGTGATGGCATAGTCAGGATGATAAATAAAAAGGGCTGTGAAGTCCTGGGATACGAACAAGAATACATAATCGGTAAGAACTGGTTTGACACGCTGATTCCCACGGAGACCCGATCAGAAATAAAAAGTGTCTTCAATAAATTGATGTCTGGAGAGGTCGAGCCTGTTACCTATTTTGAAAATCCTGTCTTGACAAAAAATGGAGAGGAGAGAATCATTGCCTGGCATAATGTGATTCTCAAAGACGGTGGCGGCCACGTTGTCGGGACCCTAAGTTCGGGTGAAGATATTACTGAACGTAAAAAAGCTGAAGAAGCCCTTCGTGCCAGCGAAGCGCGCTATCGGCTGCTTGCCGAAAATGTAAGGGATGTAATCTGGTCAACGGATCTGAAATTACGGTTCACCTACGTGAGTCCATCAATAAAATACCTTGGAGGTCGTACTGCTGAAGAGGTTGTGTCTATGTCGCTTGATCAGCTTTTAACGCCTTCCTCAAGAGAAATGGGGCTGAAAGTTTTAGCTGAAGAGCTGGCCCTGGCTAATGCCACACCGCCAGATCCCAATAGGTCACGGGTATTGGAGGTTGAATTGGTTCGCGCGGATGGTTCTTTGCTATGGGCAGAGCTAAAGATGAACTTCATACGCAGTCCCGACGGGAGACCGGTAGGCATATTGGGAGTCATGCGTGACCTCAGCGAACGTAAAAAGGCAGAAGCGGAGCGAAGGGAGTTTGAACAAAAAGCTCAACTGGCCAGCCATCTGGCTTCGGTCGGTGAGCTGGCATCGGGTGTGGCCCATGAGATAAACAATCCCCTGACGGGGGTCATAGGTTATGCCGAATTGCTGATGCAGGAAGATGTCCCAGAGCACGTCAAAGACGATTTGGCAGTCATCCATGATGGGGCGCAGCGTGTGGCCGGCATAGTTAAAGGTCTGCTCAAATTCGCACGTCAGACAAGGCCAGAGCGTGTCCTGGTCAATATCAATGAGATTATCGAGGTAACCCTGCGGTTGAGAACCTACGAGTTGGAGACAAACAACATCAAAGTAGTTACTGATCTGTCCCCACACTTACCAAATACAATCGCTGACGCCGGCCAATTGCAGCAAGTATTTCTAAATCTGACTATTAACGCAGAGACGGAGATGAAACTGGCTCATGGCAAAGGCAAACTGATAATCAAAACAGAGCGAATAAATAACGTTATTCGGATATCTTTTAAGGATAATGGTCCGGGAATAGCCAGGAAGAACGTGAAGAAGATTTTTGACCCGTTCTTTACTACGAGAGAAGTGGGTAATGGTACCGGACTCGGACTGAGTATCTGTCACGGTATAGTCAGCGGTCACGGAGGCAAAATATATGCCGAAAGCCAGTTGGGTAAGGGTGCCACGTTTGTTGTCGAATTGCCGCTGATATCCCGGCACAAAGAGGTTATAAAAAGGACTAAATCGCTGGATAAACCAAAGAGGGCCAGCATGGGCAAGATGCTTGTAGTCGACGATGAAGTTGTGGTACGGCAGCTGTTAGGTCAGCTTCTAAAAAAAGAGGGCTATTCTGTGGAGACTACTGACAACGGTAAAGACGCCTTAAGCCGAATTAAGAAAGACGTTTACGATCTCGTATTACTGGATGTTAAGTTACCCGGTATGAGTGGCAGTGAGATATACGAGCATATCCGTGAAATATCAATGCTTATAGCCAGACGAGTGGTTTTTATCACCGGCGATGTGATGGGGGCTGACACAGAAGCTTTTCTAATCAGAACGAAGGCTCCATTTATTGCTAAGCCGTTTAATATCGAACTTCTGAAAGAACAAATAAGTCGCCTTTTGGCCGATACTCGCGCCGGGAAAGCCGCTGGGCCTAGACTCAGAACTAAAGGTAATAATAGTAAACTAAAACCAAGAGCTAAATCTGGGAAAGTCAGACTGCCTGGATTATGAGGATTTGAGGCTCTTCAAATAGGCGTCTATCGAGGCAGCAGCCCTCTTACCGGCTCCCATGGCACTTATAACGGTAGCTGAGCCCGTCACCACGTCGCCGCCCGCCCAGACCCCCTCTTTTACCGTCTTGCCGGTTGCCTCATCGGCTACTACGGTTCCGTGCGTTGTGGTTTCAAGTCCTTTAGTGGTTGACGGAATTAAAGGGTTCGGCGTTGTGCCCAGCGCCACCACGGCCACGTCACACTCTATAACGAACTCACTGCCCTCTTTAACTACGGGGCGGCGCCTGCCGCTGGCATCCGGTTCGCCCAGTTCCATCTCGTAACATTCAACTGCCACTATCCAGCCCTCATCATTACCGATAAAGCGCTTGGGATTCACCAGGAACTTAAAAATAATTCCTTCTTCTTCCGCATTTTCTACTTCCTCACGCCTTGCCGGCATCTCGACATGGGAGCGACGATAAAGAATATAAACTTCATCGGCCCCAAGTCTCAGAGCACAACGTGCGGCATCCATAGCCACATTTCCGCCGCCGATCACAGCTACCTTTTTACCTATTTTAATGGGCGTATCGTATTCCGGGAAGAGATAAGCTTTCATCAGGTTTACGCGAGTCAGGAACTCGTTGGCGGTAAATACGCCGTTTAAGTTTTCGCCCGGTATATTAAGCAGCATGGGTAACCCGGCTCCGGTACCCAGGAAGACAGCTTTGTAGCCGTCATCGAATAGTTCATCGACGGTAGCTAGTTTACCCATAACTGAATTAAGCCTGATATCCACGCCTAATGACTTGACATAACCAACTTCTTCACGGACGATAGCCTTAGGCAATCTAAACTCCGGTATGCCGTATACCAGCACGCCGCCGGCAACATGGCTAGACTCGAACATGGTTATCTGGTGGCCCATTTTAGCTAAATCAGCGGCGCAGGTCAGTCCGGCCGGTCCGGAGCCGATCACCGCCACCTTTTGGCCGCCTGAAGGGGTGTTTTGAGGAGCCGATGTCTTCGCAGATTTGTGCTCGCGTTCCCAATCGGCGACGTACCTTTCAAGGCGACCTATGGCAATAGGCGCCTTTTTCTTTGCCAGCGAGCAGACCTCCTCGCATTGCGACTCCTGAGGGCAAACACGCCCGCAAATACCGGGCAATGCATTTTTGCTCTTTAATATTCTGACCGCTTCAGGCATATTATTGTCGCGCACTGCCTTAATGAAATCCGGGATATCTACATTTACCGGGCAGCCGCTGATGCACGGGTGCTTAGGGCACTGTATGCACCTGACCGCTTCCTGTAAAGCCATATCCTGATTGTAACCCTGAGCCACTTCGTTAAAGTTACTAGCTCTAATCTTGGGCTCCTGGCGCGGCATGGCCACTCTATTCAAATCAAGCTTTGCTTTAGGTTTCTGTTCCATAATTATTCTCCGGTCTGACCGTGGCGCTCTTTCCATAAATCGAGCGAGCGTTTTTCTTCGTCGCAAAATATTCGCTGACGTTTGAACAACAGGTCCCAATCAACAAGGTGCCCGTCGAACTCCGGGCCGTTGACGCATACAAACTTGGTGACTCCGTCTATGGATACCCGGCAGCAGCCGCACATGCCTGTGCCATCGACCATTACAGCGTTCAGGCTTACAATAGTTTTTACGCCAAATGGCTTGGTGGTTGAGGAGCAGAATTTCATCATTATGGCCGGGCCGATGGCAAGCACACGGCTTATTCCCTTGTCCCGTTCCAGCACTTCCTTAAGCGGCTCTGTTACCAGAGCCTTCCGTCCGTAAGAACCGTCATCGGTAGTTACTATTAGTTCATCGCTGACGCTTCGTAACCGGTCTTCCCAGAAGAGCAAGTCCTGGCACCGAGCGCCCATGATGCTGATGACTTTGTTCCCTGCTTGCTTCAAGGCCCTGGCTATAGGGAACACCGGAGCTACACCTACACCGCCGCCAACACATACTACCGTACCATAATTTTCTATTTCCGAAGGTATGCCTAGTGGCCCGCTCAAGTCCAATATGCTGTCACCGGTATTAAAGCTGGACAATTTGAATGTGGTAGTACCCACCTTCATTGCCACCAGGCTGAGAGTGCCTTCTTTCTGGTCCCAGTCAGCCAGAGTAAGCGGAATACGTTCACCGACCTCGTCAACCCGTATAACCACGAACTGTCCGGCTTTAGCTTTTTTTGCTACGGCGGGCGCATCCACTTTGATGAAATCAACTACTGGACACAATTTCTTTTTAGCCAATATTTTAAACATAAATACACCTATACCTAAGCGGTTTTTGTTTTGACCGGCGGCGACATCGGTGAACAGATCGTTAGCCTTAGTTCACATCTGAGACATCGTTTGGCTTCCTCTATGGCCGTTGCCTCCGGATAGCCGAGCTCGACCTCGGTAAAGCCAGCCAGACGTTGTTCGATGTCTATCGCGGGCATAGTCACCTGGGGTCTATCAAGAAAGTCGCCGTCGCGACCCAGTCGAGGATTAAATTCCTCCACTTCGATCAGGACTTCATCGATTATGCCGCTGCCGCCTAAATACTTATCTATGGAACTAGCGGCCTGCCTGCCCTGGGCGATGGCCTGTATGACCGAAGCCGGACCGGTAACGATATCTCCACCGGCATATACGCCTTGTCTACTGGTAGCCAGAGTCTTTTTATCGGCTGTGATGACGTCGCCGCGGCCAAGCTTTACACCCAGTTGTGCCGGGACTTCCGGCGCCTGACCAATGCTGGCTATTATATTATCGAACTCAGTTGTGTATTCGCTGCCCGGAATCGGAACCGGCCGGCGCCTGCCGCTGGCATCCGGTTCACCAAGTTTCATTTTCAGGCATTCGAGAAATAACCGCCCGCTCTTTACAGTTATACGATTGGGTGCTGCTAGGAATGTGATTTTCACCCCTTCGTGCAGTGCTTCTTCTATCTCTTCATGGGCGGCTGGCATCTCATCTCGTGTGCGGCGATAGATTATGCTGACTTCCGTAGCACCGAGGCGCAAGGCTGTTCGCGAGCAGTCTATGGCGGCATTACCACCACCTATGATGGCTATCTTTTTGCCTATTTTCACTTTTTCGCCTAGGCTTGTCTGGCGAAGGAAGGTCACACCGTCTATCACACCAGGGCTGTCTTCTCCCTCTACGCCCATCTTGGTTCCTTTGTGCGCACCGAGTCCAAGGAAAACGGCGTTGTAGCCTTGTTGCAGCAGGCTGTCCAAGGATTCGATTTTAATGCTGGTCTTTATCTTAACGCCGACATCTTCTATCTCTTTAATTTCAGAGTCCAGTATCTCCCGCGGTAACCGATAGGCGGGAATGCCAACGCGGAGCATACCCCCTGTTTGCGGCAATGCTTCGAAAACGGTTACATTATGCCCCAGCTTAGCCAGGTAAAATGCAGCGGTTAGACCCGCCGGGCCCGAACCCACCACGGCTACTTTCTTACCCGTGGCAGGAGCTATTTTAGAATTCTTTTTCCACAACCCGGTATCATGATCGTCGGCAAATCGCTTAAGGAACTTAATGCAGATGGGTGTGTCAACGCCGCCACGGCGGCATGCCTGCTCACACGGGTGGATGCAGACGCGTCCCAGGGTTCCGGGGAATGGTACCTTTTCCCGGACAACGGCCAGGGCCTCGCTATATTTTCCCTCGCCCACGAGCTTAACATAACGTGGTACATCAATGTGTGCCGGGCAAGCGGCACGGCACGGCACGACATACGCGTCCCAATCGGGTATAGCGTGATATTTAGCTTCTTTGTCGACCAGTGAACCTGTGGGACATACCTGCACACAGGCGAAGCAGAGCTTGCAACCCGAATCTTTGTGGGAGCCATTTTTCGGTCCAGCGACCCGGTAGCCGCCTACCTGAATAAAGTCCAGGGCTTCTACGTCTCTTAAGTCCCTGCACGCTCTGACGCACCGACCGCAGGCGATACACAGATTATAATCGAGGTCGAAAAATGGATTATCCTGGTTAACAGGCAGGTTTCTGTATTTATAAGGAATAGGTGTCTCACCGAGGTCCAGGAAATCAACAACCCTCTGTAATTCACAATGACCATTTTCAGGGCAAAGAACACAACGTTCCGAAATTTGTACGCTGCGGAGACATATGTCGAAGAGCTGACACCGCTCCTTGCGCCAGCAGGTAAGGCACGCAGCCGGGTGCTCGGACAAAATCTTCTCGATTACCTGGCGCTGTTTCTGCCTGAGTTCCGATGTGTCCGTACGTACCACCATGTCCTGGGCGACCTTAGTAGTGCAGGAAATTGCGTATTCCGGCTGGCCCTCGATTTCTACCAGGCATAGCCCGCATTCTCCTGAAGGCGGAAGATCGGGATGGGCACACAGACCGGGAATGTAAATTCCGGCGCCGGCAGCGGCTTCGTAGATGGTCGTGCTGCTATCGGCTGTTACTTGTTGACCATCAATGGTTAAGGTTACCTGGCTCATTTTTCTTTAATCCTCTCTATTTTTACAGCACACACTTTGAACTCCGGGATTTTAGCTACCGGGTCCAGTGCCGTGTTGGTCAATAGATTGGCAGCACTCTCAGCAAAATGGAAAGTCATGTAGACAACCTTCGGTGGCGATTTCTCGGTTATTTTTGTCTTGGCTGATACTTCGCCGCGGCGAGAAATTACCTTGACCATCTCGCCATCCCTAATTTTCAGTGAAGAAGCATCCTCCGGATTTATCTCTATTACTCCTTCAGGTTCAATAGTGTTGAGTCCGGCAACCTTACGCGTCATGGTGCCCGTGTGAAAATGATACAGATTTCGTCCTGTCGTGAGTAGAAGTGGGAATTCTTTGTCAGGCAGTTCGGCAGGTGGCTTATATTGCAGCGGAGTGAATTTTCCCAGACCGCAGACAAATTTACCCACGTGCAATATGGGTGTTCCCGGATGGTCTTTAGTCGGGCAAGGCCACTGCAGCCCACATTCTTCCAGACGCTCGTAGGTTACTCCTCCGTAGCTCGGCGTCAATGTAGCAATTTCCTCCATTACCTCAGACGGATGCTCGAAATCGAAATCATTATCACACATTTTCTTAGCTAACTGACATATTATCCACCAGTCAGGCCTTGAGTTGCCCACGGGTTCTATTGCTTTCCTCACACGTTGTATGCGCCGTTCGGTATTGGTAAAGGTGCCGTCCTTTTCGGCGAAACTGACCGCCGGTAAAACAACATCGGCCAGCCGGGCAGTTTCTGTCAGGAAGAGGTCCTGAACTACTAGAAACTCTAGATTCTTTAACGCCTTCTCTGTGTGATTAGCGTCGGCATCGCTCAATATGGGGTTTTCACCCATTACATATGCCGCCTTAATTTTACCATCGTAAGCGGCATCGAGCATCTCTGTCAGGGTTAATCCCGCAGTCGGATTCAGATTACATCCCCAGGCGGTTTCAAACTTTTTTTGTAGGTCAGGGTTGTCCACCCTTTGATATCCGGTGTAAACGTTGGGCAAAGCGCCCATATCACAGGCACCCTGCACATTGTTCTGCCCTCGCAGAGGATTTACACCGGTTGACGGTCTACCCATATTGCCTGTTAACATAGCCAGGTTGGCTGTTGCCATCACGTTGTCCGTACCATGACTATGCTGGGTAATTCCCATAGCGTAAATTATGGATGCCGGTTTACAGGTAGCAAATAATCGAGCTGCCTCGATGATGGTATCTCGCGGCACTCCTGTAACCTTTTCTACGAAATATATGTCGAAATTATTCAATGATTCCTTGAATGCCTCGAAATTTTGGCAACATTCGCTGATAAAGCTCGAATCAGCCAGGCCCTCGTCTAAAATTATCTTCATCATGCCCATGAGTAGAGCTACATCACTGCCCGGAGCCTGTCTCAGCCATATATCGGCGTTTCGGCAAAGGTCGATCTCTCGAGGATTGGCAACAATAAGCCGGCCACCATTACGCACCGCCTTCTTTATCTCCAAGGCTATAACCGGATGTCCGGTGGTTGTGTTGCTGCCAATGACCAGAATGCAAGCAGCGTCTTTGATTTCACTTATGGAGTTAGTCATGGCACCGCTACCGAAACTGGCGGCCAGACCGGCCACCGTTGGGGAGTGTCAGAGACGGGCACAGTGGTCCACATTGTTGGTTTGCATCACCATTCTAGTAAACTTTTGTGCCAGGTAATTCTCTTCGTTGGTGCACTTAGCTGAAGCGATAAAAGCGAATTGGTTGCCCTTATATTCGTTCAGCTTATTGGCTATCATATCTAAAGCCTCGCCCCAGTTTACCTCAACGAGTTCACCGTTTCTTCGTACTAAAGGCGTATTTAGCCGTTCAGCATGATGAACGAATTCGGCTATGCCGAAACGGCCTTTTACACAGGCTTGTCCCAAGTTGACCGAGTTTTCCAGAACCGGCACCGAGCGCGAAACCTTGCCTCCGTGTATTTCGAGACTTAACTGGCAGCCGACACCGCAATACGGGCATGTGGTGACCACAGAGCGCTCTGGTAACCCCAGCCATTTGCTGGAACGGTCAATCAGGGCGCCCGTGGGACAAGCGTCGACACAGGCTCCGCAGAATTGACATCCCGAGTCAAGTAATGTCTTGTTAAAAGCGGTGCCAACTAAGGCCTGGCTGCCGCGATATGTAAAGGCGATTGCCCCAATGCCTCTTACTTCCTGGCAGACTCTGACGCAGCGGCCGCAGAGTACACACAGGTTATAGTCTCGCTCGAAGAAGGGACTGTCTTGGTAAACCGGTAAATCCTTGCGAATGGGCGGGATGGTTATCTGCTCAACTCCAATGCGAGAGGCCAGCTCCTGCAGTTCGCAGCGCAGATTATTAGGGCAGGTAAGACATTGCTGTGGGTGTTCCGCCAGGATTAGTTCAAAAATGTTTCGCCTCAGCTCACGAAGCTGGGGAGTATCGGTTCTCACCACCATATCTTTGGTAACCGGTGTAGTGCACGATGTGGGAAAACCACGCAGATTCTCTATTTCCACGATGCATAACCGGCAAGCTCCATATGGGGTCAGGCTGGGATGGTAGCACAAGGTCGGAATATAGATACCTGCCTGACGAGCCGTCTCAAGTACAGTGGCGCCTTCCTTCGCTTTAACCACCTGTCCGTCTATGGTCAGATTTATAACCTTTGTTTCTTCACCGACAACCATGATAACTTCCTGTCATTTACTGAAAGCACACATACCTACAGCTAGTGTTATTTATCTCTCCTCCAGGTCGCATCTCAGGCATCGCTTCGACTCCTCAATAGCCAACTTTGGACCAAGACCAAGCTCAACTTCAGCGAAACTATTTAATCTTTTAGCCAACGGCATAGAACGTAACAGATGCCGATGCTTTTCTGCTTCTTCTATAGCAGGCAGTGCTGCCTCCTCTCTGGGAGCAAGTATTTCGTCTATAATTCCGTCACCGCCCAGGTACCTATCTATTGAAACGGCTGCCTGTCTTCCCGCAGCAATAGCTTCAATGACTGAAGCTGGTCCGGTGATACAGTCACCGCCGGCAAAAACTCCTTCTTGACTGGTGGTCAAGGTATCAGGATTAACCTGAAGAACGTTGCCGCTGGTAGTCAAACCAAATTGGGCCGGAATATCAGGCATCTGGCCAACGTCAGCTATGATAGTATCGAAATCTGTGGTAAATTCACTGCCTGCTATCGGTTCAGGTCGACGTCTCCCGCTGGCATCACCTTTGCCCAGCGCCATTTTGATGCATTCCATGCTTACTTTGCCGTTCTCTCGTGCTATCCGGTTTGGAGCCGCCAGATAAATGATATTAACTCCCTCCTTAAGCGCCTCATCTACCTCTTCACTATTGTCGGGCATTTCGGCTTGCGTGCGACGGTACAGTATGGTTACCTCTTTGGCACCAAGCCGTCGGGCGCTACGTGCTGCATCAATAGCAGCATTGCCCCCACCGATTACTGCTACTCTATTACCGATTGTTACTTTTTCGCCTAGATTTACCTTCCTGAGGAAATCCACGCATTCCAGAATTCTGTCATCTTGTTCACCGGGCACCCCCATCTTGATACCTCGATGAGCGCCGATACCCAGGAAAATGGCGTTGTATCCCTGGTCGAAAAGTTGCTTTAATGAATCGATTCTAGTGTTTGTCTTTATATCGACTCCCACCTTGCTTATCTCATTGATTTCAGTCTGCAGGACCTCACGCGGCAGACGGTATTCAGGGATACCGACCCGCATCATCCCCCCCGGTTCAGGTAAAGCTTCGAAAACAGTAATCGAGTGTCCAATCTTGGCCAGGTAATAAGATGCAGTAAGCCCGGCTGGGCCAGAGCCTACTACAGCCACTCGTTTGCCGGTTGGTGGAGCAATCCTGGCACTTCGCTTCCACAACCCGGTGTCGTGGTCAGCGGCCACCCGTTTTAAAGTTTTAATGGCTATCGCCTCGTCGAGTTCGCCTCGACGGCACTTAGCTTCACAGGGATGAAAACACACACGGCCGAGGACGCCAGGGAAGGGGACTTTTTCTCTGATTACGGCGCAGGCTTCACCGAATTTACCTTGCAGGGTAAACCGAACGTACCGTGGTACATCAATTTCTGCCGGGCAGGTATGGCTGCAGGGTGCCTTGACCAGCCCTCTGCATGTGGCAGCTCGGCAATGGTGCTTTTTAATATGTTCCTCATACTCATTACGAAAGTATCGAAGAGTAGTTAATACCGGATTGGGAGCAGTTTGGCCCAGGCCGCAGAGTGAGCCTTGCTTCACCGTGGTGGCTATTCTCTCAAGCTGTTCTATATCTCCCGGCCTGCCTTCGCCCTGAGTGATGCGCGTAAGGATGCCAAGCATTTGTCGCGTACCGACCCGGCACGGGGTGCACTTACCGCAGGATTCGGCCTGGGTAAAAGTTAGGAAGTATCTGGTCAGGTCAACCATGCAAGTATCTTCATCAGCCACAATCATGCCGCCTGACCCTATGATTGAGCCGGCTGCAGCCAGTGATTCATAATCAACAGGTGAATCCAGCATCGATGAGGTAAGGCAACCTCCCGAGGGACCGCCGGTTTGGACTGCTTTGAAACCCTTACCTTTAAGAATACCGCCGCCGATATCATATATTATCTGGCGCAGAGTGATGCCGAAGGGGACTTCGATAAGTCCTGTCCGTGCCACCTTACCTACCAGGGCAAAAGTCTTGGTCCCTTTGCTTTTTTCAGCGCCGTAGCCGGCATACCACTCACTGCCCTTCTGCAATATTCGGGCCGTATTAGCCCACGTTTCTACGTTATTGATGTTTGTCGGCTTGCCCCAGAGTCCCGATATAGCTGGGAAGGGAGGTCGTGCCCGAGGCGTCCCTCGCTTGCCTTCAATAGAGGCCATCAATGCTGTTTCTTCACCGCAAACAAAAGCGCCAGCTCCTTCTTTAATCTTTATGTGAAAATCGAAACCAGAGCCCAGAATATTATTGCCTATGAAGCCATACTCTTCCATTTGTCGGAGCGCCAACCTGAGCCTTTCCAGCGCCAGAGGATATTCAGCGCGGCAGTAAATGTAACCATGGTTGGCACCTATAGTATAAGCGCCTATAGTCATCCCCTCTAAGACCGAATGAGGGTCACCTTCGAGAAGAGAGCGGTTCATGAAAGCGCCCGGGTCACCCTCGTCAGCATTGCAAATAATGTATTTATCGTTCCCCGGTGCTTTTCGACAGAAATCCCATTTTTGTCCTGTAGGGAAGCCTGCGCCTCCTCTACCCCGCAATCCGGATTTCTTAATCTCATCGATGATGGCTTCCGGGGACATCTTTAATGCTTTAACCAGGCCGCCGTAGCCGCCATTGGCAATATAATGATTTATATTTTCGGGATCAATGAAACCGCAATTGTGAAGTACCAAACGCACCTGAGGCTTTAGCACCGGCAGGTCATACAAATAAGGAATGCCGTCTACAGCGCGGTCGCCGACGTAACCCATAGCCAGGTCTGCCCGGGGGTTGTCTCCTACCAGGTAGTCCCTAACAAGCTGGGCAGCGGTCTCCGGATTCAAATCGCCGTAAATTATTTGCGGTCGATTCGGCTTGACGATGCCAATCATTGGTTCGGCAAAACATAGTCCCATGCAGCCCACCCGCATGATTATCGCTTCTACTTTTTGCCGTACCATTTCGGCTTCGAGAGCCTGGAGCACGTTCATAGCACCCGCGGCAATGCCGCAGGTGCCGGCGCCTAATAAAAGTAACGGTTTCTGGCTTGATTGCAGCGACTTCCATTCGGACACTGCTTGTGCTTGAATTGTCTCGAATGTCACTTACTTTACCTCATTCATGCCGGCTAAGATGTCCTTAGCCTTAGTTACCGTCATACGCCCAAATACGTTTTTATCTACTACTAAGACGGGGCCTAGAGCGCATGAACCGAAGCAGGCTACCCTCTCCAGGCTGAATTTGTAGTCCGCAGTCGTGCCTCCGGGTTCAATCCCTAACTCTCTCTTAACCTCATCCAGTATTTGCTCACCACCGCGGACGTGACAAGCCGTGCCCAGACAGACCTTTACGGTATGCTGACCACGGCGAGTGAAGTAAAATTGGGCATAAAAAGAAGCAACTCCAAAGACCTCGCTTTCCGACATTCGGGAGAATTTAGCTATCTCTGAAATCGCCTCTTTGGGTAAGTAGCCAAATTTTTCCTGGACTTTCTGTAGGATTGGAATTAATGCCCCCCGTTCCCCCTTAAATTCAGCAAATATCTCGGCTAGTTCAGCAGACACTTGGCTCCCTGTAGATTTAATAACCGAAAAGGAAGTTTAGCAAAAAATACGTTCGCGGTCAATCTCCGTGGCGATGGTGCTAAGCTGATGTTACGAAGAACTGGATGTTGCGGTCAGCCGGCAGCGCCGATCTATTTCGAAGCTGGACTGGTATTCCTGACTATGCCTGGATTACTAGCTATAGTGGGCGCGTGATTTTTGTTCCAACAATATATTATCTATAAGCCTTGTCTTACCGAATCTGACTGCTAGTGAAGCCACTGCTGGCCTGTCGATCTCCGTAAGTTCTTCAAGTGTTTGAGTATCGGCAATGCTTATATACTCGATTTTCGCCAAAGGCTGACTGTTAATAAGAGAGGTCATCCTCTGGCGAATTGTATCAGCGTTACTCTCTCCCCTGTTTTTCAGGTCCTGAGCGAGCGTAAGAGATTGGAACAGCACTGTCGCTCCCTGTCTCTCCTGAGAATTCAGGTATATGTTACGGCTGCTCATAGCCAGTCCGTCATTCTCCCGGACGGTTGGGGATACCACCACTTTGAGATTCATATTCAGGTCAACCGCCATTTTCTTTATTACGAGGATCTGCTGGGCATCCTTCTGTCCGAAATAAGCCTTATCAGGTTCGACGATATTGAACAGTTTGGCGACCACTGTGGCCACGCCTTTGAAGTGTCCCGGGCGGTAGCTCCCTTCAAGACGGTCAGTGACCTTTTCGACTTCGACCCAGGTGCTGTATCGTTCTGGGTACATTTCTTCTGCTGTCGGCATAAATACGATGTCCGCCTTTTCTTTTTCCAGCATTGCCAGATCGTGCTTCTCGTCGCGCGGATAGACTTTGAAGTCCTCGCTGGGTCCGAACTGGGTGGGATTAACGAAAATGCTGACTATGGCTGCCGAGTTCTCTGTTCGGGCCTGCCGGACCAGGGACAGGTGCCCTTCATGAAGATAACCCATAGTAGGCACGAAGCCCACGGAACCCGTGAGCTTCAACCTTGCCTCCTTCATTTCTGGGATGTTTCTTACGATTTTCATGATTTCAGGCGCTGGCCAATTCTGCCAGCAAGCTCTCGTCCATGGTGGAGCTATTCTCAGGGGTAGGGAACTTGCCGGCTTTAACTTCGGACATGTAATCGCCGATAGCTGATTTAATTGAACCCGCCAGTTTGGCGTATTGTTTAGCGTGCCTGGGCACGAAGTCCGAAAACAGTCCAAGGAGGTCGGCGATTACCTGCACCTGGCCGTCGCAATCGGGTCCGGCACCGATACCGATTGTCGGGATGCTGATTTTCTCAGAAATCAACTTCGAAAGAGGCGCCGGGATCAGTTCCAGAACGACGGCAAACGCTCCGGCTTGTTCCAGCGCCTGGGCATCTTGAAGCAACCTGAGGGCAGCCTCGGGTGTTTTCCCCTGTACCCGGTGGCCACCGAGTTGATGTACCGACTGTGGAGTTAGTCCGATATGCCCCATTACCGGAATTCCACAATCAACAATTCGCTTTACGGTATTGGCGACGGTGACTCCTCCCTCCAATTTAATAGCCTGCGCTCCTCCCTCCTGCATGAAGCGCGCGGCGTTATTCAGGGCATCCGGCTCACTGTGGTAGGTCATAAACGGCATGTCACCTATAACAATGGCTTGCTTACTACCCCTAGCCACGGCCTTGGTGTGATGTATCATATCGTCTATCGTCACGGGGATGGTGGAATCGTAGCCCAGTATAACCATACCCAGGCTATCACCAACCAAAATCAGCGGCACACCGGCCTCGTCTACGAGTTTGGCCGTAGAATAGTCGTAGGCGGTGAGCATGACTATTTTTTCCTTTTTGGCTTTCATTTCTTTTAAGGTACTAATGCTGACTCTCATTCTCTCACCTCCACTTGATCACGGTGCCTAGTGTGCTGATAATAAATCCTCAGTCCAATCTCTGGTTCCATTGGTATCTATGATACGATTTTGTGCATCTACGTAGACCAGGTGCGGCGTGTACGCGGCTGCTTCGTCATCTGCCATGGATTGATAAGAGAGAATTATCACGATATCGCCTTTGGCCACCAGCCTGGCGGCAGCGCCGTTGAGGCATATTTCACCTGAACCTCGTTCTCCCTCAATCACGTACGTGTGAAAGCGGGCGCTGTTGTTGATATTCAAAACGTCGACTTTCTCATACTGGAGCATGTCGGCAGCTTCCATCAAGTCTTTGTCGATGGTTATGCTGCCCTCGTAATCCATATTGCACTGGGTAACCCGGGCGCGGTGGATTTTACTTCTCAGCATCGTTCTCATTTTGTCACCTCGTTTGTTTTATGTCAGAAGAGCTCTCATCTCTTCGGCTGTTTGCGAATTTATTCTGCCTTTAGCCAGGGCAATCGGTATTGTCTGACGGCCCAGTTCTTTATAAATAGTAAGCAATGCTGGAGCCTGTTTTGATATGGACTCCAGGTGCCGGCTAATCGTTCCCAGGTCGCCGCGGGCGATAGGGCCTGTCAGACAGTTGGGCAGCCCAACGTTGTCGATGTTGCTAAGTGTGCCCCTGAGTAGAGGCATCAAGGCTTCTGTGGCCTGTGCCGGCGGGACGTCAAAGGTTTGCCACAGGTCGGTGGCCAGCTTTACCAGTGTGACCAGATAGTTGCAGGCGATTACGGCGGCTGCGTGATAGAGTACTTTATCTCCGGCCTTCAAAATTACCCAATCGCCTTCAAGCTTAATGGCCATGTCTTTCAGACAGGAAGCCAGCGGCTCTTCGGCTTCGATGGCGAAGGTCGAGCCGGGAAGATTTTCTATAGCCTGGTCGGCGCTGGCAAATGTCTGCAGAGGATGGAAACAGCCTGTACTCGCGCCTTTTTGTCTGGCCGGGTCCAGAATATCTACCGAGTGAGCGCCCGAACAGTGTACTACACTTTGTCCGTCGCGCCACTTCACTTCTGCAGCCACCTTGGAAATTGAGTCATCCGGTGTGGTAATAAAAATAAGCTGGCAGACAGCCGCTGCGTCTTGTGCCCGGCTAGATACTTCACAGTTATTTATTCTGGCAGCCAGCTTCTGTGCCGACGTTAAACTCAGACTGGATACGGCAATAACCGGATATCCGTGTTGTGCCAGCCTTACCGCCAGCGCCGTGCCTGTTGTCCCGGCCCCAATGAAGCCAATAGTCGGTAAACTCTGTTTTGTCATATAACGTCTCTCGCTGCGGGCACGCCGGCCAGTGTTTCAGCCTGCTGTATCGACCTGGTTATCGCGTTAGCTACCACCTCGGCGGCTGCGGCGCCCAGGATGGTTATATCGCCTGTACAGTCGCCTATAGACAGTGCAAACATGGCATCGCCGTCGTACATGGTGTGGCAGGGATTGACGGCTCGGGCAATGCCGTCCTGCGCCATCTGCGCCAGCTTGTTCGTCTGTTCCTTAGTAAGGCTGGCATTAGTAGCCACTACACCCAGGGTAGTATTGGTGGCTAAAGGATTCCTGCGGTAAGTAAAGGCACCCGCGGTCAATAGCTCAAGCGAACTTAAGAAACCGTTATTTTGCTCGTTGCGGGGACCGGCCAATATGTTCCCGGTTTTATGGTCGACTACGTCCCCGATAGCGTTTACCACGACCAGGGCCGCCACGATTAGGTCACTGCCTATGCTGCAGCTGGCGGTGCCCACACCGCTCTTGATGGCTTTTTCAATGCCCAGTATTTTCCCTACCGTGGCGCCGGTTCCGGCACCGACGGAGCCTTCGGCCAGTTCCTTATCCGTAGCGGCCAGGCATGCTTTGTAACCGTCTTCTGCTCGCGGCCTGATTTTGGAGCTGCCTAAATTGAGGTCGTAAAGAATGGCTGCGGGAACGATGGGCACTCTGGCGAGCATGGTTTCATGTCCGAACCCTCTTTCTTCGAGGTACCGAACTACGCCACCCGCGGCGTCAAGGCCAAAAGCGCTGCCGCCACTGAGGAGAACGGCTTGAATCTTTTCCACTAGGTTCATAGGGCGGAGCAGGTCGGTCTCCCTGGTCCCCGGTGCGGACCCTCTGACGTCAACACCGGCCACAGCTCCGGTCTCGCAAAGAATCACCGTGCAGCCGGTGACTGCCTCCTTGTCGGTGTAATGGCCGACCTTAATTCCCCGAATGTCAGTTATCGCGTTATACATCGCCCTAAAAATAAAAGCCTTCTCAGCAGTGCCGAGAAGGCTTAAACATCCTCACCGTATTTCCCGTCTCGGTCATCGCTGATCCAAGCGGTCCTTATTCTATTGACCAGTTGCGCTCACCGCCGTATAGGTCGATGGCAACGTTTATGATAGAAAATTTTAGCTTCGTTGTCAATAGGTAAAAGGTAGGGTATATACGCGAGTGTTTTATTTGGAGCGGGAGACGGGACTCGAACCCGCGACAGCCTGCTTGGAAGGCAGGAACTCTACCACTGAGTTACTCCCGCTCGAATCGCTTCCATTTTAGCCGTGAACAGAATCGTTGTCAAAGGTACCAGCAATCATGTTTGGAGGGGTCTCCGATTCTTAACTGCCACCATAACCAACAAGCCGTCCTTGAGGCAGACTCTCTTATCTTCTGTCAGGTCAAACGTTTTTATAACGTCCTCTATGCCGCCGGCAGCCACGAAGTCTTTGAAACCCCGGTAGTGCTCGCCACCGGCGATAAATTCGATTCCCCGGGCAAAGAAATCCCAATTATGGCTGACCGGCGGCACCGGATAGTCAATGAATATCAGAGCCCCATCCGGCCTGGCTACTCTTAGCATTTCAGAAACCACTCTATAGCGAATAGGACTGGTTTTATCGTGAAGTGCCAGGGATATTGAAACGTAATCGAAGAAGTAATCAGGGAACGGCAGCGCCGTTGCATCCGCCAGATAAAACGACACGTTCAGCAAATTTCGCTTTATCCGGTTTCGCGCCGCCATTCTCAACATATTGGGGTCCATGTCTATTCCTATGGCCTCAATACCCTGCCGCCCGTATTCTAAAACCTGAGCGCCGGTGCCGCAGCACACGTCCAACACCCTGTTGCCGGGTTTCATTTCGCAGAATTCCGGGGTAAGGGCTCTGACGTCACGCAACAGAGGGTCTACCACTGTTTCGTAGTTCAATAGGAACACAGGCCTATCTTAGCATATAGTTATTGGTACGGAAACTGAACGCAATTTGGTGATTACGGCCAAATTTAGAAGCCCAGAACCGTACTAAATGTTACAACTTTGTTACTTTCTCCTCTGAGATTTTATGACTTTTTTATCGGCGGCCTGCTACGATGTGGATGTCCGAACAGGAGGGCTGAGATATGGTCAGTGCAAAGACAGCCACGTTAGCGCCTGATTTCACAGCGAACGATTCCGAGGGAAGGACGATAAGGCTCTCGGATTACAGGGGCAAGAAAAACGTTGTCCTGGTATTTAATCGCGGTTTTGGTTGACCGTACTGCCGTGCGCACATGGCGCGGTTGCGTCAAGAACACCGGAAGTTTGTAGATAAACAAGCTGAACTGATAGCCATCGGTCCTGAGAACGCTGAAGCATTCGCCGATTACTGGCACAAGGAGAAGATGAACTTTACCGGAATACCCGACCCCGAACATGCCATTGCCGGCCTTTACGGGCAGCAGGTGAAACCGCTGAAATTCGGCCGGATGCCGGCACTGGTTGTAGTGGATAAGGCCGGCAAGATAAGGTACTCACATTACGGAGATTCGATGAGCGATATACCGTCGGAGGACGAAATTATATCAATGCTAGACAAGCTGAACAAAGAAACTAAGGAATAGCCAGGGTCGAATATCGAATATCATATGAAGCAAGTTACTAACCGTCGCTGTAAATTCCCGGCAGGGATGGCCCTAGTATGGCTGTCTATCTGCCTGGCACTGTTAGTGTCCGGTTGTCTGGCTCCTCTTACTGCTCCCGGCACGACCACTATCAATCTGAGTGAGGCCATAACCCTATCAAAGTCTCATAATATAAGCAACGTCGTAGTAGATACCGGAAGCAGCACTATGACCATGACGGCGGCCGTTACCGGCCCGCCGTTGTCCATTACCGGCGTAAACGGCAATAAAGTCGAAGTCACCAGCGGCACGGAACTGCTGGTAAATATCGGCACTTTGACAGTAGCTAATTTACAGGAAATGGGATTTGTTCTGCCAGCAGATTATTCCATTAATCCGGCCAGTTCCGGTCTGGGCAGTATCTTGCTGGCAGCGCTGCCGTTCCTGTTTCTGATTGGCTTGTTCTATTTTCTAATGCGCGCCGGCCGCGGTGCCCAGAATCAGGCTTTCAGCTTCGGGCGAAGCCGGGCTCGACTGGCATCTCCTGATAGGCCTCGGGTCACCTTCGCCGATGTTGCCGGTGCTGAGGAAGCCAAGGAAGACCTGCAGGAGGTGGTCGAGTTTCTGAAAGACCGCTGGAAATTCCAGTCTATCGGAGCCACCATACCCAAGGGAATTCTGCTGATAGGCCCGCCTGGAACAGGAAAAACGCTGTTGGCCAGAGCTCTCGCGGGCGAAGCCAATGTCCCATTTTTCTCCATCAGCGGCAGCGAGTTCGTGGAGATGTTCGTTGGCGTCGGCGCCGCCAGGGTGCGGGACTTATTTATCCAGGCCAAGCGAAGTGCACCGTGTATCATTTTCATCGATGAAATAGATGCCGTTGGCCGTCAGCGTGCCGGAAATGTTCCCGGCAGTCATGAGGAAAGGGAGCAGACGCTAAATCAAATACTGGTGGAGATGGATGGATTCGACCCCAATCTCGGGGTCATCGTTCTGGCAGCCACCAACCGGGTTGACGTGCTGGATCCGGCGCTGCTGCGTCCCGGACGCTTCGACAGAAGGGTGACGCTAGACCGCCCTGACACCAACGGCCGCACGGCGATTCTCACGCTCCATGCTAAGGACAAGTCTATGGACCCGGACGTCAATTTTGAAACCATTGCCAAGCAGACCCACGGATTCAGCGGCGCCGACCTGGCGGAGCTTATTAACGAAGCTGCGATTCTTGCGGTAAGAAGAGGCAAGAAGACGGTCGGGATGTCCGAAATCGAAGACTCGATCGACAGGGTCATCGCCGGTCCGGAAAGAAAGAGCATGAAGTTCAGGCCCAGCGACAAAGAGTTAACCTCATATCATGAGTCAGGTCATGCACTCGTCGCTCGCATGCTGCCCAACGTTGATCCGGTACATAAAATATCAATCGTCGCCCGCGGTGCCGTAGGCGGTTTCACCAGACTTCTGGAAGAAGACCGCTATTTTATGACGGAATCGCAGTTCAAGGACACACTGGCGACGCTGGTAGCCGGACATGCCGCTGAGGAAATGATATTCAACGAAGTGTCAACGGGCCCGCACAGCGATTTGAAGCAGGCCACGGAGATCGCTCAAAAGATGATCACCGATTACGGCATGAGTAAAAACCTGGGCTTGAGAACCTTCGGTCAGTCAACATTGCCCGGATACCTTGGCTTCGGCCCGCCCGAGACGAAGGACTACAGCGAGGAGACCGCCAGGCTAATCGACAAAGAAATTCGTGACATCATGGAGGAGGCACACCAAAGAGCCAGAGTGCTGCTTCAGGAGAATCGGCCGAGGCTTGTTCACCTGGCTGAGAAATTGCTGCTAAAAGAAACGCTGGAAGGCAACGAACTCGATTCTGCTTTTACCGAGCCGCTGACCGAAACCGATATTAAGCCGCTACCCAAAACGAAACAACAGGTTCCTTTGCCGTCAGGAACTTAAACCTGCTAGAAACTGGCCGGGCTTGTTCCGCCTTCCTACTAATGATAAAAGATTCCTCCAAAATCTATTGACACGGCAGCTACCCTATCGTATTCTTTATCCTAGTTCAATAGAAAGTGAGGTGCTCTCATGGCCAAGACTTCAACCGGAAAGACTTCACCCGGAAAGACTTCTACTGGATTGGATGAAAATGTTGCTGGTCTACTCTGTTACGTTGCCTGGTGGGTCAGCGGCCTGGTATTCTTCCTGCTGGAACCGGACAATAAATTTATACGGTTTCATGCGTTACAGTCTATTATCGCTTTCGGTGCTCTGACGCTGGCCGCCATTATCGTCGGCTGGTTAACCTGGATACCGTTTATTGGCTGGCTCATAGGTGCAGCTTTCTGGATACTTTGTGTAGTGGTATGGATAATATGCATGGTTAAAGCCTGGCAAGGTCAGATGTTCAAACTGCCGTGGGCAGGCAACCTGGCGGAGAAAAACATTAAACCAGCCAAGAAGTAACGGGATCTTCCGTCGCTCATAATCTTTTATGTCTTATCTTACGTAGACATGTTTCACAATGACAAGCACTCCATCATTTGACAGGGGTGGATGTGGGGAGTATCATCCCCTTTATTGAGGCTCGGATCACAAGAAACATATATTTATGAAAATACTGCTCGTTTATCCTCAGTATCCCGACACATTCTGGAGCTTCAAGCACGCCTTAAAGTTCGTTTCCAAGAAGGCGGCGTTTCCACCCCTGGGCTTGTTGACCGTGGCTGCA
This sequence comes from uncultured Dehalococcoidales bacterium, assembly GCA_964548415.1. Taxonomy (GTDB): domain Bacteria; phylum Chloroflexota; class Dehalococcoidia; order GIF9; family UBA5629; genus 9FT-COMBO-48-23. Next base: position 28,705 of record CAZJQG010000003.1, on the reverse strand, counting down.
ATGCTGCCCCGGGAATGGGACAAGAAACTCGTCGACCTGAATGTGACCAACCTCAACGATAAAGATATTGAATGGGCTGATTATGTGTTCATCAGCGCCATGGCGGTACAGAAAGAGTCCGTTAAGCAGGTCATAAAAAGGTGCGGACGGCTTGGCACCCGTATCGTTGCCGGCGGTCCGCTGTTTACCACCGGGCACGAGGAGTTCGATGAAGTCGACCATTTCGTGCTTAACGAGGCCGAGATTACCTTACGCCTGTTCCTGGAGGATTTGAGGAAGGGACAGGCAAAACATATATATACATCGGACAAGTGGGCTGATGTCACACAAACGCCAATACCAGCCTGGGAACTTATCGACCATAAGAAGTATTCATCGATGGCTGTCCAGTACTCCAGGGGCTGTCCCTTCGACTGTGAATTCTGCGACATCGTTGTCCTGAACGGGCATACTCCCCGCACTAAAGGAGCCGAGCAGCTGCTGGCAGAGCTTGAAGAATTTCATAAGCGCGGCTGGCGGCAGAGTGTCTTTATCGTCGATGATAACTTTATCGGCAACAAGAGGAAGCTGAAGGTGGAAATCTTGCCTGCCATCATCGATTGGATGCAACAGAAGAAAAAGCCGTTCTCCCTTTTCACTGAAGCGTCTATCAACCTGGCTGATGATGAAAAGCTTATGCAATTGATGGCCATGGCGAATTTCAATATGGTGTTCGTCGGTATTGAGACAACCAACGAAGATAGCCTGGCCGAGTGTAGCAAGATGCAAAACCGGAACCGGGACATGGTAGCTGCAGTCAAAAAGCTACAAAACCACGGACTGCAGGTGCAGGGCGGATTTATTTTAGGTTTCGATAACGATCCGCCGGCTGTTTTTGAAAATATGATTAATTTCATTCAAAAAAGTGGCATTGTCACAGCAATGGTAGGCTTGCTGAACGCTCCCCGTGGTACGAGACTCTATAAACGTCTCAAGCACGAAAGGCGTCTATTATCCGATTTTACCGGTGATAACACCGATTGCTCTATGAACTTCGTTCCCAAAATGGAACGTAAAAGACTTATGAGTGGCTATAAGAAAGTAATCGATACCATCTATGCGCCTAAGCAGTACTATGAGCGGATCACCACTTTTTTAAAAGAATACAAGCCGACGGGCGAGAGACTAGTCGGCCTCCAGTTCGAACACGTGAAAGCGTTCTTTAAGTCCGTGTGGTTTCTGGGCATCGCAGGAAAAGGACGCCATTATTACTGGAGACTGCTGGCTTGGACGATAGCCAGACGGCCCAGGTCCTTTTCTATTTCTATTGTACTTGCCATTTACGGCTTCCACTTCCGCAAGGTGGTGGAGAAATACATCATGACCCTGGCGCGGGATAACGGCTCAGCCGCGTAGGTCGCTATTATCTACTGTTTGCCGCTATCCAGGGCCTGCCTTAGTTGTTTCACGAAATCTGCAACCGCTGTTATCCCATCATTTTCCAGTAGCTGAATTATCTTGCTGCCCACGATGACCCCGTCGGCCGTGGCTGCCACCTGTTGTGCCTGTTCCGGGGTCGAGATGCCAAAGCCCACGCACAGCGGCTGTCTGGCTACTTTCCTGACCCGAGCGATGAAAGGATTAAGCTCCTGAGGCAGGCTGGCCCTGGCTCCGGTGACGCCCGTTACCGATACCAGGTATATGAACCCGCGTGCCCGTTCGGCCACCAGCTTTATTCGTTCATCGGAACTGGTGGGGGCCAGCAAATAAATCAGGTCGATGTTACGCTTCTTAGCAATATTCTCCAGTTCGGAGCCCTCGTCGGGAGGCAAGTCAGGTATGATTAGCCCGTCTACTCCAGATTCGGCGCAACCCGAGCAAAATGCATCGAGGCCGAAATTCAAAATGGGATTGAAGTAGGACATGAAGACCAGAGGTATATCGATGTTGCGGCTCAGCTTTTGGGCTACTTCGAGACACAGCTTCGGGGTGATGCCGTTCTTTAGTGCATTGAAGCTCGCTTTCTGTATGGTGGCGCCATCGGCCAGCGGGTCGGAGAAGGGTATGCCCAGCTCGACTATGTCGGAGCCACTTTCTGCCAGTGCCGGGACTACTTGCAAACTGTCTTCGATGCTGGGGTAGCCTACCGTAACGTAGGGTATTAGTCCTTTGTGACCGGTTTGCCGGAATACGGAAGCTATGCGGCTCATGATTTCAACCCCAGAGCCTCTATGACGATGTCCATGTCCTTATCACCCCGGCCGGACAGGTTGACTATGATGGATTGTTTCTTGTCCAGGGTACGCGCGAGTTGGCAGGCATAAGAAATGGCGTGTGCCGGCTCCATTGCCGGCGGGATGCCCTCGGTGCGGCACAGAAGCTGGAAGGCATCCAGCGCCTCTTTGTCAGTCACTGCTACATAAGTAGCCCGATGGATGTCCTTCAGGTAGCTGTGCTCGGGGCCGACGCCAGGGTAGTCGAGACCGGCGGAGATACTGTGTGTCTCCATTATCTGCCCGCCATCATCCTGGAGAACGTATGACCTGGCTCCGTGAAGAACACCTACGCTTCCAGAAACCAGTGAAGCGGCATGAAACCCGGTCTTCAATCCTCCGCCGGCGGCTTCCACGCCTATTAAATTGACGTCTTTATCGTTAAGGAACGGATAAAAGATGCCGATAGCGTTGCTGCCGCCGCCGACGCAGGCCACTATATAATCTGGCAGGCGCTTATACTTCGCCAATATTTGCTCCCTGGTCTCTTTGCCGATAACCGATTGAAAATCACGTACCATCGATGGATAAGGGTGCGGGCCAACTACCGAGCCCAGAAGATAGTAGCTATTTCTGACGTTGGTTACCCAGTCCCTCATGGCCTCGTTTATGGCGTCCTTGAGTGTGCGGCTGCCGGCTGATACAGGCCGTACCTCAGCCCCCATTAATTTCATGCGGAAGACATTGAGCGACTGGCGTCGGATGTCTTCCTCCCCCATGTACACGATGCATTCCAGCCCAAGCAGGGCACATACCGCCGTAGCAGCCACACCGTGCTGGCCGGCGCCGGTTTCGGCTATGATTCTACGTTTTCCCATGCGTCGGGCAAGAAGTCCCTGCCCCAGGGCATTGTTAATTTTATGGGCTCCGGTATGAGCCAGGTCCTCTCTTTTCAAGTAAATCCGCGCGCCGCCGCAATGATTGGTCAACCTTTCAGCCAGGTAAAGTGGAGTTGGTCTTCCCGAATAATCGCGTGACAGCGAGTCGAACTCGGCCCAAAAGGCGGCGTCCTGTTTGACCGTTTCATAAGCGGTGGTTAGCTCATCCAGCGCAGTCACCAGCGTCTCGGGCACGAACCGCCCGCCGAAATCTCCGAAGTATCCTCTTTTATCAGGTAGCAACTAATGGCCTCCTTTAGTCCTTCGCTCAGTGTTGTCTGCCGGCACTCGTTTTAACCTTCCTGACCGCCCGGATAAATGAAATTATCTTGGCGGTATCTTTCCGGCCGTCGGTTTCTACGCCGCTGGAAACATCGACGCCCCATGGCTGGATTTCCTTTACCAAGCCATTCACATTTCTCGGTGTCAGGCCGCCAGCGACGAATACCGGAAATCTGGCGGTTATTTCCCCCGCCAGTTTTCGGTTGAAAGTGCGCCCCGTACCGCCGTAACTGCCGCCAACCTTCGAATCGAGCAGGCAGATGAGATTGTGCTTGGGCAGCAGTCGGTAACCCACCGTTATTTCAGATATTATTTTGGCGGGCGTACTACTCTTTGAGATGTGAACCGCCTTGATTATCGGTCGCTCGATCTGCCTGCAGTACTCCCAGGTCTCATCGCCGCTGAGTTGAACGCGGTCGAGGTGGCAGTAGTCGGCGATGCGGTTTACTTCGCCGGTAGTTGAGTTAACAAAGACGCCTACTACAGCCGGGCGTAAACGCAGATGGCAGACCTCTTCGATGAGATGCAGTGCCTTTTTGATCGATACCTGCCGCGGGCTGGGAGCGAATACCAGGCCGATAAAATCGGCACCGGCCTCGGCAGCTGCCAGGACATGCTGGGTTTCGGACAAGCCGCAAATCTTAATGCTGGTCACAGCAGCTCCCTCATCCTGGCAGAGATGTCAGGCACCGACATGAAATATTCGCCGATAAGAACGGCATCAACCCTTAGCCGGCGCATGTCTTCTATGTCCGCTCGCTGTTTAATTCCGCTTTCACTAACCACTATCCTGTCAGCAGGTATAAGCGGCCGTAGACGCGCCGTGGTGCCCATATCCACTTCAAAGTTGTTCAGGTTGCGATTGTTTATGCCGATAATCCGGGCGCCGCTTCCCAGCGCTGTTTCCACCTCGGCCTTATCGTGCACCTCTACCAGACAATTCATATTCAATTCGTGGCTTAACTCCAGCAACTCCCGTAACTTTTCCCGACTAAGTATGGCCACGATGAGTAGCAGGCTGTCGGCGCCGAAGGCACGGGACTCATAGACCTGGTAAGGGTCGACGATGAAGTCCTTTCTCAGCAGAGGTATTTTATCATGCACAGCGGCCCGGATATTTTTCAGGTGTTCCAGGCTGCCCTGAAAGTATCTGGCTTCGGTCAGTATCGATATCGCCGAGGCACCGTTTCCGGCGTAAACTTTAGCTATTTTCACTGGATCAAAGTCCTGGCGGATAACGCCTTGCGACGGGGACGCTCTTTTCACCTCGGCAATCAGCCGGATGCCATCGCCCCTCAAGGCTGTACCCAGGTCCAGCGCGGTCGGCTGAGCCGAGGTCAACCTGCGCAGTTCGGCAGCAGGCAGCTTGCGTTTCCTGTCTTCCAGCGCTTGCAGGTTCTCTTTAACTATCCGGTCTAAAATCATTTCAATTAATTCAAATTCCGGCTGAGATCGATTAGCTGCTCCAATTTATTCAAGGCGTGGCCGCTGTCTATGGTGTTTTTAGCCACTTCCACTCCGCGCCGTAGCGTTTGTACTTTGTCTCCGGCCAGCAGCACTGCAGCCGCGTTCATCAGCACGGCGTCTCGCTGAGGTCCGAGTGCGCCGACTAATACATTCCGCAGCAGTTCGGCATTCTCCCGGGCGCTGCCGCCCTTCAGGCTTTCCGAATCAGTGACGATCAGTCCGATATCATCGGGACGGATACTATAATCGATAATGTGGCCCCCCTTCATCTCGCAGACGTGCGTTTTCCCTGACACCGTGATTTCGTCCAGACCGTCTTCGCCGTGGACGACCAACGCGTGATGGCATCCCAGCTGTTGCAGCGCCATGGCCATTTTCTCTACGAGGGAGTCTTCGGCCACCCCCAGCACCTGGGCTTTGGCGCCGGCGGGATTAGTCAACGGCCCTAGTACATTGAAAATGGTACGAATACCTATTTCGCGGCGTGGGACGGCGGCGTACTTCATGGCCGGATGGAATGATGGGGCGAACATAAAGCCAATGCCAACTTTTTCAAGGCATGCCTGAACCTGTTCGGAGGTAAGGTCGATTTTTATGCCCAACGCTTCCAGTACGTCGGCGCTGCCGCACTGGCTGCTCATGGCGCGATTGCCGTGCTTGGCTACTTTAAGGCCGGCCCCCGCCGCCACAAAGGCGGCTGCTGTCGAAATATTAAAGGTGCTGGAACCATCGCCCCCCGTACCGCACGTATCGGCCACCAGCCCTTCGGCCACCACTGGAATCGCTCTGGCGCGCATCGTCTTGGCCAGGCCTACGATTTCATCCACAGTTTCGCCTTTGAGCCTCAGTGCGGTAACAAAGGCTCCGAATTGCGCCGGCGTAGCTTCACCTTGCATAATCTCCTCCATAACCTTTGACGCGTCCTCGGAGGTCAATGACTTACCGGACACTAGAGTTGCTATGGCTTCTTTAATCATGATACGCCCCCTTTAAGAAAATTCCTCAATATATCTTTGCCCCCCTGGGTCATAAACGATTCAGGATGGAACTGGACTCCCTGCACCGGATGCTGCCGGTGTCTCAAGGCCATGACTGTATCGTCATCCGACCAGGCGGTTACTTCCAGGCAGTCGGGCAGTCCATCGCGGTAGACCGATAGCGAGTGATAGCGGATGGCCGAGAACGGGTTGGGTAAATCGGCCAGCACTCCCTGGCCGATGTGATGTATCAGCGAAGACTTGCCATGCATAATCGCCTTAGCCTTGCCCACGTAAGCCCCGTAGCTATAGCCGATGCACTGGTGTCCCAGACAGACGCCGAGTATCGGCAGTTTGGGGCCGAAATGGCGGATAACATCGTTCGATATGCCAGCCTGAAGTGGCGTCGACGGGCCCGGTGAAATGACGATGCGTTCCGGCTTAATAGTTTCTATCTGGTCGATGGTGGTTTTGTCGTTCCGCACCACGAGCACGGATTCCCCCAATTCGCTCAGGTATTGGAACAGGTTATAGGTGAAGCTGTCGTAGTTATCGATCAGCAGCAGCATTGTCCCTCCTCTTCGGTGCTGGTCTGCCCTCCGCCTGGTGGATGGCTTTAAGCAGCGCCTGAGCTTTGTTCATGGTCTCCTGATACTCGCGCTCCGGTACACTATCGTAGACGATACCGCATCCGGCCTGGACGTAGGCGACTCCGTGGTTCACCACCATGGTCCGGATGGAGATGGCCATATCCATATTACCGGAGAAGGAAAAATAGCCGGCGGCCCCGGCGTACGGGCCTCTTTTTTCAGGCTCGAGTTCGGCGATGATTTCCATGGCGCGAATTTTAGGCGCCCCGGAAACGGTACCAGCGGGGAAGCAGGCTTGCAGGGCATCGAAAATACTTAATTCGGGCCTCAGCTTGCCCTGTACATGCGTCACCAGGTGCATCACGTGTGAGTAGCGTTCCACGTCCATGAGGTCGCTGACCTCCACCGTGCCGGGCCGGCTGACACGGCCGATGTCATTGCGCCCGAGGTCGACCAGCATAATGTGCTCGGCTCTTTCCTTTTCATCGCTGCGCAGTTCTTGTTCCAGCGCCCGGTCCTGCCCCTGGTCCTTGCCTCTTGGCCTGGTGCCCGCCAGGGGACGGGTCATTACCATACCGTTCTCGACTCTGACCAGTATCTCCGGAGAGGCACCGATGATGTGGAAATCCTTGAAATCGAGGAAGAACATGTACGGTGACGGATTCAGCGAACGCAGTGCCCGGTAAATCTCGAACGGGGCCACGCTGACGGCTTGGGACAGACGCTGGGATAGCACTACTTGAATAGCTTCGCCGGCGGTGATATAGCGCTTTATCCTGTCAACAGCCCTTTCGAACTCGGCTTTGGAAAAGTTGGAGGACAGTTCAGAGTTTGTGGGAGCAGCCGTTATCTTTACATAATGTTTTGGCTTGAGTGGCTGGTTCAGTCTATCCGCCAGGTTCTCGATCCTGTTTATGGCCTTTTGATATTCATCCTCTACATTTCCATCGAGATGTACGTGGCTTAGTATCTTAATCTTGTGCGTAATGTGGTCGAAGACGAGCATAGTATCCACGAACATAAACAGTGCTTCGGGTAGGGCCAGCGGGTCGGCTGAGGGCAAAGGCAAGTCCTCGAACCGGCGAGCCACCTCGTAGCCGAGGTAGCCGACGGCGCCCCCGCAAAAACGGGGAAGGTCGGCCACCGGCACCATTTTATGCTTGTTCATCTCTTCTGCAATGAGCAGTAAAGGATTGATGTTATCCTCTATACTGGTTGACAGCGTCTTATACGGTTCGGTACCGATGAAGCTGTAGCGTGCCATTCTTTCGCCGCCTTCAACGCTCTCGAGCAGGAATGAATTACCGCCCTGATTGATTTTCAGGAAAGCGGATACAGGCGTCTCCAGGTCGGCCACGATTTCGCGGTAGACCGGTATCAGCGTGCCTTCTTCGCGGCGCTTTTTAACTTCTTCAAGCGACGGGTAATACATATTCACTCCAATAAAAAAACCTCTCGCCTTAGGGGCGAGAGGTTTAGCTTCGCGGTACCACCCTAGTTGATTGTCTATTTAGACAACCATCTCAATCAGGTACAGCTCCATTTCTGAAACGATACCCTAGGCTCTGATAACGGTGCCCTCTCCGTCAACGCCTACTCAGGCTCGTCCTTTTCGGTTCGCGGCTCCCGAGTCCATTCAATCCTCTGCGCTGGCGCCGGCTCACACCTTACCCGGCTCTCTGAGCCCCGCTGTAGGTCTACTAGTCTCGCTCACAGCCTTTACAATATTCAGTTGTTTTTTACTATATCAGGCAAAACCCGTGCTTGTCAAGGAGCCCGATAAAGTAATACCTGCAGTGCGGGTATTGTTAGGTCGCCGAAATAATTTGTTTAGCCCTTTATATTGAACCTTACCCAACCGGTGAGCGGGCTGACGATAATCAAGAAGGCCAGGTGGAGGAATAAATAAAAACCGACGCCTAACAGTGCGGTTAATCGAAGCTTTTTTGACTTCCAGGTCTTAGATATATCCAGAAGCTGAGATAGCCCCAACCCGATTCCCAGACAGATAGCTCCGACGCTTGGGTAGAAGTAGTACAGGAAGCTTGTTCTGTTAGTAATCAGGCTTATAGGTAACAAAAGAATATAGGTACTGAAAAACCAGGCTGCTCCGAAAAGACCGGCTTCAACCTTTTTCACTGCGCAATAAATCATGTAGGCAAAAGATGGAATAATAAGCAGCCAGACTGTGAAGCTTATGGCTCCTATGTAATGTGGTGCGTGCCAGTAAACGAATGGTTTGTACATAAATACCCAGTCCCACGGTCGACTGAGAGCGGGATGAGTGGTATTGGCGAATGTTTGGCTGCTACTTAAAGATATCATTTGAAATATACGACTTATAGGATTCTCAAGATGTTGCGAAATAGCAAAATCGAAGATGGGCAATAACGCCATAAAAGAGACGAGTGCCACGATTACCGTGAGAATACACCTTCTTTCTCTTTCTGGCGTAAACAAACAGTGAATTATCACAACCGGAACGGCGAACGCCCCGTACAGTTTCGACAAACCGCTCAGGCCAAAGGCTACTCCGGAAGAAATATATTTCCGATACAAATAAAGTAAAAATCCCAGCAGCATGAAGGTAACAAAATAGACGTCCAGCATAGCCACATTTGCCTGAATAAATGTCAGGTTCTCGAATGCTAGTAAGAAAGTGGCGATGTTGGTTGCCATCCGGGACATTCCCAGCTTACGGCAGGTGAAATAAAACAGCACTATGAGTATGGTGCCAAACAAGACCGAGAACAGACGCCAGCCAATGGGATTATCTCCAAAAATCTCTATACCGGCAACTACAAAAAGTTTTGCCAGAGGCGGATGCTCCGGGCGAAGGTCTTCATGGTTCTGGATAATATTACGTGCATCGGTAACGTAATGCTGCTCGTCTAAGACAAGCTGTTTGGGATTATTAATTATGCTGAAATGCAATGCTAAGGTGGCCACTAATATAATGCACAGCCAGAAGTATTCCCATTTATACAGCAGCTTGAGCCGTGCTAATATCGGAGAGATTATTCCCATGTCCACATGCTATTAGCGAAATAATTCCAGAGAAAAGCGAGAGCTATGCCAAAGAGATTCGAGATAAGGTAATTTATGCCGACAACACTGGTAAATATCCATAATACTCCCAGGTTGATTAACAAACCCACCAGGCATACCAGATTAAATTTCAAGAGACGACCAAAAATTGATTTTATCGATGGTCGCCGACGGTCGCGGAAGGTGAAGTATTCGTTTAGAACAAAGTTGGAAATAATGGAGGTTTCTATAGCTATAACCGACGAGACAAGATAGACGAGGCCGGCGAACTCCGTCAACAGCCAGAGTAAACCTTCATTGACCAGGATACCGCTTGCCCCTACCAGGCCAAACTTAGCAAATCTCCAGAGCTCCCCACTCCTCCGCATCAGGCTATAGAGGTGCTTAAGATAGTCTACCTGCTGACGGAGGCTGAGTTTGCTTTCTCCGTGGCTTCTAGTTCTGAAAACATAGGGTACCTCGGCAACGTTCCGGTATTGTCCTTGTATCAAAATTTCCAGCAGTATCTTATAGCCTGTTGGTTTTAGGTTGGCATTATTTATTACCTGTGTTCTAAGGGCGAAGAAACCGGACATCGTATCTTTGACGCGTCTGGTTGAAGGCAGCAAAAGGTGTGAAAGAAGGATACCCCCTTTTGACCATAATCTCCTGGCTAATCCCCAGCCCTGGCAGCCTCCACCCGGGACGTAGCGACTGGCAATTGCTAGATCGGCGCCATCATTTATTCTCTTGAGCAGGTTAGTAAGGTCCTCAGGCGGATGCTGGAGATCGGCATCCATCACCATCGCTATCTCAGCGGCAACATGTCTTAAACCATCGCATACTGCCGAAGCTAGGCCTCTTTTATTTTCCCGAACCAGTATGTCGACAGGATATTTCTTAGCCAGGGCAAAGACAAGCTCTTTGGTTCCATCGCTACTATCGTCATCTACAAACAGAACACGGTAATTAGTAGCAGATAGGGCATGGTGAATCCGCTGCACCAAAGGGGTGATATTATCCCGCTCTTTGTAAGTTGGAACTACTAACACAACAGCTTTATTCGTAGTGACCATCGCTTTTATCCAGTGCTGTGGAAGCCCAGAAGAATGGTTCCCTCCAAAACTGCATTTTATTTCCTCTAATTCAGAATAATTTATTCCGGCCTCGAGAATCTCTGCCATATTTTACGCTTCGAATATGCGGGCAACAACATTGTAAAAATCACGCAGGCAGTATCCTGTCAAATCTGAGAATTTATTTGACGTAGTTAACTATTATCCTGTACCTTAGTTATAGATGGATCTAGGGAAAATAAAATGAGCTGGACAAAGGAAGATTTACATAAGGCTGTTTCAACAAAATTAGCAGACGAACTATTTGTCGTGGTATCTAATAGGGAACCATATGTGCACGTTCTATCCAACGATGGAATTAAGTGTATCGTACCAGCCAGCGGACTCACGGTAGCACTCGATCCGGTTATGCGGGCCTGTGGCGGCACATGGGTTGCTCATGGCAGCGGCAGCGCCGACAGACGGGTCGTAGATGAAAATAATCGTATCATGGTACCACCGGATCTATCATGCTATGCCCTAAAGCGTATATGGCTAACCAAGGAGCAAGAAAATGGTTACTATCTCGGCTTCTCCAATGAAGCGCTATGGCCCTTGTGTCACCTTGCATATGTGCCGCCAAGTTTCGATGAATCTAACTGGAATTTCTACAAAAATGTTAATCGGTGTTTTGCTGACGCGGTATTGGAAGAAATTGACGACAGGAAAGCGTTTGTCTTTATTCAAGACTATCATCTGGCTCTCTTATCTCGCTTAATTAAAACCAGGAATGATAAGGTAATTACCGCGCAATTCTGGCATATCCCTTGGCCTAATCCTGAAGCCTTCCGTATTTGTCCCTGGGGAACCGAGTTGCTCGATGGTCTGCTGGGAAACGATATGCTTGGCTTTCATATTAAATATCACTGCTATAACTTTATAGAAACTGTTAGACTGATGTTGGAATCCAGAGTCGACAATGAGAGAATGGCTGTCAGTCGTGGTGGTAAAACAACAGTAGTGAGGTCATTTCCCATAAGCGTTGACTTCGAACGTATAGCCGCTGAAGCTGAAACACCTGAAGTTAAGGCCGAAATTGAAGCTATTCGGCACAAGTGGAAACTTAGCGATGAAGTGATTGGCATTGGAATCGACCGCCTCGATTACACGAAGGGAATTCCACACCGAATCAGGGCATTAGATACGTTTCTATTTAAGTACCCTGAGTATCAGGGCCGAGTTGTTTTCTTTCAAATCGGAGAGATCAGTCGAATTGAGATTAAAAAATATCAGGAACTGAATACTGAGATCGACCAGCTGGTGGGGCAGGTCAATAGCAAATACCAGACCGACTCTTGGAAACCGATTATTTTTATCCGAGAGCATCTGTCACAGCTTACATTGACCGCTTTCAAGCGATTGGCTGATTTTTGCATCGTCAGTTCACTTCACGATGGCATGAACCTGGTGGCGAAGGAATTCGTTTCATCAAGGTCGGATGAAGACGGAGTATTAATACTCTCTCGATTTACCGGCGCCGCCAGAGAATTGACGGATGCCGTTCTCATCAATCCCTACGCCACCGATCATTTTGCCGAGTCTATTAAAAAAGCTATTGAAATGTCACCCGAACAAAGGAAGGCAAAAATGCAGAAGCTGCGTAAGATTGTGGAGGAAAACAATATTTATAAGTGGGCCGGCAATATTATCTCAGAGCTTGTCAGTCTTGGAATTTAAAGGTGACTACTGAATGCGGCATCTTTTCAAGGATTGGGCTAATATTGCGCGACGCTTCAAAGCAGCCGATCATGTTCTACTTCTTCTGGATTATGACGGCACATTAACACCAATAGTAGATAAGCCGGAACTGGCAGTTCTTGCCTATGACACAAGAAAGCTGCTGCAGAAATTGACCAAAAATCGGCACTATACAGTTGGTATCATCAGCGGTAGAGCCCTATCGGACCTTAAGAGTATAGTCGGCCTGGATGACCTAATCTACGCAGGTAACCACGGCCTGGAGATAGAGGGATTCGGTTCGAGTTTCCTTGAACCGGTTGCGGTGGAGATGCAGCCTTTCATTGATATGCTGCACAAGGCGTTATCAGTCACAATGAAGGGTATCAGAGGCGTCTTCGTCGAGAACAAGGGCTTGACTCTAAGCGTACACTATCGAATGGCCGAAGCAAAAGAAGAAAAAGTTAAAGATGCATTCCGGAAGGTTACCGAGCCTTTGCATGTCACAGGCAGGATAAGAATTACAGAGGGGAAAAAAGTCTACGAAATACGACCCCCTGTTGACTGGAACAAGGGCAAAGCGGTAGCCTGGCTTATGGCTAAATTGAAAGACATCAGCAGAAAGCAAAATATTCTGCCGGTATATCTTGGTGACGACCTGACGGATGAAGACGCCTTTAAAGTGATCGACAAGATGAATGGAATCTCCATAGTCATCGGCGAAGATAATATCAGTTCAGTTGCTCAGTACTATTTGAAAACTTCGCAAGAAGTAGCCGATTTCCTGAAGATGTTATAATTTTTATGGAGAAGGTAAATGGCTTCGTGGCTGGATAATAGCTGGCTCTGGTTAACCGCAAACTGGCTGCAGGTTGCTATCCCACTGGTAATCTTTTTGGCTACCTATGTTATCGGTTTATGGGTCAGGCGAGTTTCCTTCAGAGCTTTCAATCGCTGGGCTGGCGACAAATGGGAAGGAAGCCAGTATGTAGTTCGGACAACACGCACTCCGTTCATATACTGGTTTCTGATTCTGGGTGCTTTTATTGCCGTCGAAGCGTCGACATTAAGCGCTGCCGGAAAAGAGTTGGCAGGGAAAATACTGGCCAGTCTATTTGTTTTTTCTCTTACCTGGGTGGTCCTTAGTCTCAGTGTAACAATACTAAGACTTTATATGCACAAGGTATCCAGTTTGCAGCGTTCTGAAGTATTGATACTTAATATTGTTAGGGTTGCTATAGCTGTGGTCGGCGCTCTCATCTTACTTGATGTCTGGGGTGCGCCTACAACACCAATTATTTTACTTCTGGCAGCAGCGGTCCTAATAGCGGCTTTAGCCTTCAGAGATTTGTTTGCCAATCTTTATTCAGGTCTGCAGCTAACTCAAGGCGAACAGATTAAAGTAGGCGATTTTATCAAGCTGGAATCAGGCGAAAGCGGTTATGTTACTGAGGTGAGCTGGAGAAATACCCGGATAAGAATGCTTGATGGCAACCTTTTGCTAGTCCCGAACATTCGTCTGGTACAGAGCACTGTTATTAACTACGGGCGCCCGCTAAAAAAGGCAAGCAAACCCTTTCACTTCTACTCAAGGCTATATTTGAAGGAACTGACGGGCTTAAGGGCCAGTAATTTGAGCGAACTGGCAACCATATTGCGAGAAGTACCCGATTCGGTAATTTATTATCATACTCATCATTTTCTCGAAGAGCACCACTATCTTACGCCCAAACCGGCCAATGATTTCGCCCTGTGGGTGGGTGATGAGATCGGTGACGAAGTTTTGGAAGAGAAACTGGCGAGTATCGATACGTTCGATTTCCCGACCATAGATGCTCTGAGGTCACGAATTGAAGGTGTAATAACCGACTATATATCTAAAAAGCCAGACGAAAGAGTGGCGCGTGAAGGCAGAGAGTTCTATTTTATAAAATCAATTAGCTTCATCATGCCCACGACCTATGTGGCCAATGACCTGAGAGAATTCGTCGAGATGTTACGTCAGGTAAGCCTGGATTCTCTCAGCTATCATATCTTTGAGGCCAGGTTGAGACTGAAACAACGCACTAATGATTTTGCCATCTGGGTAGCTGAGTGTGTAGGCGATAAGGACCTGGCAGATAAAATTGCCGGTCTGAACCCTTATGACTATACCCTGGATGGAATGAGGTCGATGATTATTCAAATGATTGAGAAGCGCGTTAAATAGGGCAGAGCAAGTGAAAAATCCGATTCATTTACAGACCAGAATGAGGCTTCAGGATTATGAGGCCATAGTAGGCAAGAGTAGTCTTGATGAATTAAAGACTCTGGCCGCAAAATTCGAGGGCAAAGTCATACAGATTGTGAATTCCACCTATGTGGGTGGCGGAGTAGCTGAAATTTTGGAGCATATGGTGTCGCTGCTAAATCAACTGGGTGTTGACGCCAGATGGGACGTTATTAATGGAAATGAGAAATTTTTCGACGTGACTAAAAAATTTCACAATGCCTTACACGGCAGCCCGGAGAAGATATCAGCCAAAGACCTGGATTTATTTTCAGACGTCACACAACAAAATCTGGACCAGATGAAATTCTACGGAGATATCATGTTCATTCATGACCCGCAGCCGGTGGGTTTGATTGCTAAGAAAAAAGAGATAGGTAAAAAATGGCTGTGGCGCTGCCATATCGATGTCTCGGCTCCTAATAAAAAGGTGTGGGATTTCCTGCGCAAATTTGTCGTACAGTACGATGGTGCCGTATTTTCGGCGCCAAATTTCACCCGTCAATTACCCATACGCCAGTTCTTAATTTCACCGTCCATAGACCCACTAAGCGATAAAAATAAGGAACTTGATGAGTCAACTATTGCAGATGTACTGGCAAAATATCACCTAATACTTGGCAAGCCGATGATAGTCCAAATCTCCCGATTTGACCGCCTTAAAGACCCTTTTGGAGTAATAGAAGCCTTTAAGCTGGTCAGAAAAAACCTTGATTGCCAGTTGATACTTGCCGGTGGGACAGCAACTGACGATCCCGAATCCACTGAGGTTTACAGCGAGGTAATAAAACAAGCTGAAGGCAATCCGGATATTCATGTGTTGCTTATCCCGGCTGAAAGCGATATTGAAATCAATGCTTTACAGCGTGCTGCCACGGTCATCATTCAGAAATCGCTAAAAGAAGGTTTTGGTCTTACTATAAGCGAAGCACTGTGGAAATCGAAACCGGTGGTAGCCTCTGCTGTCGGTGGCATACCGCTGCAAGTTAAGAATGAACTCACCGGACTGCTGTGCTATTCAATTGAGGGCGCTGCCTATGATCTCAGGCAACTGCTTACCAATCCGGAATATGCAAGCTGGCTGGGAAAGAACGGTAGAGAACATATCAAACAGAATTTTCTGATAACTGGCCACCTTAAAAATTATCTGCTCCTGTTTTTGGCTCTCGACTATCAAGCGGACATAGTTAACCTGTAGTCGATTGTGGCCGAATTTGTTACAATCTATTTCACCACACCCATATGATGGTTGCACAGATACTCGGATTTATCGGTATTCTGCTTATTATCGGTTTTTTAGCAGATTTCTTGTTCCGGAAAATTAATTTACCGGATATCCTGATACTACTAGCCATAGGTTATTTAATTGGTCCGGTATTCCACTTGCTCGATCCGAATACCATAGCTCCGGCTACAGGTCTAATAGCCACCCTGGCTCTGGTCATCATTCTCTTCAACGGTGGGTTGCATTTTGATTTTGCCGAGGTGTTGTCAAATGCGCCAAGGGCCGTTTTGCTCGTTATTCTCGGTGTAGGTGTCGCCATCGCCACAACGGGTGCGTTTGCCTATTATGTATTAGAGTGGAAACCGCTTGACAGCTTATTACTGGGCTCTATTTTGGGAGGGACAAGTGCAGCCATAGTTATGCCGTTGATAAGCCGTGCTAGAGTTACTCCTGAAATAGCGACTCTGTTGTCTCTCGAATCGGTGTTAAATAGCCCGGTAGTAATAGTAATAGCTCTGGTTCTATTGGAGGTAATTACCAGCGGACAATCGGGGGTACATATTTCAGCGATTGCTGCGGCTATTGGCCTGAGATTTCTTATTGGGATTGTTATTGGGGCTTCTCTGGGCTTTTTCTGGCTCTGGTTGTTGACCCGTATGGAAAACGAAGTCTACAGTGATATCTTGACACTGGCGGTTGTTTTCGCTGTTTACTATGGAGTGGAGCAAATTAACGGCAGCGGCGTGATTTTCGCATTGATTTTCGGTCTTATGCTAGGTAACGGCGTCAAGGTAGCCAGAATCATGAGGCTAAAACGAACCAAGGAAGCCACAGATATTATGCAAAGATTCCATTCGCAGATATTCTTCTTTGTGAAGACGTTCTTTTTTATATATCTCGGATTAATCGCAACTTTCAGTCAACTTCATCTAGTACTGACAGCGGTTATTCTATCGGTGCTACTTTTATTTACCAGATATATAGCAGTGCTATTTACCTCTTTGGGTAGCCGAACTTTGATGTCTAATACCGGTATATTAACTGTGATGTTAGCCAGAGGTGAGTCCGCAGCCGTCCTTTCGCAAATTGTTCTGGCCGCAGGTATAGCTAACTCTTCAGTTTATCCCGATATAATAATAGTCGTCGTGGTAGCTACGGTTCTCATTTCGGCAATTGGAATTCCCATCTTTGCCAGAAAGAAATTGCTTCCAGAAACTTAGAACCGCGTTAGAAATTTCTATGATTTGGCTAAACGCCTTTAAATTATTAAAATGCGTTTCAAAATAGAGATATTACGCGGTTACATCTCGCCTCTCGGTTGCATAGGACAGAGCAATATCGTTGATAGTTATAATCCCCAACAATTTATTATGATTTCGAATATCTACGACCGGAAGATGGCTGACATTCGTTTTGGTCATCTTTGCCAGTGCTTCGTATAAAGTATCGGCAGCATAGCCAACAATCAATCTTGTTATCATTATGTCCCGTACTTTCATTTTGGACCAGTGTTTCTCGGGTATTTGAGCTAGGTCCAGCGTGGCTACAATTCCTACCAGTTTGTTGCGTTCTAAAACTGGTAAGGCATCTATTTTCCTCGCCTTCATTAAATCAACGGCATCGCATAAAGGCGCACCGGGAGATGTCGTTATGACTTTGGTCTTCATATGCTGGGCCACCTTTAATCGCTTTAGGAGTGGCGTGGATAGCTCCGCCCTATGGGCCGGAGAATCCGCTCTCGTTTCTACCTGTTTCTCGTAGATGTAGCTGCTACCGGTAATGAAATAGGCAATGACGACCGCCACCATACATGGTGCGAGAAGAGTATAGCTCCCCGTCATCTCGCTGACCATAATCATCACAGCCAGAGGTGCTTTAGCTATACCGCCGAACAATGCCATCATTCCTACTACAACAAAGCTTGTGGGGTTTGAGGGCATAATTGCCGTGAATTTGTGCAAAGCCAGCCAGAGTGAACCTCCTACCATGCTGCCTATAACCAGACCCGGGGCAAACACACCTCCGCTTCCCCCGGAGCCAACCGTAAGGCCTGTGGCCAGGATTTTCCCGAATAGCACTCCTATCATTATCGGTAGAGACAACGTGATGAAATCGCCATTTATTGCCAGTTGTGCCCAGCCATAGCCAGCGCCCAGTATCTGTGGAAGAAAGATACCGACAATTCCCACAGCCAGTCCGCCGATTGCCGGCTTAACATAGTTGGGGACTTTGACGCCCCTGAATGTGTCTCGAAGCAGATAGAATGACCGTCCGTAAAGCGTGCCTATCAAACCGCAGACGAGCCCAAGAATCATAAATCCCACTAACTCTTGCGGTCTGTTAAAAACTGGTTCTGAAATTATCGTAAAAATAGGAGCCCAACCGTGCCAGGTAGCGAACACACTGTAGCCTACCAGTGAGGACATAAATGAGGGAAGAAGTGCATCAAACTCGAAGTCTCGCCGATAAAGGACTTCGACACTAAGCATGGCTCCTCCGAGCGGAGCTTTGAATATGGAACCGATCCCGGCACCTATGCCTGAGGCAACGGCGATACGTCTATCTTCCACACTAAGATGAAAAACATCTGATATAAAGGAGCCAAATCCAGCACCTATCTGGGCTACGGGCCCCTCGCGGCCGGCGCTGCCGCCTGAGCCAATGGTGATCGCTGAAGCTACGAGCTTGACCAGGGGCACACGACGGCGGATGAATCCCTGTTTATTATGAAATGCATCTATAGCACTATCCGTTCCATGCCCCTCAGCCTCCGGCGCCAATCCGTAGACCAGCAGTCCGCTTATCAAGCCGCCCACAGTGGTAATCAGGGGTATCAACCATGGCCGTGCAGCCGAAGTTACAACAGTTAATCCTTCATCTCCGGCCATAGGCGGTACATATCCGGCCAGGCCAAGCATAGCAGCTGTTACCCATTTGATTCCCGAGTAAAGTACTATTGCTCCCAGGCCTGCGACAACACCAATTAAAATACTGATGACCAGCCATTTGCGCAAATAGCTAACATCGACTACGCCGAAGATTCTGGCGGAAATGTCTCTTAAAAATTTGATAAATCGCTTCATAAAATATTGTAATTTGATGTTAATATATTATTATGCGTTAGGAAAGCAGTTTTAATCAAGGATCTTGGGTAAATTGATGATAATTGAGGCCATGACTACATACGTGCCTGTTTTGAAAATACAGTATTCGATTGCAGATTCGCCGTTAACAAAATTGATATAATGGCATTTGAACTGGGATTATTTTTAGTTTATTCGAGTAATCAAAAGTGGTCTGGTTAAAATTCGCAATTTGTTTGGCTGTCATACTGGTAGCGGGTACGAGACTCTCAAAATATGGAGATGCTATTGCCGAAAAAACCGGCCTGGGGCGTATCTGGATCGGCGTTGTCCTGCTGGCTACGATTACTTCCTTACCTGAACTGGCTACCGGAGTAAGTTCGGTGGCCTTTGTTGGTGAACCAAATTTAACTCTGGGTGACCTGTTCGGGTCAAATTTAATAAACCTGGTCATCATCGCCATAGTTGATGTTTTATATAGGCGTGGTCCGGTACTGCATTTCCTCGGCACCGGCATGGTTTTGACCACTATATTAAGCACCATGCTCATTGGCGTAGCGGCGACCTCCATTTATGTAGCCCAGAGTGTGACCTCGATGAGCTTATTTGGATATATCGGACTTTACTCGCCAATACTGCTGGTTTTATACCTGTTCGCCCAATACATGTTGATCCGTTTCCAGCACACTCAACAAGATCAAACTCCTAACGAAAACCAGGTTAATGCGGCATATGCCGGTATTTCGTTAACCAGGGTCAGCTTGTTTTTCTCTGTAGCAGCACTGGCTACAATTGGTGCCGGCATATGGTTGGGTTTCATTGGCGATGAGATAGCAAGAGTAACCGGTCTGGGCGCCAGTTTTGTCGGCACGCTGTTTCTGGCAGTGTGTACCTCAGCGCCTGAGATTGTGGTCTCAATATCGGCATTGCGTCTTGGTGCATTGGATATGGCAGTTGGCAACGTTATTGGCAGCAACATGTTCAATATGGGGGTTACAATCTTTGTTGACGATATTTTTTATACAAAAGGCCCGATCCTTTCATATGTATCGGCAGACCATATTGGCACGACTCTATTTGCTATACTGATGAGCTGTGCTGTTCTAATCGGCCTGATATATAGACCTCGGTTTTGGCGGCGAATTTGGGTAGGAATTGATACTGCGGCTTTAATTCTAATATATTTTCTCGCTATTGGTGTCTTATACTTAGCCACGAAAGCTTAATAAATTTACTTCAAGGATATTGTGGCTGTGCCATTTGTTATTGAAGGTTAGAACGTATTGTGAGTGGCTGCCGAGCCAGGATTCGAACCTGGGCTAAAGGATCCAAAGTCCTCTGTGCTACCACTACACAACTCGGCAGTTCCAGATGTGGTGCCGAAGGTCGGAGTCGAACCGACACGAGAGTTGCCCCTCAACAGTTTTTGAGACTGCCGCGTCTACCATTCCGCCACTTCGGCCTTTAATCTACGCTCACGAAATTCTATCATTGTTGAAATGGACGTGCAATGATAGAATCCCATGAATACTTGCTTGTCAGAGAAAAGAAGTAAGGGTAGTTGTCCAAGTTAGGGTCGGTTAAGAGAATATCATTCTTCGAGAAGCTCAGGACGAACTGAGAAGTTAGGCATAGTATAGAGAGAACCTGCGCTATTCGAAGTAGGTGGGTTTTACCTTAGGACGGCCCCCCCGACTTCTCCAGCCCTCAGTGTAGACTTTCTTCCGGTCGGCGGTGAGATCTTTTACGGTTGCGGAGACATCGTCAGCTTTGTTTTTCACAATGTCACGGGTCTCTCGGCCGGAGCGTGGAGCCAGAAGAAACCCGATAATCGTGCCAACTGCCACGCCTACCAGTATGCCTACTCCGAAACCGGGTCCCGATTTATTTTCGCTCATTTTCTCCACCATTCCCTCACCTGTGTTCCTTTATACTCATATTATATCAGATAATAAAATAAATGAGGCAATGGTCGTTCCTAATTCGGTTCCGTCATGGTTCGACAAGCTCACCACGAACGGACCTTGGAGCGGAGATTTTAAGGTTTGTGTATGGTAGAATTTAAATGGCCTAGCGAATCTAGGTATTTCCTGGTTCGGTATGAACATTTTACTGGCCGTACTAAGCATCGTCGCCGCCTATCTTCTAGGCTCCATTCCCTTTGCTTATATAATCGGTAAATGGCGCCGTGTAGATATTCGACAGATAGGCGATAAAAATGTGGGCACTTTCAATGTATTTCGCCACGAAGGGATGGCGGCCGGAATATTGACGCTGGTGGCCGATGTAGGCAAAGGCTCTCTGGCTATCGTAGCCGCCAGGCTTATTTCCGGAAACGAGCCGGTAGTATTCGCTGCCGGCGTGGCAGCGGTTATCGGGCACAACTGGCCTGTGTTTTTGCATTTCCGTGGTGGCCGGGGCCTGGCGGTCATAATTGGCGCCCTGCTGGCGCTGCTGCCCTTAGAAATGCTGATCGCGACTGCCATCAGCCTGCTGGTGCTTTACTATACGCGTAACACCGTCTGGTTCGGCGTGGCTATGTTTGTCTCCCTGCTTTTGCTCGAGATACTTTTCAAAGAACGGACGCCACTGATAATCTACTCGGTGGCCCTACCATGCCTGGCCGGCATAGCTCACTGGTTTACGACCCGCCGTCTATCGTCGACGCAGCAAAAAGAGGCGGTAACGTTCTGGGTAGGCAAAGCCGGCCATGGGAAAAAGTGAGCCTGCCGGCCTAGCGATAGACATTCTCTAGTCAACCGGGCCGAAGGTGTTAACGTAGATAAGCTGGTTGTTATTGACACCCACCGCAAAAACGGCTAAACGGTTATTGGATGCGGCTGCGGCCACGGGAAAATCCGTAGTACCGCCGCCTGCCATTTCTTGCCAGTGAGTCCAGGCGCTCCAGGTATTCCAGTCGTCAGTAGTATCAAAGATATTTACATACATCCGCTTGTAGGCAATTCCTTTGCTGAACAGGAAGAGCCTGTTGTTGAAGCTGGCCGCGGCCACAGCAACGTCGGTGGTCTGGCTACCGGGAATAGGCCCCCAGCCGGTCCAGACGCCTGATTTGTCGCACATATTGAAGTATATGCGTCTGGTTTCTATACCCTTGGAGAAAGCGTAGAGTTTCCTATTAAATACGACGCTACCTAAAGCCACGTCGGTGGTGCCATCGCCGGGCACTTGTGTCCAGCCACTCCAGCGGTTGGAAGTGTCGCAAAAGTCGACGTAGATCCGCCCGTCCGAGTCTTTAGCAAATACGTAAAGTTTGTCAGTGAAAGCGGTTGCCGCTAAAGCGGTATCCGTGATAAAGCCACCGGGCATCTCGGTCCAATTATTCCAGCCTTCCGACGAGTCAAATATATCGACATAGACACGGTTATTATCTATCCCCTTGGCCAAGAGGTATAACCTATCGTTAAAGGGTGCTGCAGCCAAAGCTGTGTCGGTAGTGAAATCACCCGGCACTTTAGCCCAGCCACTCCAATTGTCGGAATTGTCATACGTGTTTAGATAAATTCCGTTGTCTTCGTTACCGACGGCAAAAAGAAGAAGCCTGTCGTCGAAGGCGGTTGCCGCCAGAGCCGCATCGGTTTCCAGATCGCCGGGTATCTGTGTCCAGCCGCTCCACCCATCGTAAGTAGCTGCCGGTGGAACCGTGCCGATGCCCGATGGCCGGGCCGGTGTTTCCCCTGGTGGTGCTTCCGGAGACAAAGTAGCAGTATCCGGATGGCAACCGGTAATAAAGCAGGCGGCCAAAGCAAGTAAAACTACCAGTTTTTTTATCATAGCTATTTTGTTTCCAGTAAGCAGGAGTATCGCTGAGTAGACATAATGTATTGTATTAGATTTTAGAAGTGGTGCCGAGGCCCAGAATCGAACTGGGGACACGCGGATTTTCAGTCCGCTGCTCTACCATCTGAGCTACCTCGGCGCGCCGACATTTTAGATTTTTCGCTTCGTAGTGTCAAGGAGAATAGTTTAAAAGTTAAAGGGCGACGAATACTATCCGCCGAGCCTGACCAGGGGCACGCCGGCCTTGCAGAGAGGGCACTCGGTGGGGCGGTAGGTCACCGTCTGCGACCTGATACAACTGAATAGTGGCACGCCGAAGTCCTTCGCCTGCTCCGAACGGTCAACGAGGACCCCAATACCTACGATGTCGCCTTTAAGCTTTCTAACGGCCTCAATGACCTCAACAATGGAGCCGCCCGTGGTCAAGATGTCATCCACAATTAAAACCCGTTCTCCAGGTTTGATGGTGAAGCCCCTGCGGAAAACCCTGGTTTCACCTTCTTTTTCAGCGAATATGCCCTTTATGCCCAACTGTCTGGCCACTTCGAAAGCCAGTATTATGCCGCCGGTGGTAGGCCCGGCCACAACCTGCACCCTCTCTTTTTTAAAGCGTCTGGCGACAAGCCGACACAGCTTTTCGGTGTATCTGGGGTATTGCAGGACCTGGAATTTCTCCCAGTATACCGGTGAGTGCAGCCCTGAAGTTAGTAGAAAATGGCCTTCTAAAATGGCGCCGGCGTCTCTGAAGATTTGTATTATCTCGTCGGGCATAGCGTTATTACAGCTACAGTAATTCCGGATAGACCCGCCGTTTGCGGGTCAACGGTAAGCGCCGCGCCTGGTATAGTGCCCCACAAATAAGGCGGCCAGTAGGTAATCCAGGCCTTGCCCACGATGTTCTGTCGCGGTACCGTCCAGCCCCGATGTGAATCGGAGCTGTTATTCCGGTTATCGCCTAGTACAAAATAATGGTCCGCCGGGATTTCCTGCTCCGGCATCATGTAGTAGGGTGGTTCGAGAGTGTAAGTTTCCTTTAGCGGAGTGCCGTTTACCCACACTTTGTCATCTCTGATTTCAATAGTGTCGCCGGGCACGCCAATAACCCGCTTGATGAGGTCTGTCTTGGGGCTTTGAGGGGAATCGAAGACGATGATATCCCCGCGATGCGGCTGGTTAAAAAAATAGGCAGCTTTGCTAACCATTATGTACTCGCCCTCTTCTATGGTCGGCAGCATGGAGGTGCCGTATACTTTAAAGCTGCCGAGCGTTAAATGAAACAGCATAAAAACGGCAAGTCCCAGCAGTACCGGGGCGATGATATCGCGGAATATTCTCATAGGTGAATCGTGGTTTAAGTCGATATATTATAGTCCATTCGGGGCATTTGTGCCATTTCAGTCAAACCTGCGTTAAGGTTGCTCGTTTTATAGTAAGTCGGTACCGGTTGGCTATAGTGGTAAACGGCAGAGCGTGTTATTATAGAAGTAAGGTTCCGATTCTTTAACGACAAATTTAGGGAGGGATTCGATGAAAAAACGTTGGACAATTTTATCCATTGTGGTGGTGGCGGCAATTCTGTTTACAGGTGCAGGCTGTACCTACGGAGGAGCCGCCCAGGTCACTCCACCCAGCATAGCCGGTTACGTGGGAGCGCCGGTGATAGGTTCCAGCCAGCAGCAAGTCGGGCTGTGGGTGAACGGCGAAGGGAAAGCCAAAGCCATGCCTGATATTGTGCTACTGAGCCTGGGTATTGAAGCTGAGTCCAAGACCGTGGCGCGGGCGCAGCAGGATGCCTCTCAGGCAATGAATGCTGTTATGCAAGTTCTTAAAGGCAACGGGATAGCCGATAAGGATATTCAAACGCAACAATTCAGCATCCAACCGGTAACCCAATATATCGAAGACCAGCAGAGGACCATAATCACCGGCTATCGAGTGACGAACATCGTAATTGCCAAGATAAGGCAGTTAGACAAAGCCGGGACGATAATAGATGCTGTGGCAGCGGCAGGTGGCAATTTGACGCGGATTGATAACATCAGCTTCAGCATAGAAGACCCGACTCCTTACTACGATCAGGCTAGGGCCGATGCTATCCAGGATGGCATCACCACGGCGAAGCAAATGGCCAGCGAGGCTGATATCCGCCTTGGAAGACTGATATATATGTCGGAGAGCACGCCTTATGTGCCGTCTATAGCAGTTAGAGAGTATGCTATGAACGCGGTACCGGCCGCAGCGCCAACTCCAATAAGTCCGGGAGAACTGGAGATTCAGTTGAATGTGCAGATGGTCTACGAAATACAGTAGCCGAATACAAAAACTTAATTTGCGAGTTGATTAGTTTCGAGGTTAAGGAGGTGAGGCATGTTAGGTTT
The DNA here is from genome assembly GCA_964548415.1 of uncultured Dehalococcoidales bacterium. GTDB lineage: Bacteria > Chloroflexota > Dehalococcoidia > GIF9 > UBA5629 > 9FT-COMBO-48-23. The sequence continues at coordinate 3,687 of CAZJQG010000003.1, read as the reverse complement.
TGATTTAAGCCCCGAACAGGCAAAGTTGCAGCAAAAGGCCCGCGAGTTTGCCTTAAAATATGTTCTGCCCGTGGCCGCCTACTACGACAGCACCGACGGGACTCCAATGTCTGTCCTTAAAGCCGCTTATGATGAGGGAATCATTAACGGAGATATACCCAAAAAATACGGCGGAAAGGGATATGGCGTACTTGACGGCATAATTATTACCGAAGAGATAGCCGCGGCGTGTCCGGGAATCGCTACGTCCGTATTCGACAACTCGCTGGGCATGCAACCATTAATTCTTTCGAACAACGAGCCCGCCAAGCAGAAGTATCTTACTAAAATTTTGAATGATTTCAAGTTGATGGCCTTTGCTACGTCCGAACCAACTATGGGTTCCGACGTCTCTGGTATTCGCTGTCGTGCCACGCCGGATGGAGACGACTACATATTGAACGGCACCAAGTACTGGATAACCAATGGTGGAATCGCAGATTATTTCTCGATATTTGCCACGGCAGATAGCAAAGCGCTCCACAAGGGCATCTGTGCTTTTGTAGTGGAGAAAGACTGGCCGGGAGTTGAGATTGGCAGGAGAATACCTAAACTGGGTCAGCGCGGCTCCGATACGTCCGGGGTTCATCTAGTAAACGTGCGGGTGCCGAGGGAAAATGTTCTGGCTCAGCCGGGAGAGGGATTTGTCCTGGCCATGAGGACATTTGGCCGTACCCGGCCGGGCATCGGTGCCTTTGCGGTTGGAGCAGCGAGGTCGGCTATGGAGTACGCTATCGACTATGCCAGGAGACGGACTGCATTCGGCTCGAGCATTGCCAATTTCCAGGGAATCCAGTTCAAAATTGCCGACATGTACCAGAAAGTGGAAACTGCACGGCTGCTGACATATAAGGCGGCGTGGGAGGCGGATCAGGGTGGGGATGCCACTATTCCGGCTTCAATCTCAAAATTATACTCCACCGAAGCCGCGTTTGAAGTCGTGGATGAAGCCCTGCAGATGTTCGGGGGCTACGGATATACCAGGATGTATCCTATTGAGAAGCTATTTCGGGACACACGGTTATTCAGGATTTATGAGGGCACCAGCGAGATCCAGCGCCTGATAATTTCAGGGTACGCCCTGAATTCTTATAAGCCGGTGATGCCGAAGCTGGAAGACCTACCCGTTCATACCGAAGACCCAGCCGAGGTCAATCAGACTGGTAAGCCCGAGACCACTGTCTGGCGGTGCCGGATTTGCGGCTATGTCCACTACGGAAAAGAACCGCCGGAAACATGCCCCTACTGCTTTTTCCCGGCGTCTGCATTCAAAAGCTCAATGTCGGGAGATGACGTCAACTAGGATGTGTACTTAAGTATATTTTCATTCATTCGATAGAAGATTGGCAGGCACAGGCTGATAAAAGCGGACTTGACAGGGCAATTGAAGGGGCATATTATAGCCATAATGGTGTTTATACCAGATAGACGGAGGTCTTGAAATGAAAGATGAGACTTGGACACCGAGGCCTTATGCGAATGAGGAATTTCTCTCTTTCGACCGCCTGAAGAGGGCGGTAACCAGTCGGGTTCTGGATAGAGCCGAGCGTGTCATGGGAGAGGAATTTCCCTTGAGCCCGGAACGCATCGGCGAACTGACCAGCGAAGAATGGCACAGGGCCAAAGAAGCGCTGCAGAGCTCTCCAGGCGCCCGCGAAGCCTTCCGCAAATACCTCGAGGGAACCGTAGGCGGCAAGGTAGACAACCTGATTAAGGCCGATAAGGACTATCTATCGGCCATGGGGGTAGCTGAGAAGAGTTTGTAACGATATGAAAGGCGAGCAAAATTCATGTGGAGGAGAGAACTAACGGAGACCTCTCCTCTTTTGTTTTAATACCGGAGGAAAGAATGCCTGAAAAGAAAATCTCTGCTGGGGACCTGGAGCATACAAAAAAACGACTGGAGATGCTGGACAAACGGCTGGATAACATCGATTCTGTCGTAACGGCGCTGGTGGAGAGAGTGATGCGGCAGCCGGTCACTATCGAGGTTACCTGCCCCAAATGCGGTAGCACCGTCCAGATAATGCTCACCAGCAGCACGAAGACCGCAGGCAAGGGTTAAACTCAGGAATTACGCGGTCTGTCCCAAGGGCTCGCGTTTATAGTTCATTCTGTCTATAAAATAGGCAGGTAATTCTTTAATTCGTAATCGGTTACGTACGTCCGATACCTGTCCCATTCCACTATCTTGTTCTGGATGAAACTATCGAAGGCGTGGTCGCCCAGAGCTCTCCTGACAACCTCGCTTTTCTCAGTGAGCTGAATAGCCTCGAGTAGGCTGCCTGGCAGCGTCTTTATCTTCTTCTTCTCGCGGTCTTCGGCGCAGAGCTCGAACACGTTTTCTTCGGTGGGCGGGCCCAGTTTGTATCCTTTTTCGATTCCTTCGAGTCCGGCTGCCAGCATCACGCTGAAGGCCAGATAAGGATTGCACGCGGGGTCAGGAGACCTCAACTCTATCCTGGTGGCGGTTTCTCGTCCCGGCTTGTATTCGGGAATCCTGATCAAATCCGCCCTATTTCGGCGTGCCCAGGTGATGTAGCAGGGGGCCTCGTAACCGGGGATGATGCGTTTGTACGAGTTTATCCACTGGTTGCAGATGGAAGTTATTTCAGGGACATGTTTCAGCAGACCGGCGGTGAAGCTTCTGCCGGTTTCAGAGAGATGGAAAGGAGCATCCTTATCGAAAAACGCGTTTCTATTGCCTTTGAACAATGACATGTGGACATGCATGCCGCTGCCGTTACAGCCGAATACCGGTTTGGGCATGAAGGTGGCGTAAACGCCCTGCTGCTGGGCCACCTGCTTCACTATTATACGGTAGGTCATCACATTGTCGGCCATAGTCAGGGCGTCGCAGTAGCGGAGGTCAATTTCATGCTGGCTGGGGGCCACTTCGTGGTGGCTGTATTCAACGTCGATGCCCATTTCCTCGAGAAACAGAATCGTATCACGGCGAATGTCCGAGGCTATTTCCGGCGGCGTCAGGTCGAAATAGCCGCCGAGGTCGAGAAATTGAGTCGTCTCCGAGTTTTTAAAGTAGAAATATTCGAGCTCCGGACCAACGTAGAAGGTAAAGCCCATGTCGGCCGCCCGCTTCAGATTTTTCTTTAATATGAAGCGCGGGTCGCCGTCAAAAGGCTGTCCGCCGGGCCAGTGAATATCGCAGAACATTCTGACCACGCCCTGCTCCTTGGGTCGCCAGGGTATAATCTGGTAGGTATTCGGGTCGGGCATAGCGATCATATCGCTTTCATCGATTCGGGCAAAGCCCTGTATTGAGGAACCATCGAAGCCCATACCATCGGTCAATGCTTCTTCCAGTTGCTCGGCGGTGATGGAAAAACTTTTCAGAAAGCCAAGAATATCGGTAAACCAGAGGCGGATAAACTTTATCTTCTGGTCTTTTGTCCTTTTCAGGACGTACTCCTTAGCCTCGTCTTCCTTCTTACCCATTAAATCTCCTCCAATAATATCATTCTCATTTAGCTCTATTATATATGATTTGAAAGTATAATTGAGGTGACCCGTTTATTCAAGATGGTGGTGGCTTGACTGAATAGAGAAGCGTTGATAAAATGCCAGAGTTGGAGGGGCGGTTAGCTCAGTGGTTAGAGCGCTGCGTTGACATCGCAGAGGTCACCGGTT
>CAZJQG010000002.1:0-113600 GCA_964548415.1 uncultured Dehalococcoidales bacterium | reverse complement strand
CCTCCACCTCCTCCTCCACCTCCTCCGCTGCCTCCGCTACTGCCTCCTCCGGAAAAGCCGCTAACCATGTTTACCATGCCGCTAAATGCATCGCCTATCGAGCTCAACGATGGGGCCGATGTCAATGCAGGGCTGGTACCGTGGTCCATAGAACTTGTATAAAACCAGACCGGCGTTGGGGCATCGAGGTCGCTGAACTGATTAATCCAGCTCTGGGTTATACCAAAAACCACAGCATAGGCGAAATAGGAGTCCCAATAGCTCATATTATCGGTGGCCAATTGTCTGTTGCGTGCTATTTGTTTGAGATATTTTCCGAAGGCTCTCCACTTGGCCCTCTGTTCGCTACCCTCTTTGGTCAACCTTGGCATCCTGGAAGATAAACCTATGGCCGTTATACCGACTAGAACACCGGTGACAAAGGGGACAAATAGCATTTCAGCGTATTGGAATAGGAGGATAAACAGCATTATTCCCAGGATCATTGAGGATACCACAATCAGTATTCCGGGCATCGCTAGACGCTGGATTGAGCGTGAAGGTTCCTCCTGGAATAACTTTTGTTTAACAGCCTCGCTCTCTACGAAACGAGAAAATTCCTGCAATAGCTGTGGATGCCTTACGGCCTGCTCGGAAAACAGTTTGCCATCGGAGCCGGCCAGAGTCCGAGTAACCATTTCCTCGAAAGGATATTTCTCGCCGTCCCTGTCTTTTATGAGCATGATATCTTTCCGCGTTCCGAATAATCGCTGGTTTTCCGTTTTGACTATTTCGAGTATGCCCTTGTTGGCCAGATCGAAGATGGTGGCGGAAAGCGCGCTTGGCCTTGCTCTACCCGAGGTTACCAGAGCTACAAGCGCTGGAGGCAAATCGCCCGGTGGAGAGTATTGAGATTGCGGTTCGTAGGCAGGCTTAGGGACGGTTCCCCGGCGCATAAAGGCACGGCTTATCCATAGGACACCGAGCAGAGGTACTACCACCAGGCCAAATACCATAAGTGATAGATTGACTATCGGTTTTGTGTCTCGATCATAGACTTCCTGTTTCTCCAACTTTATTTGCCATGGCGACGGCACTCCACTGACCAGGCCGTAAGGGAAGAAGATTTGTATTTCCAGTTCGTCGGGGGCCGATATGTAACCTGTGGTGAACTCAATCGTTTGGTCATCTAATATCCGGGAAGTAGCGGGCACACCGTAGCTATAGATCGACAACTTGGCAGCCGGAACGGGTTCAGGCAGGTGTACTAATACCTCACTTGACTCCACATAGGTATCCCGGCCGCTGAAGATGGCCTTCCAGTACAACTGGTCATCGGGCGAGTTGATACGAAGGCTTCCATGAACGGTATACTTTAGGTTAATTACCCGACCTCCGCTGCTGGTTTCCGGAAACCACCAGCCTATCCAGTATTTGTTGCCTTCTATCCAGGTGGAGTACGCATATGTATCTCCACCGGGTGACCCTCCAGTTTCTTGACGGGTGGTAATCCAGTCTTTAACTGCCGGATTATATGGGTACTGACGGTCACCTTCCAGTACCTCTACGCCATCAATGGATACAAGTCTGTCTGTGGGTATCCACCGGTAACCATAGTGAAAATCACCTGACGTAAAATTGAACGTTTGAACTTCTCTGATACGCAAATCTGAGTTTTCTAATATGCTGATATCGACGTTTATCGATTGGTAGTGGTAGTCCTTATCGGTGGCTGCAGCACCACCGAATAACAGCAGGGTCGCAGTTAGGACGGTAAATAGCACGACGATGCCAATGAGACTTTTACTGACTATTTTCATATGCATGGATTTTTACAGGTAATGCGCAATTATAGTAATTCGCGGGCAGGTTAACAATCCTGACTGGTTTTGCCGTGAGACTAGCTGTTTGTTATTATTAGTTGACTCGATGTCTACAAAGAAGAAACTGGCCTGGACGTGGACAGATAGGACTAAAATACGTATCAAGAGGATGCTGGGTATGAACATTGTATTATGCGATAGTTGCAAATGGGACTATCCAAATGCCTGCCACCACCCGGAGCGTCCCAATGCCATCTGGTGTCCGGACTACGAGAAGAAAGGCAGATAACCCCTTTTTATTCGGTCATATATAATCGCAAGGCACTTTTGACACGATGGGTTGCCGATGCTATCATGGTACGGACTGCCTGGCCGTTTGACGGCCCGGCTATATATGGACGGCATTAACGGTCTATTTTTAATATTATTTCTGGTTTCTCTGGCGGCAGCCGCTTTTTTCTGCAGCGCGGAGACGGCTTTTATAGGCATGCAGAGGCTGCGCCTTAAACACCTCATACGTACCAAACATCCCAGGGCTGCAATCGTAGCCCGTATTCTGGACAAACCTGAAAAATTTCTGGCTACCGTCCTGCTGTGCATAAATTTCTTTGAGACAGCAGTGGCCACCCTGGGAACCGTAATGGCTGTGTCCTTGTGGCAGGAGAATCTGGGGGTAGCCATCGCGACCATTGTAATTACCATATTGACTCTCATTTTTGCCGAGCTTATTCCTAAGAGCTTGGCGGCTCGCTACGGCGAGAATATAGCCATGGCGTATGCCCGACCCATAGAGATCATATCAACAATACTATATCCGTTTGTCTATGTACTGAACCATATCGGCCTTCGCTTCAGCAGGCTGGCGGGAGAACCAGGTATACGGCCTACGATCAGCGAAGAGGAATTCCAGACGGCTATTACCGTCGGCGAAGCCGAGGGGGTGTGGGAACAGGAAGAAGCCGAGATGTTACACAACACCTTCGAGTTCGCTGACCGGCCGGTCAGCGAGGTAATGCAGCCCCGCACAGAGGTTACCTGGATAAGGCAGGGTACGACCCTGTCCGGCTTTCAGGAAATTTATAAACAATATCCTTTCTCCCGCTTTCCGGTTTACAAAGGGACTACCGATAACGTGGTCGGCATTTTATCAATTAAAGACGTATTAATGGCGGAGGCTAATAAAACCCTGGGTCCGGACAGCCCCATAGACGAACTGGTACGCCCGGTGCATTTTGTGCCTGAGACCAAGCGCCTGGGCGAGCTTTTGGCAGAGATGAGGGACAATAATTACCACATGGTGGCGGTGGTCGATGAGTATGGGGGTGTATCCGGTGTAGCCGCTTTGGAAAGGCTAACGCAAGAGATAATGGGCGTTATAGGTGACGAGTTGGCCGGCCAGGAAAAGGACTTTGTGCCTGTCGATGCACATACTTGTGAGGTAGATGGCGGCGTAAGAGTCGAGGATGCCAATGAGGAACTGGAGCTGGACCTGCCTACCGGTGACTATGAGACCGTAGCCGGTTTTATCCTGAGCCATCTGGGGCGGATCCCAAAGCAGGGCGAGCAATTAAAATACAAAGACCTGAAGATAGTCATATCCCAGATGAAGGGCCGGAAGATAGAGAAGATTCAGATAACCAGGGAAAAGGATGCAGCGCCTGCGCCTAAAGTTTAGTCGTGGTGAAGAACTCAAGTTTCTGTCACACTTAGACTTGATGCGGTTGTGGGAGAGGGCACTACGCCGCGCAGGGATGCCGCTAGTTTATTCAGAGGGTTTCACTCCTCATCCACACATTGCTCTGGCAGCTCCACTGCTGGTGGGCGTCACCAGCGAGGCCGAACTGATGGACATTTCCCTCTCCAGGTGGGTTTCTCCACAGTCGTTTAAGGCCTGGATAGAAGAACAGTTGCCGCGTGGTATTATTTTACTTGATGTCTGGCCAGTCGGCCTAAACGTTCCCTCTCTTCAGTCGCAAGTTAAGTTCGTGGACTACAAGGTCGAGGTTGAGACGGAAAAAGCAACCGGGGAAGTTGAGGCAGAGCTGGAATCATTCCTGTCTAAAAAAGAACTGGCGTGGCACCATCACCGGGATACTGGCGAGCGATATTATAATTTACGGGCGCTGGTGGAGAGCCTCCGCCTTATTGATTGTCGTAATACGATTTGTACCCTGGATATGAGATTGCGCTGCGATGAGAAAGGTGCCGGCAGGCCGGAGCAGGTGACCAAGGCTCTTGGTTTCACTAAACACCCGAGATACATCCATCGCACAAATATAGTATTGGACTGACTCTCGGCCGGAGTTAGATATGCCATCATCAGAGGCCCGTTTAAACTACAGACGACAAAAGCTGGCCAGGCAATTAGCCCGGGAGGCACGCCGGCTATCCTTAACGCAGACGGCAATAGTGGCGGCTGTACTTCTGGTACTCATTTTCGGTGGCCTGTCGCTTAAACTCAGCCATTTACTGGACTTCCCTCAACCCTGGGCATCTGCCCTGTACTTTACCATTTTGATGGCCGGCACGGGCATAATTTTAATGCCGATTAACTATTACCAGGGATTTGTCCTGTCGCACAGATACGGTTTGTCACACCAAAAATTTAGAGGCTGGCTGGCTGACCGAGCCAAAGCCTCGGCTTTGAGTTTCTTGCTTGGCCTGGCGGTGGTGGTTCTAATTTACTGGCTGCTGGTCAGCTTACCGAATAGCTGGTGGTTGTGGTCGGCCACTATCTTGTTTCTGCTGAGCTTACTTCTATCGCGGTTAACGCCGACGTTACTGCTGAGCATGTTCTTTAAGCTGGAGCCTCTGGCCGATAGAAAGCTAAAAAACAGGCTTATGAATCTGGCAAAGCGGGCACGGACCAAAATTTTGGGCGTGTTCACTATAAATTTGAGTACTAAAAGCACCACGGCCAATGCCATGCTGGCTGGCTGGGGGCGCACCAGACGGATCGTACTGACGGATACCTTGCTCCAGAAATATGCCGCTGACGAGATCGAGGTCGTGCTGGCCCACGAACTGGGGCACCATCTCCACAAAGATATTCCCAAGCTTATGGCGATACAGGCAGCTATGATTTTTCTAGGCCTATACTTGGCGAATCTGGTCTTAAAAGCCACTGTTGTCCCCCTTGGTTTTCAAGGTCCTGCCGATGCCGCGGGATTGCCATTACTATTCCTATTTGTAGGCGCTCTATCCGTAGCAGTTAGTCCCTTGACGAATGCTTACAGCCGGCTGGCAGAGACCGAGGCGGACAAAGCTGCATTGGAATTATCGGCTAATCCACAGGCCTTTATATCAGCGATGACCCGGCTGACCAATCAGAATTTGAGTGTAGCCGACCCCGGCCGGTGGGTGGAACTGTTATTTTACGACCATCCGTCTTATACTAAGCGGGTAAACTTGGCCAGGCGCTATAATTCATAAGGTCTTACAGGGACAAAAGATCATTTCAACGAGTACTGCGAGATAGTCCGATAAATCTATTCGACTGACACATCGGCGTATAAGGCGAGGAGAGGATTCTTGCGGTGGCAAAGAATGTAAGGAGGCAACGATTAGGTTATTTCTGATTAGACATGGTGAGACCGCCTGGAATCAGGAAAGGCGGATTCAAGGCGGCAGCAGCGATACCGAACTCAGCGAAACCGGTAAGGACCAGGCTGCCAGGGTGGGGCTGGCACTCAAGGGCATGGACATCAGCGCCATCTACTCTAGTCCCCTGAAACGCGCTCTGGAAACAGCGCAGGCAATTGCCAGATACCACCCGTTGACCGTGCAAATAGAGCCGGATTTGAGAGAGATGGAAGTGGGAGATCTGGAAGGTGTGCCAATTGTCCAGCTAACCGCGAACTTCGGCCAGTTCTTACTGAACTGGCGTGAGGGGAAGGGTTCGGAAAAGTTGCCTGGTGGCGAGAGCATTATCGAGCTGGCCGACCGCGTTTGGACGGTTATGGAAAAAATAAAGGGAAGCCAGGACAATGGCAATGTGGTGGTTGTCAGCCACTTTTTTACCTGCGTGGCGGCTATATGTAAAGCGCTGGGATGGCCGATTACGACCATTGAACGACTCCGGGTCCAGAACGGCAGCATCAGCATCATCGAATTCGACAACGTAAAGGCTCGCATGGTTTCTTTGGGCGACATCTGCCATTTAAAAGAGGACTGAAGTGGCTGGGAGAGAAAAAACACTCGAACAAAGAGTCATCGAGTACATACGTGGAAACGGCCTTATCTCAACCGGGGATAAAGTGGTGGTGGCGGTGTCCGGAGGCGCCGATTCCACCTGCCTGCTGCATATGCTGGCGCGGCATAGACATGAGATGGGTGTAGAGTTGCACGTCGCCCATTTAAACCATTCGCTGCGTGGCAATGAATCGAATAAAGACGCTGCCTATGTTTCGGATTTGGCACAAAAGCTTCACGTGCCGGCAACGATGGAGCGGCGAGATGTGGCCATTTATAGGGACAATAAGCGCTGCTCTTTAGAGAAAGCCGCTCGCGAAGTGCGCTATTGCTTTCTAGCGGAAGTTGCCACCGGGACAGGAGCAGCGTCAGTAGCCACAGGCCATACCGGCGATGACCACGTAGAAACGATTCTGTTGCATCTGCTGCGGGGGACGGGTACCGCAGGGCTCAGCGGCCTTCGTGCCCGCTCCGTGCTTAATTTCGGGGAAAATGGAGGACCTATTGAGGTGGTCCGCCCCCTGCTCGGAACAACCCGGCAAGAAACTATCAGCTATTGCCGTCGCCACCGGCTGTCACCACGCAAGGACTCCTCGAATCAATCGCTTTCTTTTCTGAGAAACCGCGTCCGGCTGGAACTGCTGCCGATGCTTAGAAGCTATAATCCAGCGATCGATAAGGCGCTACTTCGACTGGCTAAAATCGCTGGGGACGACATCGCCTTTATTGAGCAACAGGCTCGTTTACTGTGGCCAGGCCTGGCTCACAGGGAAGGCGATGCCATCTACCTGGAGGTTAACACGTTACTTCCTTTACCAACTGCCATCCAAAGACAGGTCTTCAGAATGGTAGTTGAACAGCTTCGCGGCGACCTCAAAGATGTCCAGGCCGACCATATCGAGGCCATGATTGAACTTCTGAACAAACCGGCCGGGAAGAAATTTAGACTGCCCGATGGTTTAACTCTGTCAACGGAATACGGACGACTGATTGTGACGACAAGCCGGACATCCGTATGTCCCTGGTCTCCGATTCCCGGTTCGACCGTTATAAATGTTCCAGGAGAGACCGATGCCGCTGGCTGGCGCATTAGTGCCGAGGTATTAAGCCAAGTGCCAATAAGCGACAATGGATTAACTGCCAGCTTTGACCTGGAAAAGGCTGGCCGCAAACTTATGATAAGGGGCCGGAAACCCGGCGACCGCTTTCAACCGCTGGGTATGCGCCAGGCTAAGAAGCTGCAAGACTTTATGGTCGATGCTAAAATCCCAGTAGACTGGCGCGACCGGGTGCCGCTCGTAAGTTCCGACAAACAAATTCTTTGGGTAGTCGGTTGGCGAATCGACAACAGGGTGAAGGTTACGGATAAGACTAAGCAGGTCCTGCGTCTGCGCTTCGAAAGGTTGGTTTGATGGGGGTTGATTCTGAATTGCGTATACGGCGCATGAGAATTGATGAAGCTTTGCCCAAGCTCGACCGTTATCTTAATTCTGCCTTTATGGCCGGGCTGCCGTGGGTGCGTATCGTTCATGGAAAAGGGACCGGAGTCCTGCGACAGGTTGTGCATGAGACATTGGCGGAACATCCTCTAGTTAAGTCATTCAGATTGGGTGATTGGGGTGAAGGGGGCACCGGGGTAACCATCGTCGAGCTATCCAACCACGAATAAGAAATCTGAAAAACTATGAATTCTAAGTCAATTGCCGTCCCCAGGCAGATGTGGTACCAGGAGGGGAAATTACGACTGAGCTTTCCCGAATCCTGGGAGGTGGTTCCATGCCTCATGGGTGGGCATAATGCGGCCCGGCTAACTCCGCGAAAGATAAGGGCTGCTTTTGATAATCCCATCGGCAGCCCCCGGCTAAGTGAACTGGCTAAAGGTAAAAAGAAGGCAGCTGTAATCTTCGACGATATTTCCCGTCCGACCCGGGTAGCTGATTTGATGCCCTACGTTTTTAATGAACTTCAATCGGCCGATATTCCGGATGAGGCTATTCGATTTGTCTGTGCCTCGGGAGCCCATGGGGCACATTCTTATCATGACTTCCGCAAGAAGCTCGGAGCTGAAATAATGGACCGGTTCCCGGTCTACAATCACAATATCTATGAGAACTGCACCTACGTGGGACAGACTTCGCAGAGGACAAAGCTAAGCGTCAATTCCGAGGTCATGGGCTGCGATTTGAAAATCGGCATCGGCTCGGTTATTCCTCACCCTCAAAGCGGCTTCGGTGGTGGGGGCAAGATTGTTCTACCGGGTGTAGCTTCCATCGAGTCCATAGAGGCCTTCCACAAACTTGAAATTGCAGCCAGGGAAAACGGGAGAGGAAATACTGTCGGCCCAGGCAACTACCTGGAAAACCCTATGGTCAATGATTTCAATGAAGCCGCTAGGATAATAGGTCTGAACTTCAAAATCGATACTGTAGTCAACGGCAGTGCTGAGCCCTGCGCCGTCTTCACCGGCGAGCCGGAGGCCGAATACTTCGAGACAGTTAAATTTGCAGCGCGGCACTACGCCACGAAACCCGTTAAAGGGGTGGATGTGGCTGTGGTCAATACTTACGGCAAAGGCAGTGAGGCGGTGGTCGGTTTGATTATGGGCATGCAACTGCTGATGGAAAGGGGTGGGGACTTGGTGCTCATAATGGACTGTCCTGCCGGCCAGGTAGTACACTACCTGCTGGGCAGCTTTGGCAAGGAAGTACGGGGACGTTTGTTCAGTGCCATCAATTTTCGGCTGCCCTGGATAAAAAAATTTGTGTTATTATCCCCACAGTATGAGAAGTCAGCCACTGACTGGATAGCGATACCGGATACGATACGGGCCAGGACATGGCCCGAGGCACTGGCGACTTTAAGGGACGATTATCCCAACGGTGCCCGGGTGGCAGTGATTCCCGATGGCACTATTCAATATTTGTCAGCCGCTTAGTAAGAGTTTTGTATTTAGACGAAAATGAGTGCTGAAGTTACAAATCCTGTAGCTGCCTTCGTAGAAGAAGCGAGCAAGGCAGGCGCCAAGGTCTACGAGGCGTCGAGTGCTGAAGATGCCGGTGTCTGTTTACTGAAAATGATTCAAGAGAAAAATGTGAAAACTGCAGTAAAATCGAAATCCGAAATCGCGAATACAATAAAATTAAGAGAACGCCTGGCGAAGGAAGGTATCAGCATAGTCGAAACAGATTTAAAGGAGTGGTTATCGCAGCTGTCGGGTGATAAACCTTCGGGGAAAAAGACGATTGGGTACATGCAGGAGCTTATTTCCGAGGCGACGGGACAGAAATTGGATAACGAACCCCGGGCACTGCTGGATGCGGCTAACCTGTTTCTAAGACAAAGATGCGTAGAGGCTGACCTGGGCATATCCGAAGCCAGCGCGGCTATAGCTGAAACGGGGTCGCTCGTCGTGGCCGGAAACGAGGGAGTTACGCGTCTGGTTGCCGTTTTGCCCCGTATACATGTTACCCTTGTTGAAGGGAATAATGTGGTTTCCTCGCTGGAAGACGTCTTCGGTAAAATCCAAACGAGCAACCCCAGTAGCACCGGCCAGGTAATGCCGGCTTATATTACTTATATCACCGGTAGAAATACGACGGCGGATATACCCGGGGCGGTGCTGGCCCGGGCCCAGGGCCCTGCCGAGGAGTACATAATAGTCATTAATAAGCCCGTTAAAAGAGGTGCTGAATGAGCCGGGCTATGGCCGAGCGGGTGCACAAAGCGCTGGCGGATGAAAATCTGCAGACCGCTCTTACCAGGCTTCTGGGGCTTATCAAATACGTCCGTCAAATAACTTTTGCCAATCTCGATTTCGAAGCCTTGAGCAGCGAGATCCGCCGCGTCAAGGAAACTTCTATTGCTAATCTGCCTGACCTCGTGGGCCAGTTTAAATTGCAGGCTACCAAAGCCGGCGCCATCGTCTACGAGGCCGAAGACGCTGAGGACGCCTGTGGCTACATATCTATGGTTACACGGGAACACGGAGTCAAACATGTCGTTAAATCGAAGTCTATGCTCGGCGAGGAGATCGGGATAAGAGAGCATCTGGAGAAAACCGGCATCTCGGTAACAGAAACGGATATCGGCGAGTGGATAGTCCAGTTGGCTAATGAAAGACCGGCACACCTGGTCGGCCCCGCGGTACACAAGACGATCGAACAGGTGGCCGAGTTGGTATCAAAAGCAACTGGACGGAATATAGGGATCGAACCGCAGATACTGCTAGATGCGTCGCGTGAAGCCTTGCGTCAGACGTATATACAGGCCGATATGGGAATGTCCGGGGCCAATATTGCGCTAGCAGAGACGGGATCGCTGATTGTGGTTACCAACGAGGGAAACGGTTGTATGTCCACGACCATGCCGCCGGTACATGTGGCCATGGTTGGTTATGAAAAGATAGTTTCCGGTTGGAACGATGCCGCCGCCATATTAAGGTTGCTCAGCCGATGCACCAACGGCATGAAAATGCCGGTATACGTGTCGCACATTACCGGACCGAGTCGCACCGATGCTATTCCCGGTTCAGTGCACACCGGTTCGGGAGGCCCGCGTGAAGTGCACATCGTGTTGGTGGACAACGGGCGGTGGCAGATGCAGGAAACCGATGACTTTAGAGAGGCGCTATATTGCATAAAGTGTGGCACCTGCCTGAATGTGTGTCCTGTCTTTGCCTCAGTTGCCGGGCAGACCTACGGCCATATTTATCAGGGAGGTATAGGCGCCATACTAACTGCTTTTCTGCACAGTGCACAGAAGGCGGAGGAGGTGGCCAGCCTGTGTCTTGGTTGCATGGCCTGTAGAGACGCCTGTCCGGTTCGAATCGATATACCGCGGATGATCACTGCACTTAAAACCGGACTGGCGCGGGAAAAAGGCTTGCCCTGGCTGAGCAAGATGGCTTATGGCAGGGTTCTAAAGAACCAGCCGACGTTCGATAGGCTAATTAAGATTGGCTCCTATGTGCAACAGCCTTTCGTTGATAACGACCTCATGATACGGCGGCTTCCGGGCTCACTGAAATCTCTGACCCAGACTATCAGCCTACCATCATTGTCACGTAGACCTCTGGGCGAAAGGCTTAAGGGATATTCGTCACCCGGCCGAACGGATAAGCCCGGAGTGGCTTTTTATTCCGGCTGCGTCGGTAGCTATGCCTATCCCGAAACCTGTGAGCAGGCTATGCAGCTCCTGAAAAAGTGCGGCGCCCAACCGTATTATCCGGAGAAGCAGGCTTGCTGCGGCGCGCCGGCCTATTTTGCCGGCGACATGGAAACCGCTTTGAGTCTGGCCAGGACAAATATCGCGGCACTGGAAGAGATGAAACCGGACTTCATTGCCACTGTTTGTCCGGGCTGTGCCAATGTGATAAAGCGAGAATATTTGGCCTTGACGGCTAATGACACGAAGTTGAACCGGCGGGCAAAGGCCCTGGCTGGCAAGGTTCGAGATTTGTCCCAACTGATACTGGAATTGACCCCGTCGCGCTCGGAAAAAACACTATCAAACCAAAAAGTCACCTATCATGACCCGTGTCACCTGAAACGAGGTCTGGGCGTTTTCGATGAGCCGCGAAAATTGCTCAAGCGGGAAGGATTCGAGATAGTAGAAATGGCGGATGCCGACGCCTGCTGTGGGTTCGGCGGGCACGTTGTACTCAGCTATCCGGAGCTGTCGAAATCAATTCTAAAGCGAAAGCTGGACAACATCGAAGCTACCGGTGTGGACACAGTTGTGACAAACTGCCTGCCCTGTGTCCTGCAACTTAGAGGCGGGCTGGACAAGAGGCATAGCAAAATTAAAGTAGTTCATAGTGCGGACCTGCTGATAAATAGTTTGTAGTTCTGTTGAATTCAACCGATTTTAACCTTGGGTTCGCCGCCGCTTTTTACCTCTTGAAGTTTCCGGGCGATGGTCCTGCCGAATTCCACGCAGGTTTCTATGTCGCTTTTTTCCGGTCTCTGCAGCAGCTTCAAGCCCGGCTCTATAACGTTCATCTGAAGTATATGCTTCATAGTTTCGATGATCATCTGCACGGACTCGCCGCTCCAGGAATAGGGTCCGAAAGCAGCACCAATTTTCCCCTTTAAGTTCAGCTTTCGAATATCAAAAAGGAATGTCTTCATCGAAGGCAGCAGGTCATCGTAATAGGTGGGGCAGCCGAGAACTATGGCGTCAGCGCGGGTGAGGTCGGCCTTCTTTGCCTTCTCTACTTTTTTTAAAGTAACCTCGACTCCAGCCTCGGTTAATCCGACCCTTATAGCCACTGCCATTATTTCGGTAGTACCGGTTCTGGTAGAGTATAGTACTGCGGCTCTATTCATTAATAATTTACTATCCTATCTCCTGACGCCTGCCCGATATGCGTCATTAGCGTTTTCTGACCTCTGCCGCAAAACCGCTGTCTGCCAACACTTTAATAATTCTGTCCGGGTCAGCGTTCTCAAGATGCAATACCAGGTCAGGTTGTTCCTCATTAGCGGTTGGCATACTGTGTACAGCAAGTATCTTTACTTTATTTTTCCCAACAACCGCCATGACCTCCATAATCTCCATTATCTGCTGAATGCACTTCGGCGTACCGCAGTTGTGGACCAATAATCTGATGCCCGGTTTACCTATACCCAGCATGGGATTCAGGATTTTGTAGAAGAAATCATCGGTGGTCACTATGCCTACCAGAGACCCGTCTTCCATAACTGGCAGGGCACCGACACCTTTGCTTTGTGCCAGAGCCACTGCGCTTTCAACGGTCGCGTCCGGGCTGACCGTAACCAGGCTTTTCGACATTATGTCTTTAACCTTCATTTGTGCCAGAAGATAATTGATTTCCCAAACGCTCAGGCTCGTTGCCGGTGATGGGCTGGCGCGAGTAATGCCGTCGAGGGTTATCATGCCAACCAGTTTTCCTTTGTCGACGACCGCTAAACGGCGGATATTATGAGCGTTCATGATTTTTCGGGCTTCCATTATGGGTGTGTCGCTCGCTACGGTAACCACGCTCCAGGTCATAATGTCTCTTATTTTCATTTTTCTCCTTAAGCAGCCTTTATTTTTAACGGAAGTTGTTAAGATGCTCAGGCCACCAGAATCCAAACAAATTCCATTTTACCACGCCATGGCAGTTCAGCGACACTGCTGATGAGTTCTAATTATCTGTCGACTTGGAATCTTCGGCGAGCGCATGTTCCTTACGGAGAGGAATTTTTCTAAGGAAGAAGTTGATGATGAAAGCCGGGACGGTGATAATCAGTGCTATTAAAAATACTTCAGCCAGTCCGGCGTTCAACGCCTGGCGCAGTATGCCGATAGTTTGCTGGTAGAGTGCCGAACCCTGCGGTCCCTGGGTCAGCAGGTTTTGCAACTGAGTCTGTGCCTGCGGGCTGACCAATACCTCCGGGTTATGCGCTATTAGGGATAATATTTGAGGTGGGATTAATGTCTTGATGGTTTCAGGCAGCTTGGCCACAAAATCGGTAGTGAAGCGGCCGGTCATAACCGAACCGAGTATGGCCAAGCCTACAGCACCGCCCATAGAGCGGAAAAATGGAACTGCAGAGGTAGCCGCACCGAGGATGTTGTACGGAACGGCGTTTTGAAGGGCTATCGTATACAAGGGTAACGTGATGCCCAACCCAAAACCTACCAGGATAATATCCACGGCAGCGAGTCCAAAGCTTGTATTGGGTGTAATCCTGGTTAGTAAGCCCAGCCCGATTATCATTAACGCCAGGCCGACAGCTCCTTGAATTCGATAATGGCCGCCCGTGCGCGCCAGCACCTGACCGGACCCGAAGCTGCCGAACACCTGGCCGAGCACCATGGGTGTTAAAAAACTGCCGCTCTGAGTCGCCGATAGACCCAGTACGCCCTGAAAGAATAAAGGAATTATTATGATGCTGCCGAACATGGTAAAGCCTGTGAGAAAGATTATGGGTACCGATACGGCCACAATGGGGTTTCTGAAAATTTCCAGCGGGACGATGGGCTCTTCGCTTCTCCGTTCTATTATGGGAAAAACTACCGCTGCTGCGATCGATAGAACAAGTAAAGAAATCACCGGAAACGAAATCCAGGGGTATTCGGTTCCTCCCCAGGAAAGTGCTAAAAGCAGTGGTATTAATATAACCACCAGAGTGGTTATGCCGGCCCAGTCAATCCGATGCCTCATGGTGTCAAGTCGGAAGTTAGGGAAGAACAGGGCGAACAGCAATATAACAATGATGCCCAGTGGGATATTAATAAAGAAAATCCAATGCCAGGAAAATGTATCGGTAATGAATCCGCCGAGTGACGGCCCGATAACGGCTGATATCCCGAATACGGCGCTTACGTAACCCTGATATTTACCGCGTTCGGCTGGCGGAAAAAGGTCGCCGATAACGGTGAAAGCGTTGGCCATCATTATTCCGGCACCTATGCCCTGAATTGCGCGGAAGATGATAATCTGCGCCAAAGTCTGGCTCAGCCCGCACATTAAAGAGCCCACGATGAAGATGGTGGTTCCGGCGGTGTAAAAGTGCTTTCGGCCGTACATATCGGTCAGCTTACCGGTAATCGGCAGGACCACAGTGGATGTAACCAGATAAGCTGTAGCCAGCCAGGTATAGTGGGTAAATCCGCCGAGGTCGGCAATAATTTGCGGCATAGCCGTGCTGACGATGGTCTGGTCCAATGAGCTTAGAAATATGGCCATCAGTACACCGGCCAGCGTTATCATCACCTGCCGATGTGGTAAGGAACGAAGTCCGAGAGCCTGTGGATGATCGGTTTTTTCACTCATGCGATTTAATAAAATCTGGACAGTTTACGCGATTAAGGTCGATCACGATTTAATCGGCCGTGCCACGAGTACTGGTTTATCCCCAACCTGCAGTACTTTTTCAGTAACGCTGCCCAGCACCCATCTGCCTACTCCCGAAAGTCCGTGAGATGAAATGGTTACCAGGTCAGTGTTCGCTTCCGAATATTCGATGATTCGTTCCGCCGCCGAACCCCAAACTATCTCTAAGGAAGTTTTAATCCCTTTTTCCCGCAGAGGCTTTTCGACGGCAGTCAGGTATTCTTTAACAGCAGCCTTTATGCTTTCCGTACTTTGAGGAATTGAGTAAGAGGTTACCGTCTCAAAACCGGCCACCGTTCTTAGCGGCTCTAAAGCCTGAAACAAGACCAGTTCAGCTTCCAGCGCCCTCGCCAGAGGCTTGGCGCACTGGATTATTGTTTCTCCGGTTTTCGAGCCGTCCAGGGGAACTAAAATCTTCCTTATTAGTTTTTTATCTTTAATCAGAGCGTCACTGGCTGGTTTTCGGATTAGCAGGACCGGTCGCGCCGTCGACCAGAGGACCTTCATGGCTATGCTGCCCAATAGTTTCGTTTCACGGCCGGATGAGCCGTAACTTGCCATAGTTATGAGGCTTACGTTCATTTCCTCGGCGAAGCGCAC
Organism: uncultured Dehalococcoidales bacterium; assembly: GCA_964548415.1. GTDB lineage: Bacteria > Chloroflexota > Dehalococcoidia > GIF9 > UBA5629 > 9FT-COMBO-48-23. Next base: position 98,162 of record CAZJQG010000002.1, on the reverse strand, counting down.
CAGTTGCTGTGCAGGCTTGCCTTCGAGGACATCGCTGTGAATTTCTATTTTTCTAGCAGGCGCAAAGGCTTTGATATCTCGTCCTATCTGGTCGATTATGTGGTCAAGATAGTATTTATGCATGTGGCTTGCATCGTCGCCAGTTTCACACACACTGACCACGACGATATCAACCGCCAGTTTGGCTGCAAGTTCCTCGACATAAGGTATAGCGATTTCAGCCGCGTTAGAACCATCTAGCGGAAGCAGTATCTTCTTATACATTTACATTGGTCACCTTATCTATTTTCTTGCTGTAAAGCGGTAAGATCGACCGATAAGATACTCTATAAAAAGTTTAACATCCTGACCAAAATAATAAAACAGGGACTTCTCGCCTCATATGGATTGTATTCCCGCGAAGCCCCTGTTCAGATGTCATGCAGTTAAGTATGGATTATTTGAGTGCCTATTCGACCTGCACGGTAACGTCAGCTGTAGTGGTCCCGAAGTCATTGGTGGCGGTTAAGGTATAGGTTGTGGTGGCTGCCGGCGTCACCGTGGCTGAACCACTTGCCGGGACCGCTCCCAGGCCACTGATAATCACCGTGTTGGCCCCGGTGACGTGCCAGGTCAGGAGCGCATTAGCACCAGCACCTATGACGCCAGGGCTAATATTGAAAATATCGATGAACGGACCGTGAATATACGGATAACCGTATCTATAGGGATAGGGCGTCGGGAAGCCATAGGGATACCCGTAAGGCAGCTGGTAAGGATAATAGTTGCCGACCGTTAACACGGCGGTCTTACTGACCGAGCAGCAGCTGCTGCTGGCAGTCAGGGTGTAGGTGGTCGTGTAGTAAGGATAGACTACTTTGTCGCCGACCGGTGGGACCGGTCCAATGCCCTGGTCTATGGTTACCGAGGTGGCTCCGGTCACATCCCAGTGCAGGTTGGATAGCTGTCCAACTGCAATTACGTTGGGATCGGCATTAAATACTGCTACGATAGGAGCATTAACGGTGAGAACCACGGATTTACTTATAGTTCCTGCCGGGCCGCTGGCGGTAAGTGTATAGGTAGTGGTGGTTGCTGGCGACACCAGTTGATTACCGGATAATGGCACGGTGCCTATTCCCTGGTCGATTGAAGCCGAAGTAGCGCCGGAGACGTTCCAGATTAAGGCTGCGGAAGAACCAGATATAATAACTGACGGGTTTGCATCGATATTAATTACAATCGGCTGCGGGTTAACCGAAACCACGATTGATTTAGTTATGGTTCCTGCGATGTTGCTGGCGGTCAGTGTGTAGACGGTGGTTGATGTAGGGTAGACGATTTGACTGCCTGCTGCAGGAACCGCACCCAGGCCCTGGTCTATTGAGGCCGAACTGGCGCCCGCTACGTTCCAAACCAGGGTGGTGGATTGCCCCGAGGTGATCACTGCCGGAGTGGCCTCAAAGGTAGCAATCGACGGTCCCAGCGAGACACAAGCTGGACCAACTAAGACAAACAGGCACAAAAACAACAGTGGAATGAACTTCTTCATAATTCCTCTCCTGAGTTTCGTTCTTTTATATTGTATGAATGCGAATATTAAGAAGTCATAAAATGCTTCTGGTATTAAGTTAAATAAATATAAAATTGCTGCAGAACATTTTTTTTGCACGTTTGCTGGACTCTTGACAATTGCCTTAACAGCCCATAGAGTGATAGTTAGGTGCTGCGAATTATTGGAAAATCACTCGGACCTAGGGGGTTGAAATGGACAAACAGCTATCGATTTTGGGTTTTGGTGGCAGCTTTAGAAAAGGCTCCTATAGCAAAGCTGTGCTTCGCGCTGCCGTAGAGCTGGTACCTGACGAGGCACGGCTGGGAATTTTTGAGCTTGAGGGGATTCCGCCGTTTAATCAAGACTTCGAAAAAACTCCGCCGGATATCGTAAAACAGTTTAAGGCGAAAATAAGAGCTGCAGACGCAATTGTTATCGCCATGCCTGAATACAACTATTCTGTACCCGGATTTCTAAAAAATGCTATAGACTGGGCTTCAAGACCGTATGGCGACAATTCCTTTGAGGGGAAGCCTGTGGCCATAATGAGCTCCTCGACCGGTATGCTCGGAGGCTCCAGAGCGCAATATCACCTTAGGCAGACTCTCGTTTTCCTGGATATGCATCCGGTGAACCGACCTGAAGTGATAGTCACCTATGCCGGTCAAAAAATCAACGATCAGGGCAAACTGACCGACGAAGAAACAAGGAAAATCATAAGGCAATTGCTGGAATCTCTGATTGCCTGGACAAAAAAATTGAAGCAGCAATTCCAGTCGGCTATAGTTCCGTAGTTTTACCTTGATAGGGAGTTTTTATTTTACTCGAACAGGTCGGTCTCTTTGCGACGGCTTCGCGGTATCGCCAGATAAAGATATTCCTTCAGTCTGAGGCCCGATGCCTCTTCTTCCTTGAACATTTCGATTAAATCACGAGCGTCCTGCTGAGATCTGTGGGCTGAAAGCGCTTTGATTTTAGTATCGAAATATCTGGAAATATCGGTGGCGATGGCAATCTCTTTATCCGGGCGGGTGGCCACCCCATATTCATCTGCGTCAGGCAGGGCGCTGGCAGCGATAGTTACGTAGTATAGTTTCCGGGGAGCTTTGCCTTCTGCTGCAAGTTTTTTGAAAGCCCTGGTGGCAGCCTTGCCCATGGTAATATGGTCGGTGTGGCCGCTTATGCCGTCAGGGCCGAACGTTATGACGATTTCAGGTTCTACCTGCCTCATAATGTCGGCTATTTTGCCGGCGACTTCATTGATATCTGCTTTATACAGTTCAGCGTCCATGTAACCTAATAAGTAGATATTTCGAATGCCCATGATGGCGGCAGCAGCTCGAAGTTCTCGTTCCCGTATTGCGCCGGTTTCCATATCATCGGGCACGTCGAGGCGGGAGCCTTTTTCACCGCGGGTAGCGGTTATTAAATCTACCGGCACACCCTGTTCGGTATATTTTTTTACCGTGCCCGAAACTCCGGAGCTTTCGTCGTCCGGATGCGCGAAGACAAGAAGTATGGAACGATTCATAGTCTATAAAGCCAGTCTAAAGTTTAAAGTCGGAAAAATCAATAGTGGACTAGGTAACCACGGCGGAGGGTTGTTCCTGGAACGGATGAGTTCGTGCCACCAGAGAAAAGAGATATGGATATTTAGACTTCAAGTGTGACACGTAGAATAACCACTCGACTATTAGCAGGCGATATACCCTTTCCGTGTCGCCAGCGAGATGTCTGAAGTCGGCTTTCGGCAATCCACCGAAGGATTTCCTGGCTTCCAGTTCCTCGGTCAAGTGGAAGGTCGCCCACAATAAATCGGTGAAGCGTTCGTGCTCCATCAAGTTGGGATTCTCCAGTAGGGCCAGCAAAAATTGCCTCTTCTGCACCAGGAACTTTTTAAGCTCGTATAGGTCGACGCGAGACAAATCGGCTTCGCCCTTTATAGTTCTGGCGTAGGCTATCGATTTCTTGAAATCATCTCGTTTCCAGTTCTGTTGGATGTCCAGGTTCTTTATGATGTCATCGCTTTTTTCAAAGCAAACCAACAGTTTGTGAAGAAGGTCGTTTCCCACCTCGCTGAAAAAAGCGCCTACGACCATATTGAGTTTTTGCAAAATTGCCTGCTTTTCACGGCTGGCCAAGACGCGCTCGATAACAACAACCACCAGGAACACTTCGAGCGGTAAGAAGGCCAGGTCGCCGAGCATATATATGAATATGTGATGAACATCTCGGAAAATTAAGTAGTGGATGAAATATAGTAAGGCAGATAGCGCGATAAGGATGACGGCGAGTACGATTAAATTCGCATATCTTTTCATCAATCTTAGTCCATGTTCATTTGTAGGGGGCCCATATATCAGATAATACCATACCTGCTGCTAAAAAAGGAGATATTTAAGTTACTCCGTTACCTATTTTCCTGCCATTAGTTGACAGGTCTATGCCAAATCAGTATACTATATGCAAATGATTAGCATTAGCAAATATATCGAGCTTTTATGAGTAAAACGGTGGAGCTGAATATTGGAGCAAGAACAAAACAGGCGCTAGGAGTCAAGAAAATACTAAATGATTCCAGACAGCGGGTAACAGCCCAGCGAGCCCTTCTGCTGGACCTACTGCGTAGCAGCCGTAGGCATGTTGACGCCGACGAGCTTTATCGCAACGCCAAGAAGAGAAACCCGCGGATTAGCCTGTCCACAGTCTATCGGAACTTACAGCTGTTTAAGAGGATGGGGCTGGTGGAGGAGCGCCACTTCGACGAGGAACACCATCACTACGAAGTGAAATCTGACGAGGAGCACCAGCATCTATTATGCGTTAGCTGCGGCAAAGTGATTGAGTTTGACTATCCTGCCGGCCGTAAGTTTAGACAGGACATTGCGCGTAAGTATAATTTCGATATTACGGGCGTTGAGGTCCACGTCACAGGCATGTGCTCCAGTTGCCGTGCGAATCAAAGAAAATAAGTGTAGAACAGTAGATAGGATACATATATGTTTGCTGGTAGAAAATTGACCCTGGGTCAAATGGGTTCAGGACAGACAGGCACAATTATTCGAATTCTTGGTGGTAGGGGATTGAACCGTCGACTTGAAGCCCTGGGCGTCAGGCCTGGGAAAAAGGTGACTAAAATAAGTACCATGATGTTTAATGGTCCGGTTACACTCAGGACCGACCACACGCAGATAGCAGTTGGCTTTGGCATGGCACAAAGAATCCTGGTTGAGCTCGATAAGCCCGCCTGAAGCCCCCACAGGTAGCAGATGAAGATACTACTCATGGGTAACCCCAACGTGGGTAAGAGCGTCCTCTTTTCGCGACTTACCGGCACGCGCACTATTGCGTCGAATTATCCAGGTACCACCGTCGGGTTTACCAGGGGTTCCCTGAGGCTGGGGCAGGAACAGGCTGAGATTATAGACGTCCCGGGCACCTATACACTTCAGCCAACCAGCAAGGCTGAAGAAGTAGCTGCCGAAATGCTTAAGGAAGGGGATCTGATAATTAATGTGGTCGATGCCACAAATTTGGAACGAAATCTCAACCTCACCCTTCAATTGTTAGAAAGCAAAGTGCCGGTGATAATCGCCCTTAATATGTGGGACGACACACGCCACAAGGGAATAAACATCGATGTCGGTCGTCTTCAAGAGCTTCTGGGAGTACCGGTGGTACCCACTGTGGGTGTAACCGGGCAGGGAATTAGCGAACTAGTCAGCCGCCTTCATGAGGCTACGGCGCTACAAGTGTCCTACGCTACCAGTGACGAACGGTGGGCGAAAATCGGCGATATCGTGGGGCAGGTGCAGTCATTGAGCCACCGCCATCATACCTGGCGCGAGGTTTTAGAGGATGCCAGCAGCCATCCGGTAGCCGGCGTCGCCATTGCAGTGGTAGTTCTTATTGCTTCTTTCCTTGTGATCCGCTTTATCGGCGAGGGAACCATCAACTACATTACCGACCCACTGTTTAACCGTCTATGGACGCCGCTGCTGATGAAGTTGAGCCTGCTTTTGGGGTCCGGAGGTTTCTGGCACGATATTCTGGTAGGCAAGCTGATAAACGGGCAAATCGACTATTATCAGTCGCTAGGCTTGCTAAGCACAGGGCTTTATATCGAGTTCGGTGTGGTTATACCTTATATCGTTGCCTTCTACTTCGTGTTGGGCATACTCGAAGATATCGGCTATCTGCCCCGCCTGGCTGTTTTAATGGACACCTTGCTGCACAGATTGGGACTGCACGGATACGCCATAATACCGACGATTCTTGGTTTCGGTTGTAACGTACCGGCAATAATGGCTACACGAATTCTGGAAAGCCGCAGGGAACGCTTTATAGCGGCAACCCTGGTTTCTATCGCAGTTCCCTGCGCTGCGTTGCAGGCGATGATTGTCGGCCTCGTCGGGAAATACGGCATACAATACGTGGCCATTGTTTACGGCAGCCTGTTTATCTCCTGGATTGTCATTGGGCTCATACTCAATCGGGTGATGAGAGGGTTCAGCCCGGAAATGATAATGGAGATACCGCCTTATCGCTTGCCGCCGTGGCGTGTTATCGGAAGTAAGCTGTGGCTAAGAATTTACAGCTTTATAAAGGAGGCTCTACCCATAGTCACGGGAGCGGTATTCGTTGTAAACATTCTTTACATGCTGAATATCTTCGACTATATAGCTAATATTACGGCACCCGTTATTACCGGACTTATGGGGCTGCCCAAAGATACAGTCGTGGCACTGGCGGTCGGTTTTTTACGTAAAGATGTAGCCATGGGTATGCTGGCTCCGCTGGGACTAACCGCTAAACAGCTGGTGATAAGCGCCACTCTTCTAGCTATGTCCTTCCCCTGCGTCGCTACCTTTGCCGTACTGGCTCGTGAGCTCGGCATCGTGGATATGCTCAAAGCCACCGGTATCATGATGGTAACGGCTCTGGTTTTCGGTATCTTACTCAACCTGATTCTTTAATGGCTTGACACGGGCTTTATAATCTATAATATTAGCTACGCGGTTCAGAAAGGAGAGGGCATGCCGGCCGAACGTACTGCAAGTAAAGTTTTAGGTACAGCTAGACGAAAGACAACAAGGCCAGCCGTCTACGAATTCCCCACAGAGAAGGGCATAATCAGGCGAAGGTTAATACGACCGACCACAAAGATATCTTTTAAAATCGTCCAGCCTATTGTAGAGGGCCTCCTTCGGTGCGTAATCAATTTTAAGATAAAAGATAAGGAAAACTTGCCTAGAGACGGCGCCATTATAGCAGTCTTTAATCACCTTAATTTGATTGACCCGCCGCTTCATATCATCAGCATGCTACCTCGAGATAGCATTGTAATGGCCAAGGAGGAGTTGTTTTTTTACTGGCCGATACCCGTCTTCCGCATGCTCATGGATGTGGCAGAAGCGTATCCAGTACGTCGCCGGGGAACGGCTGAGGAGAGGCGTCAGGCGGTTCGATATGCCGAGGACGTGCTGGCAAAGGGGATTCTATTCGGGATTTATCCGGAAGGTACCAGGAGCAAGGCCGGTTGTCTCAAAGAAGCCTACACTGGTTGTGCCCTTATTGCAGTGGAAACCGGGGCCCCGCTGATACCGGTGTCTATAATTGGGACAGAAAAGTTAAAGGGAATCGGCTGGATTACCCGGCCTACCGTTACCATCACCTTCGGCAAACCGTTTACCTTGCCTTCGATTCAGGGCAAGCCTACCGAAAAGAAACTAAGAGAGCTCACCGAATTTATAATGAGTAAGCTCGCCGGCGCTCTACCGCCGGAATATCGTGGCAGATACCAACCGTGCTGAGGGGGCACTAAGAATCTACGTATATGGCCAAAGTAAAGGTTGAAAAAGCTCGTGCGCTCGGCTCTTGCTTCGGTGTCAGGCGGGCCATAAGGATAATCGATAAGGCGGCTAAAGAGTATTCCGATATATCCACTCTTGGCCCTATTGTACATAACCGGCTGGTAGTGACCAAACTGGAGGACAGCGGCGTTAAGGTAGCCAATGACCTCGACAGCATCAGTTCAGATGTCATCGCCATTGCCTCTCATGGGGCTCCGCCGGAATTGTTGTCACAGATTCAGGACAGGAAGCTACAGGTAATCGACACCACGTGTCCCATAGTCCGCAGCGCTCAAAAAGCAGCTAAAAAACTTGCCGATGCCGGCTGTAGCGTTATCATCTTCGGCGAGGCCACACACCCGGAGGTGAAGGGCCTGCTGGGCTGGGCCGGGAACACCGCCATAGCCACCATGAACGGCCGCGAGGTATCTAATCTGGAGATGTCGCGCCGGCTGGGAATCATCGCCCAGACTACACAGTCCCAGCCCAGCTTCGTCAAGTTCTGTAACGACGTTATAAAAAGCACCTTTCCTGCCGTCCAGGAAATACGAATAGTCAATACTCTGTGCCAGGAAACACAGAAGCGTCAGGAAGCGGCGGTGTCACTGGCTTCAACCTGTGACCTGATGATTGTAGTGGGCGGGCACAACAGCGCTAACACTCAGCGCTTGGCTGAAGTTTGTTTGCCGTTGGTGGAGACCCACCTGATAGAAAGCGCCGCCGAAATAAAAGAGGACTGGCTCAAGGGCAAACGGCATATCGGTGTCACGGCAGGCGCATCTACGCCCGACGAAGCCATCGACGAGGTAATATCAAAAATGAAATCGCTGGCCAGCCGAAATTAGGCCTTATCCTAAGTCTCCGCTTAGTTTCCGTCCACCGATCAGGTGAAAGTGGACATGGGGAACGAGCTGGCCTCCGTCAGGACCGGTACTTACTGACAAGCGGTAACCGTTCCCGGAGATACCTTCCTTTTTGGCCAGGTCTCTGGCCAGCAATACAATGTGGCCCATCAGAGCCTGATGTTTGCCGTTAATATCGTTCAGCGAGGCTATATGCTCTTTGGGGATGATAAGAATATGCGTCGGCGCTTGGGGATTGATATCGCGGAAAGCCAACAGCTCTTCATCCCGATAAACGATGTCGGCCGGTATCTCGCCGGCCACTATGCGACAGAAAATACAGTCCATCGCTACGATACGCGGATTGAAAGGCAGGTGACCGTTCGCTTTATACCGGCTATGGGATGTATCTTCTCCGTGACCAGGCTGCCGATAGCGTTAAAGTCGTCGTGCTCCACGACGGCGATTACATCATAGGGGCCGGTTACCAGGTCAACCGACTTAATCTCCTTAACCTTTTGAGCCTGTAGCGTGGCCACGACATCCTTGGTCCTGCCTACCTCTGTCTCAATCAATACAAAGGCCTTTGCTGGCATAGTTTCACCCCCTTGCCTGAGATTCTATCCTATTATGTTGGATTGGCGCAACTTGGAGATTTGCGATTTATTATAGCCTAGTTCACGGAGTATCTCATCCGTATGCTCTCCGGCGACGGGTGCCAGGCGCCTGACCTTGCCCGGCGTATCGGACAGCTTAACAGCGATGCCAGGCTGCTTGACTTTGCCCAGGGTGGGATGCTCTATTTCTAAGACCATCTGGCGATGAAGCACCTGAGGGTCAGCGAAGGCTTCGTCGAAGGTGTTGACCTTGCCAGCGGGTACGTCCTTGCCGGTCAGGAATTCAAACCACTCATCTTGAGTTCTGGTCAAGAAAGTTTTCTTGAGGTAAGAGGTAATTTCTTCCCATTTTTCACCCTCTGGAGGGTGCATAAAATGCTCGGGCGAAACGCAGTAAGGGATGTATTCCTCCTTACCCAGAGCACGGCATAATTTCTCCCAGAACCAGGGCTCGACGCAGCCGATGCTGATATATTTCCCATCCTTGGTCCCGTATACGCTGTAGTAGGGGTAGGCGCCGTGAAGCCAGGTCTCGCCTCTGTTGAACTTGCAGCCTCCGGCGAAAAAGCTGCTGGTCAGCCAGGTCATGAGGCCCAGCGCACCATCGGTATAAGATATATCCACAAATTGCCCCTTCCCCGTCTTGTTTCTGGCCACCAGCGCCGTCAGTATGCCGATAGCTCCATGTAAGGAAGCGCCAGCAAAATCGGCAAGCAGGTTCAGGGGAACTGCAGGCGCACGATCCTGGAAACCGATTATGTTGAGTGCACCGGTTAATGAAATGTAATTTATATCGTGGCCGGAAAAATTACTGTAAGGGCCGTCCTGGCCGTAACCGCTGAGCGAGCAATAGATTATCCGGCGATTAATCTCCTTTATCTTTTCGTAGTCTATTCCCAGCCTCTTTACTACACCGGGGCGGAAACCTTCGACGACTGCGTCGGACGTTTTTGCCAGCTTGTGAAATATTTCCCGGCCCTTATCAGACTTGAGGTCCAGCCCTACGCTCCGCTTGTTGCGGTTCACGGCATCGAAAGCGGCGGCCTTCATCTCTCCATCGGCTGACATTTTACCCATCACACCGGCGCCTCTGCCGCTTATACCGGTGGCCGTTCCCACTTTGATGACATCGGCTCCCATATCGGCCAGTATCATGGTGCACATAGCACCTGGCGGTAGGTGTGTCAGGTCGAGTACCCTTATTCCTTCCAGAGCTAACATAATGATTTTGCTTGAATGAAGTTCACTTATATTACTTTTTGAAGTGCAGGCAGTCAAGAGACGGAGAATCATATATTGACAACACTATATGTGAGCTATATAATAGCCGCCGAGTAAATACCACTAGGCAAACGGTTTCCTACTACCTTAAAACATCTGCTGGACTATTTACTTTGATGATTGGCGTCGAGACTCAAGAAGTTAAGCGAAAAGAGCATCTTATCCTCAGGATACTCAATGATTCCACTCAACTGCTGGGTGCCAGAATCATTGGCCGCCACTTAAAAGACCGCGGCGTTAATCTGGGTGAACGGGCCGTTAGATATCATCTGAAGCTACTGGATGAGCGCGGTTTAACAAGGCTTGTCAGCCGGGACGGGCGCTTAATCACCGAACTGGGCATTGAAGAGCTGAGCAATGCCCTGGTCAGAGACAAGGTTGGTTTCGCCATTGCCAGAATCGAATTGTTGGCTTTCCGCACTCAGTTCGATTGGCAAAAGCGCAACGGCCTGATACCGGTCAATGTTTCCTTTTTTACCAGAAACAAATTCGAAAAGGCGCTACAGGCCATGAAGCCCGTCTTCGCCTCCGGTATATGTGTTAGCGACCTGGTGGCTGTGGCTCGCGAGGGAGAGCAGGTGGGTGAGTTAACCGTACCCAAAGGTAAAGTAGGCCTGGCCACAGTTTGTAGTATTGTCATTAACGGCACGCTGCTCAAGGCGGGCGTGCCCATGGACTCGCGGTTCGGCGGCATACTTCAGATTAGAAACCACCAACCGCTACGCTTCGTGGAACTGATTCACTACGCCGGCTCTTCGCTCGACCCGTCCGAGGTTTTTATCAGGGCCGGCATGACCTCGGTAAGAGATGCCGCTGGAACGGGCAACGGTAAAATACTGGCTAACTTCCGCGAAATACCGGCTTTGTGCTGCTCCATAGCCGAAGATGTGGTGGCTAAATTAAAGGCAGCTGGTCTCGGCGGACTGATTGTAATGGGTAAAACCAGCGAGCCGGTCTGTGAGATACCTGTGGAATTGAACAGAATCGGCATGATTTTTATCGGCGGGCTGAATCCCGTAGCGGCTGCCGAAGAGGCTGGCATCGAAGCGGAGAATTATGCCATGAGCACCGTAATGGAATATCGAAAATTAATGAAATTTGAGGAGGTTATTCGTTGAAAGTGGTAAAAGTCATACCCTGCCTGGACGTCAAGGAGGGACGCGTGGTCAAGGGGATAAAGTTCGTCAACCTCAGGGACGCCCGGGACCCCGTTGAGGCAGCCGAAGCCTACTGTAAACAAGGCGCCGATGAGCTGGTATTTCTGGATATCATGGCCAGCGCCGAGGACAGAGGCACGCGAATGGAATGGGTCAAAAGAGTGGCCGGCAAAGTTACCATCCCCTTCGCTGTGGGCGGCGGCATCAGGAATACCAGCGACATGAGGGAACTGTTTGACCTAGGCGTCAATAAGGTGTCTATCAATACGGCTGCCGTGAGGAATCCCGACCTGATAAAGGAAGCCTCCAAGAAGTTCGGCAAGAAGAGCCTGGTGGTCGCCATTGACGGCATTAAAAATCCGGCTGGCAAGGGACGTCCCCGTTTGGAGGTGGTGGTTAAAAGTGGTGAGGAGACGACCGGCCTGGATATAGTGGACTGGGCCAGGAAGGTGGAAAAGCTCGGAGCGGGTGAAATTATTTTGACCAGCAAGGATGCCGATGGCACCAAGGCGGGCTACGATTTGGAGATGACAAAAGCAGTGGCTGAAGCCGTGGGCATACCGGTCACAGCTTCCGGCGGTGCCGGCACACTTGAGCACCTGTATGAGGCCGTGGCAGTGGCCAAGGCCTCGGCCGTTTTGGCCGCTTCTATATTTCACTTCGGCGAAATCTCTATACCAGAAGCCAAAAAATATCTCAAGGAAAGGGGAATCCCGGTAAACACATAAATTAAACACCAAAAACCAAAACCTAAAAATAAAAAGGAGTATGAAGAATGAATTTACAAAGACCTAATGCAAACGAAGCCACCAGGACCGCCAACCGCTCCAGAAGCGTATCTCCGGGTAGTGGCATTTGTTCCCGCTGCCTCGACGGCTGTACTGGGAACTGCGAAGTTTTCAAATCCACCTTCCGCGGACGGGAATTAATCTACCCCGGGCCGTTCGGCGAAATAACCGCCGGCGCGGACAAGGATTACCCTGTTGATTACTCCCACCTGAATATCCAGGGCTACGCTCTGGGAGCCAGAGGACTGCCCAAGGGCGTCGCGGGCAACTCGGATACGGCGCTCTTCCCTCTGGTTAACACCGAGACGGACTACGGCTGGGACATAAAGGTCAAGATGAAGGTACCCATTTTCACGGGCGCTCTGGGTTCTACCGAGATAGCCAGAAAAAACTGGGAACATTTTGCTGTCGGCGCTGCCATCAGCGGCGTGACACTGGTCTGCGGTGAAAACGTGTGCGGTATCGACCCGCGTCTGGAGCGCGATGCCAATGGCAAAGTTACCTCGGCGCCCGACATGGACCGCCGAATAGAAGTCTACCGGCGTTATCATCAGGGTTTCGGTGAAATACTGGTGCAGATGAACGTCGAAGATACCCGGCTGGGCACTGCCGAATATATTATTAAAAAGCACGGCATTGAGACCATCGAGCTTAAATGGGGGCAGGGCGCCAAATGCATCGGTGGCGAAATCAAAGTCAATTCGCTGGAACGCGCTCTGGAACTGCAGAGGCGCGGTTATATCATCACCCCGGATCCATCCGACCCCATCAACCAGGCGGCCTTTAAAGAAGGCGCACTCAAGGAATTTGAAAGGCACAGCCGGCTTGGCTTCATCGACGAGGAGGGCTTCTACAACGAAGTAAACCGGCTTAGGAAGCTGGGATTCAAACGTGTCACCTTGAAGACCGGCGCTTACAGCCTGCGTGAGCTGGCCATGGCCATAAAGTGGGGCTCCAACGCCAAGATCGACTTGCTGACCATCGACGGCTCTTCCGGCGGCACCGGCATGAGCCCGTGGCGCATGATGGAGGAGTGGGGCATACCCAGTCTGTATCTCCATGCGTCGGCGTACGAGTTCGCCAATACGCTCGCCAAAAAAGGACAGAGGCCGCCCGACATGGCGTTCGCCGGCGGCTTCAGCAGCGAGGACGGCGTGTTCAAGGCACTGGCTCTGGGCGCTCCTTACACCAAGGCGGTTTGCATGGGCCGTGCCCTCATGATTCCGGGCATGGTTGGCAAGAACATCGCAGAGTGGATAAAGGACGGCAAGCTGCCTAACACAGTCAGCCAGTTCGGCTCGACTCCCGAGGAAATCTTTGTGTGCTACGAGCAGGTAAAGGATATCGTTGGCGCCAATGAGATGAAGAACATACCGCTGGGCGCCATCGGCATCTTCAGCTACTCCGACAAAATCAAGGTCGGCTTGCAGCAGTTGATGGCTGGCTCCAGGTGCTTCAGCGTGCCGGTAATCAGCCGCAACGAGCTGATGTCCCTGACCGATGAGTGTGCCAAGGTCACCGGCATACCATATCTCATGGATGCGTACAAGAAAGAAGCGCTAAAGGTACTGAACGGTTAAATTACTTTAGCTCAAATGAAACAGGCTCCGGCAAAGTCGGAGCCTGTTTGTTTATTCCGGTGAATCATATAGGACGGGTTACTATATATGTTTATTTTCCCAATTTATTTATTAGTCTACGCATCCATTCTGCTAATACTTCATTTGTGTGCCTTGACTAATATGGCCGTCTATAATAAATTTAAATTACCATGACAACGACACCGTCACCAAAACCACCGTATATAAAGAAAGTGGACCAGATAGGTGATATCGCGGTCTGGATTGTGGATGGGCCGTACATACGTGGCCACGTCGATGAGGAGTTCACCAACTTCGGCCAGCATTACGCCTTCGACTATATTCCGGTGAACGAGTTCTGGATAGACCGCGAGGCTGCCCACGACGAGACGCGGTTTTTCATCGACCACCTGCTGATAGAGCACCGGCTCATGGCCAAAGGTGTGCCCTACGACAAGGCACTGGTACTGGCCGACAAAGAGGAGCGCAAAGAGCGGCGTCGGGCCGGCGACATCGGCAAACTGACGCATCACGGGCAGCAGCTTCCCGATGCCACGGACGTCCACGAGAAGCTGTGGAAGAAGCTGGAGGACGGCATCACGGTGTGGATTGTTAACGGTCGACTGGTTCGCAGCGCCTTCGATATCGATTTCACCGAAGGCGGCCACGACCACGTCTATGAGTTCGTGCCTGATAAAGAAGTGTGGATTGACGATGCCATCGAGGAAGAGGAACGCGGCTTTGTGCTACTCCATGAGCTTCACGAACGAAATCAGATGGATAAAGGCATGACTTACGACGAGGCGCATGCAGAGTCAAGCCGGATAGAATATAGATGCCGCCATCATCCCGACGAACTGCACGATGCCCTGGCCGCCGAGGGTTGGGAATAAGTCCCTATCAAGTTATCTCGTTGTATATTCCCACTTCAGGCCGGCCTTCCAGCATGGGGCCGATTGACCTGGAAAACTCTTTAAAGTGCTCCGTCGAGCCGTGATATTTCAAAGCGTCACTGCTCTCATATTTCTCGTAAACAAAGAACTCGTTCGGATTATCCGCTTTTCGGTGGACTGTGTAAGAAATTGCGCCCGGGTCCTTAAGTACTTTGGGCATGAGGTTCCGGAATTCCTTCTCCAATTCGTCGCCTTTGCCTGCTACTGCTTTAAGTTTCGCAGCTACAACTATCATATCGGTTTTTCCTCCTTGAGTGACTTAGAAAATGCTGATCTTAGCCGCCCGCGATAAGCGGTAGAAACGAGATGGTGTCCCGGTCTTTGAGAATCCTGTCCCGGGCGGCGACTTCATGATTAACCGTCACCAGTATCATGCCTTCTTCCAGGGGCAGGTCGGGATAGCGCCGCCTGACGTAATCCAACGCGTCCTGAACCTTGGTATTTATGTTTATGGGCATGTCCAGGCTATCGGCCTTGGTGATGATGCGCTGCATGCCCAGGAATTTAATAGAGACTCTCATTTCTGCTTTTGGTTTTTGATTTGATACTATGTTCGGGTCGCCTGTGGGCAGGCGACACCTAAGAAATCGTAAATACTAATTTCTAAATACTAAACAATTTCAAATATCCAAATTCTAAATCGCAGAATCACACCAGAGGTTACAGCGATGACTGCAGATTTCAACGATAATCTTTTAACCCATACTTAATTTTTACTTTTTTGTTCTTATTTTGGCTTTTGGTCTTTGTTTTCCGAATTGAAGTGAATATTCGCCAAGCCTGTCAAGCAACTTCTTAGCCTGTTTGTCCATTAGGCCGAATTTTTCGACCGTTTCCCGCTTGGGTATGCCGTCCGACGTGAAACCTTTCTTCTCGTAAACCATATCGCACAGGTGCTGATAAGCCTGAATCCGTTTCTCCATTAGCAGCCTATGCCTTTCCTCGGGAGTGGCAGGTACTCCAGCATTGCCGAGTTGCTGCTGCAGCCATTCGTCATAATAATCAACGCGGGCCTGGTATTCGTTAAAATATGCCGGCCCCATCGCCCTCCACGGTATCTGGTCGCTGGCCCGGGTGCCTTTACCATGACGGAGGTTGATCAGCTTCTGAAGTATGTACAGCCTTTCCGAATCGTCCAGGACATCCTGCAGCGTTTTATGGCTGCCGGTGGTGGCATTTAGATAGGCAACATAATATTCCAGCGTGGGCGTATTCTTTGAAGGCTCGGGAGTATTGGCTGCCTCAGGATTTCGGACGTCTATCCAGGGCAGCTTGCACAGTCCGGTGGCGTTGAACCAGGTACGGATGAGCGGGAACCATTTGAGCGCGTTGCCCTTGTCTTCCAGGGTTGGTATTTCCTTGTGTACCTGGTCGATGAATATCAGCCAGGCTTCGTCGTGCTGCGGCCCTTTTAGCGCGAAGCCGTAGCCGCCCTGCTGGGCCAGCGATTCCTTGGTGATGTACATTGAAAATTCCAGTCCCTTAACTTCCATGCCGAATTTGCTCAGTTCGGCCATGACAGCGTCCTGAGATGAGCCGTTTCGTGAAGCATATTTCTCGGCTACCCACCTTTTGCCTCGGGCAACACCCTGTCCAACAACCTGGCCGAAACCTCTGCCGTCTGCGATTTCATGCAGCAATCTGTCTGCCGCCTCGATATTACCGAACTTCAGGTCGTAGCCGATATCGGCGGCGGTTAAAAATCCTCGCTGTATGCATTCCATGAAAAAGCCCGTGGTCACGCCGGTAGATATGGTATCCAGCCCATATTCGTCGCAGTACCAGTTGTATTCCATAACGAACTGCGCGTCGAAGATGCCCATGCAGGAAACAGCGCCGACCGTTTCGTATTCCGGGCCGTCGACGTTGACTATGTTGCCGGCTTTCGGTCCGCGGGTCAGCCTGACGTTTTCAGCACCCTTGGCGCAGGCCAGGTTGCAACCGTAGTAGCAGCCGTCGGGTATCTTCTTGTCGAAATACTTTTCCAGGAAGACCTGAGCAAAGAGCTTCGGTGATTCGGGGCTCTGCCCGTACTGATAGTTATTTATGGGGAACAGGTGGAATTTGTCCATATATTCGGAAAGACCGGTAGTGCCCCAGGTACCCAGATGTAGCTGCTGTCCATCGCACTGAGAGACGACCGCCTTCAACTTTGAACCGGCCCGGCGCACACCTTCTTTATCGATGGCATTGTTGGCGTTTACTTTGGACAGGCTGGAGCGAGCCGCCACTGCCCGCAGTCCTTTAAACCGCATAACGGTGCCGGTGCCGCCCCGGCCGGCCTGCTTGGAGCGGAGCCGCTTCCGCCTGACATCGAAGAATAAACTGTTAACGATACCGAACCGTGAGTTAACGGCGCCTTTGCCGGCGGTTACCGCGGCCAGCGTATCGTTAAGCTCTCCGCCATTTATATCTTCAAGCAGCGTCTCACCGTAGGAAAGTGCACCGGCGTTGATTTCTTTGTCGTAGTCGGGCGCTGCCGCAATCTGGATGGTGCCGGCATCGCCGTCAATCGAAATTACGACGTCCTGTTTCGATATGCCGGAAACGGCCAGGGCATCGAAGCCGGCGCGTTTCAATATCGGCCCGAAATGGCCGCCGATGTTGGAATCTATGAAGGTATCTGTCAGAGGCGAGATAGTGCCGACGATGAACTTGCCCGTGCCCACAAAGGCCGGCTCGTTACCCAGCGGGCCGCTGGCCATTACCAGGATATTCTCCGGACTGTCGTAGTGTGTATCCCGGGTAGCGCCGTCCCAGATCAGCTTAAGCGCGTAGCCGCGGCCGCCTACGTATTTATTATTAAAATCAGGCGGCAGCTTCTGAACGGTTATTTCCGGTTTGGTGAGGTCGATCTTGAGGATGCGGTCGGTGTAGCCGCCGGCGACTCTAGCCGGTTTATATTCGATTTGATGTAGTATTTTCATGCGGTAGTGGATTTTCCGCCGTCATAATGTGAATCACGGCATACGAAGGGATATTATAACCTTTTGAACGTGAATGAGCAAAGATGCTTTTGCCATCGTGGAATAGGAAAGAAAAAGTGGGCGCCGAGGCCGGTGCCCACTTTTATACTGGAGTTAAAAAGTCATTATGAGGGGTGGCGGAAACTTAACATCAAAACTGTGGCAATGGCCAGCACCAGAATTCCGGTAACGACTAATATAATAAGCCCGCTGTTTGCGGAAGGTTTGGATGTCTGGTTGCCTAGCACCGCAAAGTCCGCTTTGTGGCCATCGATGGTGGCGATATACTGGCCCGGTTCCGACTTGGTTACGGTGAATTTCACCTGGTAGGCACCGCCCGGACCAACGCTGACCATTTTGCTCTGTTCCACCTGCCCGTTTATCTTCAGGACGACGTTATAGTTGCCGGTATCGTCGCCGCTGTTGACCACATTCGTTGATATGGTTACCGGCTGGTTAGCCATAGTCTGCTGCGGCGTGACGCTGGCATAGCTGGTACTCAATATGGCCTGTTTTAGCCTCATTGGAGGTATTTCGGATGGCGGCGAAGACGACGGTGGTCGTGAGATCGTCTGCCGCGTTTCCGCAGGCATAAATATGGAATTAAGCTCGTCCCAGCTTGAAGCGAAAGCAAAGGTCAGGGTCCTGCTTACCAAGCCGCCGGTTGGCAGTTCCGACACGTCCCACTCCATGGCGACAGAGACATCGCCATTAGCATAGTTGGCATCGTTCAGAGTGCCACTTGCAACGTCGCTCCACATATGTGGGTATATATTAACATCATGATGTGCCGAAAGGCTAGCACCTTTGAAACCCACCCAGGTACTGACACTGCCGAGGTCGTGTTCCCAGACGAAGTCATTAGTATTGTAGCCGCCTTCATCATCCGTAAACTGTACCGCCACGTCATAGTCGACTCCCTGGAAGAGCCTGAAGTTCGGTAACGGGCTGCCCTTTATATTGTCAATAGTATATTTGACCAGGAAGTAACTGGCGTTGGATGGCACCATTATCCAGCGGTGTATAGCTATATCGGCCCCGCCTCCATCCAGGTCGAGATTAACGATTGCCTCATACCAGGTATCAGGGCTGCCGACCAAAGGATAGCACTGAGTAATGCTCCCGCTAGTCAGAGGTACGGGCAGATTAGCTCCGTAGCTGAAATATGCTGTCTCCTGGTAGCAGTTACTGTAGCTATTTGGATATAACCAGACGTTTGTGGATGAAGCTAGCTCACCAAAATAGTTGATGTTTATTATGCCGTTATCTATAGCGATGCCTCCCGGGCAGGCAGGTGATGGCAAAGCCGTCTCGTTGTCGCTAGTGGGGAAAACAAACGGCTCTTTGCCCTGCGCAGTGGCCAGGGTAACGCCTAGAAAGCAGGTGGAAGCCAAACAGAATAAAAGTGCGGCTATTATTGATAAATGAACAAGTTCTCGACCTTTAACCATTTAGAGACCTCCTGAAGCGGTCTGTGATGCAAATTGTTGAATATACGTAGTATATCATCGAATTTTGCCGTGTCAATACAGACTGCCGACTGTCACACTTTAATTTGTTGCAGAGTTTGCTCGAAATGGCGGAGGTGGTCTTGCAGGTGCCTGACATAGTCTGCCATCAGGTCTTTTAGAGTATTTTTGTCGCCTTCCGAGTTTTGCCAGCGGTTTTCCAATTTAGTTTCATCGACTTCTTTGATTATGTGGCCGATTAAGATGTTGTATTGCTGCCACAGCAGCATTAACTCCTGAAAATTCATCTCGTTGTATTTCTGTATCCTGAGCCATTTTGAATTGTCCTGTCCGTATCCCGGGAATACCAATTCATTTACAATCTGAAGCCGGACAAACCGCTGGTGATTGTTAGAAGCGGAGTCAATCAAATGTCCAATAATTTCTTTAAGCGTCCAGTTGTCGGCATCGATTCGTTTTGAAGTAATAGTGTCATCCAGGTCGCAATATTTTTTGTAGAACGCTTCTACGGCTGAACTTAGTTCGTTATATACCTTTTCCATGACCTTATCCTTTTTTGCATACCTGTTTTGTGGTTATTGTATATTGCAGGCAAGACTTCATCAAGATTATCGGATAAAGTACCTTATCAAGCGCACGCCTTCATGATAAAATGGGCCAGAAATTATTTCGGAGGGAACGAATATGGCGTTAAAGAAAATTGTAGTTGTGGGCTCGGGTACTATGGGCAACGGTATAACCCAGGTCGTGGCTCAGGCCGGGTACGAAACGACGATGGTCGACGTCAAGCAGGAGTTCATCGACAAAGGAATGGCGGCCATTAAGGCCAGCCTGGGCAGGTTTGCCGAACGAGGCCGTATCAGCCAGGCGGATATGGACAAGGCGATGGGCAACATCCGCACTTCAATCGACCTGAAACAGGCGATTAAAGACGCCGACTACGTTATCGAGGCCGTCTTCGAAAGGGCTGACGTCAAGCTGCCCGTATTCAAGGAGCTTGAAGAACTGGCGCCGAAATACACCATCCTGGCGTCGAATACTTCAAGCATACCGATCGGGTTGTTGGCCTCGGCAACAAAGCGGCCTGATAAAGTCATCGGTATGCACTTCTTCAGCCCGGTGCCCATGATGAGGGGCCTGGAGGTGGTAAAATCTCTGCTTACTTCGGAGGAGACGCTAAAAGTCAGCCTTGAATTCGGTAAAGCTATAGGCAAAGAGGCCGTGGTAGTCAAGGACTCCCCAGGTTTTGTCACCAACCGGCTGCTGCCGCTGGTGATGAACGAGGGCGCGAAGCTGCTGCAGGAAGGGCTGGCCTCAATGGAGGACATAGATAAGATCTGCAAGCTGTCATTCAACTGGCCCATGGGACCCTTCGAGCTGAGCGACCTGGTGGGCATCGATGTCGGAGTCGACCTGCTGGAAGAGGTATACAAGCAAACGGGCTGGGAAAGATACAAGCCAGCGCCGCTGCTAAAGCGGATGGTGGAAATCGGCTACCTGGGCAGAAAAGCGGGCAAGGGTTTCTACACGTTGTTTGGAACTCCGAAATAGTAAATTGAATTACCGGCTGAAAGTTTTTATAGGTGGTTTCCGGCCGACGCGATTTCGGAGTATACCGATACCTTCGACTTCCAATTCGATCGAATCTCCGGGCTGAATCCATCGGTTTAGCTCCAGGCCGCAGCCGCCCTCGACGGTGCCAGAGCCCAGGAAATCGCCGGGGTAAAGCGTTTCTTCCATGGAAGCGAATTCAATTATCTGCGGCCACGTCCAGTAGCTGGTACCGCTGTTGTTGTCCGACCAGACTTCACCATTAATACGGGCGGTGAGGTGCATGTTTTTCGGATATACCTCATCAGGAGTGACCAGGCAGGGTCCCATAACGCTGCAGAAATCTTTACCTTTGACCGGGCCCAGACCGACGGTCATTTCTTTGAGCTGAATATCCCGGGCGCTGATATCGTTTAATATGGTATAGCCGGCGATATATTCTTCAGCTTTCTCCCGCTGTATGTTCTTGCCCTCTTTGCCGATGTAGATGCCGTATTCCAGCTCGTAATCGAGCAAGTCCGTGTAAGCGGGCCAGGGTATCACTTCATCGGGGCCGATAACTGTGTCCGGATTGCCGCGGTAGCAGACCGGCATCTCATACCAGTTGGGGTCCAGTTTTCGCTGCCCGCTCCGGCTGGCGTGGCCTTCGAAAGCCAGATAGTCGCGTATAGAATTGGGGCGCGGCACCGGGGCTTTGAGCTTTACGTCGGCGGTATCATAGACGACCTTTTCACCACGTGGACCGGTGATTGGTGCTTTAGGCCGTTTCTTGGTTACGTAATCGATTGCTGCGGCAGCAGCTTCCATGCCCTGTTTTCCGCTGCGCAGGAAGCAGATCATGTCCGGTGGTATAACGGCCGCTGCCAGTTCGTAAGGTTGGCCACTGTTTCCATTATCGACCACATAACGCGTATAGCCGAGGTTGAGGTCGATTACTTTCTCACCGTTAATAGCTCCTATGCGGTGTACGGGCCCGATTGGCGTGGAGATTTCAAATGTCACCAGCTTCATGGTCTGCCCTCTGAAAGACAGCTTAACAAAATCCCGCGGCGTCTGGCAAGGCTCCGCTAATGACAAAAGGATCAAACCACCGCTCGTGGTGAGCCTGTCGAACCATAGCGGTGCTGAAATCAAAACATTTAATTTAAAGGTCGAACCCTTCGACAAGCTCAGGGCGAACGAAGTTAGAAATGAGTGCTGAAATGTAGGGATAGGTCTTTAGACCTGTCCCTACGGGGCCCATTCATGTGGAGAATTCTTATTCCGCGAGGACATTGTAAAAAAACGGTTCGCGGCATAAAATACCAAACGGCGCCTAAATTACTCCGAGGAGTTAAAAATGGACTTTCAACTGACCGAAGACCAGAAGATGCTGAAAAAGATGGTGCATGATGTGGCGGAAAAGGAATTTAGACCCAAGGTGGCGGAATGGGAAGCCAAAGCGGAACACCTGCCGCTGGAATATGTGAAAAAGCTGGCTGATTTAGGACTGCTGGGCCTTTGCCTGCCTGTGAACTACAGCGGACAGGGCCGTTCCGCCTTCGAGGCTATTCTGGCCATGGAGGAACTAGCCAGGGTATCGGCACTGTGTGCCTCCCCTGTTTTCGAATCTAACGTGGGACCGGTCAAGGTCATCGAGCAGTTCGGCACCGAAGAACAGAAAAAAAAGTACATACCGCGCGTCTGCACCGGCGAGTCCATGATTTCAGTGGGCATGACCGAGCCCGAGGCCGGGTCGGCACTTACCGACCTTACCACCAGGGCGGTGCTAAAAGGCGACCACTTCGTTGTCAACGGCATGAAGCGGTTTATCTCCGGCGGCGGCGTCTCCGATGTTTACATGGTCTATGTCAGGCTCAGCGAACAGAAGGGTGCCAAGGGTATCGGCGGGCTAATTATAGAGAAGGGGACGCCCGGTTTTTCTTTCGGCAAACAGGAGCAGTTCATGGGGTTGAGGGGTATGGCCAGCTGCGACCTCATTTTCGAGGACTGCAAAGTTCCGAAAGATAACCTGGTGGTCAAGGAGGGCGAGTTCCGGAAGCTGATGACCGCCTTCGACCTGGAACGTTGCGGCAACTCCACCATGTGCCTGGGCATAGCCCAGGGAGCGCTCGAGGAAGCCATGGCCTATTCGCAGCAGAGGAAGCAGTGGGGCAAGGAGATATGCCAGTTCCAGGCGGTGCAGTTCATGCTGGCAGAAATGGCCATGAAGGTCGAGGCCGCCCGCTTACTCATCTACCGGGCTACGTCGAACGCCGCCACCGGGCTGCCCGTGCCGCTGGAAGCCAACCTGGCCAAGTGCTTTGCCAACCAGATGGTGCGAGAGGTCACCGGTATGGCATTGCAAATACACGGCGGCTATGGCTACTCCAAGGAATACCCGGTGGAGCGAATGATGCGCGACGGCTGGGGCTGGGGCGTTGCCGGCGGCACCATCGAGATTCAGCGGATTACCATCGCCTCGCTGTTGCTGGGTCGAAGGTTCGACCAGAGAAGGTAGGGGAAACTGCAATGAGAGAATGCAAAATCGATAAGAATAAGACTGCCCGTAACTGCACCTATGAGCCATGCTCGAGAAAAGGCATTTGCTGCGAATGCATTGTTTATCACCGGGAGTTGGGCGAACTGCCGGCCTGCTACTTTCCGGCTGATGTGGAAAGGACCTACGACAGGTCAGTGGAAAGGTTTATCGAGACCTACCGCAAGAGGGGAAGGTTGTAGTTCAGTGAGAAAAATCCCCTTAGAAAAAGGGGATTAAGGGGGGGTTTTGCTGTAAACACAGCCGCAGTAGTCCTGCCGGTAAAGCTCCCATTTTTTGGCCAGTTCCACCGCCCTCTTGCAGCCATCTTTCTTCTTAAAATCCCTCACTAAAAATTTATCGCCGCCGATTTCCAGGCCTATTTCATTGATTATCTTTGCCGACTTGTGCGGGCTGATGGTCAGGGTGGTGGTGAAGGCATCAGCGCCGCAGTTCGACATATAGTCGAAGGTCTTCTGCAGTCGCATCCGATAGCAGACGGAGCACCTGCCGCCACCTTCCGGTTCGTCTTTGAGCGAATCGGTAAGCGCCAGCCATTCTTCCGGTATATACGGGCCGATGTCCAGCGGAAAATTCAATTCTTTAGCTACTTTGCGGGCGACATCCAGCCTTTTTTGATATTCCTCCTGGGGATGGATGTTCGGATTGTAGAAGAAGCCAAGGACCCGGTGTCCCTCGGCGGCCAGCGCTTCGGCGGCACCGGCAGCACAAACTCCGCAGCATACATGTAACAGCACGTTCATGATTTTAACCTCTGGGCTTGCATCAAACCGAGCATGACGATTAAACCGAAAGCCAGGCTGGCGGCACAGGACAGGAACATGGTCTCATAGCCCCTGGCATTGGCCACGAATCCCATTATGGTTGGTCCCAGGGCCATGCCGATTTGGAAGGAGCAGGTGGGTACAGCCATGGATAGCGCCCGCCCGCTGGCAGAGGAAAAATCGGCGGCCATGACCAGGCTGGCCGGCATGGCCAGCCCCATGCCGATGCCGAAGATGATGCCGATTACAATGAACTGTCCCAGGCCGTGAAAGAAGGGGAAAAGAGCTACAGCCACAGCGCTTATGCCCACGCCTCCGCCCAGCAGTAACCTCCTGTCTATTTTGTCGGCCAGTCTGCCTGATGGTGCCCGCAGCAAAGACGAACTGGCGTAAACGGCGGTGATGATGGCTCCGGCGTCGGCCTCGGTTAAGTTAAATCGCTGGCCGTAAAGCGGAATATAGCTGCTGATAGTGCCAGAGCCTAAAGCCACCAGCAGCGGTGCCAGCATAACTGCAATTGATAGCGGATTGCCCAGCCAGCTCCAGGGTGAAATATCTGCTTCGGGAGCAGCCACCGGCTCGTGGGCGATGTCGCGCAGGCGGGAAAAGGCCAGTGCCAGTCCGACGAACGATATGGCGGCGCAGCCGTAAAAGGCGGCATTGAATCCGAACCGGCCGGCTAAAAAGCCGCCGGTTATTGGCCCCGCCATTAAGCCCAGCTGAAGGCTTGCCGTATACCAGCCGATGGCGGTGCCACGTCTATTTGGCGGGGTCAGATCGACTACCAGAGCGATGGCCGCTGGCAGAAAGGCTGCCGCACCCAGGCCGTGAATCGCCCGCACCAGTATAAGCAGGCCGGTGCTGGTGGCCAGCGGATACAGCAGCGGAGTTAGAGTGAACACGATCAGGCCGCCAATCAGGAGTTTGGGACGGCCGAATTTGTCGGATAGCATACCGAACGGAATCAGAAAGATGGCCGTGACGTACGACAGGGTGGCCACTATGATTCCGACCTCGGATACCGGCGCGCCGATGTCCTCGGCATAAAGAGGTATCACCGGAAACATGAAGCTGAATCCGGCGTAGCCAACAAAGGCCACGACATACAGAGATATCAGTGTATAGGCTAACGAGTTTTTCATCGGCTGATTTTGTGAATATACACTTTAACACAAAAGCCAATTCAGGCGAAACTTAACATATATGAAAACATCTCCTTTTTGTAAAGGAAGATTGAGAGGGATTTAAATCCCCCTAGACCCCTTTTTCTAAGGGGGCACAACCTGTAGACTTTCTGGTCTGTGAGAGTGAGAGAGTGTGTGGTAGAATAACTTGATTGCGATGCAAACAGGCAAGGTCTATCTTGTAGGAGCCGGTCCCGGTGACCCGGGGTTGGTTACGGTTAAGGGGCTGAAATGCCTCAAAAAAGCCGATGTTATCGTCTACGACCGTCTGGTCGACGACAGCCTGCTTGAAGAAGCGTCGCCAGCGAGCGAGAAGATATACGTGGGCAAGGGGCGCGGCTGCCATGCGCTGGAACAGAAGGAAATCAACCTGCTACTCATAGAAAAAGCGAGGACCGGCAAGACCGTGGTCAGGCTCAAGGGCGGCGACCCATTCGTTTTGGGACGTGGTGGCGAGGAGGCGGAAATACTGGCCGCTAACGGCGTTTCTTTTGAAGTTGTGCCCGGCGTATCCTCCGCTTATGCTGTTGCCGCCTATGCCGGAATACCGGTGACTCACCGACGGTTGTCCTCCTCGTTCACCGTTATTACGGGTCACGAAGACCCGGAAAAGGATGAGTCGAGCATAGATTGGAGCCGGCTAAGCGCCGGCAGCGATACTCTGGTGTTTTTAATGGGCATGGGCAATCTGGTCCACATAGTAGGCAAGCTGGTACAGAACGGCAGGTCGCCGGCTACACCGGTGGCAGTCATCGGCGAGGGTACGACTCCGAGGCAGCGGACTATAACAGGCACGCTGGGAGATATCGTAGTTCTTGCTCAGAAGGAAGGATTCGAGCCGCCGGCGGTAATAGTTGTCGGTGAAGTGGTCAAGCTGCGTGGCCGGATTCGCTGGTTCGATATTATACCTCTTTTTAGCAAACGTGTACTGGTAACCAGGGCCGAGCATCAGGCGGGGGAATTAAGCCGGCTTTTACTGGGTCGCGGCGCCGTGCCGGTTGAGATGCCCGTCATAAAAATCAACCCTCCCGAAAATTGGGGCGAGCTGGATAAGGCGATTGAGGAGCTGAACAGGTTCGACTGGGTTATATTCACCAGCGTAAACGCCGTCGACATCTTCTGGAAGCGGCTTAAAGCCAGGAAACTCGATGCACGCCGATTTAGCAGCGCTAAGATTGCAGCCATCGGGTCAGCAACCGCCGCCGCGCTTGAAGACAGAGGTCTGCTTGTAGATTATATGCCTAAGACCTACACCAGCCGCGGTTTAGTCGCCGGGCTCAAAAAGCAGGGTGTATCCGGAAGTCGGGTTCTACTGCCTCGAGCTGATATAGCCGGCGATGAACTGAACGAAGGGCTCATAAAACTTGGGGCTAAAGTACGTCAGGTAACCGCTTACAGGACCTCCGTGGTTACCGGACCGGTGGTGCAGGCTAAACAGATGTTGCTTAACGGTGAGATAGAGGTTATCATCTTTACCAGCGCTTCTACGGTGAACGGCCTGCTGAAAATACTGGGCCGAAACCGGGACGTGCTAAAAAAGGCCAGACTGGCGTGCATTGGGCCCGATACCACCGCAGCCTTAACCAGGAATGGCTTGAAGGCAGATATAGTGGCTCATGAGCATACTGTGATAGGCCTGGTTGCTGCAATCGAAGGATATTTTAAAGATGCCGAGTCATGATGGCGAATCTTTGAGTTCATGTTACTCTGAGCGGAGCGAAGAATCTGTAGGGACATACCTTCAGGTCTGTCCGATGAGGACAGGGCTAAAGCCCTGTCCCTACTACGTTCTGTCATTGCGAGCTCTTCTGCATAAGGGCGTGGCAATCTCAGAATTTCTACCAGCTCCATACGAGATTGCCACGGCGTCCTTCCCATTCGGGAAGGACTCCTCGCAACGACAATATTAGATAGGGGAGAATGACATGAGTAACTTTCCACAAACGCGTTTACGACGCCTACGAGGTAATGAAGCCCTGAGGGCGCTGATACGAGAGACGAAAGTCGATGTCGGCGACCTCATTTATCCTCTATTTGTTGTTGAAGGCAGCAAGAAAAAGCAGGAGATAACATCGATGCCCGGGCAGTACCGGCTTTCCAGCGACCTGCTGTCAAAAGAAGCGGAAGTCATAGCTAAACTGGGTATACCGGCCATAATACTGTTCGGCATACCCCAGAAGAAAGATGAAATCGGTTCCGAGGCTTATAACCCCAGGGGTGTCATTCAGCAGGCAATAAAGGCTATAAAAAAGGCCGTCCCGGATTTGCTGGTAATCACCGATGTATGTCTCTGCGAATACACCAGCCACGGTCACTGCGGCGTGGTGGTTAACGGCGATGTCGACAACGACAAAACGCTACAGTTGCTGGCCAAAACTTCCTTATCTCACGCCCAGGCGGGTGCCGATATGGTAGCTCCTTCCGATATGATGGACGGCAGGGTCAAGGCCATCCGCCAGTCGCTGGACGGCAACGGATTGCAGAGCATACCCATTATGGCATATGCGGCCAAATATGCCTCTGCCTTTTACGGGCCATTTCGCGAGGCCGCAGAATCGGCGCCGCAGTTCGGCGACCGTCGCTCCTACCAGATGGACCCCCCGAACGTGAGGGAAGCGCTGCGTGAAGTGGAGCAGGACATCGCCGAAGGGGCGGATATCGTCATGGTCAAGCCGGCGCTGTCATATATGGATGTAATCCGCAGGCTGCGCGACACGTTTAACTACCCGCTGGCGGCTTACAGCGTCAGCGGTGAATATGCCATGGTCAAGGCGGCGGCACAGCAGGGCTGGCTGGACGAGAAGAGAATTGTGGTGGAAATGCTAACTGCCATCAAAAGGGCCGGCGCCGATATTATCATAACCTACTACGCAAAAGAGGCTGCCCAGTGGTTATAGTTCCTCCTGTCATTGCAAGCCTTTCCACAGAAGGGCGTGGCAATCTCATCTTTAGTAATCAGCCGTGAGACTCGGGTCAAAGTATGAAAAATCTCGACTGCTCCAAACAGCTCTTCAAAGAAGCCCAACTTTATCTCCCCGGAGGCGTTGACAGCCCGGTACGCGCCTTCAAAGCTGTCGGTGGTACACCTTTGTTCATCAAGCGTGGTTGCGGCTCCAGGCTGTACGACGAAGATGGCAACGAGTATATCGACTACGTCGGTTCCTGGGGACCGCTGATACTTGGTCACTCTCATCCACGGGTGGTGGGCGCCATAAAAAAGGCGGCAGAAAATGGCTCCAGCTTTGGAGCCCCGACCGAACTTGAGACCAGGCTAGCGAAGTTGATCTGCGAGGCCATACCGCCTATCGAAATGGTGCGTTTCGTCAACTCGGGCACGGAAGCCGCCATGAGCGCCATCAGGTTGGCCCGGGCTTTTACTAATAGAAATAAAATAGTGAAATTCGCCGGCGGCTATCACGGCCACGCCGATGAATTGCTGGCGAAAGCCGGGTCCGGTATGGCCACGCTTGGCATACCTAGCTCTCCCGGCGTGCCGGCAGCGGTAACCGCCGATACGCTGGTGGCACCTTATAACGACCTGAAAGCCGTGGAGCAGCTTTTTCGGCAATTCGCCTCCGAGATTGCCGCCATAATAGTCGAACCCGTTGCCGGAAACATGGGTGTGGTGCTGCCTCAGCCTGGATTTCTGGAAAGTCTTTGCCACCTGACTAAAAAGAATGAGGCGCTGCTCATTTTCGATGAGGTGATAACCGGCTTCCGTGTGGCTTACGGTGGCGCCCAGCAGCTATACAAAATAAGACCCGACCTAACCTGCCTGGGCAAGATTATCGGTGGCGGACTGCCCGTAGGCGCCTACGGTGGCAGAAAAGATATTATGCAGATGGTAGCGCCTTCCGGGGAGGTCTATCAGGCGGGGACGCTTTCAGGAAATCCACTGGCCATGACTGCCGGCATCGAGACGCTCACCATTTTGAAGAAACCGGGAACCTATGAGAAGCTCGAGAAAAAGTCGGACTTGCTACAAAAAGGCATCATAGAAGCGGCCGAAAAATCCAAGATTAATATACAGTTTCCTCGAATCGGCTCCATGTTCACCGTCCTTTTCGCCGGAGACAAGGTCACCGATTATGGGACCGCTTCCCAGGCCAACACGAAGTTATACGCTGAATTCTTCCGTCAAATGTTATCCCAGGGCGTTTACTTCCCGCCCTCCCAGTTAGAAGCGGCCTTCGTCTCCACGGCCCACACCAACAAAGATATCAAGTATACGCTCGATGCCGCCGCCAAAGCAATGGCATCAATTTCATAATGTAACTTCCTCATGAAAGGAGTCGCCGATGCAACACTGGACCGAGCACCTTTTTGAAGACAATCCGAGACTGTTTCTAAATATATTGAGGCAGCTTAATCCGCAGGCCAGGACGGAGATAAGAGATATCCTGAAGCTGCTGGGGGAACTGGGACACCAGCCGAGACGGGTCCTCGACCTGAACTGCGGCATTGGACGGCATTCGATTGAGCTGGGAAAGTGCGGCATAGAAGTCCTGGGGGCCGATTTATCGCCGGTTTACATAAAGCTGGCCGCTGAGAGGGCCCATAAACAAAAGCTGGATGATAAGGCCAGCTTTAGGGTTGTCGATATGAGGCGGATTCAATCATCGCTTGCCAGGGAGAAGAGTTTCGACGGAATCATGTGTCTATGGACGTCGTTCGGCTTCTATGATGACGAGACCAACGACGACATTTTATGTCAGTGCCTCAAGCTGGTTAAGCCTGGCGGCTTCTTTGCCATGGATATCGTTAACCGCGACTGGCTGCTGCGTAACTTTCAGGACCACCGCTTCGAGAGGATCGGCGACCGTTTAATTCTCTACGACAGCGAGTTCGAGCCTGAAACTTCCCGGCACAAAGATAAGTGGACGTTCATAAAGCAGACCGGCGAAGATATATTTACCGTTGAAGGTGTTTTCCAGCTCGACCTGCGTGTCTGGAGCCTGCATGAATTGATTCAATTGTTTCAAAGAACGGGCTGGCAATTCGAGTGCGCCTATCCTGGGATGCCGGGCGCGCACGGCCTGCGGCAAATAAAGTTCACCGCACCAGAGGACAACCTTATTGATGCCGGCAGGTTTTTGATTATTGTGTCGAAACCGGGTACCAGATAGCTACCGGTTTTTATCAGGCGCGTTCTACCGATGGGGGCGGGTTGATTTTCAGAGGAATGCGTACCATCTCGTGTCCTTCCACTACCACGTGCAAAGAGTAGGCACCGTATTTCGGAAATTCCGTGTTGTCGAACCGCATGGCCAGGCGGCCTATGCTTTCGGTTCCCGCCTGGGGCTTTGGTATATTAAATTTGGTCCTTAACGGCGGCACGATTTCCTTGCCGTCTTCGTCGATTAGATAGACTTCCAGGTTTTTCTCTCCGGCTTCAACCGAAGTTGACCGTAACTGCAGGACCACAAAGAAAGTAGGATGCTTGGTGGGTATTTTGGGCGCGAAAATAGTATCGAAACCGATACCAAGGGCGTTTATTTTGTTGGTCACATCCGCGTAGTCGCAAATAAAAGCAAAATCTACGTTCATACTACTTGTGAACCCCGTTTCTATCCTTTACAAAGCCTATTCTAACATTACATGCTAGAACAGCGTTAGCCTACCGGGTACGTTCCAACCGGTATGCCACTCCAGGCTCAAATATTTCGTGCGACTTCGAAGCCGTCCCAGACGGCGTGCATGATGTTCCTGGTCTCCGAGGCATCGCCGATAAGATGTAGTCTTGTCTTAGTGACGATGTCTTTTAACGAATTGTAAAGCTCCCGGTCAGGAGCCAACCCGCAGGCCATAACTACGGTATCAGCCGGCAGTGTCATCTTCTCCGAGGACTGGTTTACCACCACAACGCCGTCGTTCGTAACCTCGCACAGGCTGGTATTTGTCAGAACGTTTACCTTATAAAATTTCAGCAGGTCGCGGAGCATCATCATATTGGGTCGGGGCACGGGGCTGCCCGATCGCATCAAGGCCTTCAAGGTTTCCACGATGGTGACGTCTTTGCCCTGCTGCGCCAGCCACAGCGCCGTTTCACAGCCTATTAAGCCGCCGCCTATGACGACTACCCGTTTCCCGGCAACCTTTTTGCCCAGAAGCAGGTCGATAGCCGTGGTTACTATACTACTGGTTAGGCCGGGCACGTCCGGGATTACGGGTCTGGAGCCGGTAGCGACAATTACCTCATCCGGCTTTTCTTTTTTAAGCAGAGCCGGGGTGACTTTTTTACCGGTATTTACCTTAATTTTAAGCTCGTCAAGCTCCGTTTCATACCAATCAAGCAGCCTGGCTTCATCCTTTTTAAATGCCGGCACCGAAGCTGTAAGTACATGCCCGCCGAGCCTGTCGTTCTTTTCGTAGAGTGCCACGTGATGCCCTCTGATGGCAGCCACCCTGGCGGCTTCCATACCGGCCACGCCGCCGCCGATAACCATCACCTTCCTGGCTTTCTTAGCGGGATGTAAGGCCAGGGCGATTTCATTGCCGCAAGCTGGGTTAACGGCACAGGACAGCGGACCTTCCGTCGCAATCATACGGCCCAGGCAGCCCTGGTGGCAGCCCAGGCAGGGACGTATATTCTGTATCTTGCCTTCCCTGACCTTATCCGGCCAGTACGGGTCGGCCAGCAGACCTCTGCCCAGTACCACCATATCCGCCTTGCCCTGCTCTATCGCCTGCTGCGCCAGCTCCGGCAGTTCCATCCTGCCGGCAACGAGTACCGGCGACTTTACCGCTTTTTTCAACCGTTCGGTCAAATGCAGGTAGCAGCCGTGTTCCAGATAGTTCGGCGGATGCGCCCAGTACCATGAATCGTACGTGCCGGCGTCGGCATCGAAGGCGTCGAATCCGGCCTCTTCCATGGCTCTGGCAACTTGAAGTCCCTCATCGGTGTCGCGGGCGGCTTCCTTGAACTCCTCGCCCGGCAGGCCTCCCTGGCGCCAGTCTTTGACGTAGCTTTTGACGCTGAACCTCAATTGAATTGGAAAGTCGGGGCCGACCCGGCTCCTCATTTCGCGCAGTATTTCAGTAGCTAGTGTCAACCTGTGGCTCAGGTCCCCGCCGTATTTATCGTTTCTATGGTTGAACAAGGCGATGGCGAACTGGTCGACCAGATAGCCCTCGTGTAGCCCATGGAAATCGATACCGTCAAAACCAGCGTCTTTTACCGCCCCGGCGGCGTCTCCGCATCTGGTAATCAGCCGTTTAATTTCGTCAAGGGTCAGTTCGCGGCAGGTTACGTTCGGGTCCCAATAGTCCGGTATGGCCGATGGCGCCACAGGTAGGAATTCGGGTGACGACGCACCACGTATCGGAGCCGCGGCGCGTCCTACCCCGGCAGTGAGCTGAGCAAAAATTTTGGTGCCGTATTCATGCACCCTCTGCGTCAGTTCAAAAGCCGTTTCGATGAAATGCTCAGTATAATGACTGGCTGAGAGAGTGTTCGGCGGGAAATGCTTCTCTATCCGGTCGTCGACGATGGCGGCACCGGTTATTATCAGTCCAACACCGCCTTTGGCCCTCCCCTCATAGTAATCTATAGCCCTGGCGCCAAATCCGCCGTATTGTGTGGTCAAACCGCCGATAGCCATCGGGGCCATAGCGATGCGGTTCTTGATTTCTACTTTACCTATGCTTATCGGCTGGAAAAGGTTGGAGTACTTTCCTCTGGACATTAAAAATCTCCTCCTCCGGTTTCCCTGGCCACGAGCTCCCGATAACTTGACATAAGCTGGAGAGTGACCCGTCCTGGCTTTCCTGTACCGATGGGCTTATCGTCCAGCCGGGTCAGTGGCATGACTTCAACCGTGGAACTGGTTACGAAGGCCTCATTTGAAGCCAGAAGTTCGCTCAAATCGACCTGTTTGACGACGGTGGTTATGCCCAGGGATCCGGCCAGTTCCAGTACCACCTCCCTGGTTATTCCAGGAAGTACCCCGCTTTCGAGGGACGGTGTAATTATCGTCTGGCTTTTAACTAAAAATATATTGGTGGTCGAGCCTTCAGCCACGAAATCCCGTTCGTTGAGCAAGATAACTTCATCTACGCCGGCAGCCCTGGCTTCCTGCCTGGCTAAGACGTTTTCCAGGTAGCTGACGGATTTTATCCTGGAGAGCGGCGAGTGGCTATTCCGGCGATATGACGATATGACGGCTTTATAGCCGCGTTCATAGATTTCTGCGGGCTGCGGCACCAGCTTACGGGCAACGATGAATACGTTAATATCTTTGAGAGTATCAGGATTGGGCACGATATCACCTTCACCGCCGGTTAGGGTAAGCCTGACGCGGGCATCGGTGAGGTTGTTGGCTTTCAGCACGTCGTGGCAGGCTTCCTTCAGGTCGTAAGCGTTCAGCTTATCAATTAAGCCCAGCATCTCGGCGGCATGGCGAAGTCGTGCAATGTGGCGGTCCAGGCGAAAGATGGTGCCACCGTAGGCGCGCATAGTCTCGAAGGCTCCGTAGCCCAAAAGAAAGCCGTAGCTAAAGGGAGAAAGCCCGGTCTCAGAGCCGGGTATCAGTTCACCGTTGAGGTAAACTATTTCTTCCATTTTATTCACACGAGGGCCATACGGAGACGGTGAAGTGGAGGAAATTGGCCAGCATGTCGTGGCCTGCCCCGGTAAGTATAGATTCGGGGTGTATCTGGGTGCCCTCGACCACATATTCTTTGTGTCTAATGCCCATTATTTCTCCCTCTGTGGTGCGGGCGGTAATCGTTAGACAGGGCGGTAGCGCCTCCGGTTTGACGATCAAGGAATGATAACGGGCTGCCGGGAATGGATTGTCTATGCCTTGGTAAATAGTTTGAGCATCATGGTGGATAAGAGAAGTCTTACCGTGGACCGGTATTGACGCCCGTCCAACGATGCCCCCGTAGACATGCCCGATGCACTGATGGCCGAGGCAGACGCCCAGGATTGGGATTTTACCGCCGAAGTTCCGGATAACCTCGTTGGAAATACCGGCTTCGAGCGGAGTACAGGGCCCGGGTGAAATGACTATATGGCTGGGCGCCATGTCTTCGATTTGAGCCAGCGTTATTTTGTCGTTACGATGGACCACCGGCTGCCAGCCCAGTTCGCCCAAGTATTGGGCCAGATTGTAGACGAATGAGTCGTAGTTGTCGATGACCAATATCATTTCGTTTCCACGGCTACACTCGGTGCCAGGTTAAGCGCCTGAATCAGTGCCTTCGCCTTGTCCAGAGTTTCCTGATATTCCGCGTCGGCATTGGAATCATATATGACGCCGCCGCCAACCTGGAAATAAGCTTTATTGCCTTTAATTATAAAGGTGCGGATGACTATGTTTAAGTCCATTCTGTTGTTAAACCCAAGATAGCCGATGGCGCCGGTGTAAACGCTTCTTCTGGTGGGCTCGAGTTCATCGATAATCTCCATGGCCCGAACCTTGGGTGCGCCGGTAATGGAACCTCCGGGGAAAGTGGCTTTGAGCAAGTCGATGCGGTTTTTATCCGGACGCAGCTTGCCCGTGATGGTGGAGGTCAGATGAAAGACGGTAGGGAAGGTTTCCAGGACGGCGAGTTCGGTAACTTTTACAGTTCCGTACCTGCAGACTCTGCCCAGGTCGTTTCTCTCCAGGTCGACGATCATCACATTCTCGGCGCGGTCTTTAGCGCTGCTCAATAGCTCTTCTGCCAGTGCGTTATCCTCGTTTGAGTTCTTGCCCCGCGGCCTGGTGCCTTTTATGGGGCGCGTTTCCACGCTGTCGCATTCCACGCGGAGAAATCTCTCCGGCGAGGCACCGACAATGGTTATGCCATCGAAGTTTAAATAGCCGGCAAATGGAGCCGGGTTTATTTGTCGCAGCCGGCGATATAGTTCATATGGCGTGATGCTAAGCTCGGTCTCGAAACGCTGGGAGAGATTGACTTGAAATACGTCTCCCGCAGCGATGTATTCTCTGATCCTGTTGACTGCCTCTATATAGCCTACCGGAGTGAAATTGGATTTCAGAATGGCTTCAGTCGTTTTGCTGCTTCTCTCTGAATTTTCTTGGGCGATATGTGGAGGGTGCATCGATAGCCGGCTTTTCATGTCCTCAAGGCGCAGTTTGGCTCTTTTGAGCCTGCGTCTCTCGTCTAGTTCGGGAAAGCCCGTGGTAACTATATAGACTTTATTCTCAAGGTTATCAAAGGCTATTATAGCATCATAAAAGCCGAAATAGCTCTCCGGCAGCTTCAGATCGTCCACGGCTGTTGACGGCAGGCGCTCGATGAAATGACACAGGTCGTAGCTGAGATAGCCAACAGCACCGCCGCAGAAAGGAATCATCGGCGTTGAGAAGTCCAATCGATATGTCTCCAGCAGCCTGTTCAGAACATCAAACGGATTCCCGACTTCGGTTTTTTGCCCGTACTTGTCCGCGATGGTGACTTTGTTGCCGCGGCTGGTCATTACCAGGAACGGGTCGATGCCTATAAAGGAATACCTGCCTAATCTATTCGGGTCCATACCGCTGTCGAGGAAAAAGCTATGAGGCAGGCTATAAAACAGGTCAAAAGCTTCGGCTGAGGTTACCGGGGGCTGTATCCCTTCGACTAGTGGGTAGCGTCCCATTTCTGCAGCACCTTCCGCATAGTGAGCCCGATTTCCGCTGGACTGGAGGCAATGGTGGCTCCCGCAGCCGCCAGTGCAGCTATCTTGTCCTGTGCCCTGCCTGAGCTGCCGCTGATAATAGCTCCGGCATGGCCCATGCGCCTGCCCGGAGGTGCCGTGGCTCCGGCGACGAAGGCGACCACGGGCTTGTTCATTTTTTTCTTGATGAAATCGGCGGCATCCTGCTCGGCTATGCCGCCGATTTCGCCGATAAGTACTACCGCTTTGGTTTCTTTATCTTTCTGAAACAGCTCGAGTATATCGACAAAGGTGGTACCGGGCAGAGGGTCTCCGCCGATACCAACGCAGGTGGACTGACCTATGCCGAGGCTGGTGAGCTGGGCAACCGTCTCATAGGTCAGGGTGCCGCTACGTGAAACGACGCCGATATTCCCCGGGAGGTGAATTTCTCCGGCCATAAGCCCCGCCTTGCATTTGCCCGGCGAGATAAGGCCGGGACAGTTGGGGCCGATAAGCCTGGTTTGTTTGCCCCTTAAATAGTTGTGCACCATAACCATGTCCAGCACCGGAATGCCCTCGGTAATGCAAACTACCAATGGGATACCGGCATCGACGGCTTCCAGAATGGCGTCGGCTGCGAATGCCGCCGGGACGAAAATTATACTGGCATTTGCCTGAGTTTTTTCCACTGCTGTTTCCACGGTATTAAAGATGGGTACACCTAATGTCTCGCTGCCTCCCTTGCCCGGAGTGACGCCGGCGACCACGTTGCTGCCGTACTCGATGCACCGCTGGGTGTGGAAACTGCCCTCGCCGCCGGTGATGCCCTGCACCAGGAGACGCGTCTTTTTATCAATTAGTATGCTCAATTTCGTTCTCCTTTAGCCGCAGCAACGGCCTTGCTGGCGGCATCGAGGAAATTGGTAGCTTCGATAAATTTAATTCCGGATTCTGCCAGTATGCTTTTGCCTTCATCGACGTTGGTGCCGGCCAGCCTGATGACCAGCGGCTGAGGTATGTCCATTTGGTGGTGGGCCTCAACTATGCCCTGGGCGATGACATCTACGCGGGCGATGCCACCGAATATATTAACCAGAATCGCCTTGACGCTGGGGTCGGTGGTGAAGACTTTGAAAGCGGCAACGACGCGGTCGGTGTTGTTTACGGTGCCGATATCGAGAAAATTAGCTGGCCTGCCTCCGGCCAGTGTGATAAGGTCCATGACCGCCATGGCCAGGCCGGCGCCGTTGACCAGGCAGCCTATATTGCCGTCCATCTTGATGTAGTTCTTTACACCCAGTTCGTTGGCCTTGACTTCAAGCGGGTCTTCCTGCTCTACATCGTGAAGTTGCTCGATGTCGCTGTGCCGGAACAGGGCGTTGTCATCGAAGTTCAGCTTGGCGTCGAGGGCCATAATTTCACCATCGGTGGTGACCACCAGTGGGTTGATTTCGGCCAGGGAGCAATCTTTAGCTTGAAACAGCCGATAGAGGTTTGCCATCAGGTTGGCGGCCGGTCTTATCAGGTTTTGGCTCAGGTT
Source organism: uncultured Dehalococcoidales bacterium (assembly GCA_964548415.1). Lineage (GTDB taxonomy): Bacteria > Chloroflexota > Dehalococcoidia > GIF9 > UBA5629 > 9FT-COMBO-48-23. Next base: position 60,954 of record CAZJQG010000002.1, on the reverse strand, counting down.
CATGCCATAGGCTAACTTGCGTCCCTGGAAGGCCTGAAATCCCGTGGCGCGGTCGATGTATTCCAGCAGAATTTTTTCGGGGCTGGTTCGGGCCACCTCCTCGATGTCCATGCCTCCGGCTTCGCTGGCCATCATCACCGACATTCGATTGGCAGTAGCCACGACGATACTGAGATAGAGTTCTTGCTGTACGCTGACCGCCTTCTCCACCAGGACCTTGCTCACGGGTACACCTTCGGTGGCGGTCTGGTGCGTGACCAGCCTGGTGCCCAGCATCTGGGCGGCGAGCGTTTCCGCTTCTTCAGGGCTGCCGGCAACCTTTATACCACCGGCCTTGCCCCGGCCGCCGGCGTAAACCTGAGCTTTAATGGCGACCCTGCCGCCAAGCTCGGCTGCTATCTTTTTAACTTCGGCTGCTGAAGTTGCTACCGCGCCCTGGGGTATGGGTATGCCGAATTCTGACATCAGCGCTTTTGCCTGGTATTCGTGGATTTTCATTTTTATTCCCTTTTTAGATTATGGTGATTAGTTGAGCTTACCATGATTTTGGCGGAGGGGGTGGGATTCGAACCCACGTTCGCTTTCACGAAAACGGTTTTCAAGACCGTCGCCATCGTCCACTCGGCCACCCCTCCCCAAGCCGCCCTAGTATATGAAATCGACCCCTCTTTGGCAACCGTGTGAGCGGTTGTTTTAATACTAAAATTATTGCTGGGTCGGGATTAGAGTGAACAGAGATACGCTAATTATCAATCGCCAAGAAAAAACACAGCGTCTTACATGTGTACCTATATTTGGCGGACAGGTCTAAAGGCCTGTCCCTACATTCTAGATTTAATGCGGTAAATGAATCTGTATTTAGGTGATTGGACTCTGGAGGAATTATTGCATGTAAATTGATCAATAAATGGTGGCTTACTGCATGGTTCTGAGGATATTATCGATCGTTTGTTGGTCCGGGAAAGAACTGGGGTATATTTTTTGGATTATACCGTCCTTATCAATAAAGAAAGTAGTGGGCCGGGTATCGATATTGTAAAGTCTGGCAACCTGCCCGTAATCGTACAAAACCTGGGTGAAATTGTATTCGTTTTCTCCCATGAAATTATTGACATCATTAATAGTCTCGCCTTGGCTATCGGCTACGGCTAGCACTGCCAGGTCGTTGCTACTGCTCGACCAGTTGTCTGAGACTGCTTGTATAAGAGGAAACTCCTCTTTACATGCCTCTCAGGTATAAGCCCAGAAGTTCAGCAGCACCATCTTGCCTTTGAAATCGCTTAGTTTGACGGGTTGGTTGCTCAGATTCTTGAGTTCGAAATCGGGGGCGCGGCTGCCTTCTTCTGCGGCAAAAGGTATGGCCGCTACGGTTGTAAAGGTCTGGCCTTCCGAGTATGTAGCTACATTACCCGAATTGTCTTTGGATATTATATCGAAGCCATATTCCGTGCCCGATGTAAGATTACTTAACATAACACTATGGGTGGGATTCAGATTCGTGTCCTCCGGCGTAGTAAGGGTAGTGCTATTGCTGGTGGTGTTATCACTGACGAAATATTTGACCTGGCCTGTGGCGGGTTCGTTCGTAGTCCAGGTGACGATAGCGCTCGATTCGGTAATATTACTGACCGAAGCTCCCGAAATAACGGGCGGATTGTCATCGGCTACTGCCTGTGTGATTAATTCGCCGTCAGAGGTCACTTCGTTGCCGCTCGAATCCGTGGCTGTTACTGTATAGTTGTATTTGGTGCCGGGCTGGAGGGCGCTCACGGTAACCGTTTGTTTTTCGTTTAGGGAATCTCCCGCCGCGCTGGTAATTCGGTTGCCGTCAGCATCTCGTATTTCTATCAAGCCGGTAGATGGTATGTTCGTGATCCATATGATGTTGGCAGTTTGTGTGGTTGCTTGAATGGTGACATCGAGTATTTTGAGCGTAGAACTGTTCGTCAAGTTGTCTGATGTGGGTGGGGCACTGAAGGTGCCGGGGTCCGGTATTATCACAGCTTCCTGATTGGTGAAGTAGTACACGCCTCCGCCAACCAGACATAATGCCACGATAACAATCATGGCAGTAGCGAAGCCGGACAAGCCCCCCTTTCTGGGAGCGGCAGGCCGACGTGTTACCGGAGGTGGGGGCGGTGCCTCCTGCTGATACGGCCGTGCCGGTACGAGCGCACGAGAGGGTATACCGCCTGGAGGCATAGCTCCCGGTATGTTCGGGGCTATTCGAGGTATTGGTATCAGCTGACCAGGCTGCGGCATGGCAGCCGCCGGTGCATAATTAGGATGATACGCCGGGGGTAACGGAGGAGCGCCGAAGCCCTGGCCGCTGTATGACGGTGTTGGATTAAATGATGGCGGCTGTTGTTGAACAGCACCTTGCGGCCACGACGCTTGCGGGTGAGGTATAGGTGCCGGTGGCGTGGGTGCTGAGGGTTGTACCGCGCGATGCCTGACTCCATAAAGAAGGCCGCAGCCGGTACAACGCCCTTGTTCGAAGTCGATAGGTGAGCCACATTTAGGACAGTTTCGGTGCTGCGGAGCGGCCGGACTTACCAGCGGAGGCTGTGCGAACGGTGTCTGAGGGGCAGCCCGGGGTATCGGCATAGCGGGACGTGGCGACATAGCTTGCGGTCTACCCGATGCCGGTGGCACCAGAGATGTGACAACCTGCTGCTCAGCCACGCACAGAAAGCCGCATTTGGGGCAGAATCTTGACCTTTGCGGCAGAACCTCACGGCATTGCGGGCACAGCATAGAGCCGCAGTTCCGGCACTGTGTCTGGCCCACGGGCATCTGCACATGGCAGACGGAACACAGCGTTACCCTCGGTTGCATGCTGAACCCACTGTCTTTGCGTCCCTGTTACCGATTTTGCTATTCATTTGCCTTAACATTATACACTTTAGACCGAAAGTTCCATAAAACTGGTTATATCATATTGTTATTGAGCTGAGAATGGTTTTATACCCAAAGAAGGCAAAAGGAGGTCTCTAGTTTAGAGAATTTAATTCGGCTTTTATCTGGTCTACGTTTTCGAATCGTCCGATTTTGATTTCACGAATTATCCCGTCCGAATCAATAAATATAGTCTCCGGTATGGTCCAGACGTGATAGTCTGTCTGCGTTTGCCCTATTGAATCCATCAGTATGGGGAAGGTAAATGGTCCGGTATCCGCAATGAATTTATTTTCGAGTGTCACGATGCGTGCCGGAGCCTCGTCAATTTTACTGTCGATACAGATGGTAAAGACCACGAAATCCGAATCTGCGGAGTTGCCGTTGGCGAAATTTTCATCCTGGTATACATCCCGTATGTATGGGAATTCACCGATGCAGGCGCCGCAGAAAGTGCTCCAGAAGTTAACCATTATTTTCTTTTTTCCCAAATAGTTGCTTAATGTCTCAGAACCGGATTTATTGGGAGAACCGGGATTCTTGTCATAATAGTACGGCAGGGTAAAGTCCAGCGCCCGTTGTCCGACCCTCTCTCCGTATGTAACTTCGCGGGCGGTGATGATCATTTTGCTGGCCTCAGCTTCGTTGCCGCACCGGTCACTCGATTTTATGAGAAAATAATACGTTGTATTCGGCTGGAGCCCGGGAACACGGACTTTGTGGTCCGTGGTAAGTTGTTCACTCGATACGGCACTCATTCCATACTCTTTTGTTTTTCCGTAGTCGATTTGGCCCGTGGCGGGCTTGTCGGTTACCCAGGATATGGTGGCGCTAACGTCCGAGGTTGTATCCGCTTCGATTTGTGATATGACCGGAGGCGCCGAATATTTGGCCTTGAAGTTGGCCGTAATGGTTTTATCGGAGTCCATTACCACGGAGATATTTTCCGAGACGTCGGTAACACCGTCCCAGAAGTTGAAATCATAACAGTCACCCGGCACAGCCGTTAAGGTGACCTGACTGCCTGATTCGAAGGTACCATCAGTTGGAGGCGGAGGCGTTATTCTTATTTCACCCGCCGTTTGCGGTACTACGCTGATATTTAGGGCGTAGGTCTTAGTCTGAGCCTGGGGCAAAGAAGGAAATGCCACGGTGATTGGTGGCATAGTTCCTGCTTTAACTTTCTGGCTGATGAATTTAACTGCATAGATGCCTCCGAAGACAAGGCCGAGAATAACAAGACCTGCCAGCGTACTGGCTAGAATCGGCCGGATGAAACGTTTCAGAGACGGGAATTGAAAGTGTGTTCCACCCGATACCTCTACTTCTCTGACGAAGGTGCTTTTGGGTTCGCGCACTTTCTTATGCTTCGGTTCGCGAGGAACACTGTTCCAGATGGGTTTACTTTGCACTACCGCCCGGCTGGCCACAGGTGGAGGCCCGGCCGGCGCTGGTTTGGCTGCCATGGCCCTGGCGTTCGAAAGACCGCAGAAATTGCAGTGTTTCTGTGTGGCATCGACTCTATTGCGGCACTGCGGACAAATATATTGTGCTTTGATCCCTTCTGTTTCCTCAGCTCCCCGATCACGCTTTTGTTGGCGTGCCTGCTGTGCTTTTACGTAGAGGCTGTAATTTGGGTCCTGGTAGCCGCAGAACGGGCAAATTTTACCATCAAACTTGTGATTTTTAGGGCAAAGCCGCAGGTTGCAGACAGGACATATAAGTTCGCCCAAGTTATCCGGTTTAATCTGCCTGTGGCACGTGGGGCATAAAATTATGTTTTGCACGCAGCCTCTTTACGCTCGATCCGCGCCGGTCATTCTTTATATTTATATAACGCCAAAATATTGCCCTAGATTATACACGTCGACAAGTTAAAATCAAAAAAGTGAGAAGATTTCGTGGGTAGTACGGGGTTACTTTGGCTTGGGTTTGCTGACGGTAATGGCTTTCATGGGGCCGGAGTAGCCGCAGCTTCGATGATTTAGGCAGCGACCGAATGCCTTGCTGGCGCCGGTTCCGCAGCGCGGGCAGGCATATTTAGCCAAAACTTCAGTACTTTTAGACTTTTTTGGTCTACTGCTATCGGCTTGTGGTTTCGGTGGGTCGACCTTTATGGGTTTGCCGGCCGCATTCTTGCCGCGTAGGTAAATGTCCTTATCTTCCATGGTTCCGATGTAACCACAACTGGGACAGGTGCCGAACTGGGAAATCATTTTAGTTGAGCACCGGGGGCAAGCGTAGCGCGGCTTTGTATTTTCCGGCATTACCTAAGCCTTCCTGATTGTATCCGTACCTATATATGATACCAGCGCTTCGGGCACTTTTATACTGCCATCGGCTTGCTGGTAGTTCTCAAGTAATGCAATGACCACGCGTGGCAAGGCTAAACCCGAGCCGTTCAAAGTGTGCACAAAGGCTGGCTTGGCTTTGACATCGGCCTTGTAGCGTACGTTAGCCCGTCTGGCTTGGAAATCGCGGCAATTGCTGCACGAGCTTACCTCCAGCCATTCTCCGCAGCCGGGAGCCCACATTTCAAGGTCGAACGATTTTGCCGAGGCAAAGCCCAGGTCACCGGTGCAAAGCTGAAGCACCCTGTAAGGTAAACCTAGCCTGCGGCACACATCTTCCGCGCTGTCCAATAGTTTTTCCAGCTCTTTATCCGACGTCTCCGGTTCGGTGAACTTGTAAAGCTCAACCTTGTCGAATTGATGTCCTCTTTTTATACCCCTGGTGTCCTTCCCGGCAGCCATTTTTTCCCGTCGAAAGCAGGCGGTATAAGCAACGTAATACAGAGGTAACGTTCCGGGCGGCAACACTTCGTCGCGGTGCAAATTCGTTAGCGGCACTTCGGCCGTGGGGACGAACCAGTAATCCTCTTCGGCATCGTGGTACAGGTTATCGGCAAATTTGGGTAGATTGCCTGACCCTACCATGCATTCACGTTTAACCATGTAAGGAGGGTATATTTCTGTAAAGCCGTGTTCTTTTATATGCAGGTCGAGCATGAAGGTAATTAGTGCCCTCTGCAGACGGGCGCCGAGGCCTTTTAGAATATAAAAGCGGCTACCTGATAACTTGACGCCCCTTTCGAAATCTATAATATTTAGTTGTTCCCCCAGTTCCCAGTGCGGCAGAGGCGTAAACGACATATCCGGCGCCTTGCCCCAGCTGCGGACTACTACGTTGTCTTCGGAGCCGCGGCCAACCGGGACATCGCTGGCAGGTATGTTAGCAAGCCTCAACAGGAAGTCGTCCAATTCTGACTCTGTCTGGTTGATTTCGGCTTCAAGGGAAGTGACCTTTTCTCCCAGCTGGCGCATCTCGTTGATAAGCTGTGCAGGTTTGTCAGCCATTTTACCCAGCTGTTTATTGACTTCGTTCCGATGCGCCCTGATGGTTTCCATCTCATGTAACAGGCGGCGTCGTTTTTCATCAAGACTTAATATCTGGTCGAGCGGAACCGTCTCGCCGCGTTTTTCCATGGCTTCGCGGACCAGGTCGGTGCTTTCACGTATTAACTTTATATCTAGCATTGTTACTTACCGGATTACTTGGTTTTCAGCTGCGGGAAAAAGATTACCTCTCGGATAGACGGTTTATCGGTGAACAGCATTGCCAGGCGGTCTATGCCGACACCCAGTCCGCCGGTTGGAGGCATACCATATTCCATAGCCAGTAAAAAATCCTCATCAATAACGTCGATTTCGCTTTCTTCGCTGGCCTTAGATTTAACCGAATCCGCCGATTGAATATGTTTCTGTTTCAGGAAACGGTCACGCTGCTCAATCGGGTCGTTCAGCTCGGTGAAGGCATTGGCTACCTCCATACCGCCGACAAAGGCTTCGAAGCGTTCTACCAGCGTCTTGCTGTCCTCCCTTCTTTTCGCCAGCGGCGACATGTCCACGGGGTAGTCGACTAAAAAAGTAGGCTGCATCAAGTGAGGTTCGACGTATGTAGAGATAAGTTCGTCGATTAACCTTCCACGGTCCTTTTTAGGGTCTACGTCCTGTCCGAGCTGTTTCATTCTATCTCGCAGCGAGTCAACATCGGGATAGTCCTCGAAGTCGATACCGCAGCGCTCTTTTATAGCTTCACGCAGCTTGATGCGTTGCCAGGGTGGTTCCAGGCTCACGGATTCTTCGCCGAATTTAAGAATAGTTTCACCCATTACTTTTTTGGCGATAAAGCATACCATATCTTCGAACATCGACATCATGTCTTCGTAGTCGGCATAAGCTTCATATATTTCTGCCATTGTAAATTCGGGATTATGCCTGGTAGATATGCCTTCGTTGCGAAACACGCGGCCGATTTCATAGACTTTATCGAAACCGCCGATTATTAGTCGCTTAAGATAAAGCTCCAGCGCTATGCGAAGATACAGGTCCTGGTCAATGGCCTGATGATGCGTTTTAAAGCGCTTCGCCAGTGCCCCACCGGCCACAGGCTGCAAAACCGGTGTTTCCACTTCAATAAAGTCTCGTTCATCCAGAAAAAGCCTGAGCGCTGAGATGACCCGGCTGCGTATCTTGAATAAGGTTTTAATTTCCTCATTGGATATAAGGTCAAGATATCGCTGGCGGTAGCGCTTTTCGACGTCTACCAATCCGTGCCATTTCTCCGGAAGGGGCTGAAGGGATTTAGCCAACATGTTGAAATCTTTGGCCTCGATACTTATTTCGCCGGCCCTGGTCCTGAAAATCTTTCCGGCGACGCCAATGATATCACCAATATCAGTTTCATGCAGCAGCTGGTACTTTTCATTGCCCATTATATCGTGGCTGAAGAAAACCTGAATTTTGCCTGACCCGTCGCGTATATCGAAGAAAGCAATTTTGCCAATGAAGCGGATAGCGGTAACCCGGCCGGCCAGATGGAATTCCTGCGGCAGGGCCTTATCCGGATTTGATTCCGATTGCTGAAAAAGTGTCAGGGATTCTTGGATAGTGTGACTGCGGTGGTAAGAACGAGGATATGGATTTAGGCCGAGACCCCGAAATTTTTCAAGTTTGTCCAGTCGTTGTTGGGCGATGTGCTTCAATCTGGCCATGCTATACAGCGGTCCATAAGCGAGGTTTCAGAAGTACAAATCGTCAACTTACATCCATTACCAAAAGCTTAAGCAGCCCGGCAGGCGTTTTGACATCGACTTCATCACCTATTTTTTTACCCAGCAAGGCTTTTCCTACCGGAGATTCATTGGAAATCTTGCCTTCGACTGGGCTGGCTTCTGCACTACCCACGATAGTGAATTGCTCGATCTTGCCATCCTGGTTCTGAATCAACACTTTATCGCCTATCTCCACCACCCCCGGCATGGCAGGCGATTCAATTACCGTCGCGTTTTTTACGGTATTTTCCAGCATCAATATTCTGCCTTCAACGAAGGCCTGTTCGTTCTTGGCGTCTTCGTATTCGGCATTGTTCTCGGTGCCTCCCATTTCCCGGGCGCGCTTAATTTTATCAGCTATCTCTTGCCTTCGGACCGACAGCAAGTGATCCAATTCTGACTGAAGTTTAGTCAAACCTTCTCGAGTAATAAGGATTTTCTTTTGCCCCATGTGATAACTCCTATTGGAAAGCTACTAAAAAAACTGAGAGTGCGGCGACCCTCAGTTATCGTTGAATTAGTCATATTATAGGCTGCTTTGTCGAGGTTGTAAAGAGTAAGTCGAGATAATATAATTAGTCCGTCCAAATTTAGGAGGTAACGTGGGCGCTCTATACATAACTTCTACAGAACACGCAGGCAAAACAACCTTCGTAGCAGCAATAGGACGAAAATTGATTCAACGCGGGGCAAAAGTAGGTTTTATGATACCCGTATATGTCGTTGAATCCAGTGATGGCGATGGATGCCCCGATGCCGCTTTTGTTAAAAATGTGTTTAAACTGACCGAATCTGACGAGACTATGTGCGCAGTCAGGTTATCCAAAGATGAACTGTCAAGGAGGTTGACCACAAACTCCGATAAGTTATCACAAAGTGTAAAGTCCGCTTATCAAAAAATATCCCGTGGTAAAGATATCGTAATCATGGAGGGGCTAGGTAATATTAGCGATAAAGTCTCGACTTCTGCATGTTATGTTATTGCGAACGCTGTGGGCGCCGGTGTAATCGTGGTGCTCAATTATCCGGTAAATTCTGACCTTTCCCATGTGGTGCAGATGAGCAAAAAAGTTAAATTAATTGGAGTTATTGCTAATCTGGTGCCGAAGTCGAAAGTGGAAAAAGTAAAGCAACAGATAAGCGACTCGTTCAGTAAAGCTAATATTAAGTTGCTGGCAGTAGTGCCGGAGGTTCGTGGTTTACTGGGTGTGACCGTTGCAGAGCTGGCTCAAGCGCTTGGAGGGGAAATACTTTCTTCCCGAGAAAAAGCCGATGAAATTGTTGAGAACGTAATGGTCGGGGCAATGACGGTTGATTCAGGCCTGACCTATTTTGGCCGGAAAGAAAACAAAGCAGTAGTGGTTCGTGGTGAACGCTCGGATATGCAACTAGCTGCATTGCAGACTCCAACCAGGTGCCTGATCATTACCAACAACGCCAAACCTTTGCCCACAATTATGCTACAGGCTCAGGAAAAGCAGGTGCCGATAGTATCGGTGAGGCTTGATACCAATGCTACCGTAGATGGTATCGAGAAAGCGTTAGCGGAGGCCAGTATCCGAAATCCACGAAAGCTGGAGATGTTTGAAAGAGTCCTAGACAGTTGCTTCGATTTTGAAGCTTTTTATTCCCAGCTTGGCCTGAAAGTCTAGTCGGTGTCCTTTTCGTTGTAAGCTAAAATGTCCATAGCCCGTTTAGCCAAGCGGGACGGAACTTGCACTTCTACCTGCCCCAGCCCATCAATGGTAAGTCCGTAGATCATGCCGGCCGCCTCATATCTGAGAATAGCCGGGATTCCCTCGCAACTAAGGCGTCCCTTAACAATTTCAGCCTCAGGTTGACTGGTGGCGACGTAAACAGTTACAAAATCTGTCTTAGGTGGCATATAGATAAACCGCAAGAAACAAGTAAGTGTTCTGGAGGCTGCTTGTGAATGGGCGGTAAACTCCAATAGAAACCCTGACCGGGGATTTACCGTATCCCCGGTCAGGGTAAATTTGCCGAATTATTTTAAGAATATATGTTATTTATAATATCGTTAATTCGGTGCGCACTGGTCGCCGTACGGTTTCCCAAGGCAGTTATCCTGTAGGCACCAAGTCAGCGAGCAACACTCGGTGTGCGGGCATCCGGTAATGCCCCAGTCACCGCCAGTGTTACCGCCGGTGCATTCACTGGTTCCGAAATGGTTCAGGTGATTGTTGTTGATTCTGGGAGCGTTACCAATGTCAGCGCCAGCCCAACTCTTACCTGCCATTGCCAGGCTGATTCCCCAGCAGAAGCCGCAAACCGGCTCGAATTTCTCTACTACTGCAGTTGAGGGGCAGGTGGATTCCGCCTGACCAGTAGCCGGGCATGCCACACTGGACAGCGAGGCACTACATGCCGCCGGGTCGGAGCAAGTGGCTAAGGCACCTGGCTCCTGGGTGCGGCATGCTGGACAGCCACCAAAACACGCGTTGGGATCCTGGTAAATTCCCTTGCCAGCCTGCGGACAATTGGTGCCGACGGCGGCACAAAGAGTTTTAGGTCCGCATAAGCCCGATAGGCGTGTCATGGCTTGAATCGGTGTTCTGCCCCAATGCTGCAAGTATACGGTCCAGGCGATCTCATTATTCTGCCACTTTACGGGATCCCAGGCACATTGGGATAATCCGGCGTACTCGTCCTGTGCCAGTGCGACCGTTGGCAACACGACAGCTACAGCCAATACCAAGGCTAAGACAACACTAACAATCCTCAAATTGACACCTCCATTTTGAGTTTGCTTTTAAAGGTTCGACCAACCCTTGTTTTCGATTTTACAGGGTCGTCTGGCTTTTGTCAATAGGGTACTAGAGGGTCTTGAAAATCATTTTCACAAAATATACAATAACTGCCTGTTCGTTCTATTCTCGGTAGGATTGCGGGTGAGAACTTCAAGCGAAAAAAATTAAGGAGGGACGGTGATTTGCATGCTCTTGGCAGACAACTGCTTATAGAACTCAAAGATTGTAATGTGGAGGTCCTTAACGACCAGAATTATCTCAGGCAATGTTTGCACGACGCCGCAGAGCAGATCGGCGCTACCGTTGTAAATGAATGTTTTCATGCGTTTAGTCCACATGGAATAAGCGGTGTGCTGGTAATCTCTGAATCTCATATTTGCGTGCACACCTGGCCCGAACACGGTTACGCTGCGGTAGATATTTTTACATGCGGCGATTTGGTAAAACCGGAGCTTGCCATCAACCCACTGGTGGAAAAACTGGGCTCGAAAAACCCGTCTTTCATCGAACTTAAGAGAGGTATCCTGCAGAGTAGTCCGGTCGGCTGTGAGTTGAAATGACAGACCCTGATAAACGCAAGTGGCTGTATGACGAGGTCAACCCTAACCTGGCGCAGCTTCATCGGATAAAAAAGGAGATTTATTCCGGACGCACGGAGTTCCAGTCGGTTCAGATCGTTGATACCCGGAGCTTTGGCATTTGCCTGGTTCTCGACAATAAAATTCAATCCAGCCAAAGTGATGAATTTATCTATCACGAGGCCCTGGTGCATCCGGCAATGCTCAGCCATGAATGTCCGCAAACCGCTCTGATCATAGGTGGGGGTGAGGGAGCCACGCTTAGAGAAGTTTTTTCACACAAGACCGTAAAGAAAGCGGTCATGGTTGATATCGACAAACAAGTTATAGATATATGCCGCCGTTATTTACCCTCTTTCCATCGAGGCTCATTCGATGACCCGCGCCTGAGAATGCGTTATTCCGACGCCCGCCAATTTTTACAGGATAGCAGAGACAAATTCGACACGATTATCATTGATCTTGTTGAACCGCTTGAAGAGGGTCCGGCTTGTCTGTTATACACGCGCGAGTTTTATGAGCTGGTAAAAGATAGACTTAATCTGGGCGGGATTGTATCTGTTCAATCGGGAGCCGCTGGCTGGACGAACTTTCAAAATTTCACCGCCATAGTAAATACCTTGAAAAGAGTTTTCGCTATAGTCTGTCCCTACCACACGTACGTCCCTTCATTCGTTGACATGTGGGGCTTTGCCACAGCCTCGCAGAGTATTAGACCCACGGAATTAACGCCGGAAGATATAGACAGTAGGATTTCACTACGACTTACGCGGCGGCTAAAGTCTTACGATGGACTAACGCATCAGTCATTATTTATTCTGCCGAAACACCTGCGCCATCAGTTGGCGATCACTAGACGAATTATCACAGACCGCAGACCGGTTTTTGTATATTAGTTATTCTTTCGCTTTACCCGTTTCCTCTATTTTCACATTTTTCCTCTTAGACGGATATGTTTCCATCAATAAAAAAGCATATTCACCGTGGATTGACTGTCCGTAGGGAATGAAACCGCATTTCCGGAAGCATTCCTGTGCTCTGGCGTTCCAGATCAATGTCTTAAGATGAATTCTTTTCATATTGGTCTGGGTAAAGAAGTAGTTGAGCGAGGTAGTGATGGCGTCCGTCCCGTAACCATGATTCCAGTAAGCTCGATTCCCTATCATAATCCCCATTTCAGCCTCTTTTTTATATCCGTCCAGGTTGAAATAACTGCAATTTCCTATATGAATGCTATCCAACGTTTCTATGGCAAATCGATAGCTCTGAGTTAATCGATGTAAATCTTCGACGTAGTTTTCCAGGAACTGTTCAAAGGAACACTCTATTGTTGGTGCCGCGTCTAGCTGGCACAGTTCGGGATCCTGTCGCCAGCTATAATCGCAGGCAGCGTCCTGTAGGTGCTTAGGACGCAATTTAACCTTGTTGCCGACTAAAAGTGGAGGTCTGGCTAGGGCGGCAAATATAGAGGGTCTTCGCAAAACTGTATATCCTTCAAGGCAGACTTAGCAGCATCACGAATTGTTGGTTCCGGGCTTTTAGCAAGCTTGTCCAGAGCTTGTTTGGCCGGCTCGTTACCGATTTCACCCAGGGCTTTGATGGCAGCCTCCCTGACGCGCTCGTCTTGGTCGACGACCTTATCTAGGAGGTGGGGGATTGCTTCCTCCGCGCCCAGGTCACCCAGTGCGCCCGCCGCCTCATAACGGATATCAGCACGGTCGTCGTCTAATTCAAGAAGTAGAGTGGGTAGCCAAGCCAGGTCACAGTTGTGGCCCATGGCGAATATGGCACTGACTTTCATCTTAATGTCATCGGTGTGATAGGCGGTCTTGATCAGGTCACTGACTTCGGGCCGACTAAACGGAGAAATGGCCTCCAGAGCGCGACGTCTTACGTCGATTGGCTCTTCCGGCTTATGAAGCACTTCCAACAAGGCTGTATACACTCTTTCCTGATAGTGGCTCGGCAGGTTACCTAATTCAGCCTGTAAAGCGAATGTACCCAGAGTTGTGGCAACTGCGCTCCTTACTTTGACGGAGACATCTTCTTTCAGTGCTTTTAGCAGCGGTTTAATAAGTAAGTAATTATCTTCTCCATCCAGCCCGACGGCTGCTTCTGTTCTGATTTGCTCATCCGGGTCGTTAAGGGACATTACAAAAACCGCACTGAAATTTAGCCTGTGGTCAACTTCGGTGAGATGCGCAAGCTGAGAAATAATTTCTCGACGTCGCTTTAAATCAGTAGCCTGCCACGCTCGAGTCAAAAAATCTATTTCCTCATTCTCGAGGTTCGAAAGAGATATCAGCTTAGAGCTGGTTAAGGTCTTTGTTTGGTCTAATATATCGGCTATCTGGCGCTTAATCGGGGATAGGTCACCTGACATATTACCTGTCTTCCTCCTCGTCGCCATTTTCGTTGTCGTCATCCTCTTTTTCGTCCTCCGCCTCCTCGTCAATTTCCTCAATTTCTTCTGCTTCCTCTTCTTCAGGGGGCCACACCGGTTTGGTATATCGGTCTATAAACTCCTCCATAGCTTCAGCGGCCAGTTTCTTCATTTGCTCATCAGCTTCTTTGGATAGTTTGGCCAGGTCAGACATATTGATATCGATAGGCAGGATTTTGGCAAGGACGCTTAGTACCCCCAGAGCTGCTTTTGGATTGGGTATTCTGGTAGTGTAAGTAGGAACTTCGCCGAGCAGGCAGATTCCATCAAAGCCTCGTTCTTTAGCTACTCCCAGGAACAGGCCGTTAAGCCCGGCAATTTGAATATCGCCTCGGAGCACGACATCGTATTTCCTGAGTACCTCGAGAAGTTTTTGATTAGTGGCGGCCCCCCAGACTCTTGGAGCCTCGGTGTGGTGGATTCGGGCGATAGCTGCCGCGCAGGTGTAGACCCGCTTTACCTTAAGTTTCTGGCTGACGTCCAGTACACAGTTAGCCAGGTCATAGCCCTTGAAGCTTGGCTGCTCGTCGCTGATAAATAAGAGAAGGTCACGGTCGGATTTTGGATTTGGCCAGTAATAAAATTTACTTTCCGGGAATTGGGGTGCTTCTACTATATTACCTTTGACCATAACCCCGATGGGGTCAAAGAAATCGAATGGCTCGATTTCACCTATTTCTTCAGCTTTAAGCTTGTCCTTAATGTAGCGGGCAATTATCAGCGCCACGTTCCCGATTCCCGGCCAGGCAGCCAGCAGGTCACAAGCCTTCCTGCGCGGCTCTTTGTAAAGTTTAACATAACTTTTCATCAATTTATCCCGCTTTCGCGGCAACCGATAAGCCGGTACAATACAGGCTTGGCGTCAGCAAGAAGCCTTCGACCCATCTGCTGTCCTTGCCTATGGCCACGATTTGTCTGAGAAGTTGATATACGTTACCTGCGACCATAGTGTCTTTGACTCTGCCGGTTATTTCCCCTTTTTCTATCTTGAAACCTAATAAAACGTTGCCGCTAAAATCCCCATTAAGTATATTACCCTGCTCGGCCCCTATCAAAATATCGACCAACAGGCCTTCTTTTATGTCTTTTACCATGCTGTTGAAATCGGCATCTCCGGCATATATGACCAGGGAACTGGGAGACGGTGCAGGCATTCCCCCCCGCCGGTCGCCGTTCCCGGTGCTGTGCGTTTTGGCCAGAGCTGCCGTTTGCAGGTCATAGATAAAATGCGACACTACCCCGTGCTCAACGAGCGGCGTTCGTTGACCTGCCACACCTTCGTCGTCGCAAGGATAACTGCCAACTTGATAGGATAGCGTGGCGTCATCGTACAACGAAAAATTTTTATCGAAAACCTGAATCCCCAATTTGTCTCTTAACGGGGAAGCGCCGTAAAATACGGTTTTTCCGTTGAACGCCGAAATCAGAGGGGATATCAGGGCACTAGCCACGCCCCGCGGGGTGAAAATAACCGGCATCTGTTTAGTCGGCAAACTGGCCCTCTTCTTTGCCAGGTCTAACTGCTGAATCACATCTTCGGCCAGGGACTTGTGGTCAGTAATCGGGTGGCATGAACTCCGACTGTCACCAACAAAAAGCATATCTTCGTTTTCGATCAGGACACCTTCCAGACCAATATTGAAATAACTCTTGCTGTAACTGGCACTACATCCTGCGGAGTTAGCAATATCAACCGTAATTATGCCCTTGGTCACAGCAGCTTCACAGACAATAAAGGGTGACCGTTCTATGACGGCAGCAATGAGTCGTTCTCCTGATTGCACCATGCTCTCGACGGTCAGGTTCTCTACCTTGGAATCGAAGACATTTGTCTTCCGATAGGCCTGCGGCCCGGGAAAGCGGAATTTGGCTTCGGCACCGAACCGGCATGTCTCTTCGGCCATTTCCACCAACTTTTTTGGTTCGATAAAACCGTTCGCCTGTGCGAAACCCATTCTGCCGCCCTTTATCAACCTGAGGGCGCTGCTGGTGCTTTGCTTGGCCTGGATTTCTTTCAGCCGGTTAGCTTCGAAATTGACTGGAGTTATTATTGATGAGACCTGGAAAACTTCGGCGTGCTCCGCTATCTTTTTAGCCTGAGACAAAATCTCTTCCACCTAACCACCTCCCACCAGACAGCGGCTGATTCTTATATGCGGGCTTCCGTTCGAAACCGGCAGCGGCGTCTGTCCCCGTTTACCGCAGCCGCCGCCCTGGTTCATTTCTAAATCGTTGCCGACGGCATCGATGTTGCCCAGAGTTTCAAAGACGTTGCCGCTGAGGACTACTGGACGCAGGAGCTCCTCCACCTTACCTTTGCGAATCATGTATGCCTCCCCGGCGGAAAAGGTGAACATCTCCAGGCTGGTTGTACCTCCGTACCAGTCCCTGGCGTAGATGCCTTCTTTAATGCCAGAGATAACATCTTTAAATGACAACGTCTTGGGCTCGATATAGGTGTTGGTCATACGGACAATGGGTGGGAAAGAATAATTTATAGCACGGGCATTCCCTGTGGTTTTCTCTCCCATTTTGGCTGCCGTTTCTCTCGAATGAAGTCTACTTTCGAGCACCCCTTCTCGAATAAGATAAGTTTTAGTTGCCGGGACTCCTTCATCGTCATACTTATAGCTGCCGCGTAGACCCGGGACAGCAGCGCCATCAACGATATCCAGATGCTTGTCACCGAATTTTCTGCCCAACACCATGATTTCACGAAGTTTTTGGTTTTCGTACACGTGGTCTGCCTCAGACAAATGGCCGAAAGCCTCATGCGCGAACACACCGGCCAGTACGGGATCGAGCACTACAGTATATTCGCCGCCTTTTGCTTGGGTAGCTGAAAGCAGAGCTACGGCTCGCTGGGATAAATCTTCTACCTTGCCATGCAGATCCTGTACCGCCGAGAAATCACCAAGGCTACCGATACTTAAGCCCACCTGTTGTACCTCTCCGTTTTTGGCGGCTATAGCGGTAAGTCGCAGATTGATGTCGGCTCTAGTCTGTTCAATATAGGTGCCCTCGGAACTGGCAAAGATAGTTTTCTTCTGACCATCGCTATAGCCGATGTTCGAGGTTCGAATCTCCGGGGTACTGAGGATGATGTCATTGTATTCGTCAAGCAGTTGTTTTTTTGATGCCAGCGAAACTGGTGGTCCTTTTTCCGGCACCGCTACTACGTCCACTACTGGTTCTGTGGGGCTGAGACGGAAATCTTCCTTGCCGGTCAGTTCGGCCGCTTTAATAGCCAGGCGTACGCTGTCTTTAAGGTTATGCGTATTATTAAAGCTGACAAAACCCCAGCCGCCCTTGACTAGTGCTCGAACGTTGCCACCCAGGCTGGACGTTCTGCCAACCTCTTCCAGTCGTGTACCGCGATAAACGAGACGGGAGGCTTGGTTTTCTTCAATCCGTATCTCGATATAATCAGCGCCGCGCGATTTTAGAACGTCAGCGATCTCATTACGCATTTATTTCCCCAATTCTGTATTTTAACTTTTGCCTAAGCTTTTAAGCAAGGCTATTTTTCAAAATATTCTATGGCTTCCGCGGCCACGAAGAGAGAACCCGTAACCAGGACAAGGTCTGTTTTGCCCGCTCGCTCGAGAGTTTGGCGTAAGGCTTTGTCTATGGTGGCTGCTTCAAGTGCTGTGCCATCCGACTGCCTGAATTTTTTCGTGAGCGAAGCCAGGGAAGCTGCTCGGGGATGTGAAGAACTGGTAATCACGATTTGAGCGCCAAGAGTTTTTAGTTCCCTCAACATTCCGGGGATGTCTTTATCTGATGAAGTGCCGAAGATGACGTAGCAATTTTTCCAGGTGAAGTATTTCTTAATATTCTCCACAAGTTTTTTCATAGAATAGGCATTGTGTGCCCCATCGACTACGACCAGCGGCTCGCGGCTTAGTATTTGAAACCGTCCCGGCCAGCTTACTTTACGAAATCCTTCATATATGGTATCAGCTGAAATTCGGACACCGGTATCCGCGAGAGCTTCCAGAGCCGCTACAGCTGTAGCCGCATTCTCTAACTGGTAGTCGCCGAGAAGCGAGATTGTCAATTCGTATTCCCCTTTTATACCGTCGACTGTAAGTTTTTGTCGTCCACGATCACCGCCTGTCCTGCTCCAGATAACATCCTTGCCGACCTGTATCAATTTCGCCCCTTCACGGTGACAGGCCTGTTGGACAACTCTGGCTGCACCGGCAACCTGCGGTGCCATGATAACCGTGCAACCGGGCTTGATTATACCTGCCTTTTCGGCAGCTATTTTAGCCACCGTGTCTCCTAGAATTTCGGTGTGGTCGAGGCTGATCGAGGTAATGACGCATATGTCCGGCTTGACCACGTTAGTGGCATCCAGTCTGCCGCCCAAACCGACCTCCAATACCTGAATATCTACCCGGTTTTTCTTGAAATAAGCGAAAGCTGTGGCCGTCAGTATCTCGAACGTAGTCAGCATGCCGAATTCAGACTGTTTATTCACTGATTCGACCAGTGGCCTGATTCTAGTTACCAGTGAAGCGAAGTCGTCCGTGGAAATCATGGTGTTGTTGATCTGTATGCGCTCCCTCACTTCATGCAGGTGGGGAGAGGTGAACAATCCTACCATGTAACCAGCCGATATAAGCGCTTGGGAAATAAAGGCGGCTGTGCTTCCTTTGCCCTTGGTGCCGGCTATATGAACCGTCTTTGTGCCGAGGTGCGGATTCCCTAAAGGCTGCAGAAGCCTTTCCATACGCCGCAGGTCATAGTTAGCGGCGGTGTAGGCTATGCCAGGAACTTTTTCGTAGTCGGTAAAACCTAGGAGATAGTTTTCAGCTTGACGATAGTCCATTTGAAGGATTCCGTATGAATAATCTACAGCCGGTTAAAGGGAAAAGACAACTACATGGTGCCATAAAATGCACGGTCACATGAAACGTTCAAACCGTTCTTTGGTAGCCCGGCAAATAGGACATATTTCTGGCGGTCCGTCCCTGGCACAAAGATAGCCGCATACTTTGCAGCGCCATACCGGATAAGAAAGCGATGTAGCGGGGCCCGATTCCGTTTTTGGTTTATTTCTTTGTTCCGCTGGCGGACGGCGCTCTGGGATAGTTGAGATGTGTTTTTTACCGTTGACCACGGCGTTCGATACATAGAGACCTCAGTAACAGGTGGCATAGTCTGAAAGGTCAGGGTCTCGATAATCGCAGGGACAAATTATGTCCAGGTCTTCCTTTTTGACTCCCGACGATAACCGGCAAGGGCAGGCAGGATATCCATATCTCCTTTGATTTACAAGCAGTCCCTTGACCAGTTCTTTGGTGAAGGAGACCTCCGGATTCAGATGATAGCCGCCGGCCTCGGCTTCCGCTTTTAACCTTTCGTACGACTTATCTATTTCATCCGGCGTTACCGCTATCTCCTGGTTCATAATTTCAGCGCTTTCCGTATCTGGTCTTCTTCAAAACCGACAATGCACAAACTATCATTTACTACCAGTGTGGGAAAGGAGTTGCGGGGGTTCCACTTCTTGACTACGTTTACAGCCTCCGTCTTTTCGTCACCCGCCAGGAGGTCGACGTCCGTATATTCGTACTCTATACCAAGGTCATCCAGCAGTTTCTTGGTCTTTTTACACCAGGGACAGGTGCTCAATGCATATAGAACTACGCGTCCTGCGTTCTTACCGGGGATATGCGTTAAAGCCATTTCATCACTCCTTTTGTAGAATCATACCCGACCTACCATGCCCTGTCAAAAGCGGAAAATAAAGAATAAAACAAGTCAAAT
The DNA here is from genome assembly GCA_964548415.1 of uncultured Dehalococcoidales bacterium. GTDB lineage: Bacteria > Chloroflexota > Dehalococcoidia > GIF9 > UBA5629 > 9FT-COMBO-48-23. Next base: position 41,376 of record CAZJQG010000002.1, on the reverse strand, counting down.
CCAGTGGCCGGAAGCTTGGAAGCTTGACTATGTTGGGTTATAATTCGAACCGTGATATTCGCTGATAAGCTGTTGTCAGCCAGCCGCCTGAATACGAGCCTGGTCTGTGTAGGCCTTGACCCCGATGAGAAACTTATGCCCAAAATGAGTGTACTCGATTTTAACAAAGCTATCATAGATGCCACAGCAGACCTGGTATGTGCTTATAAACCAAATCTGGCTTTTTACGAGGCTCTAGGTATCTCGGGCCTCCAAGCGTTACTCAAGACTGTAGAGTATATTCCTGATGGGATTCCGATTATAGGCGACGGCAAACGGGGTGATATAGGCAATACAGCCAAAGCCTATGCCCGGGCCCTATTCGAAATCTTTGGCTTCGATGCAGCTACAGTTAGCCCTTACCTGGGGCATGATTCTATTGAACCGTTCCTTGATTATGCAGATAAGGGTGTTTTTATCCTGTGCCGGACATCCAATCCCGGTGCGGCCGATTTTCAAGACGCGGGTGATAAGGAAGGTAAGCCGCTTTATCAGTTGGTTGCCGGAAAAGCGAAACAATGGGATAAACATGGCAATGTAGGGCTGGTGGTTGGTGCCACGTATCCCGAAGAATTAAAGGCTATTCGAGAGCTGTGCCCCGACATGCCTTTGCTAATTCCGGGTATCGGAGCACAGGGTGGCGACCTGGCCTGCGCCGTAAAAAATGGAGTAGACGTTCTCGGCGAGAAGGCGATTATCGCCGTGTCTCGCCAGATCATTTATGCCTCCCGAGAAAAAGATTTTGCGCGGGTAGCCAGGCAGAGCGCTGAACAACTTCGAAAAACAATAAACGAGATGGTTGGTTCGGTGACCCGCTGAGAAAAATGGAAATTGCCGTCAACGACATAGTCCGTCTAAGGAAAAAGCATCCTTGTGGGGGCGACGAATGGCAGGTGGTGAAGACGGGAATTGATGTGAGGATACAATGTCTAAAATGCGGGCGGCTGGTACTACTCGAGCGAAGCACCCTGGAGCGAAGAATTAAGTCCTTCGTCTCAAAAGGGTGATGGGCTAAATCGAGACTCGCGGAAGCTAATTAGGTTTTGTATTTTCCTAATTTTAGTGATACAATTTGACGTTGCCAGACATAATGTTTTGCTGAGGAGGACATAGCCATGCCAGAAGGTTCAGATGTAGACCGCGATTATAATTTGTGGGTTTTACTACATCAAGTTAGCGACATAATTTTTAATTCCAGGGAAGAGGAACTGCGCCAATACGGACTACCAGCAACACAGGCTGAAGTGTTGTTTGTTATTAAAGCCATCGGAGATAAAGCCACTCCGGCTCAGATATCGCGAATGATTTTCCGTAGACCTCATTCAGTGTCTGGCATATTAGACAGAATGGCTAAGGCGGGGTTGGTAAGGAGAACCAAGGACCTGCACAGAAGGAATTGGGTAAGAGTTACCTTAACCGAGAAGGGACAGCAGGCTTATAAACAGGCGCTCAGGCGGAGGTCGGTTCAAAAAATCATGTCTTCACTTTCAGAGCCGGACCGCCAAAAATTAAAGTCGCTTCTGGAAACCCTACGAAGTAAAGGGCTCAAAGAGCTTGGCATTGATGCCAAGAAACTACCGGTGCCCAAGTTCGTGTAGACCTGAAGAACATAGTTCATAGCCCCTTATGCACGAAGTCTGAGCTAAGTATCAGAGACTTTTTTATTTATTATTCCTCGATAACTATAAGGCCGTGAATCGCCGCATTTTACACATCGATCTAGACGCCTTCTTTGTTTCCGTAGAGCAGGCGATAGCTCCGGAACTACACGGAAAACCGGTTATTGTCGGCGGGCGACCTGACCGCCGGGGCGTGGTGGCGTCAGCTTCGTATGAAGCCCGTGAGTTCGGCATCCATGCCGGCATGCCGTTGTCCCAGGCTTATCGTCTCTGCCCGCAGGCAATTTTCCTACAAGGCAACTTCCAGTCATACCGGGATGCCTCTGAAAAATTCATGAACATTTTGGGTGATTTCTCACCAGGCCTGGAACCCGCGGGCCTTGATGAAGCTTATCTGGATATCACAGGCTGTGAACTTTTCGGCACACCTATTCAAATGGCTACCGCCGTAAAAAAACGAATTAAAAAAGAGCTCAAGCTGATAGCTTCGGTTGGGATAGGTAGCTGCAAAGTGGTGGCCAAGATTGCTTCCGACTTCGGTAAACCGGATGGACTGGTTGAAATTCCTACCGGAGGAGAGAAAGAGTTTCTGGCACTGTTACCCGTTGCCAGTATACCGGGTGTTGGGAAAAAGACGGAACAGTCCCTGAAGAGTATGGGAATAGAGACGGTGGGACAACTGGCGTCTTTACCGGTAGAGGCTATGAAGAATCGCCTCGGTAGTTTTGGTCTGATGATTCACCACTATGCCAACGCCATAGATGACCGGCAGATAGAAGCATCGGGAGAGGCCAAATCAATTAGCCGGGAAACCACTTTTGCCGAAGATGTAACGGACACAACTTTTCTTCAGGCCATGCTCCATTATTTATGCGAGCGGGTCGGCGCTGAACTCCGCCGTGAAGCTAAACATGCCAGAACCGTCACTTTGAAATTAAGGTATTCTGATTTTGAAACTATTACCCGACGCCTAAGCACTAAGGCAGCTATGGATGCAGACGACGTAATTTTCACCGGTGCAGTGAAGTTACTTGAGCAGGCACTATCCGGAAAGGCCAAACCCGTAAGGCTTATCGGCGTGGGAGTTTCAACTTTAGTGGGTTACGGCAAACAACTTAATTTGCTTGATGCCGGCCCCCACCGGCTGGAGCACTTGGATAAAGCCATCGACCGAATACGTGACAAATATGGCTTTACCGCAATCCAGACCGGAAGGACTCTGCCGCTAAAAGATATATTCGATAAGCGTAAGCGAGGCTATGTACTGGAAACGCCGTCTCTTTCTCGCTGACCTTGTCTTTGTTTATTGTCAAGGTTATAATTGACTGCTAGCTTTGACGGATTGAAATTTGCATAAGAAGGAGATTAGTTATGCCTCCGTACGCTTTTTTTAAGAAACAATTTATGCCGCTTTCTGAAGCTAAGATAGGCATTCTGACACATGCTTTTCACTATGGCACCGCTTGTTTCGAGGGTATCCGCGGCAACTGGAATGAGGAACAAAAGCAGTTATTTTTATTCCGTATTAGAGACCATTATGAGCGGGTACACAAAGGCTGTCGCATTTTGAAGATAAATCCACATTATTCGGTTGATGAAATGATAGAGTTAACCCTCAAACTGGTGGAAAAGAGCGGTTACCGTGAGGATGTCTATATCCGTCCGCTGGCATACAAGAGCTCAGAGGTCGTTGGAGTCCGGCTGCACGATTTGGAGGATGATTTCCTGATAATAGTAGTTACTTTACCTGCCTATTTGGACTCTGACAAGGGGGCTAGATGCTGTACCTCTTCCTGGAGGCGTGTGGACGACACCATGATTCCGGCCAGGGGCAAAATTACGGGCATCTATGTCAACAGTGCTCTGGCTAAAACGGAAGCCAATGAACACGGCTTCGACGAGGCAATTTTGTTGAGCCACGATGGTCATGTTTCGGAGGGCAGTGGTGAAAACATTTTTCTCCTTCGGGACGGCAAGCTGGTAACGCCATCCGGCTCAGAAAATATCCTCATGGGTATTACACGAGATACAGTTATCCAACTAGCCCGAAATGAGATTGGCCTTGAGGTCGTTGAGAGGTCAATTGATCGTAGTGAGCTTTACCTTTGTGAAGAGGCATTCTTCACTGGCACTGCTGCCCACGTTACTCCGATAATTGAAATAGATCATCGGCTTGTTGGTGAAGGACAAATAGGAACTATTACCAAGGAGCTTCAGGAGCTGTATTTTGATGTCATAAAGGGAAAGAATCCCAAGTACGTTCAGTGGTGCACACCCGTATATTCAAAAGTGGCCCAGGCAAAGCGGAGCTAAGGGTACCGGTCGGATTTAGTTCTAGCGGAGCTCGATTTGCAGAGCTTTAAGCAAGTATAAGAGCCGGCAACTCTCTTCCAGTGCGGTGGTGTAGTGGTAGGCTTCGTCAAGAATTTGAGCCGCAGCAAAGCTTCCGTGCCCGTGGACTAAGACGATTTTGTGCTTGGTGAGCGCCTCGGCTATCTCTTCAGCCAGCTCTGTTGACTTTACGGTTGTGTCCCAACCCAGCACGGGCACCTTCGATAAGATCAAACTGCCGTCTATATCACGCGGCGAAATCTCCTTCTCTGAAAATGATAGGGCAACTGCGTAAGCAGGATGAGCGTGGACGACCGCTGATGCCGGTGTCCTTTTATAGATAGCCCGGTGGACTACTAGTTCGGTGGATGCCAGCGGTGTGAAGCGGTCGTTCTTATTTATACCGGTTTCTACAAGGTCGTGCTCTTCGAGGCTGCTAAGCATGCTGCCCCGGCGGGTAATACACAGCCGTTCTCCCAGCTTAATACTAAGATTACCGCTGTGCGAAGATACCAGGCCCCGAGCGCACAGGTCGCGGCCTACGGATTGAAACTGAGAAATCAGCATTTTCTTCTTGTTTTACACTACTGCACTTTAAGTCTGAATGTCAAACAGAAGGTCCATTCTAAACGAGCTGACGGATCACAGTTATGACCTTGCCTTGAATTTCTACGTTGTCCGGCGCGGTGAAAATAGGTTCTACCTGGCTGTTGGCCGGTTCAAGTCTAACGCGGTCGTCCTCTCGAAACAGTTTCTTTAGAGTTACTTCCTTTTCTGTTTTGAGCCAGGCCGCCACCATATCCCCATTTTCGGCGCTGGTTACGTACTCCATCACCACAATGTCACCGTCCTTTATTAGCGCATCTATCATGGAGTTGCCCTTCACCCTGAGCGCGTATACTCTCTGCTTTCTCCGTGTCAAATCCTCGGTGACTACCAACTCCTCACGCGCGACGGTCTCCCAGACGTCGGAATCTGGAACAGGGATGGGTGCGCCGGCGGCTATCTCTCCGATAACCGGTATGGTGATGGTATGCCGGTTCCCTGGCTGGTTGGATAGGAGCTCTATCCCACGGGAAATGTCAGCGTGACGGCGAATATATCCTCCGGCCTCTAGCCTTGCCAGGTTATAAGCAACTACTGAAGTGGAACTTATTTTGCAACCACCGAGAATGTCTCGGACTGTTGGGGGATAACCCCTGGAATCGATAAATTTACGTATAAACTGGAGGATACGTCCCTGTTTTGGCGACAGCGCTTTTCGAGTCATGATAAATATTGTCGCAATTTAAGAAGGATTCTCTTCAGAGCTTTTCAGTCTTGCCCTTAGCCGTATCTGAAATCTGGGCTTGATTGAGTTTTTTCATAAGGCGCGATTTTCGTCTGGCGGCGGTATTGGGATGAATAACGCCCTTCTTCGCATCTCTATCAAGCGCCCTGATCGTGTCTGCAACCGCTTTTTGTGCTGGCTCTAGCTGTTTATCGGAAATTAGCTTCACCGCCCGGGTCAAATGGGTCTTGGTGGCACTTTTAATAGCCTTATTTCGATTTCGTTTTCTTTCTGCTGTCCGTGCCGCACTTTCTGCTGATTTACTTTTAGGCAATCGTGTCTCCTTTCTAAGAACTGAGGCCGGCCTTGGCCTGACTGATTCTGGTGGCGCTTATGACACCGCGCACGCCCTGGACTTTGGATAGTAACTGTGTTAATTGTGCCATATTTTCTATTTCAATTGTAGCCGATACGGTTGTAACTTCATTATGGTATGTAGTGCTCATATTGAATATATTCACTTTGGCCTCGGCAATGACGGTGGTTATGTCCCTGAGTAATCCCACTCTGTCCCAGGCTTCCAACTGGATATCTACCGGGTAGACGTCCTGTACCTCTCCCCAGCTCACTTCAATCAGCCGCTTTTTATCCTCCACATTGACTACGTTGAGGCAGTCCTTGCGGTGCACCGTTACGCCATGGGTGCGGGTAATATAACCTATAATGTGGTCTCCAGGCAAGGGATTACAGCATCGCGCCAGCTGAGTCAACAGGTCCCCGACGCCAAGGACCTGTATGCCGGCACCGGTTGCCTTTTCTGTACGTACTGTCTTGCTAATGGTGGGAATCTCTTCCGGTTCGATGGCCAGCTTCAGTGCCAGCTGGTGCGGAGTAATACCGCCATAGCCTATGGCTGCCAGAAAATCATCGGCGTCATCGCAGTTGAATATACGTGCCGTCTCTTCGAGGTCGGATATGGCTATGTCCAACCGTTTAAGTTCTCTCTCGAAAATCTGCCTGCCACGCTCGATGTTCTGATCTCGCTCCTGCTTCTTAAACCACTGCCTGATCTTTTCTCTGGCGTGAGAAGTTTTAATGAATCCCAGATCGGGGTTAAGCCAGTCCAGGCTGGGCGCCTTTCCAGCTTTCGCGGTCATGATGTCCACAATCTCACTATTTTTCAATTCGTAGTTCAACGGAACCAGCCTGCCGTTTACTTTGGCTCCGACGCAACGGTGGCCCAGTTCTGTATGAATGCGATAGGCGAAATCCAGCGGAGTGGCGCCTTTAGGTAACGCTTTGATTTCACCTTTAGGCGTGTAAACAAATACCTGGTCTATAAAGACCTCTGTTTTTAATGATTCCAGGAATTCCTCGCTGCCGAGTTCGCTCTGCCACTCGATCAACTGGCGCAGCCAGGCGATTTTGTCCTCAAACTCTGCGTCCTGTTTGGCGCCTTCTTTGTAGCGCCAGTGGGCAGCCACACCGAAATCCGCCATGCGGTGCATATCCAGGGTGCGAATTTGTATTTCCAACGGAGTAGTGCCCTGACATAGTACCGTAGTGTGCAGGGACTGGTACCCGTTATCCTTGGGATTAGCAATGAAATCGTTAAACTCTTCAGGGAGTGGATGCCACAGATTGTGGATAACGCCCAGTGCCTTATAGCAGTTCGGTACGGTGTCTACAACTATCCTGACTGCAAACAGGTCGTGAATATCGCTAAAGTCCCTGCCCTGAGAGGCGTAGCGGTTCATTTTGCTGTAAATGCTGTAAATATGCTTGGGCCTGCCTATGATTTCCGCTTTTATTTCGGTCTTATCCAGTTCTTGTTTGAGAATGGCGGCGATTTCATTTATGAAGGTCTCCCGCTGGTTTCTGCGCGTGGCTATCAGGCGAGCCACTTTGTGATATTGTCTCGGTTCCAGATAGCGGAAAGACAGGTCTTCCAGCTGCCACTTTATTTGCCAGATGCCTAGACGATGGGCCAGAGGGGCATAAATATCCAGCGTCTCCTGAGCTATGCTGCGGCGCTTCTCCGGCGAAAGCGCAGCCAGGGTATGCATGTTGTGCAGCCGGTCCGCAAGCTTTATAAATACGACCCGCAGGTCCTGGGCCATGGCCATTAACATTTTACGCAGGTTCTGAGCCTGCGATTCGCGCTGTTTCGATTGGCCGCGGTGTAGGGATAATTTACCCAGTTTGGTAACACCGTCCACGAGTTTGCTAACTTCGGAGCCAAACTTGGCTTCGATTTCAGATAAAGGTATACGGCAGTCTTCGAGAACATCGTGTAGGAGGGCTGCAGCCAGAGTAGCGGCATCAAGTTGAAGGCCGGCCAGCGTAGTCGCTGTTTCCACAGGGTGGTAGAGATAAGGGTCGCCCGACTTTCTCAGTTGCCCTTTATGTGCGTTCAGAGCGAAGTCGTAAGCGGCTTTGACCAGAGCCACTTTTTCCGGAGGCAAATACTCCTTAGCTTTGTTTATTAAAGGGATATTGTCCATAGCGGTGCGGGTACGTCAGTATGATAATGCAACGGAGCATAGGATGCAAATACTTTGAAACTGGTCGATAATAGTAGTAACAGGGGGTCGATAGGGGCAGTAGATCCCTGTGTAGAGCTAAACTTGACCCGGATATACTGATAATCTATACTATGTTGACTAAAATACTCAACAATATAAGAGATACAGGATGAAATTATCTACAAGAAGCCGTTATGGGACCAGGGTGCTATTAGATTTGGCCATGAATAACGGGAAGGACCCGGTACCGTTAAAGGAAATAGCTCGGCGGCAGAAAATATCCTTACTTTACCTGGAGCACATAATCGCCCCACTAATCGCGGCCGGCCTGGTCAAGAGTAGCCGCGGCAAACATGGCGGAATTAAGCTAGCTAGGCCATCTCAGGAAATTAAACTCGGCGAAGTCCTGAGGCTGCTGGAGGGCTCAATCGCTCCGGTTGACTGCATCAATGACCCCGAAGTTTGTGAGCGGTCGGGAATCTGTGCCACGCGAGATGTATGGGTTGAACTGAAAAAGGCCATGGATGGTGTTTTGGAAAATAAGACTCTATCAGACCTGGTAGGCATGCAAAACACAAAGAACAATGAAGATATGAGCATGTATGATATTTAAAAAATCGGGAGGTAGAAATGACGGGGATAGCTAAAGACATTACGGAACTGATTGGCAATACGCCGCTTGTTAAATTGAACCGTATCGCTAGCGGCACGGTGGCTGAAATAGCCGCCAAGCTGGAGTTTTTCAATCCCTGCAGCAGTGTAAAGGACCGTATTGCCGTATCAATGGTCAGGGCTGCCGAAGAACAGGGCGTAATTAAAAAAGACACGGTAATAATCGAGCCTACCAGCGGCAATACCGGCATTGCGCTGGCTTTCGTCTGTGCCTCTCGGGGATACCGTTTGATACTTACCATGCCGGAAACGATGTCCATTGAACGCAGGCATATTCTTTCCATGCTCGGTGCGGAACTGATGTTGACGCCCGGCACAGAAGGAATGCCGGGAGCTATACGGAAGGCAGAGCAGCTGGTAGCCGAAAATGAAAATTACTTTATGCCGCAGCAATTCAAGAATCCAGCCAATCCCAAGGTACACCGGGAAACTACGGCCGAGGAGATTTGGAAAGACACCGGCGGCAAGGTAGACATGCTGGTCGCGGGGGTTGGCACCGGAGGCACTATCACCGGTGTGGCCGAGGTAATAAAGAAGAGAAACCCCAGATTTAAAGTGGTAGCTGTCGAGCCCGCGGATTCACCCGTCCTTTCCGGTGGCAAGCCCGGTCCTCATAAAATTCAAGGTCTGGGCGCCGGTTTTATTCCAGACATTCTCAAGGTGGAATTGATCGACGAAGTTATCAGGGTAACCAACAAGGATGCCGGAGCCATATCCAGGAGGTTGGCCAGGGAAGAAGGCATTTTGGCAGGTATCTCAGCCGGCGCGGCAACCTGGGCGGCTCTAGAGGTGGCTAAAAGGACTGAGAACAGGGGAAAACTAATCGTAGTGATTATACCCGACACCGGTGAGCGGTACATATCTACCTGGCTTTTTCAGGGGCTATGAACGGTAGTATTTCGATCATCACATGAAATTTGAAATTGGAGGTGCCATATGAGGTTTGAAACATTAGCTATTCATGCCGGAGACAGACCGGACAGATTATTCGGCGCCGTCTCTGTCCCAATATATCAGACATCGACCTTTGCTTTTGAAGATGTCGGTAAAACCAGGGGCTATGATTATTCCCGCACTGCCAATCCCACCCGGAAGGTGCTGGAGGATACCCTGGCCCAACTGGAAGGCGGCAAGGCGGGTTTTGCCTTCGCTACGGGTATGGCGGCCGAAACTACTGTGGCCCATCTCTTAAAAGCCGGCGACCATATTATATCGGCCGATGATGTGTACGGCGGCACCTACCGACTGTTTCAAAATGTAATGCCCGAACTCGGGGTCGATATTACCTTCCTGCGAATGACCGATAAACAGGCCATAGAACGGGCTATAAAACCGAATACCAGAATTATATGGATGGAGACGCCGTCAAATCCTTTGCTAAACATTACCGATTTGGAGATGGTCGTGAGTGTTGCTCGGAAGCATAAGATACTGACGGTCATCGATAATACCTTTGCCACTCCTTATTTTCTCCAGCCCGTAAAGTATGGCGTCGACCTGGTGGTTCATTCCACGACCAAATATTTAAATGGGCACTGTGATGTGGTCGGCGGCGCGGTGATAACTACCACGGATGAGTTGACCGAGCGAATCCATTTTCTGCTTAACGCTATGGGGACCTGCGCCTCGCCGTTCGATTGCTGGCTGGTGCTGCGCGGCATTCAGACGTTGCCGCTGCGAATGAAAAAACACGAGGAAAACGCCACGGCCATAGCCGGCTATCTACAAAAACATAAAGCCGTCGGCAAAGTTTTTTACCCCGGCATTAAGAGTCATCCGGGACACGATATCGCCAGGAGGCAGATGACTGGGTTTGGTGGAGTAGTCTCGTTTCAAATAGAGGGCGGCCAGAAAGAAATCAAGAACTTTCTCAGGAAACTGAGAATTTTCGAGGTTGCAGAATCGCTGGGAGGAGCTGCCTCGCTGGCAGAGCACCCGTGCACCATGAGCCATGCCTCGATGCCGGCCGACTATAGACGGGAGATCGGTGTCGGCGACGACCTAATAAGGTTATCGGTCGGCCTGGAAAACATAGATGACCTGGTTGAAGATTTGGAAGGCGCGCTCAGCCGTAAATAAATATTCGATTTCGCATATTCACACCATTTTCACGGGGAATTCATAATATGTTCATAGTTGGCTGCTAGTATTTTAAAGTTAACCGTATTGGTAAGGAGAAACCATGAAATTGTACCAGGTCGTCTTTAAGGACGTTATCAGAAGAAAGAGAAGGGTCTTGTATGCCACCCTGGGCGTAATAATCGGCACTGCTACGGTGGTGGGTATTTTGACAGTAGCTCGTGCCGGACAGGCCAGAATATATAACCAGCTGGAAAAATACGGGCCTAATCTGGCAGTCATACCGGCCATAAACAGTATGGATATGAAACTCGGTGATGTGAAGCTTGGTATGCTCGCTGTGGGTGACAATTATGTACCCGAAGAAAAACTGCCTCAAATCAGGCAGATAGCAGATGGCGAAATTAGAAAAGCGATGAATATAGAAGACGAGGGGAATATCGCGACGATCGCACCGAATCTGTTCGTCGATACCAGGATAAAAAATACCAACGTCGTAGTTGTGGGGATTGACCCGGACGAAGAAAAAAACATCAAGACATGGTGGAGAGTAGCCCAGGGTAAATACCTGGAAAGGGACGACCAGGCACTGGCGGGTGCCGTCGCCGCCCAGATTTTGAATATTAAGGTTGGAGACGTGGTCCCACTGGACGGGACTAGCGTCATTATCGCCGGAATACTGGAAGAGACTGGTTCCAACGACGATTATCAGGTGTTCGTGCCCATAGCCACTTTACAGAAAGCCTCAGGCAGGGAAGGCCTGGTTTCATCCGTGGATATTCGTGCCCTGTGCAATGCCTGCCCCGTTGAAATAATAGCCGACGGAATAAACCGGGAGATCCCGGGGGTGCGTGCCGTGGCCGTAAAACAGATAGCGGCGTCCGAAATGGGAATGATGGAAAAAATAAGCAAATTCATGCTTACTCTGGGAGGGATCACGCTTGCCGTCGGCCTATTTGGAGTGGTCAATACCATGATGACCTCGGTGAATGAGAGAATCAAAGACATAGGAATTATGAGGGCCGTGGGAGCTTCTCGAAGCCAGATCGTAAAGGCCTTCATCTATGAGGCCGTAATCATAGGCATAATTGGCGGCATACTCGGATATATATTAGGCACGCTGTTGGCCTATATTGCCGGGCCGCTGGTTTTCGAGGGAACAACTGTGGCCTATGTTCCGCTGTATTTTGTCCTGGCGCTGGTCCTGGCAATTGCAGTGGCCGTAGTGGCCACGGTTTATCCGGCGTATCGTGCCACCCAGATTAAGGTCGCGGACTCATTCAGGTCTCTGTGAGGCGTAACATGTTAGAACTTAAAGAAATATCAAAAGTATACGGCGAGGGACAGACTAAAGTAATCGCTCTGGATAAGATTTCGCTGGATGTGGAGAACGGTAGTTTTGTGGCCGTAATGGGGCCTTCCGGCAGCGGCAAGAGCACCTTCTTAAATATAATCGGCGGTCTGGACAGACCAACCGGCGGCGAGGTGCTTATGGAAGGGAAGCGCATCGACGATTTAGATGAAAACAAATTAGTCGATGTCAGGCGGGGTAAAATCGCCTACGTTTTTCAGCAATACCATCTACTGCCATCACTTACCGCCCTCGAAAACGTGCTGCTGCCCCTGGTGTTCTGCGGGGCCAATAACGAAGATGAAGATAGAGCCTCGGAAATATTGAAAAAGGTGGGCCTTGGCAATAGGACCGGACACAAACCGGGTCAATTGAGCGGCGGTGAGCAGCAGAGGGTGGCAATTGCCAGAGCGCTGGTGAGCCGGCCGACTCTTATACTGGCTGATGAGCCGACGGGGAATATGGACAGAAAAACTAGCAACGATATTATGGGATTGTTTGTTCAATTACATAAAGAAGGACATGGCATTATTATGGTCACCCACGATCCGGAAATAGCCGGCTATGCCGGTACCACCGTGTTTTTACAGGACGGTCGAATCGTCAAAAAAAATAATAAAAAAACTGCGAGGATCAGGAAAGATGATAACTAGGATTAAAAGGATGGTGATTCTTCCCGTGGCTACTGTGGCTATCGCCGGCGTGTTACTGTCTTGCAGCGGCCCGATCGGTGCTGCAACCACGTCAAATGTAGAAACGTCCGAGAGCAAAGGATTTCAGCTATCGGACTTAATCATAAATCCTTCAGAAGTTGCTGCCCGCGATGAAGTGGAAATAACCGCCGAAGTAACCAACGTGAGCGGAGCCGATGGTACCTACAACGTCGAGTTGAAAATAAACGGTGTTGGCGAGGCTTCGGCTGAAGTATCGGTCCCGGCTGGTGAAACCAAGCCACTAACCTTCGCGATGTTTAAAGACAGGCCGGGGACGTACACGGTTTCGCTAGGCCCGCTCGCCGGCCAGTTCGTCGTATCGGAGTCGATTGCCGCCGGGCCCAGTAATTCCTTATCCGGGCAAGCCGGTGGCGGCTGCTGTGCCGTAGCTAACCCCGCCCCGTCCGCTGCTCCGGTGCAGCAAGGCGCAGGCTGCTGCGGTACGGCAACCCAGAGCAGTTCCATAGTCCAATCTGCCCGTAATTCTGGCTGCGGCTGCGTCAGATAGATTAAAAAGGAGAATATATGTGCGTGTGACTCAAACCAGATATTTAGGTTATAGCGAGTAATGTTCGATAGCAATAAGGAGGAAAATTGCGTGTTAAAGAAAATAGCCATAGGTCTTTCGGCTTTGACGCTTACGTTAATTGGGGCTGCGTGTGCTAATTCGGCAGTAACAGCCCCGGCTACCAACACGCCGGCTGCTGTGTACAGCCCGTCATCGACACCACAGATACAGACAACTACTCAAAAGCCTGCCGGCCTGATTAAGGCGGCCATAATCCAAGCTCAGGTCGATGGTGACTCCGTGTCCATCCCTGTTAGCGATGTAGAAAATGACTGGAATACCCAGTTCGTAGTGAATTCACCACAGGGCAAAATGAATTTCATGGCCTATTTACTGAACAACAAGGTCTACGTTAGGGCTGATGTCTGTCCGCCGTGCCGTTCCATCGGCTACTCATTGGACGGCAATACTCTGGTATGCGACCGGTGTGCCACTACCTTTAAGGCCGACACCGGTGATGCCATAGCCGGCGCCTGCGTTGACTATCCCAAAGCACTGGTGCCCTACCAGATTTCCAATGGAAATATTATCATGAACCAGTCCGACCTGGCTGTTGCTTACCAGAGTACCCTGAACCCAGGCTGGCCTTAATAAAGGGCGCAATACAATTTAGCTGGCCCGGCTTGCTAGTTTAGTCAATAGCAGGTATCTTATAAGCTGATACCGGAAACTGAATATCGAAATGACTCTGAAATAACCAGAGAGGTGTAATTTGTCGTATGCGACAGGATTGCGCTGTCGAAAGTGCGGTCAGGAATACCCGTTACAACCGATAAAGGTCTGCGATTTTTGTCTGAGCCCGGTTGAGGTCAACTATGACTATAAGGGGATGGCCGGCGTTCTTAGTCACCGGAAAATCGCCGAAGGTCCCTCGACTATGTGGCGCTATCGAGACCTGCTACCCATCGAGGGCAGCGGGCAGATTGACCTGGGTACGGGCTTCACACCTCTGGTAAAAGCCGATAACCTGGGGCGCGAGCTGGGATTAGACGAGCTTTACATAAAGAACGACTGCCTCAATCCCACCTATTCTTTTAAAGACAGGGCGGTTTCTGTAGCCGTAACTAAAGCGCGCGAGTTTGGCTTTGATACTATTGCCTGCGCCTCAACTGGTAATCTGGCGGCCAGCGTTGCTGCTCACGCGGCCAAGGCGAACATGAAGGCCTATGTCTTTGTTCCGGCCAGCGTGGAGCCAGGCAAGCTCGTTGGCGTGGCTATCTACAAACCAAACCTGGTGACCGTTGAAGGCAGCTATGATGACGTCAACCGTCTCTGCGCCGAGGTCGCTCAAAGATATAACTGGGGCTTTATCAATATTAACCTCCGGCCCTATTACGCCGAGGGCAGCAAGACGCTCGGGTTTGAGGCGGCAGAGCAGTTGGGCTGGCGGCCGCCTGACTGTGTGGTGGCCCCAGCCGCTTCCGGACTGCTGTTTACGCGTATCTGGAAGGGCTTGCAAGAGCTATCTACACTCAAGCTTATCGGCCCGGTGAATACGCATATGTATCTTACCCAGGCTTCAGGCAGTTCGCCTATAGTGCATGCCTTCGAAGCCGGCAGCCTACATGTGCATCCGGTAACGCCCAAAACTATCGTCACTTCTATAGCCATCGGCAATCCGGCCGACGGTTACTATTCACTGATGGTTGCCAGGCAGTCGGGTGGTGGGGCTGCCAGTGCCACGGACGAAGAAGCCATAGAAGGAATGAAGCTACTGGCTCAGACAGAAGGGATTTTTGCTGAAGCTGCCGGCGGCGTAGTTATTGCCGGCCTCAAAAAACTGGCTGCAGCCGGAGCCATAAAAAGGGACCAGCTGACGGTGGCTTTTATCACGGGAGCCGGCCCGAGGACGCAGGAAATCGTATCGGATGTTGTTAAAACTCATCACATAAAACCAAATTTGGAGGCATTTAATAAAGTGCTCGGTTTGCAGGATTGAAATAGGGGTACTGCTTGGGTTAATCTTTATTGCAGGTGAAGACAGGAGGGCAGATGGCTAAGCGACAGGTTATGTTTACATTTCCACGTAAGCTTATTAAAGAGCCTATCATCTATGAGCTATCGCACAAATTTAAAGTGGTGACCAATATACGTCGCGCCGACGTATCCGAAGACAGGGGTTGGGTGGCGTTGGAACTGGAAGGAGACGACAAGGAAATTGACTCCGGAGTTAAATGGGTTAAGGACAAAGGGGTCAGGGTAGACCCGGTAGTCGGCGATATCGTCGAAGGTTAGCTTAATGCAAAGAATATATCTGGATTATGCGGCAACCACACCCACGCATCCGGACGTGGTAAAGGCGATGCTGCCGTATTTTGCCGAGTCGTTCGGTAATCCATCTAGCCTGCATTCCTACGGTCAGGAAGCCAAAGATGCCGTCGAACGCGCGCGTGCCAAAGTGGCGTCGCTCATCGGCGCTAAAGTCGAAGAAATTGTGTTTACCGGAAGCGGAACCGAAGCCGATAATTTTGCTCTGAACGGGGTGGCGCTATCCCGCAAAAGCAAAGGCAGCCACATAATTACCAGTTCAATAGAACATCACGCCGTACTGGAAACATGCAAATTTCTGGAGCAACAGGGATTTTCGGTTACTTATCTTCCGGTGGATGGGCATGGACTGGTCGATCCGGCTGATGTAAGGAAGGCAATTACCGAGAAAACTATTTTAATCTCAATCATGCATGCTAATAACGAGTGCGGCACTATAGAGCCCGTAGCCGAAATAGGAGCTATAGCTCAAGAAGCCGGTATTTATTTCCACACCGATGCCGTACAGACGGTAGGGCACATTCCGGTAAACGTGACTAAGTCCAAAGTTGACCTGTTGTCACTCTCGGCACATAAGCTTTCTGGACCTAAAGGTGTGGGCGCCCTTTATATTAAAAAGGGCACCAGGATAAGTCCGTTTATCCACGGAGGCAGCCAGGAGAGAGGCAGGCGCGCCAGCACTGAGAATGTACCCGGTATTGTCGGCCTGGGCAAGGCCGCCGAAATAGCCGAGCAGGAAATGGCCGAAGAGGCTGGCAGATTAACCGCGCTGCGAGACCGATTGATCGAGGGCATACTGGGCGGCATTGAGCACACCCAATTAAACGGCCACCCCGTTAAAAGATTGCCCAACAACGTCAATGTCAGCATAAGTTATATAGAAGGTGAATCTGTGTTATTAAATCTGGATTTGGAAGGAATCTGTGCCTCGACTGGCTCGGCATGTACTTCGGAAGACCTGCAGCCGTCCCACGTTCTAGTGGCTATGGGAGTACCGTATCTGCAGGCGCACAGCTCGCTGAGATTCAGCCTGGGCAAATGGACGACAGAGGACGACATAAACAAGGTTTTGGAACTACTTCCTGGAATAGTCTCCAAGCTCAGAGCTATGTCGCCTCTGATGAAGACAGCCAATCAGTAAGCGCACTCAACCTTTTTGTGTCTATTGACTGTAAGGAGGACTATAGGCCAATGAGTTCAATGCCCGATATAGGTAAGATTTCGCCGGCAATATTCGAGAAGCTGATTTTACCTCACCTGGGAGCTAAGAATGACAAAGTCCTGGTCGGGCCGCAGAATGGTGTAGATGTCGGTATTGCGGAAATAGGTGATAAGGCGGTCTCATTCACCTGCGACCCGGTATTTATCGTGCCTGAATACGGTTGGGAGAGGGCTGCCTGGTTCGCCATTCATATTATCGCCTCGGACTCAGTAACCGGCGGACTCAAACCGGCCTATCTGGCCATCGACCTTAACCTGCCCATGGACATGACGGCCCAACAACTGGAAACGGTGTGGAAGACCATGCACCGTGAATGCGGTAGGCTTGGTATTTCCGTTATTACCGGACATACAGGCAGATACGAGAACTGCCACTATCCGATGGTCGGCGGAGCCACCATGGTCGGCATCGGCGGCAAGGATGAATACGTTACTCCCAGACTGGCGAGGGCCGGCGACAAGATTATCATTACCAAAGGCCCGGCTATAGAGGCCAGTGGTATTCTGGCTACCATGTTCCCCGACCTTATCGCGCGTGAATTCGGCAAAGACTTCAGTAGAAAAGCCCAGCAGATTTTCTATAAGATGTCCGTGGTGGATGACGCCTTGGCTGCTATAGGTGTAGGCGTAAGAGACAAAGGCGTTACTGCCATGCACGACGCCACCGAATGCGGCGTCTGGGGCGGGCTCTATGAAATTGCGCAGGCTGCCAATTTGGGCATTAGGGTGGAGAAAGAAAAGATAGTCGTCGAAGAATGCGTTCCGGAGATTTGCCGCTACTTTGGTATCGACCCCTATGCTTCCATAAGCGAGGGTACCCTAATCACAGCCTGCAGGGAGCAAAAGGCTGATAACATACTTAAAGTGCTAAGGCGGAGGGGAATAAAAGCATCAATCGTTGGTGAGTTGACCAAGCCGAAACAGGGAATGGTACTAGTACGGGACGGCCGGGAAGAGGAGCTTAAGCATCCCATCGTCGACCCGTTCTGGAGGGCCTTTTACGAAGCCCTTGAGAAATATAGCCAGAAACAATGAGTTGATTCGACCCGGACTGGCAAAGAATACTATAATAAATTATTAAACTTACCGTTTATTTATTGATGGAGGGAAAATGAAAATCGTGACTTTGTGCAAAGAGGGCTCATATCTGGATTATGCGGCAACCACACCCACGCATCCGGACGTGGTAAAGGCGATGCTGCCGTATTTTGCCGAGTCGTTCGGTAATCCATCTAGCCTGCATTCCTACGGTCAGGAAGCCAAAGATGCCGTCGAACGCGCGCGTGCCAAAGTGGCGTCGCTCATCGGCGCTAAAGTCGAAGAAATTGTGTTTACCGGAAGCGGAACCGAAGCCGATAATTTTGCTCTGAACGGGGTGGCGCTATCCCGCAAAAGCAAAGGCAGCCACATAATTACCAGTTCAATAGAACATCACGCCGTACTGGAAACATGCAAATTTCTGGAGCAACAGGGATTTTCGGTTACTTATCTTCCGGTGGATGGGCATGGACTGGTCGATCCGGCTGATGTAAGGAAGGCAATTACCGAGAAAACTATTTTAATCTCAATCATGCATGCTAATAACGAGTGCGGCACTATAGAGCCCGTAGCCGAAATAGGAGCTATAGCTCAAGAAGCCGGTATTTATTTCCACACCGATGCCGTACAGACGGTAGGGCACATTCCGGTAAACGTGACTAAGTCCAAAGTTGACCTGTTGTCACTCTCGGCACATAAGCTTTCTGGACCTAAAGGTGTGGGCGCCCTTTATATTAAAAAGGGCACCAGGATAAGTCCGTTTATCCACGGAGGCAGCCAGGAGAGAGGCAGGCGCGCCAGCACTGAGAATGTACCCGGTATTGTCGGCCTGGGCAAGGCCGCCGAAATAGCCGAGCAGGAAATGGCCGAAGAGGCTGGCAGATTAACCGCGCTGCGAGACCGATTGATCGAGGGCATACTGGGCGGCATTGAGCACACCCAATTAAACGGCCACCCCGTTAAAAGATTGCCCAACAACGTCAATGTCAGCATAAGTTATATAGAAGGTGAATCTGTGTTATTAAATCTGGATTTGGAAGGAATCTGTGCCTCGACTGGCTCGGCATGTACTTCGGAAGACCTGCAGCCGTCCCACGTTCTAGTGGCTATGGGAGTACCGTATCTGCAGGCGCACAGCTCGCTGAGATTCAGCCTGGGCAAATGGACGACAGAGGACGACATAAACAAGGTTTTGGAACTACTTCCTGGAATAGTCTCCAAGCTCAGAGCTATGTCGCCTCTGATGAAGACAGCCAATCAGTAAGCGCACTCAACCTTTTTGTGTCTATTGACTGTAAGGAGGACTATAGGCCAATGAGTTCAATGCCCGATATAGGTAAGATTTCGCCGGCAATATTCGAGAAGCTGATTTTACCTCACCTGGGAGCTAAGAATGACAAAGTCCTGGTCGGGCCGCAGAATGGTGTAGATGTCGGTATTGCGGAAATAGGTGATAAGGCGGTCTCATTCACCTGCGACCCGGTATTTATCGTGCCTGAATACGGTTGGGAGAGGGCTGCCTGGTTCGCCATTCATATTATCGCCTCGGACTCAGTAACCGGCGGACTCAAACCGGCCTATCTGGCCATCGACCTTAACCTGCCCATGGACATGACGGCCCAACAACTGGAAACGGTGTGGAAGACCATGCACCGTGAATGCGGTAGGCTTGGTATTTCCGTTATTACCGGACATACAGGCAGATACGAGAACTGCCACTATCCGATGGTCGGCGGAGCCACCATGGTCGGCATCGGCGGCAAGGATGAATACGTTACTCCCAGACTGGCGAGGGCCGGCGACAAGATTATCATTACCAAAGGCCCGGCTATAGAGGCCAGTGGTATTCTGGCTACCATGTTCCCCGACCTTATCGCGCGTGAATTCGGCAAAGACTTCAGTAGAAAAGCCCAGCAGATTTTCTATAAGATGTCCGTGGTGGATGACGCCTTGGCTGCTATAGGTGTAGGCGTAAGAGACAAAGGCGTTACTGCCATGCACGACGCCACCGAATGCGGCGTCTGGGGCGGGCTCTATGAAATTGCGCAGGCTGCCAATTTGGGCATTAGGGTGGAGAAAGAAAAGATAGTCGTCGAAGAATGCGTTCCGGAGATTTGCCGCTACTTTGGTATCGACCCCTATGCTTCCATAAGCGAGGGTACCCTAATCACAGCCTGCAGGGAGCAAAAGGCTGATAACATACTTAAAGTGCTAAGGCGGAGGGGAATAAAAGCATCAATCGTTGGTGAGTTGACCAAGCCGAAACAGGGAATGGTACTAGTACGGGACGGCCGGGAAGAGGAGCTTAAGCATCCCATCGTCGACCCGTTCTGGAGGGCCTTTTACGAAGCCCTTGAGAAATATAGCCAGAAACAATGAGTTGATTCGACCCGGACTGGCAAAGAATACTATAATAAATTATTAAACTTACCGTTTATTTATTGATGGAGGGAAAATGAAAATCGTGACTTTGTGCAAAGAGGGCTCCTGTTGCCCGGTGGTTAAAATAGGCGAGGACAAAGTGGAGATCGGTGAGAAGGGTAATCTCTGTGTTCTCACCGTGGAACAGTGGGAGGCACTCAAGGAAAAGGTACTTAGCAAAGAGCTGTAGAAAACACAGACGTCTACAAAAATAGACAATGGCGAGAATAGTCGCAGTCTGTACGAGCCAGAAAAAGGGAACCAAAAAGAAGGAAGTCGAAGAAGCACTTCTTCAGGTGAACTTTGGCATTGTTGGTGACGCCCATGCCGACGGCGGCACGCATCGCCAGGTTAGTCTGCTTGCCACGGAAAGTATCGATAAGATGCGAAAACTGGGGCTGGAGGTCAAGCCAGGCGATTTCGCTGAAAACTTGACCACAGAGGACATAGAATTAGTATCGCTTCCCATTGGTAGCAGAATGGCGATTGGAGACCAGATTATCCTTGAGATAACCCAGATAGGCAAGGAATGCCACAACCAGTGCGCCATTTATCAGCAGGTGGGCAAATGCGTGATGCCTGAGGAAGGCGTCTTTGCCAGGGTAATTAAGGGGGGTGCTGTCAGTGCAGGGGATACCATCAAGGTAGTGTGAGTTTTGGCCGAGGTTGAGCGAATTCCCATATTGCGCTTTTCCGAGGATGAAAACAAGCGCATTAATGACATCGTTGTCCGGGAATTTCCTCTGACCATTATCCTTAATAACCAGGAACTGGTGACTCTGCTTTGCACCCCTATACATCTGGACTATCTGGCTGCCGGTTTCTTGTTTTCCGAAGGGCTGCTTAAAAGCAAGGATGAGATCAACAGGATAACTGTGGATGAACGCGGGGGAGTTGTCCGCATCGAGACGAAAGAGGAGACTAAGCAGTCTGGCGAACTGGTGTTCAAGCGGCTTATTACGTCAGGATGTGGCAGAGGCGCTGCCTTTTACAGCGCTGCCGATGCTATAGGACAAAATAAAGTAGAAGCCAGGACCAGCATATCGGCCGTTCAAGTTTTCGGGCTGGTCAGAGAGTTTCAGCACCGTTCACAGATTTTCAGGGCAACGGGAGGCGTCCACAGTGCGGCCTTATGCGATACTGAAAAAATTTTAATTTTCAGCGAGGACATAGGCCGCCATAATGCTATTGATAAGATTTTTGGAGAATGTGTTTTAGAAGACATAGCGACGGACGGGCGAGTTATTCTAACCAGCGGGAGAGTTTCTTCGGAGATACTGTTTAAGACGGCCAGGGGAAATATTCCCGTGCTTATCTCCAAGTCTGCACCCACAGACATGGGCGTGAAATTGGCCCATGATTTGGGTGTTACCCTTATAGGCTTTGTTAGAGGTAACAGGATGAATGTTTATGCGCACGACTGGAGGATAGCCAACCATGGATAGACAGCCCGAGCTAACCGAGAAAATTATTAAGTTAAAGAAACAGCGAAACGCCGTCATACTTGCCCACAACTATCAGCTGGGCGAGATTCAAGATATAGCTGATTTCGTTGGCGATTCGCTCGACCTCAGTCAGAACGCGGCTAAAACAGATGCCGCTGTTATAGTTTTCTGCGGTGTTCATTTCATGGCAGAAACTGCCTCCATTCTGTCGCCTCAAAAGACGGTTTTGTTACCCGATGAACACGCCGGGTGCCCCATGGCCAATATGATCACGGCTCCGCAGCTCAGAGACAAGAAAAAAGAGCATCCCAAGGCTATGGTTGTGTGTTATATTAACTCGTCGGCAGCCGTAAAAGCCGAGTCTTTTGTTTGTTGTACTTCCGCTAATGCGGTTGGAGTTGTTGAACGCGTAGATGCGGATGAAATAATTTTTGTTCCCGACCGGTACCTGGGAGACTATGTGTCTACTAAAACGTCAAAGAAGATGATACTCTGGCCCGGTTTCTGCCCGACGCATGCCCGGATAATGCCCGAGTACATTATCAAACTAAGGCAGGAGTACCCCGAGGCCAAAGTTGTAGTCCATCCGGAATGCAGGCCGGACGTAATTGCCCTGGCCGACCAGGTATTGAGCACCAGCGGCATGATAAAGTTCGCACAAAGGGAAGATGTACACGAAATGATCGTGGGTACGGAGATGGGCTTGATTTATCGCCTCAGAAAAGAGAACCCGGGCAAGAAGTTTATCCCGGTCTCTGAACAGGCGGTATGTCCCAACATGAAGCTGATAACCCTTGAAAAGGTCCTGTGGTCTCTTGAAGAAATGAAGCCCGTCGTAAAAGTGACGGAGAACATTCGCCTTAAGGCCAAAGCCGCTGTGGACAGAATGCTGGCAGTTGGCAGGAACGCATGACCGGTACAGGGAAAATTG
Organism: uncultured Dehalococcoidales bacterium; assembly: GCA_964548415.1. Taxonomy (GTDB): domain Bacteria; phylum Chloroflexota; class Dehalococcoidia; order GIF9; family UBA5629; genus 9FT-COMBO-48-23. The sequence continues at coordinate 18,885 of CAZJQG010000002.1, read as the reverse complement.
TTATATTCGTTACCTGCGGCTCCGAGCCGGAGGCGCATAAAATAGCTGACCAACTGCTTACGAATAGGAAAGCAGCTTGTGTAAACATTGTACCCAGGGTAGAATCATCCTTTTTGTGGCAGGGCAAGCTAGACTCAGCCCGGGAAAGCCTGTTAATCATCAAGACCAAAGCCTCGTTTCTATCTGCAGTCGTGGATTTGGTCAAAGCTTCGCACAGCTATGAAGTGCCGGAAGTCATCGCTCTGCCTATCGTGGGCGGTAATGTAGACTATCTACAATGGATAGATGACGAGGTTAGGGAGAGTTGAGCCCGTATACAGTGGCTAAAGCCGATATTCTCAAAAATTCCGTCCCCACGGCTATTCATCTAAAAACGCGGTGACCCTCGAAATATTCGGATAATTTTGCAGCCTGCCTTTTCCGTTTATACCCGATAATCGCAGAATCCATTAGTATGGTGGTAAAAAGTCAGGTATTGACTATAATATAAGTATAGGAGCCTCACCTGTGAACATCATTTCCCAAAGAAAGACATCCGATTATAAAGAGCTGTCTTTAGAGCAGACCCTCAAACTGCTTAATACCACAGGCGAAGGACTTTCCGAAGTCGAGGCAAAAAAGCGAAACGAGATCTTCGGATTCAACGAAGTAATCGAAAAAAAGAAAAATCCCATATTGAATTTCCTGTCTCGTTACTGGGGACCGATGCCCTGGCTGCTCGAGGCGGCCATAATACTTGCCTCTATACTCAAACATTATCTCGAGTCGGCAATTATCTTTTTCCTGTTGACTATAAATGCAATTATCGGCTTCATTGAGGATCGCGGTTCGCAGCGGGCACTGGAAACGCTCAAGAACCGCCTGGCCGTTAAAGCAAAGGTACGTCGCGATGGAAACTGGCATGTCCAAGACGCAAGAGGCCTTGTTCCAGGCGATGTTATCGCCGTAGGGCTTGGCGATATCGTTCCGGCAGATGCTAAGATGATTAATGGTGACCTCCAGGTTGACCAGTCAGCATTGACCGGTGAATCGCTGCCAGTAAATCTCGGGCCATCAGATATCATATTTTCAGGTTCCATTGTAAAACGAGGAGATGCTACCTGCGTTGTGGCCAACACGGGTATAAATACTTACTTCGGTAAAGCCGCTGAATTGGTCAGAATAGCCAAACCACGGTCGCACCAAGAACAGGTAATGCTGGCGATAGTCAAATATATGATGTACGTATCATTGTTGGCGCTGATCATCGTATCGGGATATGCGATCTACATCGGTACCGGAATCCTGACCATATTGACTTTTGCCGTCATATTTCTGATGGCTGCGGTACCGGTAGCGCTGCCGGCCGTGCTCACCATTGTTCAGTCGGTTGGAGCTACAGAACTCGCTAAAAAAAGTGTGCTGGTGACCAGGCTGGATTCAATTGAGGATGCTGCCTCCATAGACTTTCTATGTCTTGATAAGACGGGCACAATAACTGAGAATAAATTGTCGATCGCCGAAGTCATACCTTTTCCCGGTTATACTAAAGATGATGTTGTCGTTATAGCAGCACTGGCTTCCGGCAAACTTGGTCAAGACGCCATCGATTCCATCGTAATCGAGTATGCCAGCAGTAACAAAGTCGACTTGGGCGCTTATAAACAAACCTCGTTTACCCCCTTTGAACCGGCAACAAGAAGAGCGGAAGCGCTTATTGCTTATGAAGGAAAGCAGTTTAGGGCCGTAAAAGGCGCCCCCCAGGTTATGATTTCTATATCGATAGATTTAAGTCAGGAAGTCATAGAAAGGGCGAACAAGATTGTCGAAGACCTGTCCTTAAAAGGAAATAGGACGCTGGGAGTTGCCAGGTCGGAAGAGGGTAATCTGAGCAACATTAAGCTTGTTGGATTGCTGTCGCTGGCTGACCCGCCGCGTCCGGATTCAAAAGATATGATTGCCGGTGCCAGAGGATTAGGCGTTAAACCAATAATGCTTACCGGCGACAATATAGCTATAGCCAGAGAAATTGCCCGTCAGATATCCCTGGGAGATAAAGTTGTCCGAATCCATGAACTGGACAATTTAAGCCAGGAGGAACAGGCAAAAATGGTGGAGGATTGTGACGGCTTCGCGGAGATATATCCTGAAGATAAATACCGTATTGTGAAGCTTCTACAATCCAGAGGGCACCTGGTGGGCATGACCGGCGATGGGGTTAACGATGCCCCCGCCCTTAAACAGGCGGAAATGGGTATTGCTGTAAGCAGCGCCACAGATGTGGCTAAAGCTTCGGCCAGCGTGGTCTTAACAGAGCCCGGGGTAAAGGTAATTATCGATGCCATAAAGACCAGCCGACATATCTACCAGAGAATGTTGACCTGGGTTTTAAACAAGGTCACCAAGGTAATCCAGGTCATAGGATTACTAACGTTAGGGTTTTTCTGGTTTCATGATACGGTGCTGTCACTTCTTGGGATGGCGTTGCTCGTCTTTGCCAACGATTTTGTGACCATGTCCCTGGCGACCGACAATGTCGAATATACCGCCAGTCCAAACGAGTGGAACGTCAGGAACATTACTTTCGCTTCGCTCGTCATTGGCGCCTTACTGGTGGTAGAGGGGACCGCTGCACTTTTTATAGGTGAATACTATTTTCATATGGACTTTCAGTCTCTGCGCACATTTATTATGATCACGCTAATTTTTACCAGCCAGTTTAGAGTATATATTGTGCGGGAGAGGAAATATTTCTGGTCGTCATTCCCGGGACGGGCACTCCTTTTCAGTACAGTAGGCGCCATCATTGTATTTGCCTTACTGGCTGTATATGGTTTGATATTTCCTCCCATAACTCCGCTTCAGATGCTCTTCGCCCTGATGTTCTCGGCCTTATTCACATTTGCTATTGACTGTCCCAAATATCTGGCCTTTCGTAAATTCGATCTTTAATATTTGTGTGGCTATTACCAGAGACGTTAATAGTGGCGATAATGCTATATTAGATCTAGGCGCTTTTCCTATCAGATAACCATGTTTATTCGTCGACCGACCTGGTACAAAGACAACGTTCCCTGGCTACTGGCAACCAGGGCTGTGCGTAGCTTTTCGCAAGCTATGCTGGTCATTGTTGTCCCTCTATATGCGGTTGCGGCCAATTATTCAACTCTTCAAGTAGGTTATCTCCTATCGATTGCGCTGGCCGGCTCGACCGGATTGACAGTCGTTGTAGGTATCTTTTCCGACCGGTACGGCCGTAAGTTAATAATGATGGTGATTGCTGGCATGACGGCCGTAGGGACTGCCGTCTTTTCGCTGACCACTCAATTCTGGGTTCTGGCGCTTATGGCGGCCATGGCCTCTATTCGTGGAGGTGGCGCCGGCAGCGGTGGCGGCTTCGGTGCATTCTATCCGGCAGAACAGGCTCTTGTTGCCAGCAGCAGTCGGGATGAAAACCGTAATGCCGTTTTCTCTACACTCTCGCTTATCGGCGTACTGGCAGGAGCGGCAGGTTCAATTGTGGCGGTATTACCCGGTCTGCTCAGGGAATATCTGAGTATGAATGCAGTGGATTCGTATCATCCAGTCTTCTGGATTGCCGCCATTTCCAGTCTGATAGTAATACTTTTATGCTTGCCCATTCAAGAAAAACATGTTGTACCGGCAAAAACAAAAAAAACGAATAACAAGCTCTCGACGCGCAGGTTGCTTGGGCGTTTATGGCTCACCAACAGCATTAACGGATTTGTTATCGGCGTGGTGGGCCCCTTCATGACCTACTGGTTAGCATTTCGTTACGGTGTTGGGTCGACTGAAATTGCCATTCTTTATTTCGTGGCAAATCTGCTCACCGCTTTTTCTTATATAGTGGCACCAAGAATTGCCCATAGGCTGGGCTCGGTTCGAGCCATTGTTTTTACGCGTTCAGCAACTGTCTTGTTTATGGCTGCCATGGCACTGGCCCCGACCTTCTTGCTGGCAGCTCTTTCCTATACAATTCGCATAATTATTAACTCGATTGGTCTGCCTATTCGGCAGTCATTCGTCATGGGGGTTGCCGAGGAACAGAACCGTTCCACAGTCGCAGCTATGGGTAGTTTACCGGCACAGGCGACCAGTATGGTCACGCCAACAATAGCTTCTCACCTTATACAGAGTGTATCACAGGCAGCTCCGATATGGCTGGCCACCGCGGCGCTGGCAATTAACGCAGGTCTATTCCAGCTATTTTTTAAAAATGTTAGACCCCCTGAAGAGGAATGATTCTACATAACCGGATGGTGAGATAAATGCTTTATTTGGACTGAGCTTCCGGCCTGGGCTGCTTCAGGACACTTCTGTACAAGCCCCAACTGGCTATATAGGGAATGATATCGTAGACGATCCTGAATAGTATCACCGCTAATAACGCCTGAGTCAGTGGCACTCCCAACAGCGCGTAAACGCCGGCCATCGATGCCTCCTGTACGCCGAATCCGCCCGGGACCATGGAGAGATTTCCAGCAGAAATGCCGATGGTGAAGCCGGTAATAAGGACATCGGGCTTTATCGTTCCACCTAGCGCGTAAAAACAAAACCATAGGACCACCAGCATAAATACCCAGTAAGCCACGACTAGCCCGAAAATTGAGGCTGCCATTAGCGGCCGCCTCTGGACCTCGCTCCAGCCGAATGAAAGCGCACCATCGAAAGTGCTCAGACCGGCCATTATGTCTCTGTGCGCTACAAACTTCGATATGCGATTTATACCCCGTATCAGAGGCGACCTGACCCGACCAATAAAAATACTGATTGTGGCCAGGATTATGAAAAACGCTGTAATGCCCGCCGAGAGGAGAATGCCTACCGCCGCGCCGCCCTGGACGGTGTGGCTCAGTACTAGGAAAACGAGCCCGACAAGCAGCAGGATCAGTAGAACGAGTCCGTCGAAATAAGATTCATATATTGAAGCTGCAATAACCCTGGATATTTTAACCCGGTAAGGTCGCATCAGCATTATTCTAAGAGACAGCCCCCCGGCGCCTGATAGAGCCAGGATATTATCCAGTGCCGACGATACGTAGCCAATCTGTAACAGCTTCCAGCGGCTGATCTTGATTTCAAATAACCGGCTAATTACCAGAAAGGCAAAACTTAGACAGAAAAATGATACCGCGGTAAATAACAGGGCGATGATGGTAAGAAACCAGTTCGCCTCACCTACCAACTGGCGGGCATGCTGCCAATCCAGAGCGATGACCACAGCCCCAATGGCCAAAACTACGACCACGACAATTATGGAAATTTTCTGACGGGACTGCATGCTCATCTTTATAGTATACAGTCAACTGCGATAGTTCAAGTGGATTGGTGTGCCGAAATTTTGACAGCAAAATTATACAGGTATATGATTTCAATAAGAGTTTGTTATACAGCACTATGGCAGCGGACTAATATGCTTGACCTGCTTTTTATATTCTTGGTTTTATTATTCTTTATTGCCAGTCTCGGATTAATAGCAATTTTCCGGCGTCTCTGAAAGCATAGTATGGGTGCTTTATACATCATCTCCGGCGTCCTCTGCATCTGTTTACTGATATATCTGGTATTGGCTCTCGTTAAACCGGAGTGGTTTGGATGACGGTATCTATCCTGCTTCAACCTGTCCTGTATCTGCTTGTCCTGTTATTGTTGGTAAAACCCCTCGGTTCCTATATGGCACGAATCTATCAGGGCGAACGTACGTTTCTATCTCCAGTCCTCAGGCCGATTGAGGCGTTTATCTACCGGTTGGTGCGAATACGGCCGGATGAGGAAATGGACTGGAAGACATATGCAGTAGCCGTATTGATTTTCAACCTGTTTGGTATCCTGCTGTTGTATTTGATCCAGCGCTTGCAGTCTATTTTGCCATTAAACCCACAAGATTTTGGGCAAGTACGGCCCGGGCTGGCCTTTAATACTGCGGTGAGTTTCGTTACCAATACCAACTGGCAAAGCTATAGCGGCGAGACGACTATGAGCTATCTGACCCAGATGATGGGATTGACCGTTCAGAACTTTTTATCGGCGGCCACCGGAATGGTGGTGCTGATTGCACTGGTACGGTCTTTTGCCAGACAGTCAGCTAAGGCTATCGGCAATTTCTGGGTGGATACCACACGTAGCGTGCTTTACGTATTATTGCCGTTATCCATGGTACTGGCAATGGCTCTGGTTTCGCAGGGTGTGGTACAGACATTTAACGGAGACGCCCACGCGTCACTTGTGCAATCAACACAGGATTCCTCCGGTAACATAGTAAACGAGCAAGAAATTGCGATTGGGCCGGCGGCTTCACAAATTGCGATTAAGCAGCTGGGAACGAACGGCGGTGGCTTCTTTAATGTCAATTCGGCACATCCGTTTGAAAACCCGACCCCTCTCTCTAATTTCCTGGAAATGTTGTCGATTCTGCTGATACCAGCAGCCTTGTGTTATACCTTTGGCGAGATGATTGGGGATACGCGTCAGGGCTGGGCGATTCTGATAGCCATGACCTTTATATTTGTGGCGCTACTCGGTGTAACCGTTTGGTCTGAACATAGTGGGAACCCGGCTTTGACAAAACTTGGAATTGATCAAACGCCGACCAACCTTCAGCCAGGTGGCAACATGGAAGGTAAGGAGTTACGCTTTGGTATCACTAATTCGGCGATGTGGGCTACCAGCACGGCGGCGGCTTCTAATGGTTCGGTTAACTCCATGCTGGACTCATTTACTCCACTGGGTGGGCTGGTACCTATGTGGCTTATACAGTTGGGCGAGGTAATTTATGGTGGGGTGGGTTCGGGGTTGTACGGGATGCTAGCCTTCGTCATAATTGCGGTGTTTGTGGCCGGGCTCATGATTGGCCGCACTCCGGAATATCTGGGCAAGAAGATTGAAGCCTATGAGATGAAGATGGCCTCCTTGATAGTTCTGATTCCCGTAGCAATTGTGTTACTAGGCACTGCTATAGCTGTAGGCACTGCGGCGGGCAGAGCTGGGGCCTATAACCCGGGAGCACACGGATTCGGCGAAATACTATATGCTTTTTCTTCGGCAGGCAATAACAATGGCAGCGCATTCGCCGGTCTTAGCGCAAATTCACCTTTTTATAATACGGCTTTAGGCCTGGCCATGCTTTTCGCCCGTTATTGGACGGCGATACCGGCACTGGCAATTGCCGGCTCCCTGGTACAAAAGAAAAAGGTACCCGTGAGTGCGGGAACACTGCCCACACACACTTCGCTGTTCATTATATGGCTGATTGTGGTGGTAATTATTGTGGGTGCTCTCAGTTTCTTGCCGGCTCTGGCCCTTGGACCGTTGGCTGAATATCTGGCGATGAGATGATGAACTATGACAGATAATCACGAGGCATCTGACATTAAAGAGCAGGCGCCTGAAAAAATGGCAATACCGGCTAAAAGGCGGCCTGGGACTAGACGTCAGCTTTACCGCAGGGCACTTATCGATGCTTTGAAGAAATTTAACCCTCGGTGGATGGTCCGCAACCCGGTAATGTTTGTGGTGGAAGTAGGTAGTGTTTTGACTACCGCCCTTTGGGTGCAGGAGCTCTTGGGTCGTGGCGAGGAAACTGCTGGTTTCGTAGGTGCCATAGCACTTTTTCTCTGGCTCACTGTATTCTTCGCCAATTACTCCGAGGCTATAGCCGAAGCCAGGGGCAAGGCACAAGCGGATGCTCTACGACGTACTCGCCGGGAAACACAGTCCAAGAAACTAACCCATCCCAAACATGGAGCCAAATACGACATTGTACTATCTACTGCACTGCGCAGGGATGATACATTCCTGGTGGAAGCCGGTGACATCATTCCAGTAGACGGTGAGGTCGTTGAAGGCGTCGCCCTGGTAGATGAAAGCGCGGTCACCGGAGAAAGCGCACCCGTCATTCGGGAATCAGGGGGTGATCGAAGCGCTGTTACCGGCGGTACTCGCCTGCTTTCGGACTGGCTCGCGGTCCGCGTTACCGCGAATCCAGGTGAAGGTTTCCTCGACCACATGATCAGTCTGGTTGAAGGGGCAAAGCGCCAGAAAACGCCAAACGAGATCGCACTGAATATTCTTCTCGCAGCCTTCACTATCATCTTTTTAATCGTTTGTGCCACATTGCTACCGTTTTCCCTGTACAGCGTGGCAGTAAATCAACAGGGGACGCCTATTACGTTGACCGTAATCATAGCACTGCTGGTCTGTCTCATACCGACGACTATAGGTGGCTTGCTGCCAGCCATCGGCATTGCCGGTATAGACCGTTTAATCAGGCGCAATGTGATTGCGTTGTCTGGCCGTGCTGTGGAAGCAGCCGGCGATGTGGATGTGCTGCTGTTGGATAAGACTGGTACCATCACCCTGGGCAACCGTCAGGCAGTCGAATTTATTCCACTCAGCGGTGTCACTGCCGCCGAACTTGCGGAGGCGGCACAAATGGCTTCGCTGGTCGATGAGACTCCGGAAGGTCGAAGCATCGTGCTGCTGGCAAAAGAAAAGTATGGCCTTCGCGGCAGCTCAAGCGAGGACAAACCGGGCGGTATGCATTTTATACCCTTTTCGGCGCAAACCAGAATGAGCGGTGTGGATATAAACGGAGTCAGTATTCGCAAGGGCGCCGCGGATGCCATCATTGCCTACATTGAAAAACAGGATAAAACAGTGCCTGCGGAGTTGAAGGGATTGGTCGACGACATAGCCCGTGCAGGAGGGACGCCTCTGGTGGTAGCGCGAAACGGTGAAGCGCTGGGCGTTACCCACCTTAAGGATATAGTCAAGGGAGGAATTAAGGAAAGATTTGCGCGCATGCGACAAATGGGTATCAAAACCGTCATGATTACCGGCGATAACCCGCTCACAGCGGCGGCCATCGCTGCGGAGGCCGGGGTAGACGACTTTTTAGCGCAAGCCACCCCCGAAACCAAGCTTGAGCTGATTCGCCAACATCAGGCGGGAGGGAGACTGGTAGCCATGACCGGTGATGGCACCAACGACGCTCCGGCGCTGGCGCAAGCTGATGTAGCCGTAGCTATGAACACTGGCACGCAGCCGGCTCGAGAAGCCGCCAACATGATTGACCTCGACAGCAATCCAACTAAATTGATTGAGGTAGTGGAAATAGGTAAACAGTTATTGATGACACGTGGGGCTTTAACGACCTTCAGTATCGCCAACGATGTCTCCAAGTATTTCGCCATTATACCGGCTGCATTTGCCAGCACGTATCCCTCGCTACTGGCTCTGAACTTGATGCATCTGGCCACACCTGAGAGCGCAGTTTTGTCGGCGGTGATTTTCAATGCCTTGATCATAGTGGCCCTAATTCCACTAGCACTGCGTGGTGTCCCGTACCGACCGGTAGGCGCTGCCACACTTTTGCGAAATAATCTGTTACTTTATGGAGTTGGAGGGCTCATCATGCCATTTATCGCTATAAAATTAATCGACATGGTGTTAGTTGCCTTGAGGCTGGTGTAATAATCAGGAGATAGTTGGTATGGTTCGTCACATTCGTAGTGCGGTAATATTGCTGGCAGTGTTCACAGTGGTCACCGGTATAATTTATCCTTTAGTAGTGACCGGTATTGCCCAGATGGCCTTTCATCATCAGGCTAACGGCAGTCTTATACAATCCGAGGATGGTCGCTACATTGGCTCCGAGCTTATAGGCCAACCGTTTGACCAGCCAAGGTATTTCTGGGGCAGGCCTTCGGCTACGTCGCCGTTTCCATATAATGCGGCGGCCTCTTCCGGTTCCGACTTCGGGCCGCTAAATCCGGCATTAGTGGATGGAGTTCAAAACCGTGTAAATCAACTGAAAGCTGCAGACCCGCATAACACCACGCCGATTCCGGTGGATTTGGTTACTAACTCGGCCAGCGGGCTGGACCCGCAAATAAGTGTGGCGGCGGCGCTGTATCAGGTTCCGCGTGTGGCCCGTGAGCGCGGGTTGGCGGAGGCCGAGGTGAGTAGTCTGGTAAATCGATTTACGCAGGGGAGGCAGCTAGGCATTCTGGGAGAACCAAGGGTAAACGTTTTACTGCTCAATCAAGCACTCGACCGAATAAAGTAAAAGCCTGGATTTAACTGAGAATAATGATAACATCAGAAGGACGACAAAACGATGTCTGAGAAACGTCCCAGCCCGGATGAATTATTAGCCCGTATTAAAGCTGAGGAGCGACGCAAAAAACTGGGTAAATTAACTATTTTCCTGGGTTATGCTGCCGGCGTGGGTAAAACCTATGCTATGATCGAGGCCGCTCAAAGAAGAAAAAAGGAATTAGATATTGTAGTCGCCTACGTGGAGACACACGGGCGGGCTGAGACCGAGGCGTTGCTTAAGGGACTGGAGATAGTGCCGCCGCGGCAGATGGAGTACCACGGTATAAAAATTTCAGAAATGGACTTGGACGCCGTACTGAAAAGGCAACCGCAGTTGGCGTTGGTTGATGAACTTGCCCATACTAATGCTTTTGGCTCTCGTCATCCCAAGAGATATCAGGACGTGGAGGAATTACTGGAGGCGGGAATAGATGTCTACACCACACTTAATATACAACACGTGGAAAGCGTGAGGAACAGAGTGGCGCAGATAACCGGTGTTTGGGTACGCGAGACTTTACCCGACACAATTATTGATATAGCATCCGAGATAAAGTTAGTTGACTTACCTCCTGATGAGCTTTTAGAACGCTTAAAAGAGGGTAAGGTCTACGTACCGGAACAAATAGCTCACGCTATTGCCGACTTTTTCCGTAAAGGTAACCTGACTGCCCTTCGCGAGGTTACTATGCGGGTGGCTGCTGAACATGTTGATAGGCAGGTCCAGGTCTATATGCAAACGCATGCCGTACGTGGACCCTGGCCGGCAGGAGAGAAGCTCCTGGTTTGCATCGGCCCTGGGCCTTTGGGTAATCGATTAGTTCGCAATGGGCGAATTCTGGCTTCGCAGTTAGACGCAGAGTGGTTTGCGGTATATGTTGAAACACCTGGCATTATTCGGCCTTCATCCGGCCAACAGAACAGGCTGGACGCCACACTAAGGTTTGCTGAACGCCTTGGTGGTAAAGCACTAAAGTTGCAGGGTGACTCGGTAGGCCGCACCATCATCGAATACGCCCACGAGCATAATATTAGTAAGATAGTCGTCGGCAGACCGCATCGCAGCCGGTGGCTCGAATTGTTTCGTGGCTCGGTGTCCGACCAGTTAATCCATGGAAGCGAGAATATTGATGTCTATATAGTTGGCAGCAAAGCCGAGCCGGAAGAGGCGGAGAAGTTGCCTGCCGTTCAATCATCACAGTGGTGGTGGGGCTACCTGGAAGGGCTGGCCGTAGTAGTGGTGGCCACCATAATAGGAGAGCTGCTGCGTCCTCATTTCGATCCCACTAATCTGTTTATGTTATATCTCGTCGGTGTAATTATCTCGGCTGTCTTCTTTGGCTTTGGCCCATCTATTTTCGTTTCTCTGCTGGGTGTAATTGCCTTCGATTACTTTTTCGTTCCACCGATTATCTCGTTTGCTGTGGCAGATGCACAGTATCTGTTCACATTTATTGCCTTGCTCTCTGTAGGTATAGTTATCAGTCTGTTGACGGCAAGAGTGCGTAATCAGATTAAGGCAGCCAGGCGCCGCGAAAGTGAAACGGCTACATTATATGCTCTCAGTCGGGACATTGCCGGCAGCGCAGAACTAGAGGAGACGCTAAATGTTATAGTGCGGCATGTAAAAGAAACATTTGGGAGCGATGTGGTGATTTTTTTGCCTGATGAGCAAAATAAGGGACGACTGAAGCCACACACCCACGGGTCAAAATTCGCGCTCGAAGAGAATGATTTGGCAATTGCTACATGGGCGTTCCAAAATCAAAAGGCTGCTGGATATGGAACCGATACGCTTCCTGATGCTAAAGCACGTTACCTGCCTTTGAATACCATAAAGGGGCCTATAGGTGTCATGGGGATATGGTTCTCCGATACACAGGAAACTGTCAGTATCGAACAGTTAAGGTTGCTGGAAGCGTTCGCCGACGTGGCTGCTACCGGAATCGAACGGGCTCAGTTAACGGCAGCTATTTGTAATGTACCCGGTCCTTAGCGATATCGGCGTTTTTGATATGGTGCCTGATGGAATGACGGCCGGTGCGGCAGGCAACCAGTTGTTTTCTTTCTAAATCTTGGCCGGTTTGCCCCAGTCAGGTGGGTTCACCGGCCAGCCGGAACCCAGCCATTCCTCGACCAACCTCTGTCGGGTCTGCGCCAACCTCAGGCTGATGCTGGCGCCAATTTTTTAATATCCTGGCATTAAAATCTCTAGCCTTTTTGATGATGGTGTGTTTTACCATCTGCTCAACGGGAGCGGTATCATCGTTTTATCCGATGACTGTCCTACCCCATTGTCTAGGTCAGGTCAATACGAAAATTCGTAGACAATTTTCTCGGTTAGCAGACGGAAAAATATCCGCATCTATGTCAACAGCCAAGTATATTTTAAGGAACAACTTTTGTGTTACAATTGTCAAACCACAGGCCAAACCATAATTCATGCCTAGGAGGTCAATATGTCCGCAGAGCTGGTACTATACGAAAAGAAACAGAAAGTCGCCATTGTCACTTTGAACCGTCCCGAAAGGCTAAACGCCATAACGCACGGGATGTTGAGGAAGTTGGGAGAGATTATAGAAGATGTTAAAAAAGACGATAGCGTCAGGGTTATGATTCTGACCGGGAGGGGCAGGGCATTTTCGGCAGGCACCGACATATCGGACCCGGTACCAGTTATGTCAGAGCTGGAGATTCAGGCGGCCAGGCGCAAGGATACCACCGAATACAGGCAGTCGCTATGGTATTTCAATAGCATACCGAAGCCAACGATATGCGCTATTAACGGCGCAGCTGTGGGTATTGCGTCGGAATTTGCTCTCCACTGCGATATCCGGATTGCCGCGGAAAGCGCCAGGTTCGGTCAGGTGTTCGTGCTAAGGGGCATGACACCGGATACGGGCGCAGGCACCTATTTGCTGCCCAGAATAGTCGGCCTGTCCAAGGCGTGCGAGCTGGTCTTTTCCGGAGAAATTATCAACGCCAAGGAGATGCTAAAAATCGGACTGGTCAGCCAGGTTGTACCCGATGATGAACTGATGACGGCCGCCATGGCAATGGGCAAAAAAATGATGCGGGGCGCTCCGCTGGCAGTGCAAATGGCCAAACAGCTTATGTACTTGGGTTTGCAGCGCAGTCTGGAAGACCACTGGGAAGCATCACGCTACCACTTCCAGCTTAGCTGCAAGACCGATGATTTTCAGGAAGGCATAAAGTCCTTCTTCGAGAAGAGAGAGCCCCGGTGGAAAGGTAAGTAGCAATCTGTTGTTCGGGCCCATAATGAGGGGAGGATGTAGACGGCAAGTAATTCCAGGCCTCGGTTATTTATTCCCGCCATGGTTCGACAGGCTCACCATGAGCGGAAATCAAGTGAGGTCTCACCACGCGAAATCAAATAACGGCCCCAAAAATGAGCGGGAGTTAAACAACAGCCCAAAAATGAACGGAAAGCAAATAAAAGCCCTCCAAATGAGCGGAAATTAGGAAGCTGTCTTCGTACCAGCGGCATCACAACAACCATCGTATACAGATAAACATGCCATTGGGGAAGCTATCTGCTATAATGTAGCTTCTGAAGGGGGGTACGAACTTTCTTGTATAAAGCTCCTCGCGGCACTGTCGATATTTTACCCGAAGAACAACGTTACTGGAGATTTGTAGAAACCAGCGCCGTTTCTTTGTGCCGGCTTTACGGTTATCAGCGGCTCGACACGCCCGCATTTGAGGATGCTCAGCTTTTTACCCGGAGCATAGGCCAGGGTACCGATATCGTCACCAAGGAGATGTATACCTTCGAGGACAGGAGCGGCAATGTCCTGGCTCTGAGGCCTGAAGGTACGGCACCCGTATGTCGCGCTTATCTGGAACACGGCATGGATAACTTACCCCAGCCTGTGAAGCTTTACTATATGGCTGCCATATTCCGATACGAACGACCTCAGGCCGGACGATACCGCCAGCATTACCAGTTTGGTTTTGAGGCCGTCGGCGATGGCGATCCAGTCCTGGATGCCGAGATAATTGAAATGGCCTGGAAATATTTCGAGACACTTGGTATCGACGGCCTTAATCTCTATGTCAACAGTATTGGCTGCAAGGCCTGCCGGCCCCGATATCTGGAAGAGCTTAAACGCTATTACGCCAGCCATGTTCAGGGACTATGCGCTGACTGCAAGTCAAGGTTTGATAAAAACCCGCTGCGCCTGCTGGACTGTAAACAATCTGTATGCTACGAGGTAACGGAGGCGGCGCCTAAAAGCACGGATTACCTGTGCCGGGAATGCCTGGTTCATTTTGAATCCGTGGTTGGTTACCTTGAGGCCTTAGAAATTCCCTTTGAATTGAGCCACAGGCTGGTGCGCGGCCTGGACTATTACACTAAGACCGTTTTTGAGATTCAGCCTCCTGGTGAAGGTGCTCAAAGCGCCTTGGGCGGCGGAGGGCGCTATGATGACCTTATCGATGAATTAGGCGGCAAGCCCACGCCGGCCATCGGCTTCGCCTCGGGCATGGAACGGGTCGTTCTCAATTTGAAGAAGCGGAAAATCGCCGTGCCTGAACCGTCGGTGCCGCCGGTGTTTATTGCTTATCTGGGTAATGAGGCCAAGCTGGAAGCCGCTAAACTGGCATCAACGCTTCGCCGAAGGGAAGTCCCGGCAGTATTGGCGACCGGAGACAGAAGCCTCAAGGCACAACTCAGACAAGCTAACGGCCTGGGAGCTGGTTATACCGCCATTATTGGAGAGAACGAGGTAAAAGTCGGAAAAGTGACATTGCGAAACATGGGGACTGGAGAACAGGAAACTTTAGCGCCTGAAGCACTGATTCAGCTGCTTAAAGAAATCGAATAAGTAAACAGACTACAGGGAGAGGCAATATGGCAAAGACCATCGTGGAGATTAACGAAAAGATAAAAAAAGGCCAGGCTGTTGTAGTTACGGCCGAGGAAATAATCGATATCGCCAAGAAAAAGGGCGTTACCCAGGCGGCTAAAGAAGTAGACGTAGTTACGACGGGAACGTTCGGGCCGATGTGCTCTTCCGGTGCCTATTTTAACGTCGGACATAGCAAACCCAAAATCAAGCTTGGTGGCGGTAAGGTCTATCTGAATGACGTGCCGGCTTACACAGGAATGGCTGCCGTTGATTTCTTCCTTGGTGCGACGGCGCTGCCGGACGATGACCCGAAAAATAAAATTTATCCGGGCGAATTCAGGTACGGCGGCGGCCATGTAATCGAAGAACTGGTAGCTGGAAAAGATGTCAGATTAGTGGCTACCGCCTATGGGACCGATTGTTATCCGAGGCGCAAGCTGGAGACCCTGATTAAGCTGAAGGACATGAACGAGGCGGTCCTGTTCGATATGAGGAATGCCTATCAGAACTATAACGTAGCAGTAAATCTGTCTGACCGGACTATATATACCTACATGGGAGTGCTCAAGCCGAATCTGGGCAATGCCAACTATTCTACCGCCGGGCAGCTGTCGCCGCTGTTTAACGACCCGTATTATAAAGCTATCGGAATAGGCACCAGAATTTTCCTGGGTGGAGGTGTCGGTTACGTAGCCTGGCAGGGCACTCAGCACAATCCCAATGTCCTGCGAGGTGATAACGGGGTTCCCAAAAGGGGAGCCGGGACGCTGGCTGTCATCGGAGACTTGAAAGGCATGAAACCAGAATGGTTGGTAGGCACCAGTTTCCTGGGTTACGGCGCCACGATGACGGTGGGTATCGGGGTACCGATACCGATGCTGTCAGAAGAAATGCTGCGATATACTATGGTAACCGATGCCGAGATTTATGCGCCGGTAATCGACTATTCGGACGCTTACCCGCAGCGGAAGCCTGATATTCTGGGGGAGGTCAGCTACGCCGAACTAAAGAGCGGGCAGATAAAGATACAGGGGCAGGAAGTCCAGACGGCTTCTCTATCTAGTTACCCTGGAGCGGTGAAGATTGCGGGCATTTTGAAAGACTGGATCAAGAAGGGGGAGTTCTTGCTAACCGAGCCGGTAGCCCCGTTGCCCGGCATCGAATCGGGCATAGTCTTCAAGTCGCTCGAGGAGCGCCCGATCCCGTAATAAAGGAGTTCAGATGGCTACGATTTCGAAGAGAATAGTTTTACATTTTCCCAAGCGTTTGACCAACGAACCGATTGTCTATAAGCTCGTGAAAGAGTTCAACCTGGAGTTCAATATACTCAAGGCGTCCGTTAGCCCCGGTGAAGAAGGGCTGCTGATAATGGAGCTAACCGGAGAGCAGCGGAACTACGATAAAGGGGTAAAGTACCTTACCGAGACCGGCGTGAAAATTCAATCGCTGAGCCAGGATGTAGTCTGGAATGAATCGAGATGTACGCATTGCGGCGCCTGCATAGCTTTGTGCCCGACTGGAGCCTTTTCCCTCAACCCAGCTACCAGAAAAGTGATTTTCGATAACGATAAATGTGTTGTCTGCGAGTTATGCGTCAAGGCCTGTCCGCCCCACGCCATGGAGCTGTATTTTTGAATGTACCAGCCCAGGACGTACCGTCGTTGGATCAAGGATGAAGGTCTGGTCGCGTTTAACGTCATCGTTAAAGAAACAGACCTCTATATTTTAGCCACACAGGACCTTCAGGAACAGGCTACATCGTCGGTTATGAAACATCGCCTGCCGCTCGAGGAATACATTGCCGGCCACCCGCTTTTTCGTCACAGCCTTGAGCCCTGTGAAGTAGAAGATGATGCTCCGGATATAGTGAGGAACATGGCACGGGCAGCGGCCGTGGTCGGGGTGGGGCCGATGGCCGCCGTGGCCGGTGCCATTGCCGAGGCTGTAGGCAGGGACCTGCTGGTATATTCACCCGAAGTAATTGTTGAGAACGGCGGTGATATATTTGCCAAAGTCGCCCGGACAAGGCTGATAGGTGTCTTTGCCGGCGAATCCAAGTTCACTGGCAAAATCGCTCTGGAAATAAGTCCCGATAATACACCTCTGGGCATCTGCACTTCTTCCGGTACGGTGGGGCATTCCCTAAGTCTGGGAGCTGCTGATGCGGTTATTGTCATATCGCCTTTGACCGCGCTGGCCGATGCCGCAGCTACCGCCATCGGCAACAAAATAACGGATACTGACGATATAGATAGGGTTATTGAAGAAGCTAAGGCTATCGAAGGACTCGCCGGCGTGGTGATAATTAAAGACGACCGAATTGGCGTCTGGGGCGATGTTAAGCTGGTGCCACTATAAATGGCCAGAAAAGTTTTCTAACTATCCCTTGCCGCAGCAGAGCACCTTAAACAAGATGGTACCTTCGTCGCTGCCACCCCGGTTATCGGAGACGATGACGGTGAGTGTGTATTCGCCGCCGGTCCCGGGTGAAGTCCAGCCAACCGTACTGCCTTCGCCGGTTATTTTGCCTCCGGTGGTTCTCCACAAATATGTCAGTGTGTCGCCGTCGGAGTCCTCGGCGTTGACGTGAACGGTTTTGGTTATCCACTGCCGTGAAGTGTTTTCTTGAACCGGAGGCGCGCCGTCGATGGTCATTCCGATCACTTCAGGAGGATGGTTGGGCTTGTCTATGGCGGCTATAGTCGTGGAAGCGGTAGCGGTACCACCTTTGCCGTCGGACACGGTGAGTCTTACAGTGTAATTATCAGAAATAGCCGGAGCTGTCCAGGTGACGGTATTGCCCTCTCCGCTGAATGTACCCGAATCCGCCGCCCACTGATAGGTCAAGATATCACCGTCAGGGTCACTGGCGGTAGCGACTAGCTTCGCGTCTGTGGAAGTGGCCACCTCTTGTTTGTCCGAAGTTAGAGAATCTATGACCGGCGGCTGGTTAGTGGGGGGTGGTGGTGGCGGAGGGGGAGCGGGACTGGCACAGGCGCCGGTTATGAGCAGCATTGAAGCAAGTAATAGGCAAACTAGCGCAGCACCGGTACGCGATAACCAAATATTTAATCCAGTTTGTCTCATACTATGGCCTTTATTTTCCTTGTTTTTTAATCCGTTTTTCTAAGTTAGCCGCCCATGTCGGTGAAGCAAAGAAACTTGTGGGATGCACAAGTACCACTGTTAGTGACAGAGCGAAAAGTAAAATATCGAGAATAAGCGATTCCACATGTGTAAACGATCCCAAGTAATGTTCCCAGTAACCGAAGCATTCGCAGGGAGTGAACTTCAAAGTCCCCTGGCTAATGTACCAGGCGTTGTTGGCCATAAAGGCGGCGGTTAAGGGGAGTGTAAGCGCAGCCCAGAAGCGAGGCCAGATTCGAATTAATAGCAGTATTCCCAGGCAAAGTTCCGTCCAGGGGATTATATAGGGGAAAAGGATATCTCCAATAAAGAGCGCCAGCTGCGGAGTCAGCCAGGCGTCAGGTAGAATACTGCCAATAAAATTCATTGTCTGACCAGGCATCTCGCCATAACCAAATATCTTACCTGTTCCTGACAATAATAACGTGAGTCCAACCAGAAGACTGGCTACGAGGCTCACTATCGCTCTCGTGCGACTGTTGGCTGCTTTTGAAGCTTTTGCCATACTATTAATCTCCATCGGGCACTACTTGACTTGGCAGATATTATAAACTACACTAGTTCGCGTATGCAAAAACCTGGCTGGTGCCGTTTCCTAGCTCGGCTTCCTCTTGTAGCGGGGAGACCAGGGTGCCGGAACGTTCTTCTGGGCAATGTATATAGAGGTCTTGAGCCGTTAGAGACTGCAACAGAAACAGGGCATAACTTTCATAAGGAGGCATAGATGGCTCTAGCGGACAAGACTTTGACTTGTAAAGACTGCGGT
>CAZJQG010000001.1:112469-157644 GCA_964548415.1 uncultured Dehalococcoidales bacterium | reverse complement strand
TAGAGGAGGAAAGCTATGCCTGGATTTGATGGTACCGGCCCAAGTGGCATGGGGCCAATGACGGGTCGTGGCATGGGGTACTGTGCTGTCCCACTTGTGACAGAACAGCAAGATGAGCTTGACTATTTAAAGAAGCAGTCACAAGCCATCAGGAATGAATTAAAGCGTATTGAAGTTATGATTAAAAAACGTGAGAAAGCTTAAAAAAGCACTGCACGCAAGGAGTAAACCATGAAGATTGCAATTACAGCGACCGCCGGTAACCTGGATGCCGAAATAGACCCTCGCTTCGGTCGATGCCGCTATTTCATCATTGTTGATCCAGATGCAAAAGAACCTGAGGTTTTAGATAACGCCGGAGCTATGGCAGGTGGTGGAGCCGGTATCTCTACAGCACAGACTATTGCTGCTAAGGGAGTAGAGGCAGTGCTCACTGGCAACTGTGGTCCCAATGCCTACCAGGTGCTGTCGGCTGCCGGTATCAAGGTTTTAACAGGAGTATCCGGCAAAGTGCGGCAAGCTATAGAGGACTACAAATCGGGCGACCTCAAGGTTAGCTCACAGCCCAACGTTCCCGGCCATTTTGGCATGGGCAACGGCCATAACTAACAATAAAATCTTTTGGAGGTGCAATTATGCCGAGAGGAGATGGGATGGGACCACCGACCGGGCGTGGCCAGAGAGGCGGTCGGATGATCGGCAGCCAGCCTGGGGCTGGTCCTGGTGGCAATTGCGTCTGCCCCCAATGTGGGGGAAAGATACCACACAAACAGGGAATGCCATGCTACGACATGAGTTGCCCCAAGTGTGGCACTAAGATGATAAGAGAATAGCATGATTATCTCAGTTGCCAGCGGCAAAGGTGGCACCGGCAAGACTCTGGTGGCGACCAGCCTGGCTCTCGCTCTTAAGGATAGAGAAAAGGTGCAGCTACTCGACTGCGATGTTGAGGAGCCTGATGCTCACATTTTCTTGAGACCGGTAATTACCCGCAGTGAGCCCGTCTCTATTCTTGTACCTAATGTTAATGCGCAGAAGTGTACATACTGTGGCAAATGCGCTGAGGTCTGCGCCTATCATGCCATCGCCGTTCTCAAAGGACATGTGATTGTTTTCTTCCAGCTCTGTCATGGCTGTGGTGCCTGCAGTTACCTTTGCCCGGAAAAGGCCATCTCCGAAATGAAAAGGGAGATGGGTATTATTGAATGGGGACATGCTGACGGCGTGGAGTTCGTACAAGGTAAGCTCAGCATTGGCGAAGCCATGCCCACGCCTGTAATCAGGGAAGTGAAAGAAAAAGCCAGCCATGATGCGGTAGTTGTCATCGACGTGTCACCGGGAACTTCGTGCCCTGTTGTGGAATCGATCAAAGACAGTGACTTCTGCCTGCTGGTAACCGAACCTACTCCTTTTGGTTTAAATGACCTTGTACTGGCTGTGGAGACGGTGAGAAAGCTTAGTATACCCTGCGGTGTGGTTATCAATCGCGCCGGGGTCGGGGATGGCAAAGTTGAGCAATACTGTGTTGAACAAAACATACCGGTTATGCTTACTATCCCCATGAACAGCGGGATCGCCCGACTATATTCTAAAGGCATAACACTGGCGGAAGGCCTGCCGAACTGGAAGAAGGAATTTGCCCGACTGTTTGAGAGAATTGGAGAAATAGTACGTGAAAGAGCTTGTAGTCTTAAGCGGTAAAGGTGGGACCGGAAAGACCAGTATAGTCGCTTCCTTTGCTGCTCTAGCTCAAAAAAAGGTACTGGCGGATTGCGATGTGGACGCTGCCGACCTACACCTGGTACTTAAACCTGAAATTCGGCAGGATAACGAGTTCTGGAGCGGGCAGGTTGCCGTTGTCGATGAGGGGAAGTGCACAGAATGCGGCCTGTGCCAGGAATTGTGCCGCTTTCAAGCCATCACTGACTTCAAGGTCGACCCTATCTCCTGTGAGGGCTGTGCTTTCTGCTCTCATATATGCCCCGTAGAGGCTATAAAGATGGAGGAAAGGCTGTCAGGCCGCTGGTTTATGTCTGATACGAAGTACGGGCCTCTGGTTCACGCCCGGCTGGGAATCGCCCAGGAGAACTCGGGTAAGCTGGTTGCCACGGTAAGGCAGCAAGCACGGGCTAAAGCTAAAAGACAAAACAGGAATTACATTATCATCGATGGTCCTCCGGGCATTGGCTGTCCGGTCATCTCATCTTTGTCGGGAGTTAGCCTGGCTCTTATAGTTACTGAACCGACACTTTCGGGTATACATGATTTGGACAGGGTGGTCGATGTCTGCCGCCACTTCAATGTGCCGGTGCAAGTGTGTATCAATAAGTACGACATCAACGAAGATAATGTGCACCATATTGAAGATTACTGCCGGAGCCATAGCCTGGAAATAGCTGCCCGGATACCATTTGACAATGCGGTTACCGAAGCCATGGTACTGGGTACCCCGGTGGTCGAATATCGCGCCACGGCAGTCAGCTGGCAAATAGAGCTGCTGTGGCAGCATATTCTAGAGTTTATGAAAAAGGAGGGCAGAAATGCCAGTATATGAATATAAATGTTTGGCTTGCGGGCATGTATTTGAGCTTCTTGTGCATAGCTCCCGCGCCGGCGATGAATTTAAATGTCCGGGATGCGGAAGCTACCAGCTGGACAGAATATTGTCTACACCGAGCTTTCTGAGACGAAGCAACAGCCCCGGTACCACCTGCTGTGGCAGAACGGAGCGATGCGAAGCACCGCCGTGCTCGACGGAAGGCGGCTGTCACCGGCAGTAAGGAGATTGTTTTTAAATACGATAAAACAGACCTGGAGATTTATGGAACTGGACACATGGAACCGATTGATCTAGAGCCAAGATATTCGACAACACAGATACCGGGAAAATGCTTGAAGTGCCTGGCGGAACAACAGCTTGACAGTTGCCTTCGCCAGCTTTTAATCGAACAAGGAGATAGTAAACAGCTACAAGCAAGATATACTTCAATACTGTCTTTTTTGATGTCACCCGAATCGAAGAAATTACGTAATGAAACTGAGAAATACCTCGCCGAAGGGAAGAATGTTAAAGTTAAAATAACTTCCCAGGGCGATGAGATTGAATACATTATAGAAGTTACCGACAAACAAACAAAAAAGGAGGAAATTAGATGAAAATTGCCGCTGTATCTGATGATGGAGTTACCATCAGCCAGCACTTCGGTAGGGCCCCGCTGTATGTGGTGATTACTACAGAAAATGGCAAGGTGGTGAGTAAGGAGACGCGTCCCAAGGCGGGACACCACACCTTCGCCGCTGGCGAGCATCAGGATACTGCCCCTGGAGAGCGGCACGGCTATGATGCCGGTGCGCAGTCAAGGCATGCCACTATGGCCCAAAGCATTGCTGATTGTCAGGTGCTTATCGCCGGAGGCATGGGCTGGGGTGCTTACGAGAACCTGAAAAGCCGCTCCATTGAGACTATAGTCACCGATATTGAAAATATCGAAGAAGCCGTCAAGCTCTATCTTGATGGCAAGCTACCCAACCTCATGGATCGGCTACACTAAGACAAAACTATGTGAATAGTATACAGGTGATGCAAGGACCGGTTTGGGGGTTACTGGTTGAAAGTAGAGGAACTCCAGGCCTATAAAGACCGACTCAGAAAAGGTCTGGTCAAATATACAAGAAAGGCATTTAAGATGCTGCCGAGGAGACCCTCTCCCTGCATATTGGACATTGGTTGTGGTTCCGGAGTTCCCACTATGGAGCTGGCAAAATTAAGCGATGGAGAAATAATAGCCATAGACACCAGCCAGCTTGCACTAGATAGATTAGCCAGTAAGATTAGAAAGGCCGGATTATCTTCAAGGGTGAAGGTGGTCAAATGCTCCATGTGCAACATGAATTTTTCCGATGCAAGCTTCGATATTATCTGGGCAGAAGGCTCTATAAACGTAATAGGTTTCAAGAACGGCCTCAAGGAGTGGCGACGACTTATTAAAACAGGGGGATTCCTCGTGGTTCATGACGACCTGGGTGGTCTTGCAGAGAAACAAAAACAAATATCGCAATGCGGCTATGAACTAATTAACCATTTTGTTTTAAGCCAGGATACCTGGTGGACTAAATACTATGCTCCGCTTGAGAAAAGATTAAATGAGGTTCGGGTAAATCATGCTGGCGGGGAATCTGTTGGAAAACTGAATAGTGACCAGCGGGAAATAGATACCTTCAAACACGATCCTAAGCGTTACCGCTCAGCGTTTTTCATATTAAGAAAAATTTAAGGGTAGTGCGTATTATGGGTAATAGAACAATATCGGCAAAAGAACAAAACGCCAAGCCAGGAGCCGGACTTGATTTCAGGCTGCTGTCTTTGACCTACAAATTGCGGGACCTTCGACTGCCCCGTATAAACGTCTTACGGGAAGCGGGCATAAAACCTGGATTTCACGTACTGGATTACGGTTGTGGCCCCGGCAGTTACATAGCCCCCTTAGTCGAACTGGTTGGGGCATCCGGCAAAATATACGCTCTCGATATAAATCCGCTGGCTGTTCAGGCAGTCAAGAGGCTGGCTTCAAAGAAGGGGCTGACCAATGTACAAGCCATCCTTTCTGACTGCAAAACCGGGCTATTGCCCGATACTCTGGATGTTGTCCTGCTATACGATATACTTCATGACCTGGATGAGCCGGATAGAGTGCTGGCTGAATTATGTACGGCATTGAAGCCAACAGGCATTTTATCGATAACCGACCATCACCTGCAGGAAGCTGACATAATATCCCGCGTTACCGGCAAAGGACTGTTTAAGCTCGCAGCAGAGGGTAAGAGAACATACAGTTTTGTAAAAGAAAAATAATAGTAAATTACATCAGGATATAGAGGTAAAAATGATAAATAAGAAACAAGTCATGGAAAGCCTGGACATGCTGCTTGTCCCCGGTGTAATGCGCAGCATTGTAAAGATGAATCTGGTTCGTAATATCGATATTAGCGACGGCAAGATTGATATCACGCTCGCCTCCACCGCCCTGTCGCCGGGAACTCAGGAATGGCTAAAAAATAAAATCAATAACATTGCCGGCGGATTTACGGGGATCAGTGAAGTAAACATAAACGTCGAAGATGCTCCAGTTAAGGACCTTAACCAGATAGGCAATGTCGTCGCCGTTATGAGTGGCAAGGGAGGCGTGGGCAAGTCCCTGGTCGCCAGCCTGGCAGCTGTAGCCCTCACCCGTGACGGCTATGATGTAGGTATACTGGATGCCGACATAACAGGCCCTAGCATCCCCAAGATGTTCGGCATAGGCGATCGCCCCAGTGGCAGCGAGTCCGGCTTATTGCCGGTTACCTCAAAATCGGGAATAGAAATAATATCCATCAATCTTCTTCTCCCCAGTGAAGATGACGCTGTTATCTGGCGCGGACCGCTTATCGGTAGCGCTATTACCCAGTTCTGGGAAGAGGTGCTCTGGGGTAAATTAGATTACCTGATTGTAGACCTGCCGCCGGGCACAGCCGATGCTCCGCTTACCGTGATGCAGCAACTCCCGGTATCAGGAATAATTATTGTCTTCACTCCTCAGGACCTTACGGCCATGGTCGTCCGTAAAGCAGTTAAGATGGTGCAGCAGATGGGAAAGCCCATACTTGGCGTAATAGAAAACATGAGCTACTTATATGTGCCGGAGATAAATAAGAAGATAGAGCTCTTCGGTAAAAGTCAGGCAAAGGATATGGCGCAGGCAGCCGGTGCCCCGCTTCTGGGCCAGTTGCCCATAGACCCGGCGCTGGCGAAACTTTGTGACGAAGGTAACATTGAGCGTTACGACTCAGATACATACAATGACTTTGCACACAATCTGACAGAGGCATTTTCACTGTGGCAAAAAAACAGCCGGGCAAATGAAAAAAGGAGGTAGATATGCCGGAAGATAAAGACAGTTGTGTCAAGCCAGCGCGCGGGCCGATAATGCCGAAATCAGGCCCGCCGGAAACCAGGACAGCGGCATCAGTGGAGGTAAAAGAAATGTTTGCACGTGTAGGTCAGGAGGCCCCCGACTTTGAGGCCAATGCCTTCGTTGCCGGCAAAGGTTTTCAACCAATCAAGCTCTCAGACTACAAGGGGAGGTGGGTCGTACTGTGTTTCTATCCTGGAGACTTCACCTTTGTCTGACCAACAGAACTGGCAGCGGTTGCTGCCCGTTATAAGGAGTTCAAAGAACTGGGAGTAGAAGTCCTGGCCATGAGCACGGATAGCCGGTTTGTCCACAAGATCTGGCAGGAGCAGGAGCTGTCTAAGATGGTAGATGGCGGTGTACCTTTCTCGATGCTCTCAGACGGCGGCGGCAAGATCGGTAGTGTGTACGGGATATACGATGAAGCAGCAGGCGTGGACATACGTGGCCGCTTTATTATAGACCCCGATTTCATCATCCGGGCGATGGAGGTGCTAACCCCGGAGGTGGGACGGAGTCCCGATGAATTAGTCCGGCAGATAAAAGCGTTCCAGCATGTTCGTGCTACCGGCGAGGTAATGCCTTCAGGCTGGCAACCCGGGCAAGCTACTTTAAAACCCGGGCCGTCATTAGTCGGCAAAGTCTGGCAAGTCTGGAAACCTTAATCACAGAAATGACATCGAATCAAGAGGAAGCTGACAATATATTTTCGACAGCGGTCATCGACCATGCTACGCATCCCCGAAATGCGGGCGGCATGGATGAGGCTGATGCCTATGCAAATGTGCTGGGCCCGTGTGGGGATAATATGGAAATATGGCTCAAAGCCAGAGACGGCATAGTCAAAGCTGTTAGCTTCTGGACCAATGGCTGCGCTGCCACAATCGCCTGCGGCAGCATAACGACCGACCTGGCTAAGAACAGGACACTGGGTGAAGCCATGGCTATCAGCGCTGAGGTTATCGCTAAAAGACTGGGAGGTCTTCCGGATAACCACGCCCACTGCGCCGGTCTGGCCTCCCTGACCCTGAAAAAAGCCATTATCGAATACATGAACCTGCAGAGAGAGCCGTGGAAAAGGGCTTATGGGAGACGGTAATTCATAGCTGATATAACAGGACGTGCCGATAGCTCTATCTTCGATTCCCTGGCGATGGAATTTGATGCCTGGTTTGAAGAGGAGGGGAAGCTTATATTCGACATAGAGATCAAAGCTCTAAGGGAGGTGTTACCAATACTGTCGAAGCCGTGGCTCGAGGTAGGCGTGGGCAGCGGGCGTTTTGCTCAAGCCCTGGGTATAGAGATCGGAATAGACCCCTCAGTCAAGCTCTTGGAAATGGCACAGGGCAGGGGAATAACAGTGCTTCGGGCCAAGGGGGAAGAGCGGTATTTCAATGAGGAAACCTTTGGTGCAGTGTTTCTCATCATGACTCTATGCTTTGTTGATTCGCCGTGGGAGTGGTATTGCGAGAAAGCCCATGGGGCAAGTTTTACCAGTCAAAGAAAATGGAAGGACACCATTTCTATAAGTACGCCACATTCCACAGCTATCAGGATATAGAAGGGCTGCTCATTGATTCAGGATTTACTATTGATAAGTTCGTTTCCACACTCTTTCAGAACCCGAGAGAGGTGAAAGAGGTGGAAATACCAAAAGAAGGGTTATCTTTTAAAGCTGGCTTCGCCGTGATTGTGGCCGCGAAAAGTATGATTTCGAGAAAAGCAGCAAGCTAACAGCCGGATAAATAAAATCTAAGGCGATATAACATGGGCTTAGTTCAAATGCCGGTCATTTCTGTTATATTCCTTGTCGGGACAGGGGTTATGGTGCTGGTGAAATTAATTCATTAAAGGACTTGGAGTGATATTCGGTAACAGAATTGCCCGGCCGATAGCTTAATGTATAAAGCCGCGAGAAGGGAACAGAAGCGTGCAAATTCGAATAACGACCTTAAGTGAAAACACAGCTAACTATGGTTTTCTGGCTGAATGGGGACTCAGCATTCTGGTTGAGGCGGATGGCTTGAATATACTGGTGGACACGGGACTGAGCTCCACGGCCGCGCATAATGCCCGGGTGCTGGGAATAGACCTGTCCGCCATTGACAAAATAGTCTTGAGCCACGGTCATATCGACCATACCGGTGGGCTGCGTGATATACTTAAGCTGATGAATAAGAAAGAGGTCGAGATAATCGCCCATCCTGCTTTATGGGGCTCGAAATACACCCGCCGTGACCAGCAGGCGCGGGAACACAACATCGGCATTCCATTTCCACAGAAAGAGCTGGAAAGTCTGGGAGCCCGGTTTGACTTGACTGCAGAGCCAGTCCACATAAGCGAGCATACCCTGACCACTGGCGAGATTCCCCTGGTTTCCGAGTACGAAAAGGTGGAGGATAACCTCTTTGTAAAAGAACGCGGCCTTTTGCGTCAGGACCCTTTAGCCGATGACCTTGCTCTGGTAATTGATGCCGATTTTGGCCTGGTTGTCATACTTGGTTGCGCCCATCGAGGTATGGTTAACACCCTGCGCCATGCCCAAAAACTGACCGGTAAAAAGCTCGTTTATGCAGCTATAGGCGGCGCCCACCTTATTCGGGCTTCAGAACAGCGGATTGAAAAGACTGTACGTGAACTTAAAGATATGGATATTAGGAAATTGGGAGTATCTCATTGCACGGGCTTTCCTGCCCAGGCACGATTATTTCAAGAGTTTGGCAAAGCTTTCTTCCTTAATAATGCCGGAACACGTATTGTCTTGCCGTAGGAGCATAGCGGAGTCTTGACATGCTTGAGATCGAGCTGTTCCCCAGTCTCTCTGGATGCATCGAGACGGTAGCCAAAGCGGAATATCAGGAAATTATGAGACAATTACTTGCTGCAGGAGAAGACAAAGCGAAGCTGGGCGATAGGGCAGAACTCCTGAGAGTCTTTTTGGAAACTACAGATTTCAAAAAGCTACGTTGTGAATCTGAGGAACACCTTATAAATGGTAGGGTAGTGAAATTCGTTCTCTATCTGGAAAACGGAACTCCAAGGTACAAGATGATATTAACATAGAGAAAATAATCATAAATTCTAGTCGATTGACTCATCCAAGGAAATAAATATAAAAGGAGTGTAATAATGTGGGATGCTTCAAAGTGTAATCTGTGTGGCGACTGCCTGGTGAACTGCCGCTATGCCGATTATGACAAAGATAAGTCGGTAGCTGAAATCAAGCTGCTTATGGAGGGGAAAGAGGCTGATATACTGAACAAGTGCACCACCTGTATTGCCTGCAACGATTATTGCCCTACGGGGGCTGATCCTTCTAACCTCATCTTCCAGATGCAGGAGAAGATAGGCACCTGTCCCATAGTGGCAGTCGGCAGACCAGCCCGCGAGGTCTTAGCCAAGGTATTGGAAGGCGATGAAGATTCGGGGCAGATTATACAGGGTGACCCGAATAAACCCGTACTGTCGTTCGACTCCTTCCAGTTTAACCAGTTCCCCGAAGGCACACTTGAAAGCCAGCTATTCAAAGGCATGACCGTGGTCAGAGGCAATGAGTATGCCTCACTCGCCGGCTATGTGCACATGGGTGGGGAGAGCTTCGTGAAAAAGTACGGACAGGGCGTGCTCGACCGGCTGGCCAAACTGGGCAAAGACATCGTGTACATTCACAATGAGGGTTTTGTCCTGGCGGACGTAAAGGCCAGGGAGTACGGTTTCAAAGTTCCCTTCAAATACGTGCACCTCTTTGAATATCTGCGCAACTATCTAAGAGACCACAAAGATAAGGTTACCAGGCTGAACAAGAAGGTGGCCTACCAGGCTAACTGCGCCACCAGATGGATACCAGAATATGATACCTTCTTGGACGAGATATTCCAGCTGGTCGGTGTGGAACGGCCACCGAGACAATACGAGCACATAAACGCCGTCTGCTGTAGCGGACCGCTTATCTTCTGTAACAGGGAGCTGGCCATTGACATACAGAAGAAGAACTTCGAGGACGCTGTAACTGCCGGTGCCGATGCCATCATAACTTCCTGCCCTATATGTGACGCAGTACTCCGCAGGCCCAGTTCACAATTCGGCTTACCCAAGATATTCATCACCGACCTTTGCCGAATTGCTCTTAGTGAAAAGCCCTGGCCATAAAGTGCCCAAAGAGGTACCCAGACCGCAGCGGAATTATTTTCACCGGCATATAGTAGGTTTATGCACCTTCATATCTTAATATCTGTGACAATAGCAGGGCTGGCGGGGGCGTTTCTTACGGGACTAATGACCTTATCCCAATCGAGTCTCCGCAAGCTGCGATAGAGTATAATGCACGCTCAGAGGCGGCTCACACGTTCCAGACGTTATATGGGGGTCTTCGACCTTCGTTGCACAGACTGAATTTTGTGCACTGGCGCGCATCTTGAGATTTGTCTTAGTGGGCGCGTGAGTCCAGGTGGGTATTTCCAGACTGTCGTCCACGTAGGCGGCCTCCTTCGCAGGCTATTGGCTACATAGTCAAGTGGCAAGCCACCCAATGGTTGCTCCCACTCTCTGTCAATTTTGGCTCACTCTCCCTGCATGTATCTTTTGCCATCCAGCATCGCGTATGAAAACGACAACCTGAGGGAGGGAAAAGCGGACTGGGCACATCGCCGCTTAACAGGATGCGTTTACGCTGCCGGTCAATCTTGGGGTCGGGGACCGGAATCGCCGACAGTAAAGCCCGGGTATAAGGATGGAGTGGATTATCATAGAGCTCGTCACTATCTGTAAGCTCCGCGACCTTACCCAGGTACATAACTGCAATGCGGTTGCTGATATACCGAACAATGGAGAGGTCATGTGCAATGAACAGATATGTTAGATTCAGACTTTTCTTCAATCGCATCAAGAGCTTGATGATCTGTGCCTGAATCGAAACATCCACCGCTGATACCGGTTCGTCACAGACGATAAATTTTGGTCTGGTAGCTAGCGCCCTGGCCACACCAATGCGCTGGCGCTGACCCCCGCTGAACTCATGAGGATAGCGGTCTGACATCGTAGGATCAAGCTCGACCATCCTCATCAATTCTGCTACCTTTTGCCGATATTCATCGCTTCTACTAACCAGCCTGTGAACTAGAAGCGGCTCGCCAACGATATCTCCAACCGCCATCCTGGGATTGAGAGAGGAGTAAGGATCCTGGAATATCAATTGCATATCGCGTCGCAGGCACCTCAGTTGCTCACCTTTAAGTTGAGTAATTTCTTTTTGTTCAAAAAAGACGTGCCCGTTAGTGGCATCGTAAAGTCGCAGGACGCAGCGTCCGACTGTCGTCTTGCCGCATCCGCTTTCGCCCACCAGACCCAGCGTTTCGCCCTGTCTAATATCAAAACTAACGCCATCCACCGCCTTTATATCGGCTATTTTGCGCCTCATTATCCCGGCATGTACAGGGAAATATTTGACGAGTTCCTTTACTTGAATTAAAGAGCCATTTCCCTTCACGTCTCAGCCTCTCATAACACTGATGTCCCTGTGTCTAAAGCAAGCCACAAAGTGGTTTTCAGATACCTGTTCCAGTAGCGGCCTTGCCTTCATGCATTCTCCTAGAGTGAATCGACACCTGGAGGTGAAGGCGCAAATGTCGCGAGGCAAACGGGCAAGGTCCGGAGGAAGACCGGGAATCACCCGAAGACTTTGTTTTCGATGCATGTCGAGCCTTGGCACAGAGGCAATGAGTCCCATGGTATAAGGATGTGCCGGTTTTTCATAGATAACATCTGTGGGACCTGACTCGACCAATCGCCCGGCATACATTACATTTACATGGTCAGCATAACGAGCTACCACCCCGAGGTTATGCGTTATAAGAATGATTGATGTACTGAACTGCGTCCTTAAGCTGTTAATTAGGTCCATTAACTGTGCCTGAACAGTGACATCGACTGAGGTGGTTGGCTCATCGGCGATGAGCAACGCTGGATTACAGCTTATAGCCATGGCGATCATTATCCGTTGCTGCATTCCCCCGCTAAATTGATAAGGGTAATGGCCCACTCTCCTCTCAGCATCGGGAATGCCTACCAGTTTTAACAGATTAACTGCTTCATTCATAGCTGCTTGCCGGCTCAGTCCCCGGTGTATCTCTAGGGCCTCGGCTATCTGGCGACCCACGATTAATACCGGGTTAAGGGATGTCATCGGTTCTTGGAATACTATGGCTATTCGATTACCTCTGATGGAACGCATCTCTTCCTCGCTGAGTCTGAGAAGATCTTTGCCATCAAATATAATCTCGCCACCGACGATAACACCCGGCGGGTATGGTATGAGGCGCATTATTGAAAGAGCACTCACCGACTTACCGCAGGCGCTCTCACCAACGAGAGCTACAAACTGTCCTTTATCGATGGAATATGATAGGCCGTCAACAGCTCTGAGTTCCCCTCTCTTTACATAAAAGTAGGTCCTTAGATTTCTCACTTCAAGCAATTTATCGCTCATCGCCGCAAAACCACCTGTGTCTAAACATCTGACTATAGATACCGTAGGGAGTCGTTGTCAACAGCCCCCAGTTTATCCAGCGGTTATCTATGTTCAGCTATCCGCCTTTTGCCCGTTTTTTAGCCTTACTATAGCCATGCCTAACTCTCTATTTGCCCAACATCGAATCTTTCATCGCCTGGTCGATCCACACGTACTTGGCAAAATTACCGGTGTTGTAGTAGCCAAGGGAAGCTTCGCCACTATAATTCTTTACCCATGGCCACCAGAAGCGGTATTGGTAGCCGGCCGGCAACGTTATAACATATGCCTGCTCCAGCAAGTAGGGCATCAGATCCCTGTGCAGCTGGTCCACTTTGGCTTCATCAGGGTAGGTTGCTACCATCTCATCCCGTGCCTTGTCCAGCACCGCGTCATCGACATAGCTACCGTTATACATACCCTGACCTGTATAATTAATCGCTTTGAAGTAGGTTCCAACACCCGAGTAGTAGCCGAAAAACATATCGTCGTAAGACCGTCTGGCAAGTGTAGCCACGAAAGGACCGTATTCTTTGGGCTGGAGTTCCAGCTCAACGCCCACCTGAGCCCACATAGCCTTCACCATAGTCAACACATCGGTGTAAGCACGCTGGTTGTAGCAAACTATCTTGACCTTGAAACCATCAGCATAGCCGGACTCCGCTAAAAGCTGTTTTGCTTTCTCGGGATTATAGCTATAAAGTTCCTGGACCGATTCCGGCAACTGCTCCAGGGGGACATAGGCACCGGCGTATTCCCTATATTCCATGATCGGCCATTTCAACAACGTGCCTTTACCTCCGTAATAGTCGCTGAGTATCTTATTGTAGTCTATTGCCAGCCATAGGGCTTGGCGCACCCTCTTATCAGCAAGGGGAGAATCTTTTTTGTCTGTCCTCATGTATATGCAGGCCTGTCCGTAATCATCCAGGTAGCTAACATGTTTCAATTGCGGCATTTGCAAGAATTCCTGGGCCAGTTCCCAATCCGTAGTCAATATATCAAGATTGCCGGTGCGGAATGCCGCAGTGCGGGTGGAGTCGTCAGGCATGTTAAAAATCTTTATGCCGTCCACATATGGCAGCTGATTGTCCTGGCCCGGTCCCAGCGGGTTTTTAGCCCAGTATTTTGGATTTCGGGCAAACTCAGCCAGGTTGCCGGAAACGTAATTGGTAAGAATGAAGGGGCCGGTACCGATGCTATTTTCCCAGTCATTCATATCCCCGAATGTTTCGACTGCATCCCTTGGATAGATGTCCATGTAGTCCAGCATAGAAATAACGTCGCCGAAGCACTCCGGCTGACATTTCAGTACCACAGTCCATTCGTCGGGAGACGATATCTGCGTGGTCTCAGCCGCCTTTGGGTATGTTTTTTTCATGTAGGCCGTGGGTAAAGTGTATTGACGGTTTAAGGAGAAAACGACATCATCAGCAGTAAGTTCCCGGCCGTTTGTAGGTGGTTTGTCCTGCCAGTAAATGCCCTTCCGGATATGAAGAATAATAGTCTCCCTGTCCGGGGTCTCCCAACTTTCAGCCATAGCCCCGGCTTTGTGCTCCAGGCGGTTGAGTGAACCGCCGGCAAACCAATCGCATTCACCACTGCCCCATCCTCCAGCCTGCCCCTTCGTCCAATCACCTTCCCACACTTCTTCATTGGTCAACTTCAGAGTGCCGCACAAATAATGGGCTTGAATGGCGTCGTCAAAACCCTGTGGGTCAGTGACAACGGCCAGGTTCAATACGCCTCCATATGAGGGAGTTTCGTTTTCGACCACTGCTGTCTGCTCCCCACCACCTCCGGTGCCTCCCCCGGTACAGTTAGGCAGTACTAGTAAGCTAACCAGGATTAAACAAATCAATATTGTTGCATAAGTATTCTTAATCATTTACCACCTCCTTATTTCGCATTGCCCGCATCCAGGTTATTGATCCTTGTTGCTCAACTTACCATCCATTACCTCCTCCGCCTGGTTTCCTTCGCATTGCTTTATCTTTCTTTTAACCTTATCGTATCTACCCAATCCACCCCTCAATCTTGGGTCAAGCAAGTCACGGAAGGCGTCACCCAGCATGTTAATTCCATATACCACAATGGCGAGAAACAGTCCCGGCCATAGGGCCATTTGTGGGGCCATTAGCATATACCGGCGGCCGGATTCACTTAGCATACCACCCCAGCTTGGCGTGGGCGGCGGGATGCCAAAACCCAGAAAGCTGATAGTAGCCTCAGCCAGAACCGCAGCGCCCATGGTTATAGTAAACAGAACTATTATCGGCGCCGTAACGTTGGGTAAAACATGTTTCCACAGAACTCTACCGGCCTTACAACCGACAGCTGTAGCAGCTTCGAGATAGGTATTAGCCCGGATACCGATTACAGCACCTCTCACTATACGCGACTGACCGATGCCGAACAAAACTCCCAGAACTAAAATTACCTGGAGCATACCCGGACCGGCCACAGCTATTAAGGTGAGGATCAGGAATAGGGGTGGTATGGAAAGCCAGGCATCGACAAATCTCTGAATTGCCATATCGAGCTTGCCACCAAAATAGCCGGAGGTAATCCCGATAATTGTTGACAATGCCACGGCGATAGCCGAGACGCTGAGGCCGACTACGAGGGAAATGCGGGCTCCGTATATAATACGACTCAGTAAGTCTCTCCCCAGCTGATCGGTACCCAATAGATGTTCGGGGGAAGGAGCGCTCAAGCGTGGCCCAACGAAGATGTCATTATAGCCGTATGGCGCGATTAAGCCAGCAAAGACCCCGACAAGTAGCAGTACCAGGACAATAATGCCTCCTACCGTACCCAGTGGTTTTTCCCTAAACAATCTGATAAACAGGTCTGCCAGAAAAGACCGTCTCTTTGCCTCCTCTACTGATGGAAATGCTTCTATCCTGGCCATTTTCCTTTAACCTTTTATCTGTACTGCACCCGCGGGTCCAGATAAGCATAAACAATGTCCACTGCCAGGTTGCACAGCATAACAACTCCGGCCACTATCAGGTTAACTGAGGAAATTACCGGGTAATCTCTCCTGAAGAGGGCTTCAATAAAATATCTGCCTATGCCGGGTAAACCAAAAATGGTTTCTATAATGACCGCGCCTCCAACGAGGATAGGTATCTGGAGCCCTATTATGGTAATCACCGGGATTAGAGTGTTTTTCAACGCGTGCCTGGAGACGATCACACCCTCTTTAAGACCTTTCGACCAGGCTGTGCGGATATAGTCCTGGCGCAGCACTTCCAACATCATGGTTCGCGTCATCCTCATTGTTGTGCCGGACATAACCATTCCCATGAGTATTGCCGGTATAATAAATTGCTCCAGATTTCGCAGCGGCGATTTGACAAAAGGTATATATTCCATAGATGGTGTCCAACCGAACCAGACCGAGGGATAAACGATAATCAGTGTTGCCAGCCAGAAAGCCGGTACGCTTATACACAATATGGCTACGGTACGCCCGACATAGTCGCCAAATGTGTCCTGCCTCAGTGCTGAAAAAATGCCGATTGGGAGAGCAATCACAAGACCCGTAATTATTGCTAGGATGCCAAGTTCGATGGATACCGGTAATTTGCCACCTAGTTCTTCGGTTATGCTCCGGCCGGTCCAGAGCGATTCGCCCAAGTCGCCTCTGAAGACACCACCCAGCCATCGTCCATACTGAACGTATATAGGTACATCCAGTCCTAGTTGGTGTTTGATAAGTGTGATCGCTGCTTCCGGGTTTTCTGATACTCCCGTCTCTGCTGCCATGAGTTCAATCACATCGCCGGGAATAAAGCGGACGGCACAAAAGATGATAACGGTGACTAGCAGCAGGACAGGAATTAATAGGAGTAATCGGCGGATAATATAAGCTCTCAATACTCCTCGGCCTTTCCACCAAGTCCGGAATTATGTTTGGTGGCGTCACCAAATCGGAGGTTCAATGTTAGCATGCTACTATTGTTATATCGAACTAACAGGAGGTTAATTACCTGGCAACGTCATAAAATTTCAGTAGTATGATAAACAATCGATATTTCTAAGTGAAATATCGTTCTGCCCCCGTGTTGGCGGCCATTGTAGCTATTGTCATAAAGTCTGTCAACATGCCAGTCCACCGCGTCTCATAAGTGCCATGTACTTGAATGATATTACCTTACTGGGGGCCCGTATTGGACCGATTCCGAAATCTTATTTGAGAAGAAGCAACTAATTGCAGCACTGTAGCAGTGTCTTTCCGCTCAACCGAAGGTGCAACATGAGTTCCTGTGAAGTGGATAGATTGCATGTCAGTCTATAGTCTTGAGAAGAACTGAAAATTGGTCTAATTTGAGTGGACAAATTTGTGCCAAAATTAGCTACGATTTGTGAACTTTTAGCAAGCGAGTGGTAGGCCGTACAGGATTCGAACCTGTGACACCCTGATTAAAAGTCAGGTGCTCTACCAACTGAGCTAACGGCCCGTAAGCAACACAATATTATATAGGCGGGCGTGCGGATATTCAACCGAAGATAACTAGCGACTGTCCCAAAAAAAATTTGTCCGTAGCGCAGACATGTGCAGGCCGGATTTACGCTGTGTATAGCAGATGGCCTGGAATTTAAGTAGTATAATTGTTCTACGAACGAATGTAGAATGTATACAGAGTGTAGGTAGCTATCAATTTATCGAATAGAAGCCTGTGGTTGGTTATCCGGTGTATCTATTGACATAGAATGGGTTAACCTGTAATATCCAATCTAGTCCAAAAAAACAATTCTCGAAAGGGGGCATCATGTCTGGAAGCGTTTACAAGATCATTACTCTGGTGGGAACGAGTCCCGATTCCTGGGAGAAGGCAGCATCGTCCGCGGTCGAGGTGGCTTCAAAGAGCCTGCGCGACCTTCGCATCGCTGAAGTAGAGCAGTTCGACCTGCAGATCGAGAACGGCAAGATTACCAACTATAGAGCCAAGGTGAGAGTTTCCTTCAAATACGAAGGCAAAGAAAAATAATCTCTCCTCGTGGGGTTACAAGCTAGAAAACCGGCATGGCCCGGGCGACCCAAATTAACCGTCTGCTCATCACTTGTTGGCTATGAGTGACGGGTCCGGTCAGTTATTCGTAAACTTGTACTGTCCAGGTCTTGATATTATTGCCTAAGATTACCAGAAAAAAATCCCCGGCACCGTGGAAGTAAGTTTTAGTTGTCCCCGGGCTGCTCTGGTTGACAGCACCTATATATTCCAGGTCCGCTGTCTTGCCTTTGGGGTATACGGTAACATTCAAACCCATCAGGTCAGCCGGCTTCAGTTCCTCGCAGTGCACTTCAACCAGCCAGTCCGGTTTACTGACGTGAAAAGAATCGGTCACTTCGGTGACCATGCCCACCGCGGCGTCTCCGCTGCCTGTGCAATTGAATACGGGTAATGAACTCGTTGTTGGAGCATTCGAGCAACCGGCAAATAGCAGACACAAGAGCAACACGGCGACTACAATTTTATTCATACCAAATGTCCTACCGTTCAAAGCGATCTGTGCAAAAGCGGGTGAGCGGATTCGAACCGCCGACGTCTTGCTTGGGAAGCAAGCATTCTGCCACTGAATTACACCCGCGTGCTGTTTATATTAGCGTCCAACTCAGCGAGTGTCAATACATTCAAAATTGTTGTTGACATAATATTATATTTAGGCTGTTAACCGACATCGTTGAAACTGCAGATACCATGCGCGGAGGAGATGCTACGCGCTATCCACGTGTGGTTCATCCTTCGACAAGCTCAGGACGAACGGGTAAAGAGATTGACTATTTATTTAGCCATTCAGGGACTCTGGCTGTGGCAGGGGAGTCGGACCCGGGTATATGTGGCTTGATGTCCAGGACCGGCGTGCCGTCAATCGCATCCAGGCCAGTAACTTTTAGAACGTTGTCACGACGTTCCAGGAGTTTGACTGTGGCCACGCCGAAGGGGTTGGGGCGCGCCGGGCTGCGTGTGGCGAAGACGCCGATGAGCGGCAGGTTAGGGTCACGCCTTGGGTGAACCTTCATTATGGAGCGCTCTGAGGGAAGCGTGCGATGCATCCAGTAGATGACAATGATATGAGAGAACTCGTCCAGGCCGCTGAGCGCTTCTGTTAAGTCTTCGTTGATTATTATTTCAGAAGTAACAGACTGCCAGTCTTTCTTCTGGGGTTCTTTAACCGCGTTCCTGATGTAGCCTATACGAGCTATATTTATTTCCACAGATATTAACCCGGGGAAAAACTTAAACCTGAAACTAGGACAAGGGCGTCAGAGTTAACAGTTTCCTGGCTATTTCAGGGTACTTAGCAATGAACAGGAGTTCGTCCTCGACAAGCGGCTTCTGGGCGCAGACATTGGCGTAACGTACCAGTTCCAGCACTTTCTCGACCTCCTCGGCACTGGCAAAGGCTATCTCCACGACGTCACTCGTTTGTTCTTCAACTTTACCACCCGCCTTCTGCTCTATTTTTTTCATCAAGTGCCTGAATCCCGATATGCCGCCGTATTCGCCGGAGCATATCTCACGGCCGGTTTCTACGGTGACAGGCTCGCCCCTGCCCAGTTCCGCATAGTCGTACAGCTCGTAATTTTGGGGGTCTTTTAATACGCCGTCGGCGTGTATGCCGGAGGCGTGGGCAAAGGCATTAGCGCCAACGCCTGGCTGGTTAATAGGAATGGGCACGCCGAAGGCATAGCTGGCAAAGTTGGCTATCTTCCAGGACTTGGAAAGGTCGATGGGCATAGCCAACTCATATTTCCCGGCGAAACCTTTGGATTTGGTTACCGCCAAAACGGTGCCTACCAGGTCAGCGTTGCCCGCGCGTTCGCCGATGCCGTTTACGGTGGTATTTATATAGGCATCCTGGCCACCGTCAATGGCACCCTTGGCTCCTGAAATCGAAGTAGCCACCGCCATGCCCAGGTCTCCATGGCAGTGTATCTCTATAGGTATGCCGACGTTCTCGGCCAGTGCCTTAGCCGTCTCGTAAATAGTAAAGGGGTCATTGTAGCCTAACGTATCACAATATCTGAGTCTATCGGCGCCGTGCTCTCTCGCCGCCGCCCCAAACTTTATCAAGTAGTCCAGGTCTGTCCGCGAGCCGTCTTCAGCGTTAACCCCGATGGATTCGGCGCCGTATTCCCGGGCAGCGTCAACGGCATCCACCATCATCTTTACAATATCGTCCTTTGTCTTTCTACCCTGAAATTTACCCTGAATCATCTGGTCTGACGTTGAGACGGATAAATTAAGGTGTTTAATTTTGGGAACCAGCTTGAACGCAGTCTTTACGTCATCAGCCTGAGCTCTTATCCAACCCCCCAGGCGCATGGGTTTCAGTACACCCATTTCGGCCAGCTCCAGGTTTGCCTCTAAATAAAGCGATTCATGCCTGGTGGTAGGGAAACCGAACTCAGACTGGAAGATACCCATTTCATTCAAGTAAATGTTGAGCAGGGTCTTCTCGAGCTTGGATAAACCTAGTTTAGCGGTCTGGACGCCGTCCCTGTTGGTAACGTCAACGATATAAATTTTTTTCATAGTGCGCTCCATAAGATTATTCTAAATTACGAAGTTGTTCGCTTTAATCGGGTAGAAAAAGGGACGTGAGCGATTCCTGGGGAAAATGATGATACCTTCGTATAAATATTATATCTTAATCGTAGGGTATTGACAAAGTGGGTGGAGTATGTTATTGTTATATAAGTCCCAAGCAATTGAGCTAAGACCGGGGAGGCAGGGTGCTGGTGCAAGGTAGGCGAAGGCCGAAAAGCGCCAGAGGATGTGGAACCGGGAAAGGCGAGGTTACTTGGGGCTTCTTTTTTAGCTACTCTTTTTCAATCAGTTGCGGATTAAGAGCACCGATAAAAGACAGGTTTCTGTATTCCCCGTGATAGTCCAGCCCGTAACCGACAACGAACTCGTCAGGAATTTCAAAACCTATATAGTCCAGAGGTACGTCTACCAGCCGGCGGGCCCGTTTATCCAGCAGGGTGCACACGCGCAGGCTCGCCGGGTTATGCGAAGCCAGATGATTTAGAACGTAGTTGAGCGTCATGCCTGTATCCACGATATCTTCGACCATAAGCACATCGCGGCCGGCGATGCTGGTATCCAGGTCTTTGGTAATCTTTACTGAGGATGCATTATCGCTACCATAATAAGATATCGCCATGAAGTCGACTGACAACGGCAGGGGAATGTTTTGCATAAGGTCGGCCATAAAACAAATGACGCCTCTAAGTATGCCAACGAGTATCAATTTTCTACCGCTGTAGTCGCGTGTAATGCGCTTGGCCAGCGACTTGATTCGCCGCTGGATCTGGATGTGGGTAAACAGCACGTGGTCTATACCTTCAAGCCTGGTTTCTCCGAGCCGGCCGTAGCCATACTTGGCCAGCAGCCTAAGATAGTCGTTCTTATTTAGAAGCTTAATATTGACTTCGGGATATAGCTCGCGCAGTCGACGCAACTTGCGGTTCTTCTCGGTGATCAGGCTCTGCTTCAATGTAGTGAGCTCGATGTATATGTCCAGTTCGGGGAGATAGAAGTCCGGGGTGAACATCTCGGCAACTTTATCGTCGCGCCAGGCCAGCGGAAAAGAGCGTGGCTCGTACAGCCATTCTATACGGTAAAAATCAAGCAATCTGGCAAATTCTTCTTCACTGGGGTGGCCGAAACTGGCAGGCCTGAGCGGAGCCGGAGTTCTTTTTGGCATTTCGGATAGCTTTCGTCTTTTAGCCACGGTCTCCTCATGTTCCGATTTAAGCAACTGATAAAGCTCGATTCTTTCCAGCGTCAGCGCCACCAGGTTAGCGACCGTGGCGGCGAAGTCCTTATCGGCCTGAGAGAATTGCCTTGGTTCCCGGGTATAGACCCTGATTTCACCGGTGACCTCGCCCTTTTGCAGTATGGGTGTGGCTAATAAGGAGGCTATTCCCTCCGTTTCAGCGGCCTCAGGATATTGAGTCCGCTCGTCACGCGAGGCATCGAGGATGGCCACTGTTTCGCCATTTAGTACCTCCGGGAGGCTTTCACTGGCTTTCAAGGCGCCTTTTCGCAGGTAGATATCGCTCAGGCCGAAGGCCGCCACGATATCGAGGTGTGCCTTTTGGGGATTTAAGAGCATGATGGAGCAGCCGGAGGCCTTTAGCCCTTTAGCCGTGCTCTTAGCAATGGAATTAAGGACTTTCTTGAGGGGACTGAGTGAGTTAGTGACCCGGGCTATCTGCTTGAAAGCTTGAGAGTAGCTATTCTCGCGGCTATCCACAACTTCTACCCTTCGAACTTAGATTACCTACCCGCACTTAGTATAGCCGCAGCTGGGACAGATGTGGCAGCCCTCCTGATAAATTAGCATATTGCCACATTCCGGGCATTGGCCGGCCCAGTTTTTAACCAGGCCAGTATCTTTGGGGCCATCCGATTCTTTATCGGTCGCATATTTTTCCAGAACGCTGGCAATGGCATCGGCGCAGGACAGGATGGCACGACCCTCTTCCCAGGCGACGGAGGGACAATGGATACCACGTAGATGCTTGGCTACTGAGCTTATCCCAATGCCCGACCTGGCCGCTAATGAAATAAGTCGGCTGGTGGCCTCCAGTTGGGCTGAGGCGCAGCCGCCCGCTTTTCCGAGGCTCGAAAAAACTTCGCAGATGCCTTTTTCGTCGAAATTTACGGTAACGTATATGTAACCGCAGCCGGTAGTGACGCGTTCGGTGACACCCTTGGTAACTTTCGGCCTGGGCCGCGGCGTGAGCCTGGTTTCTTTTTTCTCTTCGATATGAGAGATGTTTAATACCTGGCTGTCTCGGCTCCGGTCCCGATAGATAGTGATGCCTTTCAGTCCAAGTTTATAGGCCAGCATATAGACCTGGGCCACATCATCCACCGTGGCTTCGTGCGGCAGGTTAACCGTCTTGGAAACAGCGCTGTCCGTATATTTCTGGAAAGCGGCCTGCATTCTTACATGCCACTCGGGGGTTATATCATGAGATACAACATACGTATCTTTTACCCATTCTGGTATGCCTTCGACATCCTTCAGCCTTTTCCCCTCAGCCAGCTGCTGCATAAGTTCGGTGGAGTAAAAACCTTCGTTTCTGGCGGTCTCTTCGAAGTAAGGATTGACCTCCACCAGTTTCTGGTCGTCAAGTATATGCCTGGTATAGCTTAGGGCGAATAGAGGCTCGATGCCGCTGGAACAGCCGGCTATAATGCTTAACGTGCCTGTGGGAGCGATAGTGGTCCTGGCGGAATTTCGCAGCTTCAAACCGCTCTCGGTGTCGTAAACACTACCTTTGAATGCCGGGAACAAACCTCTTTCTTCACCCAGTTTCAGCGACTCCTTGGTGGCTTCGTCAGATATAAAGCGCATGACGTTCTCAGCGACTTGCAATGCCTTATCCGAATTGTAAGGCACGCGGAGCATAAGTAACATATCAGCGAATCCCATTACGCCCAAGCCTATCTTCCTGGTGGACTTGGTCATCTTTTCTATCTGAGGCAGTGGAAATTTGTTCACGTCTATTACGTTATCCAGGAAGCGTACAGATAACCTGACGGCGTGCTTCAATTTCGGGTAGTCTATCTCCACTTTATGATTGTCGGTTCTGACCATTTTCGACAGGTTAATGGAGGCCAGATTGCACGACTCGTACGGTAATAAAGGCTGCTCACCGCAGGGATTGGTGCTCTCTATCTTGCCCAGTCTAGGTGTGGGATTATTCTTGTTTATGTTGTCTATGAAGACGATACCCGGGTCGCCGGTACGCCAGGCCATTTCTGTTATCTTGTTGAAGACCTCTTTGGCGTTTAGTTTGGTTACCACCTCTTTGTTGTGTGGATTTACCAGATTATATTCCTTGCCCTTCTCTACGGCCTCCATGAACTCGTTGGTGACGGCGACAGATATATTAAAGTTAGTCAAGGCCTTAGGGTCTTCCTTGGCGTAGATAAAATCAAGTATATCGGGATGGTCGACGCTCAAAATGGCCATATTCGCCCCGCGGCGCATGCCACCCTGCTTTATGACGTCGGTAGCTGTGTCGAAGGCGCGCATAAAGGACACCGGGCCGCTGGCAATGCCGCCGGTGGAACCCACTCTATCCTTTTTAGGTCTGAGTCTGGAAAACGAGAAGCCCGTGCCGCCGCCGCTCTTATGTATCAGCGCGGTATACTTTACGGCATCGAATATCGATTCCATAGAATCATCAACAGGTATAACAAAGCACGCGGATAGCTGCCCCAGTTCTCTTCCGGCGTTCATCAGGGTAGGGGAATTGGGCAGGAACTCGAGGGAGGCCATTAAACTATAGAATTTCGCCTCCCAGCCGGAGATATCCGCATTTGGATTGTACGCGAGTTCGGCTGAGGCAATGTGCCTCGCGACTCGTCGGAACAGCTCATCCGGGGTTTCAATAATCTGTCCCTGGTTGTCCTTTTTCAAATACCTTTTTTCAAGGACGGTCATGGCGTTTTCGGTCAGTTCTATACCGTGTCTAGCCTCAACTTTTATTCTAGGTGTCCTGGGTGAAGGTTTCACCGGTGCCGGAGCCTTCTTAACTTCTGGTTCCATTTCCAGTTTCACTTCGGATTTAGCGGCCTCGTAGCTTCGATTTTTTTCAGCCAGGATTTCTTTAACGGCAACCTCAATTTGAAAATCTGAAGGCAGCTGCGTTTCGTGAGCAGGGGCCAGATGTTCCATACCGGGCAACATCGGGGTTGGTTCAAGCCTTTGAATTAACTGATTGGTCAGTTCTTCCAGTAGTTTCCTGTCGGTAATCCCCATGGCTTCAGCTGCGGAAAAAATAGCTCTGGCGATACGATTATGATTGTCGCCAACGGGCTGATTTTTTGGTGAACGAGATGCCATTATTTTCTCCTCTGTTGACGCCGCCCCAGAACCGTTAGCTCTTCCTGAGATAGGAGTGGCAACTGGCCGGCGGGCGGCATTTTTGCCTCAGTATCGACCAGAGTATCTACTGCCTGTTTTAGGTCCTCGATGTCCGTGAACTCGCGATAAACACTGGCAAACCGAATATAGGCTATGTGGTCCAGTTCTTGAAGCCTCTTTATTACCATATCCCCGATAACAGAACTGGAGATCTCCGTCTTTCCCAGTCTGTATAGCTCTACTTCCACATTATCAACGAGTTTATCTATGGTTCCGGTAGGCAAGGGGCGCTTTTCGCAAGCCTTACGGACCCCGGCTAGCAATTTGTCTCTATTGAATTCCTCACGCCGATTATCTTTTTTAATGACAAAAAGATTTCTGGACTGTAAATGCTCATAGGTTGTGAAGCGTGTCCCGCATTCAAGACATTGCCGCCTACGTCTAATCCCATCCTCTATATTTCTGGAGTCGATAACTTTAGACTCAGAACCACCGCAATAGGAACACTTCATGGGAATACCCCTACAGAATGTGGTGCGCGTTCATTTTAACCCAATATATTGAGGGTGTCAAGTATACAATAGTATTAAAATGAAGAAAAAAAATAACGGAGCGGCAATTGGGGATTGCCGCTCCGTTGGGGAGGATGGAGGGTTTTAATGGAGGGTTAACGAGGTGCTCGGGCCTGGGATGGAGGAACGGGTTGGGCAGCGGGATAATGTGAGGATGACGACGTCCTGCGTAAGAACGAAGGAACGTCGAGG
Organism: uncultured Dehalococcoidales bacterium; assembly: GCA_964548415.1. GTDB lineage: Bacteria > Chloroflexota > Dehalococcoidia > GIF9 > UBA5629 > 9FT-COMBO-48-23. Next base: position 132,517 of record CAZJQG010000001.1, on the reverse strand, counting down.
CTATCTTCAGCAACGCCACGAAGCAGCCGTCGCAGTTCGGCTTCGGTTGGTACTCCGGCGCCGTACTGTGCGGTAAAACCGGTGGCGATAATGGTAATCTGGACCTCGCTCTCCATTTGAGGGTTGAAAACGACGCCGAAAATGATGTTGGCGTCGGGATCAACCGCCTGGGCGATAACTTCGGCAGCTTCGTTGCATTCAAATAGTGTGAGGTCGCTACCGCCAGTTACGTTAAACAGTACGCCCTTGGAGCCGTTAATGGACACGTCGAGCAGCGGGCTGGCCAGAGCAGCTCGAGCAGCCTCTACGGCGCGGTTCTGACCAGAGCCTCGGCCTACCGACATCCAGGCAGGTCCGGCGTTCTTCATAATTGACCTGATGTCAGCGAAGTCGAGGTTGATAAGTCCGGGTACGGTAACTACCTCGGCAATGGCCTGTACGGCTGCCCTTAAAACATCGTCGGCCAGTCTGAAAGCGTTATCGACGGTCGTTTTGGCGTCACATAGTTCGAGCAGGCGGTCATTGGGGATGATAACCAGGGTATCCACCTTGTCGCACAGCTGAAGCACGCCTTCCTCAGCTACCGTGTTTCGGCGGGAGCCTTCAAAGCTGAACGGTTTGGTTACGATACCGATGGTCAGGGCACCGCTCTCGCGGGCGACCTCGGCAGTAACAGGGATACCGCCTGTACCGGTACCGCCGCCCATGCCGGCGGTAACGAAGACCATGTCGGCACCTGATATAACTTCTGCAATGGCCTGCCGGCTCTCTTCAGCAGCGCCGGCGCCAACTGTATGGTCACCACCGGCGCCCAGACCACGTGTCAGCTTTTCTCCGAGCTGAACGCGTATGGGAGCTTCAGACAGTGCTAGAGCCTGGGCATCGGTATTCATGGTAATGAATTCGACGCCCTTGATTCCTTCACGGACCATTCGGGTAATGGCATTGGAGCCGCCGCCGCCAATGCCTATGGCCTTTATCCGGGCTGGTGCATTAGAAAATGTTGATTTTGCCATTTTTCAAATTCCCTCCTTTATTTATTGGTATAGGATATTTTTATACCCCAAAGAATTTTTTCAATACGGTCATGAAACCATCGAAGACGCCATTCTTCTTCTGGGCTTCCCAGGCGGGCCGGCTGTGGTTCCTGGTTCCCCACAGCAGTAGCCCGACGCCGGTCGAATGTGCCGGGTCATGAAGTATATCGGTAATGCCGTATACTCCCATTGGTTCACCTATACGCGTTTGAATGCGAATGGTCTGGCGGGCTAAAGCCTCTAGGCCGGCCAGGTTGGAGCAACCTCCTGTAAGAACCAGCCCTGCCGGAGCCAGTGAAGCATAGTTGGAGTCAGGCATTTCCAGAAGAATGAGCCTTAACAGCTCTTCCATGCGGACTTTGATGATATTGCACAGGTCTTTATAAGACACGCTGTGCCCGTCCTCAACGGTAAGTGTGGAGTCCTGGTTCTTTGCGAGCACTTCGGGATACACATTTCCATACTTCTTTTTCATAGCTTCGGCTATTTCAAAGGGCAAGCCGAGGCCGATGGACAGGTCGCTGGTAACCTGATATCCAGCTACGGGTATAATCGAGGTATGATAGATGCTGCCATCCTTAAAAACGGCTATATCTGTAGTACCGCCGCCGATATCGGCGAGGATGACGCCTACTTCTCTTTCCTCAGGAGTTAAAACCGCTTCGCCGCTGGCCAGGGGCTCCAGGACAAGGTCCTCAATCTCAACCCCGACGCTCCGTATGCACTTTACCAGGTTCTGGACCGAGGAAATCGCTGCGGTAATAATGTGGGTTTCCACGTCCAGCCTGAAACCGTGCATACCGACGGGGTTCTTGATTCTTTCCTGGCTGTCCAGGGAGTAATTGCGGGGGATAGCATGCAGTATCCTGCGGTCATCCGGCAGATTCACCTGCTGGGCCGACGAAAGCACACGCTTTAAGTCGTCGTGCTTGACCAGGCGGTCATTGCGGGGGATAGCTACGACCCCGTGGCTGTTTATCGAACTTATATGTCTGCCGGTAACACCGATATAAGCCGATTCTACCTTCAGCCCGCTTGCCTGCTCTGCCCTCCTAATGGACTCCGTGACGGACTCTTTCGCCTCCTCGACATTGACTACCATGCCCTTATGCATACCATGCGACGGCACAAGGCCAACTCCCAGCACCTGCACGTTGCCTCCGGAGTCGAGCGAGCCGATGATAGTGCATATTTTCGTGGTACCGATGTCGATTGCTGAAATGATTTTCTTCATGGCCATTTTCTTGTCCTCCTTAGTTTTATTAAAGTGGAACGACCTCCATTAATATTCCTTGTTTAATCAGAGGCGCTCGGCAACTCTGAGCTTAGCGCTGCGGCTTCTAGGATTAAATTTGACCTCTTCCGGGGTAGGGGTGACTACCTTTCTGGTTATTATTTTCAGGCTGGCTTGGTGCCCGCACTGGCAAATGGGGATAGACGGTGGACAAATACAGCCTTTGCTTTCTTTCAGCATAAATTGCTTAACGATCCTGTCTTCGAGAGAGTGATAACTTATGACCACTAGCCTACCTCCGTGATCCAGGCAGTTTACTGCTTGTTTCAATGCTGCCAAGATATTTTCGAGTTCATGATTAATATAGATTCGTAGAGCCATAAACGTTCTGGTGGCCGGGTGAATTTTGCCTCGATGGCCTCCAGTTGCCCCGGCTATTACGTCAGCCAATTCGAGCGTATTGCCAATAGGACGATGGCTTGCGATATTTCTGGCTATTCGTTTATATAACCGCTCTTCACCGTAATCCCTGATTATTTCGGCTAGCTTTTCTTCGGGGTACGTGTTTACCAGGTCGGCAACCGTAAACTGCTGAGCAGGGTCGAAACGCATATCGAGCGGACCCGATTGCTGGAAACTAAACCCTCGAATGGGGTTGTCGAGCTGGATGGATGAGAGGCCGAGGTCGAAGAGAATTCCGTGGACGGGAAGTAAATTGTGTTGTCTACAAATTGATTCTAGGTTGAGGAAGTTATCGTTAACCAGAATCAAATTCTGGACGTGAGTTGCTAGCCTGCCTTTGGCTATGTAGATAGCTTCGGGGTCGGCATCGATGCCAAGGAGCTGTCCGCCGGGCTGAATCTTTGTAAGAATGGACTCGGCATGCCCGCCGCCGCCCAGCGTACAATCCACGTACCTTTTTCCGGGCTGCAGATGCAGGGCTTCGACAACTTCCTTGGTTAGCACCGGCTTATGCATTGGTGTAGTCATAGTCGGGCTCATCGCTGCTCCTCGAGACTTTCTATGTTCTGCCACAGCTGCTCTCTAGCGGCAGCCTTTTCTTTCTGCCACAAGTTGGGATTCCAGACTTCGATGTAGTTGTTGGATCCGACCACGTAAGCTCTGTCACTGATTTCAGCTCTGTTTCGTAGCGTTGGCGGAAGAGCTATTCTGCCCTGACCATCCAGTGTTAAGCTAAAAGCGGTGCCGAACATTGCCCGGTTCATTGTTCTAAATTTACTGGAAGGCAATGCTTTGGCGGAAAGAGCGGCTGCCACCTTATGCCACTCTTCAACCGGATAAAGGACGATGCATTTCTCTAGGCCATTGCTTAGCACCAGCTCACCCATCAATTCCTGCCGGAACTTGGGTGGCAAGGGCAGCCTGCCCTTGTTGTCTACCTTATATTCGTATTCGCCAAGAAACATATTTGTTTTGTTCCTGATATTTAGGCCAGCACGACCTCGCCTACCAGCTGTTTCTCCAGCATCCTGATTTCGTTCCAATCAAGTCCGGCCAGCTCATCTATGTATTCCTGTGTTTCGGGGTCGCTGGCTAGCGAGTAGGTGATAAGGCCGTTGCCGTCTTCCTGTTCCTGTAAGATTCCTTTGTCGATTAATATTTTTATGGATTCCCTCAAGTTGATCCTGGCGGTATCCAGAGCGTTGGCTATGGTGTAAAGGCTTAGCTTTGCCCTGGGATGACGTGCCCAGAAGTGGATTAACTGCAATTCCATATTCGTGTGGCTGTTCTCCTTCAGGAAGTTGAACAGCTTGCTGTTCGCCATTCGATATTGCACACAATCAATCACCTTCGTTTCCTCCTTTACCACTTTTTCCCACTTTTACCCATTATATTACATATTTCACCCACTTTGTCAATACCTTTCCCACAAAATTGCACCTTTTTTCATAAAATTTTTCCACGGGAATATTTTAAGTTGTTATCGCTGCCCAATAGATAGTGAGTTGCACTAAATATTGTCTATATGTAGTGGTAATACCAATTTGGCCTGGAAAAAGACAGAGTACTAAAGTTCGCAGCGACCATCAGGTTTTGTGCTTTGAGAGTGGTATGGTAAAATATGCAGATGCGAGCCGGCGTACTAATCGTGAGCGATAAAGGGTCGAGTGGGGAGAGGGCGGATAAAAGTGGACCGGCGGCTAAAGAAGTAATCAGCCAGCTCAATCTTGAAATAGTGAAATATGAGATCGTGCCCGATGAAGCGGCCATAATATCGAGAAAACTTATAGAGTGGTGTGAAAAAGGAAACCTTGACTTGATTTTAACCAGCGGCGGGACGGGCCTATCTAGTAGAGATGTCACGCCGGAGGCTACTTTAAAAGTTCTTGATAAAACGATTCCGGGCCTCACCGAGGCTATGAGAATAGAAACAATGAAGAAAAAACCTGAGGCGATATTAAGTCGGGCTGTTGCGGGAAGCCGTGGTAGTTGTTTAATTATTAATCTGCCCGGCAGTCCCAGGGCTGTGAGAGAATGCCTTGAAGTGATAATGCCGGTATTGCCGCATGCACTGGATATTATCGGCGGGAACGCATCTGAATGTGGTGGTAGCGGAGGCTGCTAAATGCGAATCGATATATTGACGTTATTCCCTGAAATGTTTAACGGCCTTTTAGACTGCAGCATTATCGCCCGCGCCAGAGAGCGCGGCCTGGTAGATATTCGACTGCATGATATCCGGGCTCATACACATGACAAGCATCGTGTAGTGGATGATTACCCCTACGGCGGTGGAGCCGGTATGGTGCTAAAACCGGAGCCAATATTCGAGACCGTGGATGCCGTTAAGACAGAGCTCGGGCTGTCAACTATACCAGTTATTTTGCTGAGCCCTCAAGGACGGCTGTTTAATCAATCCGTGGCCAGGGATTTATCAGGATACGAAAATGTTATTCTTATATGCGGCCACTACGAGGGTGTGGATGAAAGGGTGGCCCAATATTTAGCTACCGATGAAATAAGCATTGGCGATTATCTGCTCAGCGGCGGCGAAATTGCCGCCATGGCCGTAACCGATTGTATAGTCAGGCTAGTTCCAGGGGCTTTGGGGTCAGTGGAGTCTTTGTGTGAAGAATCTCATGTCGGGGGCTTACTGGAATATCCTCAATATACGCGGCCGGAGACGTTTCGAGGCTGGGCGGTCCCGTCAGTTCTGCTATCCGGCGACCACGGCGAAGTTGCCAGGTGGAGGCACCAACAAAGCTTGCTGAGGACTTCAAAGCGGCGCCCTGACCTGATAGAGAAAGCGGTTCTTTCAAAAGAAGACCGGAAGTTCCTCAGCGAGGTCTCTAAAAATTAAGTTATAGAAGGGATGTAATTATAAATGAACATGAGCTCGCTTAAGTTAACCAAGGTAAAACGTAAAATACCGCAAATCAGTCCCGGTGACACCGTGAAGGTTAGTTTTAAGGTAAAGGAAGCCAACCGGGAACGTGTACAGATCCTTAACGGGCTAGTAGTCAGGGCTAGAAAGGGAGCCAGCGGCGGCAATTTTACGGTAAGGCGCGTCACCTATGGCATCGGAGTCGAACACACCTTTCCCTTTGCCTCTCCGGCACTGGAAAAAATTGAGATAGTCAGGCATGGTAAAGTTCGCCGCGCCAAGTTGTATTACATTAGACGACTGAGTGCCCGCGAGGCCCGGCTTAAGGAACGACGCGAAACAATGGCGGAAAAAACGGCAGCCTTGCAGGGCGCTGCTGAAGGTGAAGCCGCGGAGCCTGTGCTGGAACAGGAAGCGGTTGCAGAAGAGGTTGAAGAAATCAAAGAAGCTGAATGAACTATGCCGAAGTTGCGGTAAATTCACCTGTTGCTCAACGCCGAAGTTTTTGCTACTCCATACCTGCTGACCTGAATATTCAGGTCGGGCATGCCGTCTGGGTTCCTTTTGGTCCAAAAACCCTTCAGGGTATTGTCGTCAGGGTAACGGACTATCCATCTTTTGACGAGACCAAGGAAATCACCAGGCTCATTTCCTCTATTCCTTTATTATCTCCAGCGCAAATCGAGACCGCTCTCTGGTTAAATAAGCATTACCTGGCCCCCCTTTTCGATTCGGTAGCGTTGATGCTGCCCCCGGGATTCGAGCGAAGATTGCTTACTTTCTTGAGTCCTCTTCCCGTGCCTGCAGATGAAGAGCTTAGCCCAGAGGAGAAAGAATTTGTCTCTATAATAAAAGGAAGAGACAGGGTTAGTGCAGCTGATGTGGAAAGGAAGTTAGGTAAAAAAATGACGGGTGAACTTACGCGTCAACTTGTGAAGCGCGGGCTAATACTAAAAATCCAGGAGCTAGAGCAGCCCAGGATAAAGACGAAAATAATTAGCTATTTAAAACTGGTAATAGAAGCCGCATTTGCTAGGGCAGAGATTTCGAGGCTGAAGGCAGCCGGTGAAAACAAAGAGGCTGCGGTGCTGGAATTGCTGGTTACCAGGGGAGGAAATGTCCCCTTAGCTGAGGTTAGAAAATCAATTAAATCTTCGAAAAAGGCCATAGAGTCTCTGTGTGGGCGTGGAGCGGCTCAAGTGGACGATATCCCGGTCAGGCGAGACCCACTGGCTCATATGAAAATTGTTGCATCAGCACCGCCTGCTCTCACACCAGCACAGGAGCAAGCGAGGCAACAGATTAAGAACTCTCTGTTTGTTACGGACGGGGGTGGCCCTGCTGTATTTTTACTGCATGGGGTTACCGGCAGCGGCAAGACCGAGGTATACCTGAGAGCGCTAACTGAGGTTGTGGCTCAGGGGAAGAAGGGTATCTGTCTTGTTCCCGAGATTGCGCTGACTCCACAGACGATCGAACGTTTTGCATCGCGCTTCCCTGGCAGGGTTGCCGTCATTCATAGCGGCTTATCGTTGGGCGAACAATTCGACGAATGGCACCGGATCAAACAGGGCGAGTCCGACGTTGTGATCGGTCCACGCAGTGCTCTTTTTACACCTCAGCCGGACCTGGGGTTGATTATAATCGACGAAGAGCACGAGTGGACTTATAAACAGTCGGACAGAGCGCCACGTTATCATGCTCGTGATGCGGCGATCAAGCTGGCCAAGCTAAATAACGCAGCAGTGGTCCTGGGCAGTGCTACTCCCGATGTAGAGACTTATTACAGGGCGCGAAGAGGTGACTACCGTTTAGTTGAACTACAGGAGCGAATTACGCCATATGGACCGGCCCCGCTGCCTGAAGTCACTATCGTGGACATGAAGGATGAGCTTAAAGAAGGGAATCGCAGCCTTTTTAGTCGCTGTCTGACCGGCAAGATGGCTGAGGCGCTCGGACGCAGGGAGCAGGTGATTCTGTTTCTTAATCGTCGAGGAACTGCCGCTTTCGTTCAATGCCGGAAATGCGGCTTTGTCTTCAATTGTCCGCGTTGCTCGGCTGCCCTTACCTATCATTCGGCAACTAAAAAGCTGGTATGCCACCACTGCAATCATTTCATTTCGGTACCGGCGCAGTGCCCGCAATGCCATAGCCAGGACTTAAGGTTTATGGGCATAGGTACGCAACGAATAGAAGAAGATGTAAAAACAATGTTCCCGGAATCTCGTTTGCTCCGATGGGACAGCGACATAACTTCCAGACGGCGGGGACATGAGGAGTTATTGAACAAGATCCGCTCCCACGAGGCTGACGTAATAATTGGCACACAGATGATAGCCAAGGGCCTGGACTTGCCGCAGGTGACTCTGGCAGGTGTAATAAGCGCCGATATGGGTTTGAATTTACCTGATTTTAAGGCGAGCGAACGCACTTTCCAACTTCTATGTCAGGTTGCTGGCAGAGCCGGAAGAGGTTTTATGCCGGGTGAAGTGGTTATTCAGACATATTGCCCCGAGCATTATGCTATTCAAGCCGCTTCACGCCATGATTATCGGGCTTTCTACGACAGGGAGCTGGAATATCGCCGTCAATTCGGATACCCTCCCTTTAGCCAACTAGCCAGTCTGACATTTAATCACACCAGTGAGCAAGTCGGTTTAAAAGAAGTCGAGCGCATGGAACATTTACTGAATCAGGAAAAAGAAAGGCGCGGCCTTCCGGACATTAGAACTATCGGACCCATGCCGGCCTTCGTACCGCGATTAAGAGGCCGTTACCGGTGGCAGTTGGTCCTGTGTGGTGCCGCTCTGGATGACTTCCTGGGAGAGCTCCCATTGCCTCGTGGATGGGTTGTGGACATCGATCCTGTCAGTATGGTTTAATGGTTTCTACATGAGCGTACATAAAATTCGCTTTTTACCGGACCCGGTACTCAGGCAAAAAGCTAAAAAAGTATCCAAAATCGATGCCTCTATCGAACGTCTCATCGATGATATGATTGAGACCATGGAGGCTGTTTCAGGAGTCGGGTTGGCTGCAAATCAGATTGGAGTGCCGTTGAAGATTGCGGTGATACGAATACCGGGAGAAGAGGTCATGGTACTGATTAATCCAGAGATAATGGAAAAAGAAGGCGAAAGAGTTATAAGTGAGGCGTGTCTTAGTGTGCCCGGTTACCAAGGCGAGATAAAACGTTCCGTCAAAGTAAAAGTAAAAGCAAAAAATAGACAGGGGCGGAGCATGCGTATCAAGGGCGAGGACCTACTGGCTCAGGCTCTAGAACATGAGCTAGACCATCTAAGCGGCATAGTATACGTGGATCGAATAGAAGACCCGGACAAGTTACATAAGCTTGAAGCGGAATCCGACGAAGAAGGCCTTTAACGGTCGGGCTTTGGAGCTAGCTCTGCCATTCCATTTCCACCACGAATCTACCAGTTAAGCCATCTAATTCCACATTATAAAAGCCGGGGGTAGTTTTAGCGATTTTAAAAGTTACCTTCCTTGTTTCGCCCGGCGCTAGATTTATCTCCTCGGTGTTTTCGACGGCGCCTTTTAATTTGAGAGTGGCGTTATAGGTACCTGCCAGTTCGCCGTTATTGGTCACCATAGCAGTGATGAGTATACTTTCTCCTTGTTTGGCCCGCTCCGGCGCGATAACCAAATTGCTTATCGTGAAATTGGCCGGGACCAGAGGTATAACTATGAAAATGCCGCTCAACCCGTCTACTTCGGCGTAGTATTCCCCGCCAATGTCTTTGGTTACCGTAAACGAAGTGGCCTGGGTGGCGCCGGGGGACAACATCAAGTCCATAATGTTCTCCACCATACCGTTTACTCTCAGTACCACGCTGTATGTTCCGGCGTCTGAGCCGTTATTGGCCACGATGGCGCTGATGGTTACAGGGGTTCCGGATTTCACCTGGTTTGGTGTAATCGTTAGATTTGTGACTGAGAATATAGGCCTTCTGGCATATTGCTGGTAAGGCGGCGCCATCGTTCCGGCTCCCGGAAATTGGCCGGGTGATGAAAATGCGCCCGGTGGCTGATACTGCTCCTGCATGGGGAAGGCTCCCGGTGCCTGCGGTGGCATACCGGCACCCATGGGTTGATTAAATGCACCCTGGCCTCCCGTTCCTGGTCCCTGACCGGGGGCACCAGCTCCGTACATATCTTGCATTCCGGGCCCGCCCTGCATAGCCGGCATTTGCTGCATACCTCCGGCAGGCATGCCTTTCCCGGGGCTGGCGCCGCGTTTTTTACGTGGGGGTACAGCTACGAAAATAATTATCATGATGATTAATACGGCAGCGGTTCCGCCAATTAGGTACCATGCCCAGGTCGGTAAAATTGAGAAGAACGATGAGTCGAACAGTCCGCCCGTAACGTTTTCCGTACCTCCGGTGGCTGTAACATTGTCTCCCTCCTGAGCCGGGAAGGGAACCGAAGATTGAGTGCCTATATCAAGCTTAGCTGCTGAACTTATCGAAGCGTTAGCCATAAAAGCAACAGTTAGTAATATGATTACCGGCAGCATACGAAGAAATAGTCTCATGCTTGCCTCCTGCAGTTTTTCATACTTTAGTAGCTAATACTGTACGATAAAACGAAGCATAAATCAATAGTAACGAGTTGTATGATTTGCTGTGATTTGCTTCAGGGAGTACTCTGCCCGGTTACTTATCGTGCTCTACCCAGAGCCTATGGCTGTCGGTTGAGAACTCTATAGTGCCCTGGGTGGAAGTCAAATAGACCCGGTCGGCGGGTACCCAACGAGTCAATCTGGTCACCACTTCGGTGTTTGGCAAACCGAACGCGTTATTCGCGCCTACCGAAATCACTGCAATTTCGGGATCAACGGCTGCAAGGAACTGTTCGGATGTCGACGTTAGGCTGCCATGATGACCGACTTTTAATACAGTGCTATTAAGGTACACCCTCTTCCCGATGGTATACCATTCTGCTTCCTTTCCTATATCGGAGGTGAACAGGAAGCTCACGCTGTTCCAGCTTAGGCGCAGCAATAAACTATTATTATTCACATCATCCGAAGTGCCTCGGAGCAAATGTGATGGTGGGTGGAGCACCTCTATCTTTATCCCGTCACCGAGGTCGATCTGCTGCTGTGAGTGCACAATCTGACGTTCAATTTTCTCAGCGTTAATCAGATTTAGCCATTGCTGGTAGGTAACCGAGTCGGAATCTATACCTGGTTGGAACACCTGACATACTTCATACTTATGTAATACTTCTATTAGACCGGTCAGGTGGTCAGCCTGGGGTTGGGTTAGAATTGCCAGGTCAATTTTCCTGTCCCAGAAGGGCAACTTCTCACTGAGTTCTAAATCAATGGCGCTGGGGTTTGGTCCGCCATCAATCAGGATATTCTGGTGGGCTGGCGTTTGAACGAGGATTGCATCGCCCTGTCCTACATCGAGTACGCTGACGTGAAGTCTGTCATCCGGAAAATTCAGTATGGCGACCCACATAACGATGGCTATGACTAATAAGGGTGTGACGATCCACTTCTTGGGTACCCTTACTATAAGTACCCACACTGCTTTCAGGCCAGGGCTTACTCTAGCTATAGCATGATGGAATAGGTCGGTTAGTTGATGTCGATAATATATCGCTGCTATGGCTGCGGCTAGTACCGTGTAATAAATCCATAAGTGCCACATTTGGATATCTTCAAGTCTTATTGAAGAAAGTGGAAGGGCATCAAAGGTGCGGACTACTATGGTAAAGTAACTTATGCATAGCCAGGAAATCCAGCCTAGAACCCAGGCAACGGGAGGCAAGAATAGGCCAACCACTGCCACGAGAGCCGATGTTATTATTATTGCCGGAAGGGCTATAACGGAAAAAAAGGTGGCTGGCAAACCTACTAAAGACACGACATGAAAGTGATACGCAATAAGCGGCCAGGTTACAATAGTAGCAGCCAATGTAATCGCGAAACTGGTGACAGCAAAACTCCCCAGAGAAGCCACGAAGGAAGGATTTCTGCTGACGTTCATTCTACTGCTACCCCAGGCTTGAAGATACGGAGATATAAGAATGAGCCCTGCCATGGCCAGAAAGCTCAGTTGGAAACTGGCGTCCCATAATACCTGAGGTTCCAGGCCAACCATTATGGCGGCAGCGAAAGTCAAAGCTGTTAAAGCGCTATTTGGCCGGCCGAGCAGTTCGGCGATCAGGAAAATGCTGCCCATGATGGCTCCACGTACCACGGGCGGGTTCATTCCGGTGAGAAGCGCATAGAACCAGATCAGAATCAGAGCCAGCCAAATATAAATGGAATAGCGTTTACCGAATAGCCAGATACCTGCGGCCAGCAGCATGCCTATAACTATCGTTATATTTATACCCGAAATTGCCAGAACGTGGGTTGTTCCCGTTCTGGAGAAGGCTTGATTCAGCGAATAGGGTATGTTGCCTCTAATGCCCAGGAGAATCCCTTGAGCTAATGAGGCCTGAGGTTCTGGCATGGCCCTGACCAGGCTTTGAGAAAGGCGGTTTCTCAAAGAATAAATCCAGGCCAGTGGTTTCATACCTCTTCCGGTATCAAGTATCTGTATGCTTGGATAGTTCGTGACTGAATAAATTCCCTGCCTGGCTAAATAGCCCTGATAACTGGGACTATCTAACTGCGGCGTCGATTCAAGTTTACCGGTTATCTGCAATACATCTCCGTAGTGATAATCGTGATATTTGAGTGTGGTTACTAGAACCTTACCTGTGACGTCTACGTACTGCCCGTTTATCAATACTTTGTCAGCTGATAATTGAAATGAAGTGGCAGTGTTTCCCGGCTCCGGTTCTGTATTAGACATCCCGTGGACGGTAATTACTCCTTTGTCGTTATAGTATTGCAGATGATGCTCATCGACTGCGGGCAGGCTGGTTTGGAAGCGCAGCAGGCCTCCGAATAAGGCTAGAAGACAAAATCCGACCAGAATAAAATGTTTTTTATATCCGCGAAACAATGGGACGAAACAGAATGGAATAAGTCCAACGAAGATTATCCCCCAGGGCATTGAGAATTTTGACCCAAAAAAAATGCCTATAATCCAGGCTATGCTAAGGTAAATCAGAGCCATGTAGTTTTAGTCCTGAACCGTAATGAAATCTCTCATTCTATCCAATGTTGATTCACCGATGCCTGGTATATTCAATAAGTCCTCGACTCTGTGAAAAGGCCCGTTCTTATTTCGGTAGTCGACAATGGCCTGTGCTCGTCCCTCTCCAATACCTGGAAGAGCATCCAGCAGCCATATATCCGCCCGGTTCAAGTCTATCTTCTGAGGGGCAATCAATTCGCCAGTTTTCGGAATATATATCTCGATTTTACAGGTGTCCGCATCTGTTGCCAGCCCCGCCGTCTTAATCAAAGATTCCAACGTATCGTCCTGCCTCAATGGATATAAGCCGGGATTGGCTACTGCGCCTCCGATAAAAATATCGCCATCGTACTGCAGGGGCGAAGCAGGCGATAGAAAAATTTCGACGGGGCGATGGCTATGCTGTTTGACGGCCAGTATTATTCCGCCGGTGATTATGCTGACCAATAAAAAGGCGACAATAATTAACCAGTATTTTTCAAGATAATTAGACATAATACACCCCGCTTCTATCTTATTCGTGATATTAATGATAAAATTTTACAGGTGCCATGGAATCAAAAACGATAACCGTTAATCGCAAAGCTTATCACGATTATATCATTCTGGAAAGCCTGGAAGCTGGCATTGTCCTGATGGGTAGTGAAATAAAGTCAATCCGGGCCGGGCGTGTTAATATCCGCGATGCCTATGCCAAGCCGGAGAATGGTGAAATATGGCTGGTTAACGCGCATATCGCCGCTTACGAGGCAGCCAGCCACTTCGGTCACGAACCGAACCGGCCGCGCAAGCTCCTTTTGCACAGGCATCAAATAAATGAATTGACCGCTGAGGTAAGCCAGAAAGGTTTGACCCTGGTGCCTCTAAAGTTATATATTAAGAAGGGAACTGCCAAGTTAGAATTAGGGGTGGCCCGCGGCAAACGCCTTCACGATAAGCGCGAATCAATTGCTCGTCGTGAGACGGAAAGAGAGATAGAGCGGGCTATGAAGCGGAGGGGCTGAGGGCACATTAAAAAACAGAACAGGGGGGCGTGAGGCTTCGACAGCTGAAGGCCTACAGGATAGCAGGTCGAGGTGCCATCCACCTCGTTAAACAGGTGGCAAAAGACAACTGCCGAAGCAGTTCCAATTGCAGCCTAACTAGGTTGCACATCCAACCCGGCCTCACCCCGATGGGTTGGGATTGGGTGACGAAATGTCGGGGCGCTCCAACCTCAATGTCGATAGGGGTTGGCTAAGAATCATCGACTGGCCTGTCTATTATCGGTCAGCAGAGCCTAGGCAGGTGAGATAAATGAGCTGACTAAACCTGTAGCAGATTCTGGCAACCTTCTTCTGGACGGGGAGTTCAACCCTCCCCCGCCTCCACCAGAAAAAATACGGGCTCCGACTTATGTTGGAGCCCTCTTTATTGTTTCGGGATATAACCTCGTGCTAATCTACAGTTATCTTGCCGCGCGGTTTGCCGATTGTTTCTCCGACGATGGCCGTCTCAGGGATGCCGGCTTCTTTCAGTTTATTCAATAACGAGCCAGCCTTTTCGGGAGCTAGGGAGATCAGCAGGCCGCCGGAGGTCTGTGGGTCGAAGAAAACATCTTGTAAGTACTCCGGTACCTGCTTGGAGAACTCGACCTTTTTACCATAGAACTCCCGGTTTCTGTTTAGACCACCCGGTACCAGAGATTGTCTTATAAACTCCTCAACTTCTGGGAAAATTGGGACCGAGTTTGAATCTATTTTTATGCCGACTCCGCTGCCTTCAGCGAGCTGGCAGGAGTGGCCCAGAAAGCCGAACCCGGTAATATCGGTGCAGGCGTGAACACCAACCTCTCGCATAAGTACCGAAGCCTTCTTATTCAAAGCAGCCATATATCTGGTTACCCTGGCTACGAGTTCTTTACTGGCTTTGCCCGCTTTTAGAGCGGTACCTATGATTCCAGTGCCCAACGGCTTGGTCAGTATGAGTTTATCTCCCACCTTGGCTCCGGCATTGGTCACCATGTTCCGGGGGTCAACGACACCGGTGACCGAGAGGCCGTATTTCAGCTCGGCGTCGTCGATGCTGTGTCCTCCCACCAGTGCAACGCCGGCTTCCATCATCTTATCGATGCCGCCTTTTAGTATGTCTTTGAGCACAGATATATCCATCTTTTTGATAGGGAAGCAAACAATATTCAAGGCCGTCAATGGTTTACCGCCCATTGCGTATACGTCGCTCAGGGCATTGGCGGCAGCGATCTGCCCGAAATCATACGGGTTATCGACAATGGGCGTGAAGAAATCAACGGTCTGGATGATGGCCAGGTCATCGGTCAATTTATAGACGCCGGCATCATCGAGGCTTTCCATTCCCCGAAGCACATTCTTATCGGCTATCAGGGGCAAACCGCAGAGAGCTTTATCCAGGTCGCCCGGACCCAGTTTGGAGGCTCAGCCGGCGCCGCTGACGCTTTCAGTCAGGCGAGGTGCTATTTTCTTATCCATAGCGGGTATTGTAACATGCCATAAGGCCGAATCAAAGGGTATAAAGCGTTTTAAAACTGGTTCGGAGTATAGTAGAATAGTCAAGAATTATGCAGGGTGAGCTACGGCGCCTTCCGAGTGTGGATAAGGTAATCTCGGACGAGCGAATAAAACAGCTCCGGAGCAAATATCCGCACGAACTGATTGTGGATGCGGTCCGACTTCAACTTGAAGAAGCCCGTATCTCCGCAAGGGACGGCAGCCCCGCCGCTTCCGTATATAAGATTGTGGATTCAGTTACTTCCGACCTGAAGTCGCTATTTCAACCAAGCCTGCGCCGGGTCATCAATGCCTCCGGCGTGATACTGCATACCAACCTTGGTCGTGCTCCTTTAAGCAAAGAGGCAATAGAAGCTACGAACGCGGTGGCTGGCGGATACTGTAATCTTGAATTCGACCTTGTGACGGGGTCGCGGGGTTCCAGAGACGTACATATTGAGAAACTCTTATGCCGGCTGACCGGCGCCGAATCGGCGTTGGTGGTGAATAATAATGCCTCTGCAGTTTTGCTGGCGCTGATCGTAATGGCCAAGAAAAAAGAGGTAGTTGTGTCCAGGGGCCAGGCTGTTGAGATAGGCGGCGGCTTTCGAATTCCCGATGTCATGAGACAGAGTGGCGCCAAACTGATAGAGGTCGGCACTACAAACTGTACCTACATAAACGACTACGAACAGGCGATCAGTCCGAGAACTGCGGCCCTGATGCGAGTCCACGCCAGCAATTTCCGTGTTGAAGGCTTCACAACATCCGCTGATATCGATGAAATCGTCGACCTGGGTAAAAAACATGACATTCCGGTTCTGGATGATTTGGGTAGCGGCTGTCTTCTGGATACGTCTATTTTTGGGCTGGCACCCGAGCCCATGGTCCAGCGCAGCGTTTCTCTGGGTGCCGCGGTGGTCTGTTTCTCCGGAGATAAGCTGCTCGGCGGGCCCCAGGCCGGTATCATGGTTGGCCAGAAGGTATACATCGATAAATTGAGAAGACATCCTCTGGCCAGAGCCATGCGCATCGACAAACTGAGATTGGCGGCGTTGGCAGAGACTTTGCTTCATTACCTTAGGGGCGAGGCGCTGGAAAAGATTCCAGTGTGGAAAATGATTTCAACGCCGACCGCTAAAGTTAATAAGCGAGCCAGAGTCTGGGTCGCAGAAATCGGAGATGCAGCGAAAGTGGTTGAAGGCGAAACCATGGTTGGTGGCGGCAGCCTGCCGGGTAGTACGCTTCCAACTAAAATGGTTGCCATAGGTGGTGAGCAGTTAAGCAGGAGCGCGGTTTTGTCTTTGGCGAGAAAACTGAGACAGAATAAAGTGCCGGTCTTAGGACGTATAACCAATGATATCTTGCTGCTCGACCCTCGCACTGTGCTCGATGAAGAAGACGAAATACTGCTGAAGGCCGTAAAAGCGGCTCTTTCTGAAATATCTCGATCATAATAGGGTTCGGTATTAGACCGGCCAACGGGCGATAAGGTTCTTTTCTCTTTAGAATGTTATGAGATTACAGGAAATATAACATGTTTGTAATAGGAACCGCCGGACACGTCGACCACGGCAAATCGGTCTTAATAAAGGCGTTAACGGGCATAGACCCCGACCGCTTGCGAGAAGAAAAAGAGCGGGGCATGACTATCGACCTTGGTTTTGCCTGGCTGAAATTGCCGAGCGGGCTGGAAGTGGGCGTAGTCGATGTGCCCGGGCATGAGCGGTTCGTCAGAAATATGCTGGCTGGCGTAGGGGGCATTGACTTAGCCTTGCTGGTTGTGGCTGCTGACGAGGGCATTATGCCTCAAACTAGGGAACATTTGGCCATTCTCGATTTACTTGACATAACTCAAAGCATCGTAGTTATCACCAAAAAGGACCTGGTTGACGAAGAACTGTTGAGTTTAGTCAAACTGGAAATCGAGGAGCTTATTAAGTCGACCAGCTTAGCAGGCTCGCCCATAGTGGAAGTATCGGCTGTGAACGGTGAGGGAATGGGTGATTTAATCTCGATGATTGACCGGACTCTGGCTTCTGCCAAGACCAGGAGAGACATTGGCAGGCCGAGGCTGATGATTGACCGGGCGTTTACCATCGCCGGTTCCGGTACGGTAGTAACAGGAACGCTCCTTGATGGTTCGCTAAAAGTAGGGCAGGAAGTGGAAATCGTGCCATCGGGATTGAAGGCAAGGCTACGCGGGCTTCAAACTCATAAGTCTCATATCGATATAGCCAGTGCAGGAAGTCGGGTAGCTGCTAATCTGAGCGGGTTGGCGACCTCCCAATTGGAACGTGGTGATGTACTGACCAATCCTGGATGGCTATTACCTGCAACCAGGCTGGATGTGAAGCTCCGCCTGCTGCCAGGCATCAAACATCCGTTACGTCACGGAACCTCGGTTGGTTTTTTTACGGGGGCTGCTGAAGCCACCTCCAAAGTCCATCTGCTGGAAACAGATAAATTAGATGCGGGGACCGTTTCCTGGGCTCAATTTACCCTGTCCAGGCCATTAGCGGTAGTGAAGGGCGACCATTTCATTGTCCGCTCACCAATGGATACATTAGGCGGAGGTGTCATCATAGATTCAAGAGCGCCCAGGCACCGTCGATTCCGAGAGGATGTAATTAAAAACTTGAAAATCAGGGCCGAAGGCAGCCCGGAAGATGTGGTATCGGCAACGCTGCAGTTGTACCAACCACTTGGAGTCGATGAGTTGATAGTTCGCTGTAATTTAGCAACAGATGAGATTACCGCCATTATAGATGGCCTTACCAAAGACCGGAAAGTTGTAGCCGTAGGGCAGGGAAAACAGAGGTTATTTTTTACTTTTTCAGGCTGGGAGCAATTAGCCGGGAAATCTGAAGAAGTCGTCAAAAGCTATCATAAAAAGTTCCCAACGCGGCCGGGAATACCCAAGAGCGAACTGAGCAGCAGACTAAAATTATCTTCCACGTCTATAGAGTTACAGAGACTATTTGAAGCTGGTATCCTGGTCGAAGACGGCTCCTATGTTCATTTGCCCTCCCATCGAATTCAACTCTCGCCGCAGCAGCGAGCAAAAATGGACGAATTCCTTAGCGTTCTAAAGGCAAATCCATATTCTCCGCCGAGCGATGTTATTCTGGAACCGGACTTGCTGAAACTCCTTGTAGAGCAAAACCAGGTGGTTAAAGTAAGCGAGGGGGTGGTCTTTGCTTCAACCGCTTATGAGACGATGGTGAATAAAGTTGTTGAGCATATCAAAGCCAAGGGTAAGATTACGCTCGCTGAAGTACGTGATATGCTGGGTACCAGCCGGAAATATGCTCAAGCTCTGCTGGAATACATGGACGAGAAAAAGATTACTCGCCGGGTCGGCGATGAGCGAGTACTAAGATAGCTAGTACTGCTTTATGAATTGATCGTTAGACTCAAAGAAATACCAGGCGCCGTTAAACTCAGAGTTTATAGAGCAAGTCTTGATCACGCTCCACATGCCGTTGCCCACGTACTCAGCGGTGAAAGTCGCTACCCCGTCCTCAGACTGAGAACAACTTGTTGCTGATCAGCCGGTACGTCTGGTCAGCACCTGGCACGTAGGGCTATATATCCGGGCCTTCGATATAACTTCGCTAACGCTATAATTGGGGCCACTGGTAACGGGGTCTGATTTCTGGACTTGTGGATTAGCTACTCCACTTGTGGCTGGTGGGGTTGACGGTGGAGCTTGCCCGCCGAAACTATAGCCTCCAAGCCAATCCGACGAATTTCCTTGCGTGCTCGATCCTATAAAATAGACGGCGCCAACAAGGACTATAAGGGCTGCCAGGACGATGAGATAAGGGCCCATATTGCCGGTAGAATGCTGCCTCGCAGCACGTGGCGTTTTGACAGATTGTACAGTGTGGCTTAGCTCGACCTTTTTAGCTGCGGGGTGAGCGGGCCGTGGCAGGTGAGACAGTTTCCCCCCACAACTGGTACAGAATCCCGATGAGTCACTAATCGGAGTGCCACAATGTCGGCACCTGTATTCGAAGCGCTGCCCGCAGACACCGCAGAAACTTTGGCCTATAGCTATTTGAGCGCCGCACTTGGGACACGGAAAGGACTGCTGCAATTTACACTCCGTTTCCTGTACTACATCTTATCGCTTGTATTCGATTCATGTAAATAACCTTGCGTTAATTATATACCTTGCCGCAATAAAGTAAAAAATAAGCCGCGTAGGGCGAACGGAAACTAATGGTACTTATGTCTAATAATTTACCGTACCTAAGTGTCGAATGGAATCAGTACCAATGCATCATGTTTTGTTCGTAAAACTATGTAAGAATGGATTCAGGTAAGCCGGTGACGGGACGATTTTCGCAAGGAGGGCAAGAATGAGCAGAACAAAGAAACTGGTGACGATCGTAAAGGGCGATAGAAAGCTGCTGGGTATGCTGAGCGGCATAGTCATTGACGTAACCGCTCTGCTCGCCGTTCTGGTTACAGCCTGCGTCTGGTATTTGCCCTAGATAACTACCTGGTATATTTTAATATTGGTGACTAACTTTCATAAAACTGCCTATTAGCTGGCTCCAGCGCGTCCTTCTTGCCCCACGAGAAATTAAATTATCCCGCAGCCCATCTTCGGCCTTAATATCCCTAACACAATTACTATCAGGCATATTACAATCCCGGCGAAACTCGAGAATGAATCCAACAAGCTTCATTTTGTCCTCCGACGTGTCAATTACATACTTCCGATAACTGGTAAGAAATGTGCCAATAGTGGCGGGAGCGTATGGGGGTCGAACCCACCGGAGACACTTATAA
>CAZJQG010000001.1:0-112459 GCA_964548415.1 uncultured Dehalococcoidales bacterium | reverse complement strand
GCTGTCCAGTAACACCAATACCTATAACCGACTTTGCAAGATTAAGATAGCCACGATAGAACCTGATAGTTTCTGCGGATAATCCCTGCCTTCTAGAGTTAAGAAAGCTTGTTAACAATTTGTTAACAGAAGGAAAAGAAGCTGGCGGGAGCGTATGGGGGTCGAACCCACCGAAGACATGGTCAATGCCTCCCGACGGATTTGAAGTCCGCGAAGCCCACCGGGACTCAAACGCTCCCGAAGCACGTCTTTTTCTACTCGAAAAGTTTGTTTTTTGTTACCGTCAGCAGGTCAACTAATATAATAGCAGATTCATAAGGTCTAATAAATAAAGTAAGGTCAGAATCATCTCAAGCCCGAATTTGCTATAATTTCACAGGCATCAATGGCGATAAACAGTTCTTACCCAGTTATTCGTGAACGATGAAGATTCAAGTATGTCCAGTTCAGATTTAGCCCGATCAAAAAAAACACAGAATGCGCGGCACATCCGGGCTATGAGGAAGGCATTTAACGTCGTCCGTAGCCGGCAGAGGGCGAACATCCACCGCATACCAGACCTCGAAGGCCGCAAAAGAAGGCTCAGACAGGCACGAAAGCATGCCGTTGGAAATGAAGCCATTATTAACCAGGCAGTAGAAAATCTGAGGCAAAACGGAATAAAAGTGTACACCGCGGCCGGCCGTGAAGAGGCTGTATCTCTTGTCATCAAAGAGATTGGGCGTAACAGGGTGGTGGTTAAGTCGAAGTCAAATTTAACCAAGGAAATAAGGCTGACCACTGCTCTAGAGCAAAAAGGCGTCCAGGTTGTAGAGACAGACATCGGTGACAGGATAATTCAGCTCTGCCGTGAAGCACCTTCTCATCCCACAGGGCCTGCCAGCCATCTGACCAAACATGAGATCGCCAAAATGCTTTCCGACTATTATGGACAAAAAGTGGGGCCAACGGCTAAAGGAATAGTCGATTTTATCCGGGTCAGGATAGCAGAACATATAGAGAGTTCAATGATTGGTATTACGGGAGCTAATGCTATCGCTGCCGAAGAGGGCTCGGTACTGTTATTGCACAACGAGGGCAATATTATACAAGTAGCAGTGAGACCGGGAAAACATATAATTGTGGCGGGCATAGACAAGATATATCAAAATATCGAAGAAGCTATAAATATGTTAAAGATTCAGACTTTTTGTGCTACAGGCTCATTGAAAACAGCTTTCGTAAATATTATAAGCGCGCCCAGCCAAACAGCTGATATCGAGAAACAGCTGATCCCAGGCGTACACGGCCCGTCAGAATTATGTCTAATTCTGGTTGATAATCACAGGCGCGATATTGCCAGAAGTGAATACAGAGATTTGCTTAACTGCATCGGCTGCGGTCAGTGTCTTCTGGTCTGTCCGGCCTATGGTGTTTATGGACAGAGGTTCAGCGCGGACGGCCACCTGGGTGGAAGAGGACTGGTATATTCTGCCCTTAGCGAACGGCCAGGCATCGACCCCGGTAAAGAAATAGATTTGTGCCTCAGCTGCCGCAAATGTCGGCAGAACTGTCCGCTCGATATAGATATTCCGTCAATGATAATTAAGTTGAGACTGGAAAAACATAACAGGTTGCGGGAACCGCGCCTTGCCGCAACCTATGATTTTTTGCGTGCTCATATGGAATGGATAGGGAGCGCTTTAAGCCTTGAAATGCGACTGTTCGGACTGAAGTTATCAATACGAGAAGATATTGATTGACATAGTCAAAAAGAATACTTTACTTAAGTCGATTGTGCTGCTAATATAATCAGCGAAGTTTTTTACCGGTGTTTCTTCTTTAGATTAGGCAATCTACATTTTTTTTCAATATTAAAATTTTAGGAGGAATAAATTGGGTGATTTCTCAGGGAAAGTAATAATAGTTACCGGAGCCAGCTCGGGCATCGGCCGGGCTGCAGCTATAATGTTCGCCAAACGCGGTGGCAAGGTTATGTGTGCTGCCCGGCGTGTCAATAAATTGGAAGAAACGGTGAAGATGATAAAAGATGCGGGCGGCGAGGGTATGTATGTGCAGACGGATGTCAAAATCGGAGCGCAGGTTAAAAACATGGTCGAGAAAACCATTGAGAAATATGGCAGGCTGGATATTGCCTTTAACAACGCCGGTAAAGGCGGCATTTTTCAAAGTCTGGTTGATGAGACCGAAGAGCAATATTATGACCAGATGGATACCAATCTTAAGGGCGTCTGGCTGTGCATGAAATACGAGATTCCGGAGATACTGAAGCAGGGTGGCGGCGCCATAGTTAACAACTCCTCGATCACCGGCCTCAGGGCTTTACGCAAGCTCAGCGCCTACAGTGCCAGCAAATTTGGTGTGGTCGGGCTGACCAATGCTGCCGCTAAAGAATTCGCGCCTCATAATATTCGTATCGTAGCCATATGCCCGGCCTGGGTGCGGACCGAGATGACCCCCGAATTTACAGTTGACCCGGAGCGCAAGGCTAAGACCGAGAAGACCATACCCCTACGCAGAATAGCCGAGCCCGAGGAAATCGCTGAACTTGCCTGCTTTTTGGCTTCGGACAAGGCTTCCTTCATAGCTGGAGGCGCCATAGCCATCTCGGGTGCTCTGGATATATAGCAGGCACTACACCCATCGGATTTATTATAAAGGTGAATATTTGTACGCGGCGGTAGTCTTCTTTTAGATTTAAATAGCAAGTGCCGAATTTTTCTGCCCTTGTCTCAGATGGTCTATGATCGCCGTTCACTTGTCCTCACCCCTTTTCACATGCCCTTAATAAAGTTTTTATTTTTATCTTGCCTTCCCATGTGGTGACATAGGTTTAGTATTGATGTAAAATCAAACTTAACCGACGACGAAGTAGGTGAAAGAAATGGAGCTTTACGTCCTGACTCAGTCAGGTAGAAAGGCGATATCAAAACTGCGGAAACAGGGAGAGGAGCTCGATGCAAAGCTGCTCGATTATCTGGGTATGGCTGAAGGCGCCACGGTTGAGCAGTTCGCCGACGCCATGAACTTAGACAATAAGATTGCCTATGATAAGCTGAGGACCTTCAGCGCCAGGAGATGGACCTGGCGCAAGACAACCAAGCTTGCCAGGTTCTAGTCGTGGACCTGAGGACTAAGTTGAGATGATGCTCAGGAAGCGCTGCGCTTACTGCCGCGGGAGGGGTTCCGTGCCGGGACCCGAAGGTCCTTCTGCTCCCTTGGAACCGTGTCCCGTATGCCATCAACGGGGATACAATTTGGTACCCGCTGATGCAGTTATATGCGGGTGCTGCGGAGGCACGGGCTGTGTACCTGCAGGCAGCGGCAGTTGGAGACCTTGCCCCGATTGCAGCGGCATAGGCTATAAGTGGTGAACCAGCGCTCCGATGAAATGGCCGCAGATATGACTAGGATTAAGTTATTATGCTGGAACGTTAACGGGATCAGGGCTGTAAAAAATAAAGGCTTCCTGGAATGGCTGCAGAAAGAATCTCCTGACATTATTTGCCTTCAGGAAACCAAAATACAACCTGACCAGCTTAGCGATGACTTGAGCCAGCCAAGAGGATATCAGACTTACTGGAATTATTCTGAGAAAAAAGGATATGGTGGAGTAGCCACATTTTGTACACGCGAACCTGTAAACGTCCGGTCTAATTTTGAGGGCGTGAGTTTGGAT
Source organism: uncultured Dehalococcoidales bacterium (assembly GCA_964548415.1). Classification (GTDB taxonomy): domain Bacteria; phylum Chloroflexota; class Dehalococcoidia; order GIF9; family UBA5629; genus 9FT-COMBO-48-23. The sequence continues at coordinate 108,780 of CAZJQG010000001.1, read as the reverse complement.
TTAGAGGGGCGAGTAATAATCACCGAATACAAAAATTTCACTATTATGAATATTTATTTTCCTAACGGGAAACAGGGCCCGGACAGGTTGAAGTATAAAATGGATTTCTATGATGCTTTTCTGGATTACACAGATTCATTGAAGAAAAAGGGAACCAGGTTGATTGCCTGTGGCGATTTTAACACCGCACATAAGGAGATAGATATTGCCAGACCGCAGGAAAATGAGCGCATCTCCGGGTTTTTACCTCAAGAAAGAGCTTGGATGGATAAGTTCGTGTCTCACGGTTACGTGGACACATTTAGACATTTTAACAACGAACCCAACCAATACAGCTGGTGGGACCTTAAGACTAGAGCCAGAGAGCGAAATGTTGGCTGGAGAATAGATTATTTTTTCATCACTGAAAACTTGCTGCCGGCACTATCGAAGGCATTCATAATGCCGGAGGTTACCGGTTCCGATCACTGCCCGGTAGGTATAATATTGGATCTATAGCCTGCAAATTCTAGGTTGTCAGCGTCCCACCGTCAACAACAACAGTTGTTCCTGTTACATAGCTGGCGGCTTCCGACGCCAGAAAGACCATAGCAGCGGCGATTTCATCAGGGTCTCCGATGCGCTTCATTGGCACTCTTTCTAGAAACACTTTTTTATAATCGGGCATAGCCTGGAAGATAGAGTCGCCGAGGCGAGTATGTATATGGCCGGGCGCAATGGCATTCACTCTAATGTTATATTTTGCCCACTCCTCTGCCATGATTTTTGTGGCCTGCACTACACCAGCCTTGCTGATGGAATAGATGCCGATACCAGGTTCGTGCATGTAGCCATCTACTGAGGCTACGTTGATGATGCAACCGCCGGTTTCCTTCATTATCCTGGCTACTGCCTGACTCATAAATACCAGCCCCTTTAGATTTAGACTCATAATTGAGTCCCACAGCCGTTCCTCTATGTCGATGAGCCCGCTTAATGCGGGACTGGTGCCGGCATTATTGACGAGAATGTCGATTTTGCCGAATTCTTTGTAGACCGTATCTGCCAGATTCTTGATCTGGTCGAGTTTACCCACGTGTGCCGCAACCGGCAGCGCTTTTCTTCCAAGACTCCTTATCTTATCGGCTACAAGCTCAAGGTCAGGCAGAGTCCTGGAGGCAATAGCTACATCGGCACCAAATCTGGCAAAAGCCAGTGCGGTGGCTTTACCAATACCTCGGCTGCCACCTGTAACCAACGCCACTTTGCCATTTAATGAGAAATCCGGCTTTTTCATGTGTTCACCTCGTGCAAATTTCGCTACCTGGAACAATCGACGGTCTATATGTCAATTATATCAACTTTATACCGTCGACATAGCTGCAAAACAAAGCCGGACTCAAAGGGGCGAAGATTGGTTAATAACTCTTACTATTTAACCGTAACTGCCAGCTGGAATGTCCAGGCGCCTTTCTGTCCGCCTTCCCACGGTTGACTGTACTGCATATCGATATTACTGGTACCTGTTTTAAGTGCTTTAAAAGTCCACACCTCGGTGCCGGGGGCACCTACCAGACCGGTGTTCTCCGGGGCAACTCTTTCATGCGTTAGCTGTTGGACAACAGTGGCATCACTGATTTGAGCTGACTCTGGCCATGAGTAGCCGGTGGTGGCGTTCGAGCACAGAGTAATTGTAAACGTACTTCCGGCAGCAACGGTCATTTGTTTGGTGACATTGTTCTGTTTACCGAAATCGTCGCAGGAAACGCTGACCGATGTGCCCGTTGGTGGCGCGCAAGCAACCAGCCAAAGGACTGGGACTAGAATTAATAACGTCAGTATAGCTCTAAGTTTCATAGGTTAACCTCCATAATTTATTGTCTGGGGTGTAGCTATATTATACCGCAGTCAACAAGCTTTGTTTAGTCAAAGAATAGGACAAGTGTTTAAGCAAATAGGTATTAACTAATACGCAGATTTAAGGGCATCTGATTGATTTCCAACTGTGTCAAAAGAAGGATAATGATATGTCCGCTTGGCTAAACCGGGACTGGGTCAGTCTGTTCTACTTTTTTTTCGCTCGTTCCGGCCTCGCCTGTAGGCCAGGCTGCTAGACCTTCGCCGCAGTAAGGGCATCTTCCCGTTGCAGGGTCTATGTCCACCTTACAACGCGGGCATTTGTGCCTCAGGCTCTGGCCGCAAGAGCGGCAGAACAGTTGAACCGAGCTATTGGCTCCGCCGCATTTTGGACAAGCTAAAATATGTTCCATGACTTTCGTTCCTTGCTGGTCCGCCTGATACTAGTTCTAAAAAGGCCGTACCGGGCGAATCCTCCCGTGTTACCCTCTTGACTAGTAGAACGTAGGCCTGAACATTTTAGTTTACCCTTGTGTACTAAAGTATACTTGCCAATTATTGGCGGATAAATCATGTAAACAATGGAGCACGCAAGCAGATGGGCAAAATGCCTTACGGCATGTTAAAATGTGAACGTTGAACCCCTTGGGGAAGTGTCGGAATTGGCAGACGAGCATGACTTAGGATCATGTGCCGAAAGGCTTGGGGGTTCGAGTCCCCCCTTCCCCAGTTAGTATTAGACTGATTGTATTATTGTATTAAGGTAACCGGCTGGCGTTCCGGTACCGGTGTCCTACAAAAAAGGCACACCCCGCCCTTTGCCTATCTTAAACATCCTGGTGCCGCACTTGGCACACGTACCTTCTGTTGCCGGTCTGTTGTTCTTCATCTTAATCTGTTTGGGATTGATCATTTCTCTCTTTGCTTTGCACTTCATACAGTATGCTTCCATTTAAGGCCTCCCTTGTCTTGTTAGATTCGTCTTAATTGTAAATTGCGTCTTATTAAATAGTTACAAAATCACGTGACAAAGAGTTGCAAATCTATAACATTTTACCAAAATTACCAGCAATTACACGAAAATCTGTTTGAGGCATGAAGTGATTGACTTATATCTAATTTAAGTTATAATTTGAAGGTTCGTGAATGAACGTATCTTTGAGGCGACATCGATCAAGTTATTTCGAAACGCTTAATCGTATCTATTTATATTAATAGAGAGGAGTAAAAATGGCTTACGAAAATCTATTATACGAAAAGAAGGACGGAGCGGCCAGGATAACTATTAACCGTCCCAGCGTAATGAACGCTATAACACCGACCCTTCTAGTAGAGATGAAGTCGGCGCTGCTGGAAGCCGGTAAGGACGACGATGTAAAAGTCATCGTCTTGACCGGGGCCGGACGCGCTTTTTCAGCGGGCGTAGACTTGATTGCGTTGGGCGACCGCAAGTTGGAGAGGGGAAAGGTGGGACCTATACTGGATGAACCGGCCAGGGCGCTTATTGAGGCGATACAAGCCGTCCCCAAGGTGGTCATAGCCATGGTTAATGGATTTTGTATAACAGGTGCTCTGGAGATCGTCCTCGGCTGTGACCTGGTGGTGGCTGCCGAAGAGGCGAAGTTCGGTGACACCCACGCCCGTTGGGGGCTGCGGCCTACCTGGGGCATGAGCCAGCGATTACCGAGAGTCATCGGCATGTTGAAGGCCAAAGAGATGTCATTCACCGCAGACCTGATTACGGGCAAGGAAGCCGCGCAATTAGGCCTTGTAAATATCGCAGTCCCCCTGGATAAGCTGGAGGAGACTGTGCAAGAGTTGATAAAGAAGATATCGGCCAACAGTATGGCGTCTCTCGCTGCCTATAAGCATCTTTACAATCAAGGCTTGAATGAGACCCTGAAAAAAGGATTGGAGTTCGAAGCCCGATCCGAGTTTAACATAACAGACACTGAGGAGAGGCTGGCGAAGTTCCGGAAGAAGGACTAGGTTCTAACCTTAGAGTTTAAAAGACAATCTGGCAAACCTGACCATGTTTTATAAACGCGGAGGCGATCTGTTCGGCCTCTTTGAAGAAGGACTCCGGACTTATTGAAGCTTCCAGATTGTATTTCCGATATACCCAGTCGGCGTAGTGGTAGTTCATCCGGTCTACCAGCACGTGGTCTACCTTCCCGGCTAACAAAGAAGGCAGGTCTCCGGCACCAGGCAACATAGGGGCGATCATTGCAAAGGTCTCGATGCCTGCTTGATGTAAGTCATCGAGCGCTTTGATTCTTTCAGGTATCGGCGGCGCATTAGGTTCAAAGATTCGTCGCATTTTGTCGTCGGCGGTGGTCACCGTCATCCCGACTTCGATGTCGTTGGACTTCTTTAGCAAGTCTAAGTCTCGTAGAACCAGAGGAGACTTTGTCTGGATGGTAACCGGCCAATCATGGGCAGCCAAAATCCCCAGGCATCTTTTAGTGAGCTCGTACTTTCCTTCCAGCGGCTGATATGCGTCACAGACCCCGCTTATCCATACTCTGGCCGGTCGTTTCTTGGTTATTTCCTTCGCCAGCAGGTCAGGAGCGTTAATCTTGGCATCAACGAATTCGCCCCATGGTTCGATATGTCCAGTAGTCCGTTTCATAAACCGGGCGTAGCAGTAGGTGCAGGCATGCTGACAGCCTGTGTAGCAGTTTATGGTGTAATCGTAAATTTTCGATTTTGATAGTATATTTTTGGCGTATACTTCTCGTAAAATCATAGATACAAATTCCCTGGGGACAGTCGAAGATGTTATCGTGGTAAAACGAATCAGGCTTATTTTTTAGAGAATCGGAGTCCGAGCCTGTATAGCGTGGAGAGGGCGTTAATAGTATCTCTGAGGGTGGGGAATACAGGAAAACGCTCATCCTCAAAAATCTTTTTCATCATTAAATGGTATCTTCTGTCCTCTTCATCCTCAGTAAAAGTTTCCATTGAAATGCATAGCATCACCGGCTTACCGATCTCGTCGCGTGCGTATTTGCAGCCTTTCAGCATGAGATCGATAACTTCCTTGAGGTGTCCCTCGAAGGCAGGACCCAATACCTTTCTTAAGTAGTTGATTTCATCCATGTGGATAATTATCGAATGTATGTTTTTATCTCTGGCCAGTGTCTTGATAACATCGCCGAGGTTACCTTCCGAGCCTGATAGATTATAGAAAATAGGCCAGGCATCCAGCGGATTACTGATGCTTGTTCCCGCCACAGGCACTATCTTTCTAAGCTGAGCCAGAGTTTCATGTGTAAACTGGGGCACTTCTAAACCGGCCTTTACAGAGGCATCGGTTTCGAGCACGCTGAAGCCGCCCGAATTGGTGATTATGCTGGTCCCTTTTCCGGCAGAATACGGCGCGTAAGTCAGTGCCAGTGAAGCGTTAAGCAGTTCATCAAAGTCTTCTACCTGAGCCACACCGCTCTGACGGAATATCGAGCTCCAGATTTCAGGTGAGCCGGCGAGAGACCCCGTGTGTGAGGACGCGGCCCTGCTGCCATGCTCGGTCACTCCACCCTTCAAAGCCAGGACAGGTTTCTTAGCAGCGGCATGGGCCAGTGCTGATTTAAGCCGCCTGCCGTTCCTCGTCCCTTCCACGTATAGAGCTATTATTTTTGTATCCGGATCATTGGCGAGGTATTCCAGAAAATCGGGGCAGTCCAGGTCAACGGCATTGCCGTAGCTTATTACTTTACTGAATTTAAGATTTCTGATTTTACCGATGTTCAGAAACTCAACACCAAAAGTGCCACTCTGAGACACAACGCCGACGGGGCCCTCCTCGAAAGAAGCGTCCCAGGTGAAACTTAGACCTGATTTTGAACAATAAATGCCCATGCAATTTGGGCCGATAAGCCGGATTTTGCCTTTAGCCACGTCTCTAACTTCGTTCTCCAGTTTTTTCCTTTCGGGTATGCCGGTCTCGCTGAACCCGGCAGTGAAAACGTGAGCTGCCTTTACACCTTTTTTAATGCACTCGGTCAATATCTTGGGGACGTGAGTTGCCGGCACTGCGATAACTACGTAGTCGATATCCACCGGGATATCGAGTATGCTGTCGTAGCAGATCTTGCCAGCAAGTTCATCGTAGCGCGGATTAACAAAATAGAGCCTGTCCCACAGCTTAGAGTTGGTTAGTGAATGGGCGTAGCCGTTGTCTGCCGACGCCCCAATTAAGGCGACGGCTCGCGGATTGAATATATGCTCGAATTCGATGGCGTCTTGCGTACTCATGAATGCCTCCAGTGATTAGAGCAGATTCCCGAATTGCTGATTGCCGGTCGGTGTAAAAAACGGCATATAATTATAGCCTTGATTTGGGATTCTTACAATTTGTGAGTAAGTTTTATCGTGATCAGCTAGCTTGACTCTCAATCTAAGCGTTGATAAAATGCGAACGTTAGCACTCAATGGCCTCTCGCGACCGCGTGAGGTTTTTGTTTCGCCAAGTAAAAATTGGAAATGACCATGGAAGAGAAAGCAGCCAAACTGGAAAAGATGAGGCATTCCGCGGCCCATGTGATGGCTGAAGCCGTGCAGAAGTTGTTTCCAGACGCAAAATTTGGCATCGGTCCGTCTATCGAGGACGGCTTCTACTATGATTTTGAGTTGCCCAGGCCATTGGTGCCCGAAGATTTAGCCGCCATCGAAGAAAAAATGCACGAGATAATCAAATCTGATACGTCCTTTCTCAAGGAAGAGCTAACCAAGGCCAAAGCCCGTAAGCTACTTGCCGACCAGCCTTACAAACTGGAGCTCATTGATGAGTTGCCCGAGGAAAAGGTTACCATATATCGACAAAATTCCTTTGTAGACCTGTGTCGCGGTCCTCACGTTAATTCTACCGGCGCCATTAAGGCTTTCAAGCTTACCAGTATTGCAGGCGCTTACTGGCGAGGCGATGAAAGACGCCCTATGTTACAGAGGATTTACGGTGTTGCCTTCGAAACCGATGTCGAGTTGCAGGCATATCTGGAGAGACTGGCCGAGGCAGCCAAGCGTGACCATAGACGTTTGGGCAAAGAGCTGGACCTGTATAGTCTTCATGAGGAGTTTGGCCCTGGACTGGTCCACTGGCATCCTAAAGGGGCTCTAGTTCGCCAGATCATTGAAGATTTCTGGAAGGCGGAGCACAGGAAACGTGGTTATGACATCGTGTATACACCCCACATCGCCAAACTAAATTTATGGAAAACGAGTGGACATTGGGATTTTTATCGGGAAAACCTCTATTCACCTATGGATGTGGAAGGACAGGAATATATCGTTAAGCCGATGAACTGCCTGGCACATATCATGATATTTAAGACGCAACTGCGGAGCTACCGTAATTTGCCGCTTCGATATGCCGAGCTCGGTACCGTGTACAGATATGAGAGGTCGGGCGTATTACACGGATTGGCCAGGGTCCGAGGTTTTACTCAGGACGACGCCCATATTTTCTGTCGCCCCGACCAGCTGGAAGCTGAGGTCTCGGGCGCTGTTAACCTGGCCAGATTTATGATGAGCACTTTTGGCTTCAGCCAATATGAAATGCTTTTATCAACAAGGCCAGATCATTATGCCGGTACCGAAGAGATTTGGGAGCATGCTACGAGCGCTCTTAAAAATGTACTGGAAAAACTGGGCATCAAGTATGATGTCGACCCGGGAGAAGGTGTTTTCTACGGCCCGAAAATCGATGTCAAATTACGTGACGCTTTAGACCGTTTATGGCAGGGTCCGACTATCCAGGTTGACTTTAATCTGCCACAGCGATTTGATGTTAACTACATTGGCGAGGACGGTAACGAACACCAGGTGGTCATGGTGCACCGGACGGTGTTGGGCAGCATGGAACGTTTTATGGCGTGTCTGGTTGAGCAATATGCCGGCGCCTTTCCTGTCTGGCTGGCCCCGGTGCAGGCAATTATTATACCAATTGCCGATAGGCATCTGGACTATTCGCGTCTAATAGCAGAGAAGCTCAGGGATAACGATATCCGTGTTCAGGTTGACGACCGTTCCGAGAGAATGAACCTGAAGATAAGAGAAGCACAGCTAATGAAAATACCGTACATGTTTGTAGTAGGTGACAAGGAGCAGGCATCTAATCAGGTTTCTTTGCGCCTTAGAAACGGAGAGGACGCGGGCACTGTATCGGTCATTGAGTTTATAAGTAGAATTAAGCCGATTATCGAGAGTAAATCTCCAGATAAACTTTGATTTCATCTCGTGAATATGCTATATTTTGCTGTTAGTCACTTCGTATAAGGAGGTGAGGAGAAACATAGTCAAGGAATTACGCGTTAATCGAGAAATTAGGGCTAAAGAAGTTCGGCTTATAGGGGAGACAGGCGCGCAGTTGGGGGTGTTTCCAATCGAGAAAGCCTTACAGATGGCTAGTGAGAGAAATCTCGACCTTGTAGAGGTAGCATCGAATTCAGTTCCCCCTGTATGTCGAATTCTTGACTATGGTAGGTATAGATACGAACTGACGAAGAAGGAGCGCAAGGCACGTAAGAGTCAAAGGGGCATCGTACTCAAAGAAATTAGAGTCAGACCCAGGGTTAAAGAGCATGACCTCGAGACTAAAATCAAGATAGCCAGGAAGCTATTAGCAGAAGGCGACAAAGTAAAAGTTTTCGTAGTTTTTAGAGGACGCGAGTTTACGCATCCGGAACTGGGATTGAGATTATTGAAAAAAGTGGCAGAGGATTTAAAAGATATAGCTACATTTGACGGAGCACCATCATCAGAGGACCGTTTTATGAGCATTGTACTGACCCCTGCTTCCAGTAAACAGGTTAAGAAACCAGTAGTAGAGGAGAAAGTTTAGATGCCCAAGCTGAAGACACATAAAGGCGCTAAGAGCCGTTTACACATAACTGGCACCGGTAAAATAATGCGTGTCAAAGTTGGTAAAAGCCATTTTAGACGCAAAAAGCCGAGCAGGACCAAGGGACTTTATGATGAAATGATCCAGGTCGAAGCGGCGGATAAACCCAGACTGAAGAAGTTATTGCCGTACGGCAATAAATAGACTAGGAGGACCTGATTGCCACGAGTTAAAGGCGGAACAGTCACCCATCGAAAACATAAGAAAGTACTTGAGTTAACCAAGGGACATAAAGCTACCAGGCATTCGCTGTTCCGGCGAGCTCACGAATCAATGCTTCATGCATTGTCTTACGCCTATGAGCATCGTCGAGAGCGCAAAAGTGATATGAGGCGGTTGTGGATTGTCAGGATAAATGCGGCTGCTCGGGCTGAAGGGCTGTCATATAGTCAGTTTATGGACGGATTGAAAAAGGCCAATGTAGAAATCAACCGAAAAGAACTGGCTGAAATGGCGGTTAATGATCCATCCAGCTTCTCCAAGCTGCTTTCGCTATCTTCGGCGAAACTTAAGAGCTAATCTCCCTCACGTAGTGAGAATATGCTGAATCGAGTTGAAGAGCTTGCCTCCAAAGCTCTCGATGAGCTAGTCAAAGCCACCAATACAGACGAGCTTGAAACGTGGCGAATTTCATATCTGGGTAGAAAAGGTACCTTAATCCAGATTCTTCGTTCGCTTTCAGGCTTACCTTTAGAGGAGAGACGCCAGGTGGGAGCTCGTGCCAACGAAGTCAAGAACTCTCTGGAATCCGCTTTCGATGAGAAGAAATCTCTTTTAGAGCGCGATTTGACTATCAGTCTCGGACGCGAGACCTTAGACGTCACCTTGCCAGGCGAACGAATCCTTCTCGGCCGCCTGCATCCTACAACCCAGACAGTAGAGGAAGTCTGCGATATTTTCACGAGTATGGGTTTCCAAATTGTGGAAGGGCCTGAAGTGGAATGGGACTACTACAATTTCGAGGCCTTGAACATGCCTGCAGACCATCCGGCACGTGATATGTTTGCCACACTGTGGGTCGATTTCGAGACCAAAACCGGAGATAGACCAATGCTGTTGAGGACGCATACATCTCCGGTTCAAATACGAGTCATGGAGAAATTAAAGCCACCTATAAGAATAATTGCTCCCGGTAGGGTCTACAGATATGAAGCGACCGACGCTACCCACGAGTGGATGTTTTACCAGGTGGAAGGTCTGGCCGTAGACAAAAACATAACTTTAGCTGATTTGAAGGGTACGCTGTTTGAATTCGCCCAGCGGCTTTTTGGCCAGGACAGGAAGTGCCGTTTTCGGGTTGACTATTTCCCTTTCGTGGAGCCGGGAGTCGAGGTGGCTATAGATTGTCTGGTATGCCGTGGCAAGGGATGCAGGCTGTGTGGTAATAGCGGCTGGATTGAAATACTCGGTGCCGGCATGGTGCACCCCGAGGTTCTTCGCAGGGTAGGTATTGATCCCGACGAATATTCGGGCTTTGCCTTCGGTATGGGCATGGAGCGAATACCAATTCTACGTTACGGTATAGATGATATTCGACTATTTTATGGGAACGACTTGAGATTCTTAAAACAGTTCTGATGTCTTTATTGGGTTTTAGTGTGATATGAAGGCGCCCATTAGCTGGCTAAAAGAGTTTGTCGACATCTCGTTGCCCATTCAGGAGCTTTCAGAACGCCTGACAATGGCCGGTTTGGAGGTTGGCGGGATGGAGGTCATCGGCGGCAATTGGAGCAATATTGAAGTCGGAAAAGTTGTTGATGTCAGTCCGCACCCAAATGCCGATCGACTAAAACTGGTAACGGTAGAGCTAGGAACCGGTCGTTCCACAGTAGTTTGTGGAGCACCTAACGTAAGGGTAGGCATCACGATAGCTTTCGCCCGGGTGGGTGCGGAGCTAATGGACGGCCACACGGGCGAAACAATGAAGTTGAAACCAGCTAAGATACGGGGCGTAGTATCCGAAGGAATGGTCTGTTCAGAAAAGGAATTGGGAATTTCGGATAGCCACGAGGGAATTATGGTGCTTTCTGACGATGCAATTGTGGGCACTCCCTTATCCAAATTACTGGGCGATACTATTCTGGATGTTGACGTAACCCCAAACCGCCCGGATTGCCTCTCCATAATCGGAATCGCACGTGAGATAGCGGCCATCACCGGAAACAAAGTACATATCCCTGAAATCAAATATGACGAACCAGAGGCCGGTGTAGATACCTTCGCCAGTGTAAAGATAGTGGAGCCAGAGTTGTGTCCCAGGTATTGTGCCAGTGTTCTGACCGGCATTAAAATAGCTGAATCTCCACGGTGGATGCAAAGTCGATTGCTCGCATGCGGTATGCGTCCCATAAGTAACATAGTTGACATAACTAACTACGTTATGCTGGAATATGGCCAACCACTTCACGCCTTTGACTGCGATGAAATAAGCGGCAAACAGATTATCGTGCGCACGGCTAAGAGAAGTGAATCAATGTCCACGCTCGATGGAGTGAAGCGGGAGCTAAATCCTAAGATACTGGTAATCGCAGATAGAAATGAAGCTGTCGCCGTTGCCGGCATCATGGGCGGAGCCGATTCGGAAGTAACTGAAAAGACAAAGACAGTTTTGATCGAGTCAGCAAATTTCAATCAGGCTGTTATTCACAGGGGCAGTCTTGCCCTGCACTTGAGCAGTGAAGCCTCGTTGCGGTTTGAGAAAGGTCTGAGCAAGGAACTACCGCTTATAGCCCTGGAGCGTGCTACTCAATTACTTTCCGAGCTGGCGGGAGGCAAAGCCGCGAAGGGTGTTATAGACGTCTACCCGGGCAAGAAAGAAAAAATTTCCATAGTATTACCGGTCAGTGATGTGAAACGACTCCTCGGCCTTGAACTAACAGAGAATGAAATATGCAAGGCTTTGGACCGGCTGCAGTTTAACTGCCAAAAAGTGCAGCCCAAAGGAAGTGTCCGGGTGGAGGTTCCGTGGTGGCGGACGGATGTCCGATACAAAGCTGACCTGGTTGAGGAAATAGCTCGAGTTATTGGATATGACGAAATTCCGACCACCATGCTCAGCTCGCCTTTGCCAAAATATGTACCCTCACCAATGATTTCGCTGAGACGGCAAGTGAGAGACATTCTGATAAGCTGTGGGTTTCAGGAGATACTAACCTATTCTTTAACCAGCCTGGAGACGCTAAGACTCCTTGCCCCAGACCTTCATTTGCCAGGTCCGGAACCGATGAAGGTGGCCAATCCTATGTCTAAAGAGCAGGAGTACCTCAGAACCAGTCTCCGGGCTGGCCTGCTCTCTGCTCTGACTCGTAATGAACGCCATCAGGAACAGAGTATAAGTCTGTTTGAAATTGGCAGGGTCTTTATTCCTAGAGAGCGTGATTTGCCTCGTGAGCGGGAACTGCTCTGTGCTGTGGTCTGCGGCGTGCGTAAACGCTTATCGTGGCGCGGGGAAGAAGAGCTAGTTGACTTCTTCACGGCAAAAGGCGTAGTCGACACAATCCTATCGGGATTACAAGTCACTGCTGATTTCGAGGAAATTAAGGATAAAAGCTTATTAACAGGTAAGACAGCGAGCGTTATAGTCGGCGGTGAAAAATTAGGTATAGTGGGCGAAGTACATCCTGTAGTGTTGAAGGCATTTGATATTCCTAGATCAGCTTATCTGATCGAGCTCGATGTTGACAAGTTATTATCTTGGGCACCGGAAACTAAAACCTATCAATCAATTGCCAAATATCCCAGCACGAGCAGAGATATTGCACTTATCGTTGACGAAAAAACCAATTATCAGCAGATTTATAATATCATTAAGGGCTTCTCGCTGGTATACTCAATAAACCTGTTTGACTACTATCAGGGCGAACAGGTGCCTTCCGGGAAAAAATCGCTGGCATTCAACATAGTCTATCAATCAGCGTCCCATACCCTGACCGATGGCGAAGTCGACGAAGTTCAGAGAAAAATCCTGCAAAGACTGGAAAGCGAACTTGGGGCCGTTTTAAGGAGTTGATTTATAGCTCTGGATATAATATTTTGCCGATGAAAATTTTGTTTTCATTTGAGATATAATGGGCGTGCTTATTACATGAAGGGGGTAGACGTAAAAGTGAAAAGCAGAATTTTGGCTACAATATTGTGCTTAGTAGTACTGTTGACCCTTGGTTCTGTAGCGCCTGTTCTGGCTGCAGGGATGGCTCCTACCGAGGGTATTGTTGGAGCTACCGTTACCATATCCGGTCTCGCGGCCGGGTCTTATTCGATTAAGTGGGATAGCGTAGGGGTAAAATCAGGCACATTATCGGGAGCCGGCAGCGTAAGTTTTAATGTCCCTGACACTGCTGGAGGCGAGCATACGGTAAAAGTAGACAGTGCTGGAGTAGAGGTTATGTCGGCCACCTTCAATGTTCTGCCCTCTCTAACTATTAATAAGGACACTGGTGTCGTTGGAGATGAAGTTACCGTGTCCGGTAAAGGATTCGCGGTCAATGAAGGCAGTATTGCCGTAACCCTTGACGGAACTAATGCCAAGAGTGGGATTACAGCGGGCAATACGGGCTCCTGGGAGGCCACATTTGCCTTGCCCAGCGCCGCAAGCGGAAGCCATACCATCGGTGCCTCAGGACAGACCACGCATGCTAGCGATGTTCCAGCCGCCACGATAACCATAAGTCCAAAGATTACTACAAATCCGTCGTCTGGAAATGTAGGTACCGCGGTCACTGTTAGCGGTACCGGCTTTGGTAAGAGTGAAGGCAGTATTCAAGTTATCTACGATGGCACCGGTGTTAAAACGGGAATCAGCGCTGATACAAAAGGCGAGTGGAGCACTTCGATTACGATTCCTAACTCAACTAAAGGCGGTCATACAATTGACGCGTCAGGCGCTTCCACCAGCGCCACGGACGTCCCGGATCTGACGTTTATTGTCTCCTCGGCCGTTACAGTAAAGCCGTCTTCGGTCTATGTGGGCGATTCGGTTACCGTGGCAGGCTGCGGTTTCGGTGATACCGAAAACGGTATCATCGTAACGCTGGACGGAAACAGTATTAAGAGCGATATTTCAGCTAATAACGAAGGTTGCTGGAGTTCATCGGTGACCGTACCGGAAATGGTTGGCGGTAATCATATTGTGGACGCTTACGGCTCCTCAACGGTTGCCTCTGAAGTCGCCGATACCAAGCTGACTGTTTTATCCAAGGTAAGCTTGGAACCTGCTGACGGAAATGTAGGCACCAACATTGCCATTAGCGGTACCGGTTTTGGTGCTGATAAAGAAGTGACCCTAAAATATGATACTGACGAACTACTAACCAAATTTACCACCGATGAGAAAGGCAACTTCCAGGCCAATCTGGTAGTGCCTAAAAGCGCTGGGGGGAAACATAATATAACCGCTACCGACGATGGCGGCGCGACAGGAACGGCCGCCTTTAGCATGGAGACAGTCGCGCCGGCTGTACCAGAGATCATATATCCGAAGGAGGGAAGCAGGGCCGGCCTTTTTGACCGTGTTACTCCTACTTTCGAATGGAGCCCCGTGTCCGACCCAAGCGGTGTTACCTACAGCTTAGAAATAGCATCGCAATCCAGTTTTGCCACCACTTTGGTGAGTTTAGACAACCTTGCCGAAACCGAATACACGCTTACCGAAGATCAAGCTCTGGCTCGGGGAACGTACTACTGGCGTGTCAAAGCAGTTGATGGGGCCAGCAATGACAGCGGGTGGACAGATCCAGTAAAATTCAAGGCTGGCCTAATGCCAGTCTGGCTGTTTATAATAATCGTCGTAGTTGGCGCGGTGATATTAGTCCGACTATTTTTCATGTTCCGCAACATGAAAAAAGAAAGATAGAGACGTAGTAAGGGCATGCAGCGTTGGCCCAGCTATTTTAGGCTTCTCGAATTAATCGGCTAATTTTAGAGGTAATTTCTTTCAAAGGCACCAGCTCGGTTTGCTCTTCCTTGCGCCATTTCATCTCTACACTCTGGTTTTTTATAGTTCGGGAGCTTATGGTCAATCGCAAGGGTATGCCAAGCAGGTCAGCGTCGTTAAATTTAACCCCGGGTGATTCTTCCCTGTCATCGTAGAGGACTTCGATATTCTGATCGGTCAACTCCTGGTAGACCTTTTGCGAGGCTTCGGCAATATCCGGATTTTCAAGACGAAGCGGGCACAGGTAAATGTGAAAGGGAGCAATCCCCATGGGCCAGATAATACCCTTATCGTCATGATTCTGTTCTATGGTGGCAGCCAGGAGTCTGCCTAAACCGATGCCGTACGTGCCCATAATAATCGGGTGGGAGACACCATTTTTATCCAGATAGAAAGCTCCAAGCTTTTCACTAAGAAAAGTGCCCAGTTTAAACACATGGCCAACCTCAATGCCGAGGCTGGAAAACAGCGTTCCGCTGCATCTCGGACAGCCGTCTTCGGCACGTGCCGTGGCGATGTCGGCCATGATATTGACTTCGAAATCGCGCGGATAATTGACGTTTTTAAGATGAGTATCCGGCTTGTTAGCTCCGGCAACAAAATTGGAACCAAGCGTGATGGAGTCATCGCCCACCACTTTTATGCCTTTAAGACCGACAGGTGAGGCAGCACCAGCGACTAATCCCGCAGCGTTAACCTCTGTCTCTGTAGCCAGATGCAGGTCGGCGCATTTCAGCAGATTTCGCAGCTTGGTCTCGTTGACTTCTAGGTCACCTCGGATGACGGCAAATATTAGTTCACCGTCTGCCGAATAAAATACCGCCTTTAGTGTTTGATATGCGGGTACTCCAACATAGTTGGCCACTTCCTCTATTGTTTTTATATTTGGTGTCGATAGTTCCTCGAGGGGGAGGGGAGCCTCTTTATCGAATATCGGCTTCCGGCTCTGCGCTTTTTCTAAATTTGCGGCATAATCACAGCTAGCGCAGTGAACAATTCCATCTTCTCCAGTTTGAGCAACCAGCATGAACTCGTGAGATTCCTTGCCACCAATGGCGCCACTATCAGCTTCTACCATTACAGCCGGCAAACCACATCGGGTATATACGTTTTTGTAAGCCTGTATCATAGCTGCGTATGTTCTATCTAAGTCTGTCTCATCGACATGGAAACTGTAGAGGTCTTTCATTATGAATTCACGGACCCTTAGTAGACCGCCGCGGGGTCGTGGTTCATCGCGAAATTTATTCTGAATCTGGTACAATAGAAGCGGCAGATCTCGATAACTTTGCACAAATCGGCCCACGAGGTCGGTAATTATCTCCTCGTGGGTAGGGCCCAATATTAATATGTGTTCGCGCCGGTCGGTAATTGAAAATAAAGTTTTGCCGAAAGCGGGATACCGGCCTGATTTTTCCCACAATTCAAAAGGCTGAAGAGAGGGCAACATTAGTTCCTGCCCTCCGGCTTTGTTCATCTCCTCCCGGATGATTTGTTCAATTTTCTGCAGAACACGCCAACCGAGTGGCAGATAAGAATATACACCAGCCGCTAACTGCTGTATCATCCCGGCTCTGACCAGCAGCTGATGACTAATGGTATCAGCTTCCGAGGGTATTTCTTTCAGTGTCTTGCCGAACAGTCTGGAAAATCTCATGTGCCGTCCTCACTAGATTACCTTAGGTAGCCAGCTATTCTATACTAAACGGGGGATATTTGTCAGTCAGCAGCAAATAATAACCGCTTACCCTCGTATACCAGCGAACATAACCTGCCACCAGCATGAAAGCCCATTTAGGATATCTTCCGATAAAAAGAATAGCCCACCAGGCTATAAAAGCAACTATTGCCGAGGCGATACCCAATGCCCAGAGAACAATGCCATGTGGTATAACCATCATGAGTCTGAAGAAGGTAGTCAGTCGAGAAAGCTTGTCCGAATAATGAATCTTCACGGTTATTGGGTACGTCACCTTATTCTCCTTCTATATTCTTTATTTCATTAAGGAGTGCGCCCAAGAAATCATCTTCGGTAACAGTGCGGACCACCTTACCTTTTCTGAATATGGCACCTTTGCCTTTGCCACAGGCTATACCCACATCCGCTTCTCTGGCTTCTCCGGGTCCGTTAACCACACAGCCCATTACGGCTACTTTTATCGGCTTATTTGTTGCCTTTAATTTCCTGTCTACAGACTCAGCCAGAGAGACAATGTCCACCTCTGCCCGCCCGCACGATGGACAGCTAATTAATACAGGCCCATGCTGGCGAAGGTTGAGGCTTTTCAGGATCTCATATGCCGTGTAGACTTCCTGACAGGGGTGTGCACTTAGCGAGACCCGTAAAGTATCGCCGATACCTTCGTACAGCAGTATGCCCAGCCCTACAGAGCTTCGGACGGCGCCCGCGGCCGGCAAACCTGCTTCAGTTATGCCCAGGTGAAGTGGGTATGATATTTTCGATGCAATCGATCTGTAAGATTCAATACTGGTAAGTACATCAAAAGCTTTGAGCGATACTTTAATTAAATCGAAATCTAAACTTTCCAACAGTTCAATTTGGGCCAGAGCTACAGCGACCATGTGTTCGGATGTTGAAACTTTTGGTTTTGGTGCGGAAGGCAAGCTTCCTGCATTAACGCCGATCCGGATGGGTACCTGCCTTTGGCGGGCAGCCTTTACTACCTCGGCAACTTGTTCACGATCCCGTATATTGCCTGGATTAAGACGGAGGCCATCCGCTCCTGCTTTCAATGATTCGAGGGCAAGCCGATAGTCGAAGTGTATGTCGGCAATGATGGGAATGGTTGTTTTCTTCTTAATTGCTGAGAGAGCCTGTGCAGCTTCAAAATCCGGAATTGCTATTCTGACCAACTCGCATCCACAACCGGAGAGTTTATGAATTTGATTTATCGTAGCTTTTATATCTCTGGTGTCGGTCTTAGCCATGGACTGTACAACAATGGGTGAATCACCGCCAATGGTCACTTTACCTATTCTAATCGGATTAGACCGCCTGCGCACTATCAAGGTAAGACGCTCTCTCCTTGAATAAGGTGGGCTATATCATAGTAGCTTACGACGATAATAAGGAGCATTAGCACCGCGAAACCGATTAGGTGCACGAGTCCCTCTCTCTTCGGGGAGATTCTTTTTCCCCGGCGGACCCATTCCAAGAATACAAAAATCAACCGTCCACCATCCAACCCGGGAAACGGAAAAATATTTATTATAGCCAGGTTGATACTGATAAGCGCCGCAAATTCAAGTAAGGGGCTGATGCCAGCTTTAGCGACTTGACCGGTAATTTGAGCGATGCCTATAGGGCCTGTCACCTGTGGCGCCACACCACCAACGAACCAACCAACTACTCCATTACGGAATAGGACGAGTATCTCCCAGCAGTGTACTACACTTGAGGGCACGGCCTTCCAAATAGGCTCCGAATCTCGGACAGTTGTACTGTCCACGCCGGTGATGATGATACCGGTTGCCCCTTGACCCGGCGGAGGGTTCCATCTTGGTTTAATAGTTACTTCACTGGGAGGCGCGCCGTCCCTCTGTAGCAGCATATTTACTTCAGTACCGAGATAGAGCTGAATATAATAGCCTACATCGGCGCGATTATTTATTTGGCGCCCGTTTATTTCCAGGATGAAATCTCCAGGCTGGATGCCAGCCGTCTGGGCAGGCGATCCCTGTGCTACTTCCTGAACCTGAACTTTCTCCAAGACCATATCGTGGGGAATCATAAAACTTATGGTAAAAAGAAATACAGGTAGTAAAATATTCATTAAAGAGCCGGCACTGAGAACCAGAATTCTAACGGGTATGCTTTTGCTTGCTAGGCTTCCCGGCAGCGTCGGGTCTTCCTCTCCAACCATCTTTGTAAAGCCGCCGAGAGGTATGGCGTTGATCGAATAAGTTGTTTCACCCCGCTTGAAACTTACCATCCTTGGAGGAAATCCAATGCCGAACTCCTCCACCTTAACCTTGGAAAGCTTGGCCGTGATGAAATGGCCGAATTCGTGGGCAAAAACCAGGACTATCAGTATACCCAGAAAACTTACAACTGAAATTATTACTGTTTCAACCATTAATCTACCTTACTTAGAATTGCTAACGCCGTGTCTCTGGCCCACTCGTCAGCTTTTATAATTTCATCCAGAGTTGGTCTATTGATGCTCTCATGTAAACTGAGCGTTTTTTCAACAATCTCAGCGATTTGGGTAAAAGCAATACGCCTTTCCAGAAAAAGGTCCACTGCAATATCGTCGGCAGCGCAGAGCGCTGCCGGATAAGTTCCTCCCTTGTGACCGGCATCGATTGCGAGTGTGAGACAGGGGAAAAGGGAGTAATCCATTCTGTCAAAAGTTAGCGATTTTATCTTGGCAAGGTCAAGGAGTGGTAAGCTGTGATTGGTGAGTCGTTCAGGATACGACAGTGCGTACTGAATTGCCAGTCGCATGTCTGGCAT
The DNA here is from genome assembly GCA_964548415.1 of uncultured Dehalococcoidales bacterium. Lineage (GTDB taxonomy): Bacteria > Chloroflexota > Dehalococcoidia > GIF9 > UBA5629 > 9FT-COMBO-48-23. Next base: position 89,634 of record CAZJQG010000001.1, on the reverse strand, counting down.
GCCTAGTTGCGCCTTGATGGAGCCATCAGCAAATTCCACAAGGGAATGGACGATACTCTGGCGATGAATTACCACTTCGATTTTATTAAGGGGGACAGCGAAGAGCCAACTGGCTTCTATTGCTTCAAGCCCCTTGTTCATCAACGTCGCCGAGTCGATAGTGACTTTCCTCCCCATCTTCCACGTCGGATGCCTAAGTGCTTCCTCCACTGTGACATCGGCTAACATAGACTCTGAGTAATTTAAGAAAGGCCCTCCTGAAGCGGTGAGCATGATTTTGTTTACATGATTAGTTTCTCCAGTCAGACACTGAAATATAGCGCTGTGTTCACTATCGATGGGTAAGATTTGAAGCCCTCTCGTCCTGGCTTCCTTCATCACGATTTCCCCGGCCATGACTAGTACCTCTTTGTTGGCCAGGGCTATCTTTTTGCTCGCTTTGATTGCAGCCAGTGTCGGGTTAAGACCAGCTTTGCCTGAAGTAGCGACTACCACCATGTCGACATCAGGATGACAGGCGATTTCTTCCATGGACAATGATTTAACATTAGATGGAGTATCTAGCTTGCCTGCAAAATACATAAACTTTGGTTTGAATCGGCTTAGCTGGTCTATAAATAGACTCCCATTATTGCCGCCGGCCAGGGCGGTTACAATAAATCTGTCAGGAAATGCCTGAACTATATCCAGAACTTGCCGGCCTATTGAACCGGTAGAGCCTAAGACAGCCAATTTTTTAAGAGGTCTACTCATAATCTTGCCAGTTCTACTAAATAGTATACAATAACTCCGGTAAATATTAGACTGTCCATCCGGTCCATTATTCCTCCATGCCCCGGGACCAGTTTTCCAGCATCTTTTACGCCCGTGTTACGTTTCAGCAATGATTCTACCAGATCTCCTAACTGGGCGAAGACACTAATAAAGATGCCAGCGACGGCTATTTCCCAATAGCTGAATTGTATCCTAAATATTGCAGAAATGATAAAAGCAGCTGCTACGCTTGATAACAGGCCGCCTACCGCCCCTTCCCAGGTCTTGCCGGAGCTTATAGAAGGAGCTAAGTGATGTTTCCCCCAGCTCCTACCGATAAAAAAAGCACCGGTATCATTGGCGAAGGTGGTAAACATCGCTAGGAATACTAGTTCCCTGCCGGCCGCCAGGTTTCTTAATCCGATCCAATAACTTATCATCCAGCCAATGTATATGATTCCTGCTATAGTCCAGGCAAAGTTGGCGAAAGCCTGATCTCTGGGCCGGTGGAATATAGGCCAGACTAGCAATACAATAATCGCGAGAGCAATAAGTATAGATGAGGTTTCTGGGTAGGGGCAGTTAGGGCTGGCTACTAAAAGTACAATCCAGGCTATACCAAAATAGATGAGTGGTTGCAGGTTTAACCGGCCCGCCATCCGATAGAACTCCCACCCCGCGAAACCGGCCATTGCTGCCATCAAGATAGTAAACCATGGTTCTCCGTACCAAATTATAAGGATTAGTAGCGGCAGTCCGACAACAGCAGTTAGAATTCTATGCCTTAGCATATTTTGTTCTTTGGTTCTGCTGTCCTTATTTTACGTAGCCCGTCGGTTGTGGTAAGGAGTTAATCGGGCTGGTATCATTCGTTAGTTTTTTATTTGGGATTCGCAGGTGAGACGCAGGTTCACGGCTGTGGTTCTCAGACCTCCATTATCTCTTTTTCTTTAAACTGCCCTATAGCGTTTACCTTATCAATAAAGCCGTCGGTTAGTTTTTGTAGTTGTTCAGCGACTCGGGCAGATTGGTCCTGTGATATTTCCTTGTTTTTTTCTGACTGTCTTAATTTATCGATACCTTCCCGTCGAAGGTTACGAAGTTCTATCCGTCCCTCTTCCATTCTTTTGTGAACTGACTTGGTCAGTTCCCTACGCCGTTCTTCAGTGAGTGGTGGGATAGGTATGCGAAGAACGCGGCTATCGCTGATTGGATTTAGGCCCAAATCCGAAGTGAGGATAGCCTTCTCGATACCTTTAATTGAAGTATTATCCCAGGGTTGTATCAGAATCATTTTAGCATCGGGAATGGAAATTGAAGCCAACTGATTTATTGGGGTAAGTACACCGTGGTAATCGGCTTTTATGTGTTCAACAAGGGCGGGGGAGGCACGACCCGTTCTAATCGTAGCCAGGTCTCGAGACAGAGCTTCAGCTGCTTTCTGCATCTTAGCATTTATTTCAGCAATGATATTTTCTATCATTTTATTCACTGGTGACAAAGGTGCCTACATGCTCCCCGCGGACGGCACGTTCAATGCTTTCCTTAGCCTGCAGATCGAATACAATTATGGGCAGCCTATTGTCCTGGCAGAGCGAAAACGCGGTACTATCCATTACTTGGAGGCGCATGTTTAATGCATCGGTATGGGTCAAACGGTCAAATTTCTTAGCTATTGGATTTTTAAGCGGGTCTGAATCGTAGACTCCATCGACCCGGTTTTTAGCTACGAGCAGTACTTCAGCACCGATTTCAATAGCTCTTAACGCAGCTGCAGTATCTGTGGTCATGTATGGATTTCCGGTACCCCCTGCGAAGATGACAACCCTTTTCTTTTCGAGATGTCTTATTGCCCTTCGACGGATATAAGGCTCAGCGACTGCATACATGGTAATTGCTGACTGTGTCCTCGTAGTAGCCCCTTCTCCTTCAAGTGCATCTTGTAGTGCCAGCGCGTTAATCACAGTGGCCAGCATACCGGCGTAGTCAGCTGTAGCCCGGTCCATTCCCGTAGCTTCAGCACCGGTGCCTCGCCAGAAGTTACCACCCCCAACAACAATTGCTACCTCCACACCCTGATTTACTATATCTTTTATCTGTCTGGAAACTCGTTTTAAAACCGAACGGTCAATACCAAACCTCTTCTTCCCCATCAGTGCTTCACCGCTCAGCTTGAGGAGAACTCGCCGGTATTTAGCTTTACCCTCTACCAATTCTCAGGAACCTAATTCGAATCTAACGAATCTGCGTATTTTTATATTTTCGCCAACTTTGGCAATTATCTCCGTCACAACTTCCTGAATGGTCTTGTTGGGGTCTTTTATATACGGCTGCAGTAATAGACAAGCTGTCTTAGGATCGGCATCGGTTTCTTTGGACATTTCGTCCTGTGAAACGCATTCGGGACACATGGCAGCAACTTGCAGAGCCAGATTATGTGCCAGGTCTTTGAATTCGTCGGTACGAGCCACAAAATCGGTCTCGCAGTTCACTTCAACTAACACGCCGATTTTACCGCCGGGATGCACATAGGACTCGATCAAACCCTGTTGGGCGACGCGTTCAGATTTTTTTTCCGCCAGGGCTATTCCCCGTTCATTCAATAGTTGTATCGCCTTTTCGACATTTCCCTTGGCTTCTGTAAGCGCCTTTTTGCAGTCCATTACGCCAGCGCCGGTTTTTTCTCTAAGGTCCTTGATAGTATCAGTAGAAATTTGCAAGTCATCCTCCTCGTGTATTAGGAGCTATCAATTTGTAGCTATTTAATTTCATCCGGGGTAAATATATGTGATTCCAGCAATTGGCTTGATTCGGCATCGCTCGCAGATAATTCAGCTCTGCCGGTCTCCCCGGTCTCTTTAATCATTTTGCCCTCAAGGACAGCATCAGCTATTTTGCTGCATATAAGTTTGATGGCCTTTATGGCATCGTCGTTGGCGGGAATAGGGTAATCGATACTTTGAGGATCACAATTCGTATCTACGATGGCTACGACCGGTATTCCAACCTTTTTACTTTCGGCTAAGGCTATTTTTTCTTTAGTCGGATCAATGATGAATATGGTACCGGGAAGAGTAGTCATCTCTTTGAAGCCGCCGAGAAGTTTATTTAGCCTGGCTATTTCTTTCTCGACCTTCATTTTTTCCTTCTTAGAAAGATAGTCCAGCTCACCTTTATCTTTTTGGTCTTCGAGACGCACCAGGTAGTCAATCCTGGCCTGGATTGTGCTGAAATTCGTTAGCATTCCGCCCAGCCACCGTTGATTGACATAATACATACCGCAACGCTTGGCCTCTTCTTCTACGATTTCTTGAGCCTGCTTCTTAGTGCCAACGAAGAGTAGGCTCTGACCGCTGCTGACCAGGTCTTTGACGTAGTTATACGCTCGTTCGAGCATTACCACTGTTTGTTCTAAATCGATAATATGTATACCGTTCCGCTGCGTGAAAATAAAGCTTTTCATACGTGGATGCCAGTGCCCGGTAAGGTGCCCGAAATGGGCCCCGGCCTCCAGTAATTGTTTAACTGAGATAGACTCCGCCAAGTTGTGACCTCCTAATCAAAATAAAACGAGTGTAAAGCAGATTAAATTACCCATAGAATTTTAGCCAAACCGAACATCAGTATAACATAAGGTGAATTCTGAGGCAATTTAGTTAGCTATATAATAGGTGATATTCGAGTATGTTCAATCGCGAATGTCTTTGAATTCAATGTAAAAACCTAGCCCCTCAGGATAAGAGGGGCTAGGTAAATTGTCAGTGATAACCAGGTCTGTTATTTTAAGCCGATCTTCTGGGCAACCAGTTCCCTGTGGAATTCGGTGCCGCCAAACGATGAACTCGCAGCCAGCGATCTCCTATAGTATAGGGGTATATCATGGTCGTAGCTGGTAGCTATGCCACCGTGCAACCTAATAGCCCACTGGGCCACGTCCCTGTACGCCTCGTTGATGTAGGCTTTAGCCAGCGAAGCTTCTTTAGATGCCGGTTGACCTTCTGACTCCATCCACGCAGCTTGATAAACTAAATAACGGCTGGTTTGCATCGCCGTCCACATATTGGCCATTATATGTTGAAGAGCCTGGAAGGCGCCGATCGGTCTTTCGTACTGAACGCGTTCTTTGGAGTAGGCAACGGTCATGTCGATACAGGTTTGCATAGCACCGACGGACTCAACCGCCTTGGCTATCGAGCCTTTGCGCAGCAGCATTTCCGCTACAGGCCAACCCGCGTCTATTTTGCCGAGCATGTTTTTCTTGGGCACGCTAACATTCTCAAACTTCACCTCACAAAGCTTATCAGCGCCGATCGTCGGCATTACCTCGCAGTGTATCCCGGGTGCCTTGGAATCGACGAGAAACAGAGTGATTCCTTTGTCGGTGCCTTCTTTGGTTCGAGTAACGCAGACCATGTAATTGGCAACGTGGGCCATCTCAACGAACAGCTTTGTACCATTCAGTGTAAAATCGTCGCCCTTAGCCGTGGCTTTAAGACTTATTCCGGACGGTTCGCAGGTGCCCTCTGCTTCTACGAGGGCCAAGGTCAAAATAAGCTCTCCGCTGGATATTTTGGGGAGGAACTCTTTCTTTTGTTCCTCTGTACCAGCCTCCATAATGGCGAAGCTGCTTATCACGGTGGTCATTAGCGGACCGGGAAGTATGTTTTTCCCTATTTCTTCAAGCAGCACGGTAAGGTCCTGAAAGCTATAGCCGATTCCTTCATATTGCTCCGGGATTACGAGGCCCATCCAACCCAGTTCAGCCATCTTCTTCCATAACTCTGGAGAATAGCCTTTTTCACTCTTTTCGAGTTCCCTGACCAGGGTTTTGGGACATTCAGTTGTAAGAAAGTCGCGTGCGGCCTTCTTTAAAATTTCTTGTGCTTCTGTAAATCTAAGGTCCATATTTATCCTCCTAATTTATTTCATGCGAGGCAGGCCGAGGCCGTACCAGGCAATTATGTTCCTTTGTATCTCGTTTGTCCCCATTGAAATGATGGTTACGAAACACTCCTGGAACTTCTTCTCCCAGGCTCCATCGACAGGGGCCCATTTGGAGTGCTTTAATTGACCGTATGGACCTGCTATATCAGTTGACACAAAAGCGAAACGCTCGCCAAGCTCGCTATAAAATATTTTGGCTGCTGCGGCATCCATTAGAGCCATCTCATTCCTGTTTTGAAGGTCTGCTATGCGATAGGCAATGGCTTTTGCAGCTTCGAGATCGCAGGCTAACTGCGCCACCCGGTTTCGTACCAACGGGTCCTTTGACAAAGGCTTGCCGTTTCGTTTGGTTGTGTTACAGAACTCGACCAGTTCCTCCAATTCTCGATACATCCCCATAATTTCACCCATGCCGGATCTCTCGAAACCAGCGAGGAGGTTCACTATGGCCCAGCCCTCGTTTTCCTGGCCAACGACGTTTTTAGCTGGTACATGAACGTCATCGAAATATACTTCTGCGAAAGGCGCATCCCCATCAATGTAAGGAATTGGCCTCACTGTAACGCCGGGTGTCTTCATATCTAGCAACAGGAAGGTCATATTGTGGTGTTTGCGTCCGGCCGGGTCTGTTTTAAATACGCCGAATCCCCAGTCAGCGCGGTGGGCAGCGGTGTTCCAGGTTTTCTGGCCGTTGATTATGTACTCGTCACCCTTCTTAATTGCCGTCGTTGACAGGGTGGCTAAGTCCGAACCAGCGTTCGGTTCACTCCACAACTCGCACCACATGACCTCGCCGCGTGCGATTGGTGGTAGAAATTCTTTCTTTATGGCATCACTGGCCCCTTGTAGTATAGTAGGGGCGAGCATCTGGATTCCGAAGATGTCAACTCCGGGAATGCCGTGGTAGCCCCTGGCTTCGGCGAAGAGGACTTTGTCCATCATCGTTCCGCTGCCGCCATACTCAGGAGGCCAGGCTAAAGCAAGCCATCCCTTTTTAGCGAATTCCTTGGCGCAGTAGAGATGGAAGTCCCAGCATTCATCGACTTCGAATACAGCTTCCAAGCCGACAAAGCTTGCCGGCCTTTTTTTCTCGAGTTCCTTACAGAAATCGAAGTATTCCTTTTGGTGCGCCTTTTCTTCTGGTGTTAGCTCAAAGTCCATGTGTGCCTCCTTACGTATTAATTCCAACGAAAGCACCGCTCACGCAGGTGCTCCAAACAATTATCATTATTCAAGCGCCAGCGTGGGTTTCCAATCCGCGAACTTACTTATTTAATATCAACCTTTGGAAGATCACCGACAATCTTCACTCGAACGATGCTGACAAAATTACCAGAGTTTAACCCAGGTCATTTCGCCTATTATAGTATAGAAGTCCCCGTTTTGAAAAGTATCATTAGTCCTATTTCAAGCTGACCGATGGTGTATATCTTCGATACTATAATGCAATATGCCAGCCGGTGCTTTTACCTCGATATTCTGTCCTTTAGTACGCCCTATCAGAGCTTTTCCCATAGGAGAAGCAATAGATATTTTACCTTCCATGGCATTGGCTTCACTGGTATCGACGATGGTGTAACGCACTTGTTCTCCCGAAGCCGTATCGCGCAGCACCACTGTGTCCCCAAAGCTTATTTCTGTACTGGCGCTCTGCGGGTTCTCTACCACACTGGCCATTTTCAAGGTCATTTCCAGTTCCCTGATGCGCCCCTCTACATGGCCAGCATGCTCCCTAGCCGCTTCCAGGGGGGCATTCTCACGGAAATCCTTATCCGAGGCAGCCTTCTTGATTTCCTCCGCTATGCTAGGGCGTTCCTTTTTAAGACTTTCCAGCTCAGCCTGTAACTCTGAATAACCTTGATCAGTCAGCAATACCTTTCGATGCGCCAGCCGTCTCATAGAGGACTTGGACTTGGGAGGTGGTTTCTTGCTCTTTAGATGGACGGCCATGTTCTTTCTGGTCATACCTTGTTTATGAGTATAAGTGAGAAAGCTCTTGATTATGCCCAATTTCTCGGAGACTTCTGTAGTAGATGCGGTGATTTGATCTGCATAGTTCGCTACTTCAGGTATGGTCAAATTTGCGAGTGGCCGTTTTTCTCCATACCAACGCACGAATTTATATACTTCTTGTTGGGCTTTTAATCTTTCTTCTGAGGATAACGTGATAAGAAACTGTGTGGCAGCGTGTCCTAGACTGGTATCGAACGCGGCTGAATCAGATGTTTTTTTCGAGGCCATCCCTTTGCTCTGAGCGAAAGCAATAATAAAACATACCCAGAAGTATGTCAAATGAGGATCAGGTTGTTAGGAGCACTTATTTATGGCAATGTGGCATAGCCGATCAACTTGTAGGCTAATTTAGCGGCCAGATAAACTGCAGCATGGTCATCGGCACCTGGGCATAATTCAACCAAATCAAAACCTAAAATTCTCTTGTTGCTGGATACACACTTCAATAGATGCAAGACCTCGTGCCAGTCCATTCCGGCTGGTTCCGGGGTACCGACTGAAGCCACTACTGAGGGGTCAAATACATCTAAGTCTATCGATACGTATACATTATCGCTCAGCGTTTTGACTATATCCTCAGCTGGAGGCAGGTCTGCGCTCGAAGTCTTGATGCAGAAAGGGGTCATTTTATTTTTCGTTAAAAAAAGTTTTTCTTCCTGGCTCAAGCTGCGTACCCCTACTTGAACTACAGGGCAGATTTCGTGAATTCGGCGCATCACGCAAGCGTGGCTATACTTGGTATCCAGATATTTGTCGCGAAGGTCGGCATGTGCATCGAGTTGCAGGACGCAAAAGTCATTTACCTTTTGCTTTAGGGCTTGCACCATGCCCAAGCTCAAAGAGTGTTCGCCACCGAGCATTACTGGAAATTTTCCTTGTTTTAATAGTTCACGCGCTACATTTCTAACCCGTTCTATCATTATCCTTGGGCTGTCGAATGAGGGCTGCAGACTCCGTAAAGTGTGTATACCTATCTTATATATTTCTTGGTTTAGCTCAATATCATAAAGTTCCAGATACTGTGAAGCATCGATGATGGCCTGTGGCGCATGACGTGTGCCGCTGCGCCATTCTGTGGTACTGTCATATGGCACTGGTAAAATTGCTACACGAGCCGTGGAGAAGTCGGAGTATGGTGAGGTCAGTCCGGCGAAATTTTGAGGCGGAAGAAACAAGTTCTCGAATTTTTCCATAACTCAAACAGACGGCAGCTTGACTGCGTCGACAGCTTCAGACAGTTCGGTAATGTTCCAGTCGCGATTGATAAGCCGGCTAGATAATCTAGTTAGTTTGAATTTGTCCCTGAAGTCCTTAACGACCTGCTCAGCGTTAAAATCTTTACATGAAAAAACATCTATATTGATGTAACAGCGCTCGACAAAGGTGTGCAGGCTTATGTGGCTTTCGGCGATAAAGACGAATCCGGAAATACCCCAGTCTTCTGGCTTAGAGCCAACGTACTTAAATACATGCGGCGCGGAAATTTTGGTCATTTCGATTCGGGCCGGATACGAGTCCAGCAACTGATAGATAAATTGTTCATCCCGCATAATACTGGAATCGTCTCCGTAGCCATCAATAATAAGGTGCATATTTCCCCCTAAAGCAAGATTCTCCTTAATTCGAATAGTGCCGCAGTAACCGCTCTTTGCTTTATTTGCAGACGGTTGCCGGGGTAGTTTTTAGCAAAAGCATATCTACGTTGTCCGTCATCGAGGCTGATAAATATGGTACCAATCGATTTTCCTTCAATTTCAGCCGGACCCATTACTCCAGTTAAACCGACTCCTACGGAAGCTCCGAACTTCTGCCGAACAGTTGTTGCCATTACCTGGCAAGTTTCTGTGCTTACGGTTCCATATCTGGACACACATTGAGAGTCGAGGTCAAGGGCTACCCTTGATGCATCGCTGTAGGCCACCAGCCCGCCGAGAAAATATTTCGAGCTTCCGGGAACATTGGTTATTACATTGGCTAGGGCACCGACGGTGTAAGACTCCATGGTAGCCAGAGTCAGGTGTTTAGACGATAATAGATTGCCTATGAGACCCTCCAGAGTATCAGAGTCAGTCCCCCAGACGTAATCATTTAAGATTCCTCTAATGTCGCCAGCCTTTTTATTAATAAGGTTCTTAGCTTTATCTGCAGTTTGTGCTTTAGCCGTGATCCGGAGGTAAACACCATCGATTTTAGCATAAGTACCAACTGTCGGATTAGCAGAAGAAAGGAACTGGCTAACTTTTTCGTCCACTTCCGCCTCGGTGAGCCCGAATGTTTTAAGGGTTCTAGATATAATCACAGCGCCAGACGATATAGTCTGCAATCTGGGCACAATCTCGTTTGTCCACATCAATTCCATCTCGCGCGGCGGTCCAGGCATAGTAATAATTATTCGATTATCTTTTTTAACCCACCAGCCAGGCGCCGTGCCCCTTGGGTTTGGAATGATATCGGCCGAAGGAATTACCATAGCCTGCTTTATGTTAGTCGGTGGCATTTCTCGTTTAAAATATCTGAAGAGCTCCTCGAATTTCTCGACAAGGGCATAATCTACAGTAAGCTCTTCTCCAAGAAACTGGGCGATTGACTCCCGGGTAATATCGTCCTGGGTGGGGCCAAGGCCACCAGTGGTGATAATGATGTCGGACCTCTGCCACGCTTGCCTGAGCGTATCAATTAACCTGCCCTGATTATCGCCGACAGTACACATGAAGTTGAGGTCAAGACCCAGTAATGGAAGTTGACTGGCGAGATAAGCGGAATTTGTATCAACGATGTCTCCAAGGAGAAGCTCGGTGCCTACAGAAATTATTTCAGCCTTCATGGTCAGTTATGCCCGTAATCTAACATCTAATGGTGGAAATTCCGAGGTACTTCTCTACTAGTGCCATGGCGCAATATTTTCCACACATGCTGCAGGCCCGCCCGCCGCTGCTGTATTTACTATGAGCCGATTTAACTCTCTCGGGGTCTAAAGATAGTCTGGCCTGTGCGTCCCAATCCAGATTCTTCCTGGCCAGTGACATGTCTTTATCCCATTGTGCTGCTCGACCTGTGCCCTTGACAATGTCGGCGGCGTGAGCAGCAATTCGGGAGGCGATCACGCCGATTTTCACATCTTCGATGTCGGGGAGTGAAAGATGTTCCGTGGGAGTAACGTAACATAGAAAATCGGCTCCTGAGGCAGCGGCAATGGCGCCTCCGATGGCTGCTGTAATGTGGTCGTAACCTGCGCCGATGTCTGTTACAAGGGGGCCCAGGACGTAAAATGGAGCCCCGTGACACAGGCTTTTTTCCAGTTCAACGTTTGCAGCGACCTGGTTCAGAGGTAAGTGCCCCGGTCCTTCTACCATTGTCTGGACGCCTGCTTCTCTAGCGTGGTCTACCAGTTCACCCAGCGTAATAAGCTCCTCGACCTGAGCTCGATCAGTGGCATCAGCTATGCTGCCCGGACGCATCCCGTCTCCAAGGCTCAAAGTAACATCGTATTTTCGAGCTATGTCTAACAAACGCTCGAAGTATTCGTACAAAGGATTTTCACGGTCGTTGTACAACATCCAGCCAATTAGGAATGCACCTCCACGGGAAACTACGTCGGTTAGTCTTTTTTGCGCTTTCAATCGGCCGATAGCTGCTCGGGTGATACCGCAATGCACCGTAATAAAATCGACACCTTCTCGTGCCTGTTGTTCTATAACGGAGAAGATATCTTCTACTGTCATACTTACAATGGCGCCACGCCGCTCGATAGCTTCAATGCCGGCCTGATAAATTGGCACGGTACCTATCGGCAAAGTGCTGTTAGCTATAATGGCTTGGCGGATGCCTGTGATATCCCCTCCTGTGCTCAGGTCCATAACTGCATCGGCTCCATAGCGCGTGGCAATATGTAGCTTTTCGAGCTCACTATCTATGTTGCCGAACTCGGATGAAGTACCGATATTGGCGTTGATCTTAACTGAAAGATTGGCTCCGATGCCCCTGGGGGCCAGATTGGCATGATTGATGTTGGCCGGAATAACGATTCTACCCTCGAAAATGCATTGCACAACAGTCGCAGAACTAACTTTTTCCTGCTCTGCTACATGTATCATCTGAGGTGTTAATTCACCCAGTTTTGCTCGTTCCAACTGTCCCATTTACTTTGTCTCCCTAAACAAAAAAACCAAGAGTTTTAGTAACCACTACTAAACCCTTGGTTAGTATTACCGCTTCCCTACGCTTGTATTACCAAGGTCAGGTTCTGACGGTTCTCCGCAATGGCGGAGTCTCAGCCTGGTTTATTTCAGGGCACCCCTAGCGGTTACCGAAAACCAGTATTCAATATATCACATAGTGTTGTTCTGAAACAAATAAAATATTTTTAAAAGTAGGATTATGTGCCGGCCTGGTGCCGTCTCCAGATTACTATACCCACAGCTATAGCAACCCCTATAAATAATAGAGGAATAGTCAACGACATAATAAGTATTCCAGCCGACATAGATATCACTGTAAATTGCCTGGCCTCAGACCACGAACCCTCATTGCCTATTTCATCGACCGCCCTTACTCGCCAGCTATGCTTACCGATACTTAATACCTCGCCGTCGGATAATGTATACTCGGTGCTGGTTAATCCTTCCTTTGATAGAATTGGCGATGAAAAGTCGCCATTATTGGCGATCTGGAGACAGTATGTCTTATTGCCCTTGTTATTATCGTTCGACCATTGAAAAGTTTCGTCTGATAGCCCCATTGGCACTCGTCCATTACTACTGAAAGACAGAACACGGAATAACTGTTTGGCCGCTCCTATAAACACCGCACCTGTGGAGTTAAAAGCCGCGACCGTAGACCCGGGTTCAGGATATACTAATGTAGGTGCTGGAGGCGTGACGCGTTGAATAACGAAGATTGCTTCAGATGAACTTCCCGTCGTTCCCTGGGCCTTCACCTTATTTTCTGTATTCGCACTTTGAGGTGCAAGAAAGTTAGTGGTAAAACTACCATGGTCATCAGTACTGGCATCTATATTTAAGCTATTTCCCTCAAAACTTAAATTAATGGTTTCGCCTTTAGCGAACCCGGTTCCGTTAACGGTGACTTTTGTGCCCTTATTTCCTGAAGCAGGCTGTAATTCTATATTCGGGACGACGTTGAAGTACATATCCGGGATAACTCCCTTAGGCGTAAAATCGCTGCCGAAAAGCCCTACTAAATGATGCCCCTGAGTAGTGGCGGGAACAGTAAATGTTGTATGTAATATTCCGTCGAAACCGGCGATAAAGTTCATGAAGATTATTTGATTGTCCCAGGTTATGGTTATACCATCCTCGCTGGTACGAAAACCACATCCATCTATAGATATTTCTGATCCAACTGGTCCGGATGTTGGGTTTATACTGGCAAATGGCCCAGCAATGAATTTGTGGTCGCCTACTTCGGCAGCAGTAGTAGAAGCACTAAAGGCACTAATAAAATGTTCACCCTTGTTCGGACCAGGAGCATCGATATTGGCGCTCCAGGTACCCATATAATTGGCGCTAATAGGAGTTGGTAATACTGACTTATCCATCGTTATTTTAATGTCTTTTTCAAGACGACCAAATCCTGTACCAGTCACTATAATTGAAGCGTAGGGCCGGCCGATGGTGGGGAATATCGATATGGCAGGTAATATGGTAAACGTTGCAGTGGCTATGCCTGCGTCCCAGTTGCTGTCATCGGTAATCTTGATGGTATGTGCCCCCTTAGCGTCTGTAGGAACCTGGTAATCATAATTCAGTTCCCCTCTTTCTGATATCGGAATATTATTAAGCGTTGCCTGCCTGTCCCAGTAGATTGTAGCCTCGTGTCCTGAAAATCCGTATCCACTAATATGAACAATGGAGGCGGTTGCTCCGGATGTGGGCGTGATAGCGATGTTGGAAGCGTGGACCGGAATAGCTGGCCACAAAAATAAAAAAGTAATAAAAAACACTATAGCTAGTAATCGTAGAATTCTAAACCGCCCCAAATTTTATCTCCAAATTATTTTGAAGAACTAGTTTATAGTTCCCGGATGGAAAAATCAAATAATAATTTATAGAACGAGCTGTTGAACGAGGATTATTTCTGTGCCTGCTGGCTTGACATCACATTCGTCGTATTGATAGACTCTTGAGGTTGGATCTTTCCAGCGCGGCCCCGTGGTGTAGCGGACTAACATGCCACCCTGTCACGGTGGAGATCGTGGGTTCGAATCCCATCGGGGTCGTTTTTTTATTAATTAACCAAGCTTACGCAGTTCAGCCCTCAATAATTTGCCCAAAAGATTTTTAGGCAATGTGTCGATAAACTGTACCGTCTTCGGTATTTTGAAGGTGGGCAAAGACTGTTTACAATAAGCTATCAGTTCTTCTTCGGTTGCGTTCTCCCGGGTTTTAAGCACAACGAATGCTTTTATTTCTTCCCCGTAGACTTTATCGGGTACTCCGATGACACCGGCTTCAGCAACTTTCTGATTTGTGCTTAGTACATCTTCAATTTCCCGTGGAGATACATTTTCTCCGCCGCGAATAATAATATCCTTCTTCCTATCGGTTAAATATACATAGCCATCTTCATCTACATAGCCCACATCACCGGTATGAAGCCAGCCGCCTTTCATGGCCTGTTCCGTCTCTTCCGGTAGATTCCAGTAGCCTTTCATCAGTGTAGGGCCTTTGACTACGATTTCACCGCGTTCTCCTAGAGGAAGCTCCTTTTCATTGTCATCAAATACTTTGACGCTGTTGCATCTAAGTAAGTTTTTGCCAACAGAACCATATTTGGGTAGGAGGTCGACGGGCTGTCCGGTGGTAGTAGCCCCCGATTCGGTAAGTCCCCATCCTTCTCTGATATCAACGCCTGTCTTTTCTTTCCACCTCAGCGCGACTTCTACCGGAAGTGGTGCGCCTCCTGAGTTGCAACCCAGCAGTGAACTGATATCATACTTGTCGAAATCCGGATGGTCCAGCAACTGTACGTACATTGTTGGCACAGCTGCCATGTGCGTAACCTTGAAAGCCTGAATCATTTTCAGAGCTTCCTCGGGATTCCACCATTTTAGTACGATGGCTTTACCGCCAACGAATGAACCGCCCATGCTGAATGCGATGCCGTACGAATGGGAAAGCGGCAATACTCCGAGGCTGACATTGGAACGGCTCACGCCGGTAGTCATAATGGAATCTTCGATTGGTTGAAGTGTCTTTGGGTCTATATGCGTAATATTCTGGTTTATGGTCGTACCCAGATTAAAAAGTACGTATTCAAAAAAGCATAAAGCATTAATGTAAAGCGAAAAATGTGTATGCATTACTCCTTTAGGATATCCCGTGGTACCCGCTGTATAGATCAGAGCCGCAAGGTCATCGTTATCGGTTTCTACCACTATCAATTCGTCAGGGCTTTCGGACATTAGCTTGCCGTACGACAAAGTATCGGGAATATCATCCTTGTCGGTCACAATTATATGTTTCAGGTCCGGAGCTTGTTTCCGTGCTTCCATTACCCAGCCCAGAAAATCAGAACTGGTCAGAAGCGCTTTGGCTCCGCAGTCATGATATATGTATGCTGCCTGGTCGGGACGTAGCAGTGGATTCAATGGTACTACGACGCCGCCTACCTTATATATAGCGGGAAAGGCCGAAAAAACCGGTGGGCTGTTGGGCATCTGTACTGCCACCCGGTCACCTTTGGCTATGCCGAGTGATTTCAAAACGTTACCGAGTTTATTAGAGGTGAGATTTATTTCAGAATTTGTATACCACCTGCCCTCAAAATAGATGCTTTCGTACTCGCCAAATCTCTTAACGTTTTCTGCGATGAGACTGCCGACGTTCATGGTTCCCCTTTCTCCAGTAGCTTATTGCACTAACGGATTACCCCCTGAGAGTGGATACGATAGTACAACTTGTAGATTTTACACGTCAAGTCTGAAATGCAGGTATAGGAATTTATTCCTATATTGGCTGTTTGTGAGTTAGTAATGTTGACTGTGAGCGAAGGCTGTGTTAGTCTACGTTGGCTGACTTTTTTCTTCAATCTACTGCTAATCAGGAGGTTGCTTCATGGTAGGTATCAAATCGTATGGTGCTTACATCCCAAGGTACAGAATTAGTCACAATACAATTTTTACGGCTATTGGATTCTTAGGCAGTTTTCCTCCGCCGGGGGAGAACGCGGTGGCAAACCATGACGAGGATACTCTAAGCATGGCAGTGGCGGCCGGCATGGATTGTCTGAGCAATATAAAAAGGGAGGAGCTAGGCGGCCTTTTCTTGGCAACCACCAGCCAGCCTTATATGTTACGTCAGAACTCGGCACTAGTGGCTGCTGCCCTTGACCTGCCTAGTAACATAAGGACGAGTGATTTCCTGGGCTCTACCAAGTCAGGCACAAGTGCGCTTCTGTCTGCTTTCGATGCTGTCAATAGCGGCACGTCAAATGTGCTGGTCTGTGCTTCCGATTGCCGAGTCAGTAAACCGGGCAGCCCGCAAGAGCCGCTGTACGGTGACGGTGCCGCAGCTTTACTAACCGGTAGCCAGGATTTGATCGCTACGCTGGAGGGTTTTTACTCGGTATCTTACGATTTTCCCGATCGCTGGAGGGCGGCTACTGAGAAATTTGAGCATTCCTGGGAAGACAGGTTCATTCGCGATGAAGGCTATACCAAGATGCTGCCTGAGGCGATTTCCGGATTGCTAAAAAAATATAATCTGGCCATTGCCGATTTTGCCACAATTGCATTTCCGGACCTTTATCCCAGGGAGCATGCCGCAATTATCAAGCGATTGGGTGCTGAACCACGCCAGCTCCCAACATCGCTGGTTGACAAAGTTGGAGATACAGGTTCTGCATCTCCACTGATGATGCTAGTAGAGGTACTGGAAAAGGCTAAGCCCGGCGACAAGATTCTTGTGGCCAGCTTCGGCAATGGCAGCGATGCCATGTTTTTACAGGTAACGGAAAACATTAAAAATTTACCGGGCCACCGCGGCGTCAGTAAAAATTTAGAAACGAAAAAAGAGCTTGCCAGTTACGAAAAATACCTGGCGTTTCGTAATCTGGCGCCTATGGATCTGGGAATGAGAGGTGAAGTAGATTTTCGGACCCCAATGTCCACGCTATTCAGAGAACGAGAAACGGTTCTGGCATTATGTGGCTCCAAGTGTAAGAAGTGTGGAACGCCACAGTATCCACGCCAGAGAATATGTGTCAATCCCGATTGCGGCGCCGTAGACCAGATGGAAGGCTACCGCTTTTCTGACAGGAAAGGCGTGCTGTTCACCTATACCGGTGACAACCTGGCAGCCAGCATAGACCCGCCGGCAATATACGGATTCGTAGATTTTAATGGAGGAGGCAGGTTCTGGTTCGACCTCACCGACTGTGATCTCGAATCAATTAAAGTAGGGATGCCCGTTGAAATGACTTTTCGCAGGAGATATGTTGATGAGGGCCATGGTGTATACGGCTACTCCTGGAAAGCCATGCCTGTGCGTGCTTGATGGGTTGAACTAACGATACGGAGGAGATTAGAAATGGCAGAGGGAATTAAAGATAAAGTAGCTATCATCGGGATGGGTTGCACGAAGTTTGGAGAACTCTGGAACAAAGGTGCCGAGGACTTGATGGTAGAGTCATTCCAGGAGTGCCTCGAGGATGCGGGTATTGAGAAGAAAGATATCGAGGCAGCCTGGTTCGGCGTACATTTCGAGGAACAGAGCGTCGGCAAGGGTGCAACCTCGATGGCGCTGGCATTAAAGTTGCCTTTTATTCCCGTTACCAGAGTGGAAAACTTTTGTGCCACCGGCACCGAGGCTCTTAGAGGTGCTTGTTACGGAGTCGCGTCGGGAGCGTGTGACATCGCTCTGGCCTTGGGGGTGGAGAAACTAAAGGACACGGGTTATGGCGGCCTGCCGGGTGGCCAGGGTCTTCTTGGTGCAAGAAACGCTCTGATAATGCCCAAAATCACCGCGCCGGGAAGTTTTGCCATGATGGCTACGCGGTATTTCGCGGTTTACGGGCTTAGCCCCGAAGACGGTAAAAAAATGCTGGCCAGGGTCTCGGCTAAAAGCCATCACAACGGCTCGCTCAATCCCAAGGCACACTTGCGTAGGGAAATCACGGTCGAGCAAGTAATGAATGCGCCTATTATAGCCTGGCCACTGGGCCTTTTCGACTGCTGTGGCGTTAGCGATGGTTCTGCGGCTGCAATTGTGACAACTGCAGAACTGGCCAAGAAGTTCAGGCCCGATCCTGTGTACATTAAATCACTACAGATTGCGTTGAGTTCCGGCGAAGAGTTAATGTACACAAAGTGGGATGGCGCTCACGTTGAAACCGGGCTTCGCGCCGGGATTCTGGCATACAAGGAGGCAGGAGTCAAAGACCCGAGAAATGAGATCAGTATGGCCGAGGTACATGACTGCTTTTCTATCACCGAGGCGGTAACTATGGAAGATTTACAGTTCAGCCCTCGCGGCAAGGTGAAAGAAGATATCGAAGCCGGGCGCTTTGACCTCAACGGTGAGCAGCCAATTCAACCCGATGGAGGGCTAAAATGCTTCGGACATCCCATCGGTGCTTCGGGGCTGAGGATGATGTACGAAATGTATAAACAGCTGCAGGGGAAAGCCCAGCTGCCTGAACGCCAGTTGAAGAATCCCAGGCTGGGGCTGACACATAATATGGGTGGTTTTCCGGCAATGAATATTGTCAGCGTCGCCATCGTCGGTTTATAAGTATTTAGCCTGGACTTACAACCAGTTGACGGCTTCGAAAAAAGGGTATATGCTGAGCGTGGTTGGGGTACTTTTAGTATTGACACGCTGTGGTATAATGTCATTTAAACCTCCGATTGCAGTGTATTTTTAAGTGCACATATTTACCGTATGAATATTAAAAATAAGATTTCGGGAGAAGGGGGTGGTATTATCGAGTGAATGAGATTTAGCGTTTGGGGGCAAACCGGGGTCGATCTGTGTTTGCCAGCAATGAGACCCTTTGCAACGTTTTAGGAGGTTAATGGCTAAGTGAAAAAAATTCTATTTTTATTGTTTACCTGCCTCATGCTTGTTGCCATGGTTATTCCTGCCTGCAAACCCACCACAGAAGCAGGCGACGTGATAAAAATAGGCGTTATCGGGCCGATGCAATATCTACAGGGGCAGAACCACTGGTGGGGCGCCACGCAAGCCCGTGATGAAATTAATGCAGCCGGTGGTATACAGATTGGCGACAAGTCGTATCAGATTGAGCTGATTCAATCGGATTCGAATGAGATTAACAGCGTTACCGATGCTACGTCAGCTATGGAAAAACTGATAACGGTGGATGGCGCAAATTTTGTTATCGGCGGTTTCCGAACGGAAGCTGTGATCCCTATGCAAGAAGTTGCCATGGACAACAAAATGATTTTCATGATCTGTGGCGCCGCTGACCAGATACTGGTAGCACCGGTAAAATCGGATTACGAGCGCTATAAGTACACCTTCAGAGTCACGCCGTTCGTCAGTGCCAAGCTGGCTGACAATGTGGTAATGACATTGGCTATGGCACAGGCCAGAATTAAAGAAGAGACTGGCATACAGAGAAAGCTGAAAGTGGCTGTATGTACTGAAGGAGCTAAATGGGCTGACTCGATCACGGGAATAATGAACGCTTACGTACCGAAAAAGTTGGGGATGGAGGTTGTAGGTACCTGGAGACCTTCCCCCACAGCTACCGAGCTTACCGCGGAAATGACAGACATGCAGTCCAAAAATACTGATATAATCTGTGAGATTTTCTCGGGTCCCGTGGGCATCCCGTACGCCAGGTCATACGGTGAGTTGAAGATACCGGCGGCTTCAGTAGGCATTAACGTCGAGTCACAGAGCGACCCCGGCTTCTGGAAGAATACCAACGGGTTAGGTGAGTACGATACTTCACTGAATTCCTATGCAAGGGGACTGGAAGTGGATCCGCTGACATTGCCCTTCATTGATAAATTTATAGAGCTGAATGGCCAGGTACCTGCATACAATGCTGGCACTTACGATGCTATTTATATCATTAAATCAGCTCTGGAGAGAGCCGGAACAGCGGCCATTAAGAGTGACGGAACCTGGGATTCAGACATGATGGTTGCCGAACTCGAGAAGACAAACCAGGTCTCAACCCTGGCCACACCCTTCCAGTTTACAACTATGGATGCGCCCGGCGGCAATCCTCATGATGTGCCTTACGGTCCGGGCATAACCACGGGCATATCCACGCAGTGGGTGGCTGGAGAACAGCTAGCCGTCTGGCCGAACGCGGATTACGCTGATGCTTCTGTCGCTGCTGGATATCCTGCCACGTGGAAGGATGTAAAATACGGTGGCATTCACAAATGGGTAGTGCCGCCATTGTTGCTTGATAAACTGAAGGCTGAAGGTGGAACTGCGCCTGTGGCACCAGAGACGCCTGCGGCGACACCAGAGGCGACACCAGCGGCTGGCGAAGAGACCGCGGCAGCAGCCACCTCATTTGCAGCCAAAACGTACACCAACACTGAATATGGTTTCACCTTCCAGTACCCCAGTGACTGGGTGGAACGGCCGGATATGGTGACAACCGTACATCATCTTGCAGCGTTCAGTGTAAGCGCCTTTGTTCCGGGGATTGTGGCAATGCAGTTCGACGCTGATGCTCCTGAATCCGTCGACTGGATAAAGGCAAGCGTGGGACAAATCGGCGGTCAGAGCCCCAAAGTGCTTACGGATATCACGGATGCAACAACTCCAGATGGCAGCAAGGCCTATACTTATAAACTCGGTTACATCTCGTCAACGGGCTACGAAGCAGAGGGTTGGTGCAAGGACGTAGACCGCGATGGCAAGCGGCTACGCTTCATGGTTTATACCGTAACTGCATTCGCGGACTACGATCAAGCGCTGTTTGAGGAGATAGTAAACACCGTTACTTTCAAGTAGTGTCCAGTTTGCTTATAAGAAGAACTCCGGGCCGGCAACGGCCCGGAGTCTCCATCCTAAAAATGAAGGAAGCAATCGGGACGGCAATGTCCCGTAATAATAAAATATTAAAGGAGGGACGATGAAAAAATCGTTTAGAATCGTAACCGTATTTTTAGCCGTCATGCTCGTGCTGGGCCTGGTAGTATCGGCCTGCGCAGCACCAACCACTCCACCCACGACGCCCCCGCCGACCACAACGCCAACAACAACACCCCCACCAACAACACCACCACCGACCACACCGCCGCCAACCACACCGCCAACAACAGGGGGAAAACAACTAACACCACCTGCTACCCTATCATTTGAGGCCGCTACGTATACCAACGCAGAATACGGCTTCAGTTTCGAGTATCCCAAGGACTGGGTGGAACGTCCTGACATGTTGACCACTCCCCATCACGTTGTAGCGTTTAGCGTCAGCGCCTTTGTTCCGGGAATTGTTGTCATCCAGTTCGATGCCGATGCCCCAGAATCGGCGGACTGGATAAAGTCTAGTGTTGGCCTGATTGGCGGCCAGAGCCCCAAAGTGCTGACCGACATCACTCCAGTCACCACTCAGGACGGCAGCACGGGCTATATGTACCAGCTTGGCTATATCTCTTCCTCCGGCTATCAGGCACAGGGCCTATGTCTGGATGTTGACCGCGGCGCCAAGCGTATCCGCTTCATGGTATTCACCGTGACAGAATTCGAGCCGTTCAACGAGACGCTATACGAAGAGATACTCAGTACAGTCAAATTCCAATAGAGATTCATGGCTTATTTGAAGACCCCGGGCGCTACGAGTCCTGGGGTCTTCAAAGGCTTGATAAACAACTTGTTAGCTGGTATTATTTAGGCCGGCAATCGAGTAGCTATATGATGTGCTTACGGCTGCTCTTTAGTATATATGTGTCAACAACTAGGTACCAGTAGATCAGTCAATTCAACAGTGAAGGTTAGGTAACGTAGAGTATGATTGAAGGAATTATTGTTCAAACTCTGGTAAAGGGAAGCGTGTATGCACTGCTGGCTCTCGGTTTTGCACTGATATTCGGCGTAGCCCGTGTGCTTCAGCTGTCGCATACCTCGTTCTACATGCTGGCCGCCTACGGCTTATTTACTTTTACGGACATCGCATTTCTGGGAAAATATGCGCCTCTTAGCAACCCCGCTGTGGCAATTGTCCTCTCTTTACTTATTACTACCGGTATCGGGCTTGCCGTATATAAACTCTTCATCGATCGTGTACGAGAGCACCATGTTACTGTGATGCTTATAACACTGGCTGTGGCTATGGCTTTTCAGCAGATTATGGTTATTATTTTCTCCGGCCAGTATCGCTCAGCGCCATCCTTTGTGACCGGGTACTGGGAAATACTGGGTGTAAAGGTCGCCTATCAGAATGTACTGGTGTTTGTAGCTGCCGGCATAGTCCTATTGATAGTATGGGCGCTTTTGCAAAAAACAAGACTGGGCATTGCCATTAGAGCGACGGCCCAGGATACGGAAATCGCAAATCTGATGGGAATAAATGTGTCCACCATACTATTCCTGGTTATGGGTATCGCTGCAGCGCTGGCTGCCATTGCCGGCATCCTGGTGGCACCAACTATGGTACTGGAACCGGGAATGTTATGGCCGCCGTTCGTTATGGTAATGGCCATAATTACGCTGGGAGGCCTGGGCAGTATTAAGGGGAGTGTGATAGGTGCCTTCATTCTGGCGCTGGTTGAGACACTGGTTGTCTTCTTACTACCGACCGGTGCCTTTCTCAAAGGGGCCGCCGCCTTACTGGTTATGATAATCGTGCTAATTTTCAGGCCTGAGGGTCTATTTGGCATAGTATTTGAAGAGGAGAGATTGTAAAGTGCTAAGTAGATTATTTAAAGATTTTCAAGGTGACATAATAGCCATTCCAGGGAGGTTGATAGCCCTTATTTTCTTCGTGCTTCTGTTCCTCTTTCCTGCATTTACCCAGCAGTCTTATATACTGCGCATGCTGATTTTCACCAACATGTTCGTTATCTTCGCTGTAAGCTGGGATTTTATATCCGGCTATACCGGACAGATGAACTTCGGTCATGCGCTTTTCTTCGGGGTAGCTGCCTATGTGACGGCCATGCTGAACAGGGGAGCTCCCCTGGGACCGCACTGGCCGATATGGGCAACTATACCGATTGGCGCGTTAGCAGCAGTGGTCGCCGGCGTTATTATGTGCTTACCGGCCTTGAGGTTGAGAGGACCATATCTGGCGCTGGTAACCCTGGCATTTCCTCTTATTCTTCTCGGGGTCATTTTCTCTTTCACCCAGTTTACCGGCGGTGAGTTAGGCATTTCCGGCATCGACCGGATGACTGACTCAAGGGTAGCCGATTACTACATTTCGGTGGTGGTTATGCTGGTTTCGGTACTCATAATGTGGAAGCTAACCGATGCCCAAAGTTCGCTGGTGCGCACAGGGATTATTATGCATGCCATCCGTGAGGACGAGATTGCAGCGCGCGCCAGCGGTATAAATACCATAGCTTACAAACTATTCGCTTTTGCCGTGGGCGGTTTCTTCGCTGGTTTATCAGGTGCTATGTACGCACACTTTCTCAGAATAGCTGGCCCTTCTAGTTTGGACCTAACCCTGTCATTTCAGGCGATAATATGGACTGTCTTTGGAGGCATCGTAAGCATCTACGGCGCAGTAGTAGGGACTTACATCCTTTATCCGCTGACCGAGTCTTTACGTTTTATCTCCGAGTACAGGTTGTTGATTTTTGCTGTCATCGTAATCCTGATTCTTTTATTCATGCCGGAAGGTATCGCAGTTTGGATTCGCGATAAGATCGAGAGACAGTGCCCTAGATGTAAGCTAACCAATGTATCGTGGCGTCATGCGTGCCGGGCTTGCGGAGCGGATTTGTACTAGATCTTACGGTTACTTATAAGTAGACGTAAAAAAGCTCACCTACCAAAAGTAGGTGAGCTTTTTCTATCCTGTAAATAAAGTTTATAGACCCAGGTAGGTCTTTCTTATAGTCTCATCCGAGAGCAATTCTTTAGCGGTACCGTGGGCGATGATATGTCCCCTGGACATGACGTAGTTTCTGACGGACAGGTCAAAGGCAAAACTAATATCCTGTTCGGCCAATAAGATGGTTACGCCCAGTTCGTGGTAAATCTCCTCCACCCGCGTGAAAAGGTCCTGCTTCAGCTTTGGCGCCAGTCCGCTGGAAGGTTCATCTACCAGCATTAGCTTGGGCCGTCTCATCAACGCTCTGCCGATAGCCAACATCTGTCTTTCGCCGCCGGAAAGCGTCCCTGAAACTTGGTTATGTCGCTCCTTCAGACGGGGAAACAGCTCATATACTTTGGCCAGGCTGGCATTTACGACTTTCTGGTCTTTGACCAGATAAGCGCCGGCAAATAGGTTATCCTTAACTGTCATTTCTACAAACGGTCGTCCTCGTTCAGGACAAAGAAGCAAGCCTCTCTTGGCTATATCGGATGCAGAAAGTTTCTCGATTCTTTCACCCTCGAATTCTATAGTCCCCTCGAAGGTGATATCCGCCTGCCTCGTACCTTTTAGTACTTCTTTTTCCCACTTTATCAGCCCTGACATAGCCCTGAGCAGTGTTGTTTTCCCTGCTCCATTGGGGCCGACGAGGCCGACTAACTCTCCCTTTTGTACATTGATGTTGGCGTCGTCCAGCACCATGGCGGTGTCGTAACGGACAGTTACGTTTTTAGCTTCTAGCAATGAGCACCTCCTTACCGGTATAGGCTTCAACAACGGTTGCGTTTTTAGATATTTCTTCCGGTGTGCCCGTGGCGATGATTTCGCCGAAGCTGAGCACGATAACCCTATCGACTATTTTCATCAGCTCACTAAGTTTGTGCTCAATGATTAGCATGGCCGGGCCTTCGCTGTGCAGCCTGCCGAACCTTCCACCCTTGTGCAAGCGTTTCATAGACTTGGCAACAAGCTCGGTTTCTGCAGGGTTCAGTCCTCCGAAAGGCTCGTCCAGGATAAGTAACTCCGGTTCGGTGGCAATAGCTCTGGCTACTTCCAATCGTTTCAAGTCGCCGTGAGAAAGGATGGAGGCCGGCTCCAGGGCCAGGTCGGCGATGCCCACGAACTCCAGGGCATCACGTGCTTTCACCTCGACCCTTTTAACCCACTCACCGCGCTTGGTGATTCTGGGACAAAGACAGCCTACCATGACATTAGCTATGATTGGCAGATGGCGGAACGGTTTAACCACCTGAAAAGTTCCCACCATACCTCTCTGCACGATTTCCCAGGAACGTTTTTTGGTTATATCCTTACCTTCCAAAATGACTTTACCCGAGTCCGGCTTCAATATGCCGAGTAAACAACGTATTAATGTTGTTTTCCCTGCTCCATTGGGG
Source organism: uncultured Dehalococcoidales bacterium (assembly GCA_964548415.1). Taxonomy (GTDB): domain Bacteria; phylum Chloroflexota; class Dehalococcoidia; order GIF9; family UBA5629; genus 9FT-COMBO-48-23. The sequence goes on along the minus strand of CAZJQG010000001.1, from coordinate 64,531 downwards.
CCGATAAGGCCGACAATTTCGTCCCTTTCTATCTTGAAACTGACATTGTTAACCGCAGACAAACCACCGAAGGTCTTGGTTAAACCTTCGACTTCGAGAAATGCCATTTGCTAGTCCTCCTCTCTCAATTCTCGGCGAGAGACTTTGCCCACGTCTGTCTTTGGTACCTCGCCTCTAAACTCGATGATTGTTGGGCACTTATAATCGGGCAATCTTTCAGCGCAATACTTCATTATTTCCATTTCTGAAAGCTTGCCTCTGGCTTCCGTCTCAAGGACAACCACGGCTTTAACCTTCTCGCCTACCTCTGCATCCTTTACGCCAATGACACCTGTCTCTTTGATTTGAGGATGGGCCGCCAAAACCTCTTCCACTTCCCTAGCGAATACCACCTTCCCCTTGTGCTTGATCATATCTCGTTTTCTGTCATAGAAGAAGAAGTAGCCGTCTTCATCCATCCGGCATAGGTCGCCGGTACGCAGCCATACGTCTCCGTCTATATGAACGAATGTCTCGTCGGTTGCCTTCTCATTTTTCCAGTAACCTTTGGCAACCTGTGGGCCTTTAATAATAAGCTCGCCTATCTCGCCAATCGGGAAGAATTTTTCGCTGTCGGGATCGACTATAGCGGCGACTGTGTTGGGAAGCGGCACACCGAAAGAGCCTACTTTGGTTTTGCCATACGGATTAACGATACCAACTGATGTTGTCTCCGTCATACCCCAACCTTCGTGGATTTTAGCGCCGGTCCTCTTTTCCCATCCCTTGGCGGTGTCTTCAAGAAGTATGTCGGCGCCGGAAACGAGAACTTTAACCTTTTTCCAGTCTACCCTGTCGGTACGGTGGTAATCTCTGAGGTATTCATATAAAGCAGCCACGCTGTAGAAAATAGTGGCATGGTAGGTTTGCATGGCATTTAACAGGTCGTCAAGATCGATTGTAGTAAATATCACCAGAGTGTAGCCCTGTGCTATGCCTCCGGCCACTAGCACCGCCTGCCCGTAAATATGATAAAAAGGCAAGTAGGCCAAAATAGTCTCCTTACCTTCCTGCGTAATGTCACCCCAGAAATTTGCGGCGATGTGTTCTGATGCGTTGATATTTTCGTGAGTTATCATGACGCCTTTAGGTAGTCCTGTGGTCCCGCCGGTGTAAGGAAGCGTCACCAGGTCATCCTTGCTGAATTCTACTTGCGGTGGATTAGGTGGATACTTCTTGATCAACTCTTTGAAACTATAGATTCCTTCCCTTTTATAAAGCTCGGTTGGTGGAGCTGCCATCTTCTGATAGACGGCACGCAGAACGCTGCTGCCCATGAATCTTTTTAGCCAGGGCAGGTAATCGGTAATGTTAACGAGGATAACCTTGTCGAGTTGGACGCCCGACCGTTCTACATTATCGTAGAGATTATCTTGGCAGATAATATACTTGGCGCCGCTGTCCTCGATTTGATGCTTGATTTCAGGGCTAACATAGAACGGACTGATAGCGGTTAAAATGGCTCCCGCTTTCAAAGCACCGAAAAAAGCGATAATGAATTGTGGCGAATTGAGGAGCAATAGCGCCACACGGTCGCCTTTTTGTACTCCGAGGTCGTGAAGAGCCGTAGCGAATCTGTCTACATGTTCTCTCAGCTCTTTATAGGTCATCTTGCGGCCGTAGAACACAATGGCAGTCCTGTCCTGCCATTTATCCGTGGCTTCATCAAAGACCTGTACCGCCGACTTATCCTCGATCTTAATGTCAGCCGGTACCTCGGGGAGATAAAACTTTAGCCATGGCCTAGATTCATATAACGTTTTGTTAGGATCGACCGCCATTACGTCACCTCCTCCTTTATTTGTGGCAAAGTATAGCACAGCGACTGGTTTTTGCCAATGCAACTGAGGCTAAAAATAATAGTACGAAACAGAGATGCAAATACAAATGAGATTGGATTCTCGAGCGCTTTCAGATTTCGCTCTGGTACTTTCATAATAGCACCAAATTCTAACATCCCCTAAAAGGGAATCTGCCTTCAAGCCTTTGTCAGGCTCTAATTGAGTAGAGAGCCTGGAACAGCACTATATTATACAGTTATTGATGTCCAAAATCAGTCGGGTCACGCGGCTGTTAAAGCTCTTCTTCCCTGAGTTCCCGCCGTGAAACTTTGCCTACGTCAGTCTTGGGGACCTCGCCCCTGAACTCAACGATTTTGGGGCATTTGTAGTGCGCCATTTGCTGGGCGCAATACTTCATAATTTCCTCTTCGCTAATCTTGCCTCTGGCGTCGGATTCCAGAACCACTATGGCTTTTACCTTCTCTCCCACCTCGGGGTCCGGAACTCCTATTACACCTGCTTCCTTAATCTGCGGGTGAGCTTTCAGTACTTCCTCAACCTCTCTGGCGAATACTGCCAGGCCCTTATACTTAATCATGTCGCGTTTTCTATCGTAAAAGAAGAAGTAGCCGTCCTCGTCCATTCGAGCCAGGTCGCCGGTACGCAGCCATGTTTGCCCGTCGAGGGTGATAAACATCTTCTTGGTCTCTTCAGGTTTCTTCCAGTAACCTTTCGCTATCTGGGGACCCCTGACGACCAGTTCACCTATCTCGCCGGGAGGCATAAATTTTGTGCTTTCGGGGGACATTATCCCAGCTACGGTATTGCACATGGGTACACCAAAAGAACCTATCTTCGGTCTGCCGTAAGGGCTGCCCATTCCGATGGAACTGGTCTCGGTCATTCCCCAGCCTTCGTGAATTTTGGTACCCGTCCGTTTTTCCCAGCCTGCCGCTGTATCTTCCAGTAGAGCATCGGCACCGGAAACCAGTACCTTAATACGCTTCCAGTTGACTCTATCTGTCCGATGATAGTCTCTCAGATATTCATACAGTGAAGGAACACTGAAGAAAAGGGTCACTTTATAGCTTTCAATGGCGTTAAGCATATCATCGAGGTCCGGCGTCGTGAAAATTACCAGAGTATAGCCCTGAGACATACCTCCCAGCATAATCACCGATTGACCGTAAATATGGTAGAAGGGTAAATATGCCAGTATGGTCTCTTTACCTTCTTCTACGACATTGCCCCAGAACTCCGAGCTTATGAATCGGGCTGCGGTGATATTATAATGCGTTATCATGGCACCCTTGGGAAGTCCTGTGGTCCCTCCAGTATAGGGTAGGGTGACCAAGTCATTATGTATATCGAACTTAATTTTTGGCGGATTAGGTGGGTATTTCTTGATCAGGTCCTGAAATTGATGGAAGCCTTCCCTCTGGAAGATTTCTACAGGCGGTGCAGCCATCTTCTGATAGACTGCCCTTAAAATGCTGCTGCCCAGGAACTTTTTCATACCGGGCAGGTATTCGGCGATACTGGTTAATATTACCTTGTCCAGTTTAACACCGGAGCGTTCCACATTATCATAAAGTATATCCTGACAAATTAATATCCTGGCGCCGCTGTCTTCAATTTGATGTTTGATTTCAGGACTGACGTATACCGGGCTGATTGCCGTCAGTACAGCTCCTGCCTTCAGGGCGCCGAAATAGGCTATGATGAATTGTGGCGAATTTAGTAGCAGCAGTGCGACCCGGTCGCCTTTTTTTACGCCCAGGTCTTGCATAGCGGCTGCAAACCTGTCTACCTGGTCTCTTAATTCGCTGTAACTTATCTTCCTGCCGTAAAATATTACAGCAGTCCTATCCTTCCATTTAGTTGTGGATTCATCAAAGGTTTCCACTGCTGATTTTTCCGGGATTTTAACATCTGCCGGTACTTCTTTGAGGTAGAACTTGAGCCATGGTCTGGATTCGTATCGAGCTTTATTGATATCGCCTTTTCTTGATTCAGCCTTCTTCACGAGAGGCTTCTTGGTGACAGATATCTTTTTGAGAGATTTCTTTGCGAAGGATTTCTTGGCGAGAGATTTCTTGGCGAGAGGTTTCTTCGGGAAAGGCTTCTTAGGGCGTGACTTCTTTGGCTGAGCCATGATTGTATAGTGTCCTCCTTTTTGCTAAGTCGTAAGTATATCAAATTTAATCTCATTTTGCTAGCAATTTGATACTAACGTGACACGTCTGCGGTTAAACAGTATAATCATGCAGGCCGGTAAATAAGGCGGCCACAAGGAGGTTCAATGAGGAATAGCGTCAAACATTGGTTTTCGCTTCTGTGGGTTGTGGTATTACTGGCTGGAGTTGTCACAGCTTGTGGGCAGTCCGGATATACCACTTATACCAACGATGTCGGCGGCTACAGCTTTAAATATCCGATAAACTGGCAGTCTGAAATTTCCAAGGATTCTTTGATATACGTCGTAAAATCTCAGTCGGGATTGGCATCCGTGAGAATAGACGTGATAGGGCCAATGACGGCACAGGATGCCGCCCAGAGATGGGTTATGGCTATGGGGACTGGTAACGTAGATTTCGCGCTGCTGGAAAACAAAGCCATGGAGGGATTTTGGAACTGGTACGTGTCATACGACTACGATGCCGGTACGGGACCATATCACGGGGAGGCTTATTTCAAGAGCACCGAGGACCACGTCTATAAATTAGATACAGCCGGAGATGCGGCGGGATACAGTGGTTATCCCTTCCCCTATATTATCTCCTCATTTAACCTTAACTAGAAATCGTAGTTTGAGTAAATCCCGGCTTTACAGTTGAATGTCTTTGGGCTAAACAGGGGGCGAAGCCATAACGAAGGTTGTGTTCTTTATGTGTGCTGTTCTGGTCAGCCTGACGGCCGGCCTCGGCGCAATATCCTGTACGACAAAAACCGATTTCATCACAGCGGCGTACTCCCCGTTTGAAACTATCGCGCTTGCCTGGATTGCCCAGGACCAGAACTTTTTCAGCCAAAACGGACTTAACATAACATGGCGCAAATATGATAGCGGTGCAGGTGCGCTGGCCGGAATGCTAAAGGGAGAAGCTGATATTGTCGTAGGTACAACCGAATTTCCCGTTGTCGGGAGGGCCTTCCAGAAAGAGCCAATGCTCATAATTGGAAACATTGATAAAGTTGATCTCATTTACCTTGTGGCGCGGAAAGACCGGGGGATTGATGAGGTCTCAGACCTGAAAGGGAAAAGAGTTGGAACTACTTTTGGAACTGTCGCACATTTCTACCTGGGGCGGTTTCTTGATCTGAATGGTCTGGGTATCCAGGATGTAGTCCCGGTTGACCTCAAAACACCGGAAGAATGGGTGAACGCCATCGTAGACGGAGACGTCGATGCCGTTTGTACTGCTAAACCGTATATAGAGTCAATTCGGGATAAAATGGACGGAAACGTGCTTATATGGCCGGCACAAAGCAGCCAGTCCACTTATGGATTAATCATCTCTTCGCCTGGGTGGGTAGCAGAGCACCCGGAACCGGCGGGCAGGTTCCTTAAATCGCTGGTGCAAGCTGAAGGCTATTTCATCCACCATCCGCAGGAAGCAAAATCAATCGTACAAAAGTCGTTAGGCCTGGATGCTCCTTATGTGGAAACGGTCTGGCCTCGAAACCAGTATTCCGTATCTCTCGACCAGTCACTCATCCTGTCGATGGAAGACGAAGCCAGGTGGATGATAAATAACGATCTTACGACCGAAAAACAGGTGCCGGATTTCCTCAACTACGTTGACGAGAGTTACCTTAAAGCGATAAAACCTGAAAGCGTAAATATTATTAGGTAACCCGGCCAGGCGGTATAATTAACCGATAGACTAAAAAACAATGAAACGGTAAACATAATTCGTAAGGAACTGAATTGAAAATACGGACGCAATTTTATATAACCATAATTCTTTTCAGTGTCGTTCTGGTTGCCATTGTCGGTTCGGTAATATTTACCAGCCAACTGGTGGAAAAAATAAGCCGGCAGGCGGAGATTTCAGGAGATATCGCGCAGGGAGCCGGCGATTTAAACTATCTGGCGAGCGACTACCTTATTTACCGTGAAAGCCAGCAACTCAGCCGGTGGCAGTCCAGGTTCATCACCTTTTCCGAAGATGTTGACAGCCTGAAGACGGATGTACCGGAACAGCAGGCTCTAATCACCAATATACAGGCCAATGCACAGCGCTTAAAGGAAGTATTTGACAGTATAGTATCCGGCGTGGCCACTACGTCACAAAATCAGAATGCCCCCTCGGACATGGCCTTTTTCCAGGTCTCATGGAGCCGAATGGCGATACAGACCCAGGCTTTAGCCTTAGATGCTGCCCGCCTGAATCAGCTTCTAGATGCGCAAGTAGGGCAATTGCACAGACTTAATATGACTGTGATATTCGCCATGATAGGTGTATTTGGCGCCTACTTCTTGGTCAGCTACCTTATTGTCCAGCAGCGTGTTTTAAAATCCATAAACAAGCTTCAAGCAGGCGCCTTGGTAATAGGAGCCGGCAATATGGATTTCAAACTTAAGGTGAGGAGGAATGATGAAATTGGTGATTTGTCCGCAGCCTTTAACCGTATGACGGCCAGTCTGAAAGAGGTGACCGCTTCCAAGACAGACCTGGAAAGAGAGATTGCCGAGCGTAAAAAGGCCGAAGAAGAGCTGGGTCGATTAAACCGCCGGCTGAGGGCCATTAGTGACTGCAACCAGGCTATAGTCCGGGCTACAGACGAGCCGATGCTCCTAAATGAAGTCTGCCGTATTATGTGCGATGTGGTCGGCTACCGCATGGCCTGGGTGGGCCTGGCGGAAAACGATGCAGCCAGGTCGGTGCGTCCGGTAGCCTCGGCGGGTGTAGAAGATGGTTATCTAAAGGAAGCCAGGATTTCGTGGGCTGATACCGAATTGGGACGCGGACCTACCGGCACGGCCGTGCGTACCGGCAAGACCGACTTCTGTCAGGATTTTGCCACCCAAACCAGGGCAGCTCCGTGGCGAGAGGCGGCACTTGCCAGGGGTTTCCGCTCCAGCATAGCCATTCCGCTGTCGGATAACGACGGCAAAATATTCGGCGTATTCACGTTGTACGCCGCTGAGCCCAACGGCTTCACCCCGGTCGAAGTACAGCTACTCGAGGAGCTGGCCGGCGACCTGGCATTCGGCATTACAGTACTGCGCATCAGGGAAGAGCGTGACAGGGCCGAAGAGTCACTGCGGGAGGCACGTGATTATCTGGATAACCTGTTTAACTACGCCAATGCCCCCATTGTGGTACTGAATCCGGCGCTGGAGATTACCCGATTTAATCATGCCTTCGAGCGGCTTACGGGACGAACTGCCGAAGAAGTGCTGGGCAAGAAACTGGACATACTATTCCCGGATGATAGCCGGGAGGCATCCCTTGGCCATATTCTTGATGCCATGGCCAGCCAGCACCTGGAGGTAGTCGAAATACCCATTCAGCATATCGATGGCCCGATCCGGATCGTCCTGTGGAACTCCGCCACTATCTTCGACGCCGACGGCAAAACTCCGGTAGCCACCATTGCCCAGGGTCAGGATATCACCGAGCGTAAAAAGGCAGAACAGCTAAAGGACGAATTCATCGGCCTGGTTTCTCATGAGCTAAAGACGCCGATTACCGTGGTTATCGGAGCCGTGTCCACGGCTATGAGCCCGCGTATATCAAAGAAAGACGCACGCGAACTCCTCCAGGACGCCGCTTCATCGGCGGAAACGCTGGCCACTATTGTGGACAATCTGCTCGAACTATCACGGGCTCAGGCAGATCGGTTGGTAATAAGAAGAGAACGAATAGATATCGCTGATATCATACGAAATGTCGTGGAAGTATACAGGGGCAGATCGGATATGCATAATTTAGTTGTGAACATCGATGATGGTCTGCCTCCGGTAAACGCCGATAAGATTCGCCTGGAGAGGATACTGCATAATCTGCTGGACAACGCCATCAAATACTCTCCCGATGGTGGCGATATTTCGGTACTCGCCCGGAAAGAGAATGATTGCCTGGTCGTGGTGGTCAAAGACCGTGGAATCGGCATTTCGAAAGCAGACCAGGCAAAGCTATTCCAGCCATTCGAGCGACTGGAGCTGCTTGATAACGTCGGAGGGTTTGGGCTGGGGCTCAATGTCTGCCGCCGGCTGGTGGAAGCTCACGGAGGCCGCATCTGGGTCGAATCGGAGCCGGGACGGGGCGCTACTTTCTTCTTCAGCCTGCCGCTGGCGTAGGTGCCCAACTACCGGATAACTGAATCCACCTGATGAAATCGATTTGGTTGTTATGCTACAGACAGGGAGGCGATTATCCTGATCAATTCTTCGGGCCTGAACGGCTTGGCCAGAAAAGTGTTGGCTCCCAGGCTCAGGGCTTTCTCACGAGAGGACGTGTGAGCGCTGATGGCTATCACGGGTATCTCAGAGACAGCGCGTAATCTGGTCAAAACCTCGAAGCCGTCTACTTTAGGCATCAGCAGGTCGAGGACCATGACATCAGGCTCGTCTGATTCCGCCAGCTTGAGCGCATCCTCTCCGCAAGTAGCGATAGACACGGAATGCCCGGCCAGCTTGAGGCTCGAACTGATAAACCTCAGTATTCTGGCATCGTCGTCGACAATTAGTACGTGCATTTATGCTTTATCCGGGTTGCTATCAGGCTGCCACCGGCAGGATATCGAGGTGAATTTTACCTTCCTCATTTCAAATATATAATTTAATACATATTAGCATGCAGATGATTACAAAAATATAAAATTTCGAGCGATTTTATAAAAATTTTATTACATAGTTACTAAATTCTGTTGGTCATAACGTTCAGGATATATAGACCTGTTTTAAACTTAGCAATAATGCGGATAAGTGACGATTTAGTCTCAAAAATCCCTCTAAATCTCCCTTTACGAAAGGGAGACTTTTCACTCAACATGATCTCTACTCTCCCCCTTAGAAAAAGGGGGACTAAGGGGGATTTCAACCGAAGTTAAAAATTAAACGTCAAATATAAAATGTTTAACTATGTCTTTATAACCTAACTTTTTACGTTTTACCTGAACCTTTGACTTTTAGCCTTTAACATTTAACTTTTTTTGCTTTTGGCTTTTGGTCTTTGGTTTTCATTGGGGGATTAAGGGGGATTTAAACCAATTAAAAAGGGAGAAACCAGCGCTGGTCACGACGCTGGTCTCTCAGTTTGGTTAAGGGGGCGATGACTCGCTCCTAATATATAAAACGTAATAAAACGGGAAAGGTTTATGGTGCCAAAAAGTCGAGCCTATTTTCTGACCGGAGGGTTGAGTGCTTTCCTGACATCACGCTTGTCTTTCAGTATGTCCTCCCATAAATCGCCCGACTTTTTAAGCCGCTCCGGCAGCGTCAGTATGGTGAAATCGGTAGGGTAGACCTTGCCCAGTTCGTGCCAGTGCAGCGGCGTGGACGCCGGGCCTCCCGGTGCCGGCCGTGGCGAATACGCCGCCGCCAGCGTCTTGCCGCGTACGTTCTGGTTGAAGTCGATAAAGACCTTGCCGGTGCGCTTTTCCACCGACCATTCCATGGTGACGTCTTCAGGATGGTTCCGCAGCACGAAGTGGCCGATGGTTTCAGCGGACGACCTCACTGCCTTGTAGTCCAAATTGCGCACAATCGGGACGTAGATGTGCAGCCCCGTCTTGCCCGATGACTTGACATAAGATACTAACGAAAGTTTATCAAGCACTTCCTTGATCCACAGCGCCACCTGGCACACCTTATCGAACGCCTTCCGGTTCAGCTCCGGTTCGTCGCCGGCTTTTTCCTTGCCGGAATATATATACGGATCCAGGTCGAAGATGAGAAAGTCGGGGTAGTCCAATATATAATCGACGTCCTTCTTAGCCCGCATGTCAGGCGTAGGATTCGTCCGTGAAAACCAGGCGTGAAACTCGATGTCCGCCTGTTGGCCCAACCAGATGAGAGTCGCAAGATTATCGCACAACAGGTATTCCTGGACGCTGTCTCCCTCCTGTGTGATATTGACTCGCTGCACGAAGTCAGGCAGGGGACTGTTCCAGTGCTTCTGCCAGAAGTGCTCGCCCCCGATGCCGTCGGGGTAGCGGCTCAAAGTCAGCGGCCGGTCCTTCAAATGCGGCAGTAAATACGATGAGACAGCGGCTAGATATGCCAGAAAATGCCGCTTAGTCAACGCCGCGTGGCCTTTACTCTCAGGCCATAGGATTTTGTCCATATGCGTCAAGCTAATATGGTTTCCCTCAATTTGCACCGATACGCTATCGCCGGACTTTTCCAGCTGCTCTACCAGGTTCGGTGAGTTATGTGTCATGTCCGGGGCAGAAGCAGCGGTAACAGTCTGGCTCCTGTGAACCTCGGATGGCGCCTTATCTTCGCGCAGCCTCATGAACACCGGAATCCTCAACCTCCCATCCTGCGTCCATTCCGAGAACTTGACCTCGGCCACCAGCTTCGGACGCACCCAAACGGCAGGCGTATTTGTCTCCGGTACCTCGGTAAACGGGCAGCGGTCAATCCGTAGCTCGTCCAGCTTCTTCTTCAGGTCGCCAAGCGACCGCTCGTCGAGACCGGTGCCCACGTGCCCGGCGAACTTCAGTTTGCCTTTGTCATCATAGTAGCCGAGCAGTAGCGCGCCGAAGGAATGCGCCCGACTGCCCTGACCCGTGGTGTAGCCGCCGATGACGAACTCGTCGGACAGCGCCGACTTCATCTTCAGCCAGCTGCCAGACCTCTCGCCCGATTCATAACGGCTGTCGCTCTGCTTCGCCATGACTCCTTCCAGCCCGTTCTCCACCGCCGCCTGGTAAACGCGCTCGCCTTCGGTTTCGAAGTGGTCGACCAGCCTTACCTCTTGTGACGGCCTGAATATATTGCCCAGCAGCTCTTTTCTATGGCGCAGGTCGACGCCGCGCAGGTCGTAGCCGTCCAGGTAAAGTATATCGAAGACGTAGTAAATCAGCGCCGCCGCTTCGCCGCCCGCCGTCTTTATCCGCTGCACCGACCGCAGGTAGTTCTGCAGGCACTGAAAGCACTGCTTGCCCTTTTCGTCCAGGGCGATGATTTCTCCATCCAGTACCATTTCCGAAACCGGCTGACGCTCAAGCTCGGGCACCAGCGCCGTGTAATGTTCGGTCACGTCTATGCCGCGCCGTGACAATAGTCGCACCTGTCCGTTACGGATGTAAGCCAGCGTTCTGTAACCGTCGAGCTTGGGCTCGAATATCCAGCCCGATCTGGAGAACGGCCCAGCGGCCAGCCGCGCCAGCATCGGCTTGATAGCGGATGGAAAACGCGCCTTTTTGGCGCCCTCCATATCTCCCGGGTTTAAGGCTGGCGGGGGCGCCTCGGCCGCCTCCGAAGCCTTGACCTCTTCCGTGGTCCGGCCCGACAGCACCGAGCGGTCCTCTTCCAGTATATCCTTATCCGCTCGGGCGAACTCGTCCCTGTGCTTCATCAGCAGCCAGCTGTTTGCTGCCTGGCGGGTCTTCACCAGCGTCCAAGAACCTTTCAGTTTGTGACCCCGGAGCCTAAACGACAGCTTGCCTTTGGCCAGCCCCTGCCTCATCTCCTCTTCGGCGGCCGAACGGTCGTTAAACAGCAGCTTGCCGCCTTCATCCGGTGAGTAGGTGCCGTTGTCCCAGACGATGACCTCGCCGGCACCGTACTCTCCCTTGGGAATCGTGCCCTCGAAGCCGGCGTAGTCGATTGGGTGGTCTTCCACCATCACCGCCAGCCGCTTCGTCAGCGGGTCGAGCGACGGTCCCTTGGGCACCGACCATGACTTCAGCACACCGTCGACTTCCAGCCTCAAATCGTAGTGCAGCACCCGGGCGCGGTGTTTCTGGACGACGAATATCAGCGGCCCCTGCCTTTCTGGGATCTTTGCCTCCGGCTCGGGTGTCAGCTTAAAATCGCGCTTCTCGCCGTATTCCTTCAGTTTGGGGCTCATATCTACATGTTATAATAGATATTTACTACTGTCTACGGTGCCGAGTAATGGGACGAATTCGGTTTGGCATTTCCACCTGGTCGACGCCCGAGCTGGAGAAGAGCTTCTACCCGCCGGAAGTAAAGTCGGCCGCGGACAGGCTCAAGTATTACTCTTCGAGGTTCTCGGTGGCCGAGATAGATTCCAGCTTTCACTTTTTCCCCACCGCGCACAACGTAGAACTGTGGCTGGAAAACGCCGCCGCTGGCTTCGTTTTCAATGTCAGGGCTTTCAGCCTGCTCACCGGGCATCCCACATCGCCCGAATCGCTGCCCAAATCCATTCGCGACAGGTATAACGACCGGATTCAGGCGAAGAGCAATATTTACGCGCACCATCTGCCTGCGGAGGCAATTGACGAGCTGTGGGCGGTATTCGACCTGATAGTCAACCGCTTTCATGACGCCAGCAAGTTGGGCGCCGTGCTCTTCCAGTTCCCGTCGTGGTTTCATCCCGAGCCGGACAACTACCAGTATATAGAGGACTGCTGCCGGCGGATAAAGCACTGTCATGTGGCCGTGGAGTTCCGCACGGGCTCATGGCTGGCTCAGCATAAAGACGCGACGCTGGAGTTTCTGAGACAGCGGAAAATCGCGCTGGTCTGCGTCGACGAGCCGCAGGGCTTCAGGTCGAGCGTGCCGCCGGTAGCGGAGGCCACTTCTGACCTGGCGATTATCCGGTTTCACGGCCGGAACGCCGATACCTGGGAAAAGAAGGGGATACCCGCCGATGAAAGGTTCAACTATCTTTACACCGAAGAGGAGCTGATGGAGTGGGTGCCGCGCATCCGTCACCTGGCCGTTACCGCCGAGATCCACGTCATCTTCAAAAACAAGCACCTTGACTTTCCCATCCGCAACGTCACCCAGATGCAGTCGTTGCTAGAAGCAACGAAAATCAAAGATTAAAGACCAAAATGAAAAGATACAAACCAAAAGTAAAAAATAGGTGCCGTACATCGTTGTGGTTCCGCCAATCCTGACCTCGTCTAATTTTTACTTTATTATCTGAATTTTTGGCTTTTGTATTTTTGGGTTTTGGGTTTTGGTTTTTTATTTGACTTTAGTCGCTTCCACACTTGCTCTCAATGCCGCCATCAAATCCATCATCTCCACCTTGGCCACCGAAGGCGCCACGAACTTCTGCCCCTTAATCTTTGCTTCCACCACCTTCTTCAAAGCCTCCTGGTACTCATCATGATAATCCTCCGGCTTAAAGGACTTCACCATCGCCTTAATCAATGACACCGCCATATCCATCTCCGCCGCCGTTGTCTTCGCCTCCGGAACTTCAATCTCATCATGTGGCAATATCTCGCTCTGGAAATGTATAGTCTGCAGCGCCAGTATATCCTCCAGCGGCCTCAGACAGCACAGGTGCTCCCGGTGCTGGAAGGCCACCTTGGCGATGCCCACCTTGCCTGTCTTCTCCAGTGCCTCTCGCAGCAGTTGAAACGGCTTCACCCCCAGCTCCTCCGGCTCGATATAATGGCCGCCGTAGTAGTAGACCGGGTCGATTTCTTTAGCGTCAATAAAACACTGAATATCGATAGCGTGAGAGGATTTAATAGGTACCTTCTCGAAATCACTCTCGTCGAGGACGACGTACTGGTCTTTAGACACCTCGTAGCCGCGCACCGTATCTTTTATACTGAAGTACTCGTTGTCTACATGGCAGTGAAGCACCTGTTTCGGCCGTGTCAGGCACTTCTTATGCAGCAGATGAAAGCTCACCGGCCTGGTTTCGGTGGCCACGTACATCTTGACCGGTATGGCCACCAGTCCGAAGCTGATAACACCCTTCCAGAACGATTTTGCCATGTCTCACCTCCTGTGACAATTAAGGTCTCCCTAAGAAATAAGATAGCATAGAAGGGCGCCAATAGCCATAATTTGTTTATATAATTGTTTATTCGGAACGCAATAGAGCATTCAAAATGTTACATATTGTTGACGAAACGAGAGGGAGGTATAATTAGCCGTAGCTAAGGACTCATTATAGAACTTGAGGCAATAAGCGATGCCTAAGACTGACTATTCAAGTTGGCCAAAAGAAGACTTAATTAAAAGAATTAACGCTTTAGAAAAGCGAAAGAAATACGGTCTCGTCTGGGATACAGAGAGAGAACCGGAAAAAATAGTCCTTGATTACCAGAATGAGCTGCCAGTTCTCAAAGAGATTAAGGATAATGAAATCCATTCTGGCGATGATGATATTACCCATATACTTATTGAGGGTGACAACTACCATGCCCTGTCTGTGCTAAATTATTCCCACGAGAAAGCAATTGTGAAGTACAAAAACGGTAAGCTTGGTCTATTTGATACTAAATTGAAAATTACAGCTGAGACTGCAAAATGAAAGACAGAAGGTCTATACCAATATATAAAAGAGCAGAATGCTAAAGGGAAGAACCTACTCGGTGGCATAGTTATACCACATTCAGGCAGTTGGCGATACAATAATAAAGCGGTCTACGATTATGATATAGACAATCTCAAATCATGGGAATTCTTACCATAGTTCAAATCTTGGCGAACAATCTTCCTAGCAGGGGAGTTTCGATGTGGATGGCTCCGTCGGGGCAGGTTTCCTGGCAGCAGTAGCAGCGGATGCAGCGGTCGTAGTTGTGCCGGGGAGGCTGAGACTTATCACCGTTGTACCAGTCAACGGCCTTGGGGCTGACGGGACACATCTTAACGCAGACACCGCAGAGGTCGCACCTGGTTTTATCGATAACCGGCCGCTGGGTTATACGATTCTTGATGAAGGTGCTGAACCGGCCGCCGGTACTGTGGGCAGGAGACGTCCGCTTTATCTCAAAGCTCGGGTCGAAGAAGGTATCAATGTCTCCGCCTAACAGCTCGATGTTCTCAGCATGATAGGTTCCCAGTCCGGCTTTTTCACCGGGCCGGCTGGTGGGCACTATGTGGGGATCGAGGTTGATAATACGGCAGGCGGTGGCATCCAGGGCGATGGGGTCGCTGGAGAACAGCAGGACATTTAGCTGCTTCGGCTGGCCGCTCCTGGGGCCGTTGCCCTCCATGGCGGTAATACCATCCAGAATGTAAAGGCGAGGCTTTATAAGCGCATTCAAGTCAACCAGCATGGCGGCGAAATCGTAGGGGTCAGGCAGTTTAACGTGGTACTGGCTCTTGAGCAGGCCGGGGATGCAGCCGAACTGGTTTTTAACCGCTCCGGTAAAAAGCATAAAGCCGTGCGTTTTTAGCCGGGGCAGGCTGACCAGGCCGTCAGCCTGTAGCACGCCATTGGCAATGACGAACTTCTTGACCAGCAGGGCATCTTTGTGGCTGACCTCCTTGCCGGAATCGAAATCGGCCAGTTTTAGCCCCAGCTCATCACCAACTTTCTTTAAGCCGGCCCTTCTGAGGTTGCCCTCGCATTTGCCGAAGGCGGGGGAATCGCCGTAAGAGACGACGGCGCCGGCTTCTTTGAAGAGGCCGGCGGCGGCCCTGAATATGGCGGTATGGGTGGTGACGCCGTTATCTGGGCTGGTGCCGATGAGGACGTTGGGCTTGAGGACGATTTTGTCGCCGGGTTTGATGAAGCGGGAGGCGCCGCCAAGGAGGTCCAGGCCGGTGCGGACGGCGTGGAGGACTTCGTTTTTATCGTAGGTGGTGCATTTTACCAGGGCTACCTTGGATTTGGGCATGACCAAGAATGTTAACAAGATTGAGGTGAAAAGACAAAAGCGTGATTTAATTGTCGAGATCCTTCGCTTCGCTCGAGGATGACACGTACGGATACTTCGCGGAGTTTATCCTAAGGAGATCCTTCCACGGAAGGACTGACGAAGGGCTTAGGATGACAACGCAAACCAAAAATAAAAAACCAAAAATCAAAATGACAGATACAAATGTAAAAATTATGCTATATTCCGCTCGTGGTGAGCTTGTCGAACCATGGCGGATTAACATTCACCCTTCGACTAGCTCAGGGCGAACGGGGAGATGGTTTATTGAGGATGACACGACCTTGGAGCGGATGCTCCAAGGTACCCAGTTCACCTTTCGACAATCTCAGGATGAGCGGGAAAATCACCCTCACTCTAACTCTCTCCATCCAGGGGAGAGAGGATAGATTTAAATCCCCCTTAATCCCCCTTTTGGTACAAAGCCCCCCCTTTTTCTAAGGGGGATTTTGGGAGGCACTTATTCTAAGGGGGGAAGAGATCAGACCTGGTTGTCTTTTTGGAGGATGTAGGAGGTGATGATTTTGAGGGAGGCTTCGACGAGGGCAGGCTCGATGTAGGCGGAGAAATCGTCCGGCGTGTGGTAGACCATGTCCGCGTTGAATTTCTTGATATCGAATGAGATGCCGGCCATGTTCGTGGCTTCCACGCCCAGCTTGCCGAACTCGGCGGCGTCGGTGGCGCCAGCGCCGAAGGGCATGACGGCGGTCCCGGCTTTATAGCCCAGCCCGGCGGCAATATCGACGCAGTCCTGCGCCATGGGAAGAGACAGCTTGACCGAGCCGTTCAGGTCCCTGGTGAGAAAGTGGAGGTCTTCAAGCTTGTACAGCGTGTCGATATTAAAAACGTAGGTCTTGGTATCCAGAAGCTCCCGACCGTGCTTGCGGCAGTAGTCACGGGCACCGCGGAGGCCGGCTTCTTCGGCATCGAAGGAGGCGAAGATAAGGCGGGTATGGCGCAAAGGTTTTTTGGACTTGCGGAAAATGCCGGCGGTCTCGGCGGCAACGGCCACGGCGACCATGTTATCACCGGCGGCCGGCGATACCTCCCGCGTGGTGAAGAATGCCAGGGGAATCTGGAAAATACCCAGGGCCATTAAGACGATGGCTATCCAGGTTGGAAATATTACATGGACTAACGCCAGGACAAGGGCAGCCAGAGATACCAGGAAAGCGATGATTAAAACGAGTATGCCGGCATTGATGAGCATGGCATAGTATTTGGGTATATACGTCAGCAACTGGAAAACGTAGGCGGCATCGTGGTGGCCGCTGACGACGATTTGCTGCTTTACCTCGCCTTCCGGCTCGATGGAGCCGATGATGTTGTAGCCGGTGGCTTTGGGGAAATAGGGGTCGATTATTTCCCAGTAGCGGGCGAACTGGGCGTAAAACATGAAGATGGCCAGACCGAGGATGACGAACGCCGGCAGCGGTTTTCCGAAATAGAGGAGAACGGCGCCGATGAAGTACATGACGACCAGGGCGGGAATGTATTTTAAGAAGCTCCTGGGGTGGACCTCGAAATCCTCTATCTGCACCGAGCTACGGTCGCAGTATTTGGTGAACTCCTGCTTGATGCGGTCGGCGGCCTGACGGCAGGCTTCGGTGCCGGCCAAGCGGTCGGGGTAGTTTTCTACGACTTCGTCAGTGAATTTGAAGACACGGTTGATGTTGGTCCTGGTTATGGGGATGGGGGGCTTCTTCATGGCTGGGTTAAATATTAAGGCAGTTATAGAGAGATGTCAACGGGAAAGAGATGTAAAAAACAAAACGTGATTCAATTTTCGAGATCCTTCGCTTCGCTCGAGGATGACAACGAAGACCATAAACCAAAGACCAAAAGCCAAAAATTAGAAATTTCGGCATTTTGACACCTTGCGGCACAGGTTGTACCATTCCCTACCCAAAATTTATGGCTGGAATTGAATAGAGGTCCGCTCTGAATAAGGAGTATGAATGAAACGTTATAAATACCTGTTATTAAGTTTTTCTTTTGTCGTAGTAATGTTAATGGGCGGTTGCCTGGTACCGCCATCCGCACCGCAGTCCAAAATAGACCCACCGTCAACCGTCAGCACGCCGGCGGCGGTGGCCACACCGATGATTGTGCTGCCCAGCTTTGCCGATTTGACCGATACGGTCAAGCATTCGGTGGTATCGATCGACACCGAGACCGTGGTCGGCAGGAGATATATTCAACGTACCGTACAGGGAGCCGGCTCCGGCTGGATCATCGATAGCAGCGGCATTATCGTGACTAACAACCATGTAATCGAAGGCGCACAGACTATTACGGTCGAGCTGGAAAACGGAAAGACCTATACTCCTGTCAGCATAAAAACCGACCCGGCTTCCGATATAGCCATATTGAAGATAAATGCCGGAACGCTGCCGGCTCTCAAAGTTGGCGATACCTCGAAGCTGAGAGTAGGCGACTGGGTGGTGGCGGTAGGGAATGCACTGGGAATGGGTATAAGTGTGAAGGATGGAATCGTCAGCCGCCTGGGCGTGAGCATAGAGATATCACTGAGCGAAACCTATTCCGGTTTAATCGAGACCAATGCCGCCATAAATCCCGGCAACAGCGGCGGCCCGCTGGTCAACCTGTCGGGTGAGGTAGTGGGCATAACCAGCCTGAAACTGGCCATCGGTGGGGTGGAGGGCATGGGCTATGCCATAAACATAGAAGACGCCCTGCCGGTGATACAGCGGCTGGAGAAGTCGGTCTAGTCTATTGGGTAAAATCCCCAGACGAAAACCAAAAACCAAAGCCCAAAAGCTAAAAAGGGGTTCTACGACTGGGCTCTGCGGGAGAAGGACAGAGACGTGTTTAAAATTATTGTGCTAGAATATATCTCGAACGATGAAGGTTCAATATTCTAATAATAAACTGATAGTTAACTGGGACAGCGACAAGTGCATAAGGGCTGGCAGGTGTGACGGGCAATTGCCGCAGGTTTTTAATCCTGAAAAGAGACCGTGGGTGAATATTAACGCAGCCGACCCGGAAACTATCAAGCGCGTCATAGACACCTGCCCGACCGGAGCGCTAAGTTACGAAATACCGGGCAAAAGATCTAAGCCGGAAACAATCATCAAAATAATGAAGGACGGCCCTTACAAGATTACGGGCAAGTGTCGCCTGATAAACGAAAACGGCGACAACGTCAAAGTCGATGCACCCTTTGCTCTGTGCCGCTGCGGCGCTTCAAAGAAAATGCCTTTCTGCGATGGATCTCATTGGAAGGCCCATTTCCACGACAAGTAACCCTCGGCCTTCGGGTATTCAGTTTAAGCAAACCCCCTTCATACCCCTTTTTTATAATGGGGAAAGAAACAAAAGACCAAAATACAAAAATCAGAAGCCAAAAATATTTTTGCTGAATTTTACAATGGCGTTTATATAGACTAAACTGCTTGTATGACCAGCTGATAAAACCAGAGGAGGCTATTATGGCAGCGAAGAATGAATATAAACGGCAGCTAACGATACTGATCATATCCTTTGTGGCAGGCTATTTGGGTTTGGACAGGTTTTACAAGGGTGAGGTGGCACTGGGTGTGGTCAAGCTGATCACCTGTGGCGGTTTAGGAATCTGGTATATCGTGGACCTGGTAATTGAAGCTTACAAGTTCGGGCAGATAAGTACTTAAACCAAAAACCCAACTTAGAATCCGCTCGTGGTGAGCTTGTCGAACCATAGCGGAAACGGTTTTCAGCAATTCGATCCGTTGGCTGAGAATGATGAGATTGCCACGTCCTTCCTATGCAGGAAGGACTCGCAATGACGAGGCAGTGACGTGTCATTCTGAGCCCTTCGTCAATAAATCTCCTCAGGATAAACTCCGCGAAGAATCTCAGTGGGGGGTAAAGCCCCTGTCTACAAGCTCAGGGCGAACGGAGAAATAAGTTAAACGTTAAAAGCTAAAAGTCAAAGGTTCAGGTTAAACGTTAAAAGTTGACAATTGCACTGCAAATTAGTTTGAAATATTTTCCATTTTAAACTTTTATCTGTACTTTTGCCTTTTGATATTTGATTTTTTACTTATTTTCCGGGTCCATGACGCGGCCGAGGAACAGGATGGTGCCGGTCTGGATATCACGTATCAGGAATATGAACGGCCGGTCGATGGTCATGACGACGGTTTCCTCGGGCATCGGCATACTGGTAACTCCCACAATGACTGCGGTGGCGGCGGCTGCCTCGGTACCCGTCTCATCGACTGAGATAAACGCCTTATGGATTACGTCGGATATGTACAGGTCGCAGGTGCCGTCCATGCCGGAGAAATTGGCTTGCTGTGGAGTGCAACCACTGGAAACGGGCGGCACAAAAGCTACCGGCATACCTAAATCGCCCAGAGCTGCATTTAAACCGAAGCTGGAAGTGAACTCCCACCTGGGCATCGTCAGCTGGACTTCTTTGCCTTCCAGGCCTTGAACAATGGCATCGACTTTGCCGGCGTCAAGCGAACTTTCGAAGGCGTTGAACTGGCCCTCTTTAGGCAGCAGGACCACCATAGACAGCTCGCGGCCGTCATAGGGCAGCTCTACCGCCTGATAGTCCGTGCCCTCGGTGTAAGTGAAACGGTCGGTCTGGTGCATCATGGGTACCGTAACCTCGCCGGAATTCCGTAAATGGAAGGTGCCGTCGCTGGTGTTGTTCTTGGAGAAGGCGTTCTGCCAGGCAGCATTGAAATAGATGGCGTTGGTCAGAACAAGCCGGGTCAGAGCATTGATAGCGCCCTGTGGAATCAAGTCCTTGATCTTGCCTTCCGTCTGTTCGCTGACCCAGTCGTTTATGGTCAGGCGTGCAGGCTCGGGGGCGTTCTTAAAATCAAGCAGCCGGATGCCGGCGCCGTAGTTCTGTGCCAGCGTATCCAGGAAGGTCTGTAAAAAGGTGAAGTCTTTCTCAGCCCAGAGCGCGTTAACGATGTTCAGCCTGAATCCTTTATCGTCCTTACCTTTAGCGCCCTGGCCGCGCTGGGCTAGTTCCAAATCGAGGCTATTGAATACGGGATGCAGCCGGTCCTGCGGCAGGGTGAAGTGAAGTGTATCAGCCATCTGCTGTTCGGTGCTGTTTCTGGCGCCGGCATAGGTCATAGCCAGCGCGATGGAAATGCTGTAGGGTGAAAAGAACACGTTGCCGTCGCCCTTAATTGTCTGATAAGCCTCGAAGGCGAAGTCGTTGTTGCCGTCTACCAGGGTTGCCAGGTCGACCTGGCTGGCTACAGGCGAAGTGATTCTTTGTTTGTCAGATTGCAATTCCTGTCCCTGCGGTGGAGAGGGCGGTGTCGGAGGCACCACGCAGGACATGCCGCCTATAAGAAGGACGGCAACCAGAATTATCGATACCGGGGCACTGTATTTCATATCTACCTACCTCCCTTTATCCGGTTGACTAACATAATATACGAAAATTACGGAGAAGTGTTACAGGACATGTCACCGGGAATAAATGGTCGGGGTGGTCGGATTTGAACCGACGACCACCTGAACCCCATTCAGGTGCGCTACCAGGCTGCGCTACACCCCGCGTGGCTTTGGCTCAGTCATTATGGTATCATAAGTCGATATTTGAAACAATCTGGCAAATTGGCTAGGATATACGGGAGATTTCCCCTTCGATCCCCCTTCTGAAAGGGGGAAATTTGTTAGAAAGGGATTTTAATTAGGAGAAGCTAAGTTGGCTAAAAAACGCGATAGTATCGAAGTCAAGCATGTGCCTACCAGAAGGCAGTTATCCAGGCACAGGCGCCAGGAGCGAATTCAGCATATCATTTATATAGCGGGCGCTGTATTTCTGGCGGCGCTGATTGGTTTTTTGGGATGGGCATTCTGGACTGAGCAAATTAAACCCTATCACCAGACTGCGGTTACCATAAACGGCGTCACCTATAATATGGATTATTATGTGAAATCTCTAAGTGCATACGCCAAGATGACCACCACCGGTACGGATAGTAGCCAGGTTTCCAGTGCGGCAGACCAGACTATAAATTTTATTCGGTCTAACCAGGCACTGGTTAAGTATGCACCGGAGCTGGGTATCAGCGCCACTAAAGACGAGATAGACACAGCGCTTGAGTCCAATGGATGGACCGATAATCAGCCAAACCGTGACGCCATTGAGGCGCAAATAGTGGCGAGTAAGCTGATCCAAAACCATTTCGACAAGCAAATACCTGCCAGCGTAGAACAGGTTAACGCCCAGGCGTTATTCGTAGAAAGCCAGGACATAGCCGATAAAGCCAGAGCTAAAGCGGCTGCGGGAGATAATTTTACGGCTCTTGTTGACGAATACGACCTGGAGCCACTGACTAAAGCTGCGGGAGGGAATCTCGGCTGGCTGCCCAAGGACTTCGCCTATCTACTGCTGGGTAGTCTGGGTAACTCAGCGTTAAAGGATATCCCCTTTACATTGCAGGCCGGAGAAGTCAGTCAGCCCACGTTCGATGGCACGGTCAGCAAGTCTGTCGGTTACTGGGTAGTGCAGGTGACCGAAACCGACCCAACAAAGGGCAACTACGTGCGGGGTATTCTAACCGGCAGCCGGCATGATGCCGATGTTATTAGAGAAAAGATACTCGCCGGAGAGGATTTTGCCGGACTGGTTAAGAGCTATTCGCAAGATTATGATAGCGCCAGTCTTGCCGGGGAATTAGGTTGGACTGGAGAAGCTACGATCTCCAACAGAACTGTCCTTGGGCTGGCTATGCCACTCGGAGTCGGAGACGTAAGTGAACCGGCTGCCGATAGCAGCGTAAAAACTATCGGTGGTTATTGGGTGGTCAAGGTGATAGACAGGGATGATAATAAAACGCTGGATAACAATACCCGGCAGACATTAATCAGCGGGCTTTTTCAAAACTGGCTTATGGAGAAAATGAACACTGATGTTGTGAATACGGTAATGACCGATCAGCAAAAAAGCTGGGCTATAGACCTGGTCGTTAAAAGCAGGGGATAAATTGAAATGGCAGGCAGAAAAAGCATCAATATAGGGCTTATGGGCATCGGGGTAATCGGGACCGGTGTGGTCAAGGTGCTTCTCGAAAAACCGGATACTCTGGCCAGGGAAGCGGGCAGCGCGCTGGTGCTCAAGAAGGTCCTGGAAAAAGACGTATCGAAGCACGGAGCTTCGGGGCTCGACCGCGCTATTTTCACCACCAGAGTTGAAGACCTGGTGCAGGAACCTGGCATAGACATAGTTGTAGAGCTGATGGGCGGTGAACATCCCGCTTTCGAGTTCATGAAAGAGGCGCTGACCCGCGGCAAGCATGTGGTCACCGCTAATAAAGAGGTAATGTCGAAGCACTGGGCGGAACTGCTGACCGCAGCCCGCGATAATCATGTCGTTATACGATATGAGGCCAGTGTGGGCGGAGGCATTCCACTGATCACCCCGTTTCAGGAAGACTTGATAGCCAACGACGTCTCAGCCATCTACGCCATCGTTAACGGCACCACTAACTATATTCTAACCAGGATGGCCAAAGAAGGGCTGGACTTCTCGGTAGCTTTGAAGAACGCACAGAAATTGGGCTATGCCGAAGCCGACCCCACCAATGACGTGGAGGGCATCGACGCAGCTTATAAGCTGGCTATACTAACTACTATAGCTTTCGGTACCGAGGTAAAGCCGGAAAACGTGTTTCATGAGGGTATCTCACGGTTGAAAGCACGTGATTTCCGTTATGCCCGCGAGCTGGGCTATGCTATAAAGCTACTGGCAATCGCCAAGCGGACCGATGATTCCATAGAAGCCCGCGTACACCCGGTATTTATATCGGAGGACTCGCTTCTGGCTAAAGTAGACGGTGTTTTCAATGCCATACTGGTAGAGGGCGACCTGGTGGGTCCGGTTATTTTTTACGGACAGGGCGCCGGGGCAAGAGCAACTTCCAGCGCCGTGGTCTCGGACATAATCAAAATCGCTCAGGATATAAACAGCGGTAAGCCTACCGTTCCGCGGCTGCCTTTTGCCACCCACCGCAAGGTTATTCCTATGGATGGTATAAAGACCCGCTACTATATGAGGATGAGCGTTAATGACCAGCCGGGTGTGCTGGCACAGATATCTAAGATATTAGGCGACCATGCCATCAGCATATCGTCAGTGATTCAGAAGGAGACGGACACCTCAACTCGGCTGGCGGAAATCGTAATAATGACCCATCCGGCCGAGGAACAGGCAGTACAGAAGGCGCTCAAAGAGACGCAGAAGCTGGGCGTGGTCAAAGAGATCAGCAATTTCGTCAGGGTTGAGGCCGAATAATATGGAACGCGGCGTTTTATTCCGATACCGCGATTTTCTGCCGGTTACAGCAGCCACGCCCATGATAACTCTGGGCGAGGGCAGTACCCCGCTGTTGAGGTCGCTTTTCTTAGAAAAGGAACTCGGCTGCGGGGAGCTATATTTTAAGCTGGAAGGCTGTAATCCAACCGGTTCGTTCAAGGACCGGGGTATGGTCGTGGCCATAGCCAAAGCCGTCGAAGAGGGCAGTCGCAGCGTTATCTGCGCTTCTACGGGAAATACCAGCGCTTCAGCGGCCGCTTATGGTGCCAGATTCGGCCTGGATGTAGTCGTAATGGTCCCGAAGGGCAAGATAGCGCTGGGTAAGATGGCACAGGCCATAGCCTACGGCGCCAGGATTATTGCCATTCAGGGAAACTTCGACCAGGCGCTGCAGATAGTACGCAGCCTGGCTGAAAAACATCCGGTGACTCTGGTCAATTCGGTCAATCCAAACCGGATTCAGGGCCAAAAGACGGCCGCTTTTGAGATTGTAGATGCTCTGGGCAACGCTCCGGACTACTTTTTTATTCCGGTGGGCAACGCCGGCAATATCACTGCCTACTGGAAAGGTTTCCTGGAATATAACAGTTCCGGCAAAGCCGGGCAGACTCCGAAAATGATGGGCTTTCAGGCTGCCGGAGCCGCGCCAATTGTCAGAGGAAAGGTAGTCGACAAGCCGAAAACTCTGGCCACAGCCATTCGTATCGGCAATCCTGCCAGCTGGCAGAGCGCAGTAGCGGCCCGGGATGAATCGGGAGGAATAATCGATTCCGTAACCGACGATGAGATTGTGGCTGCTTACAAGCTGCTGGCCAGAAAAGAAGGCGTCTTCGGCGAACCGGCGTCGGCAGCATCGGTAGCCGGTCTTATCAAAATGACTTCTAAGGGACTTAACCTTTCCGGGAAAAAGGTGGTATGTATTATCACCGGCAGCGGTCTGAAAGACCCCAGTTTGCCGGCCAAGTTTGCCGAGCCATTCCCGGAATTGCCAGCTGATATAAAAGCGGTTGGGAGAGCACTGGGCTGGCATTAATTCCAGTTGCCGCAAAATAGGGGGAGACCAGTGGCGAAATTAGTTAAAGGCGAAGTTGGTGAATTCTATCAGCATTATCCCAGGGTAGTAGCTATACTTACGGTAAACGCCGGCGGCAAGAAGAATGCCATGGCGGCTGCCTGGCACAGTCCAATATCCTTCAAACCTCCACTATACGGCGTGTCAGTGGCGCCTAAGAGATTTACATACAACCTAATTGTGCAATCCGGGGAGTTTGGTATTAACTTTGTACCGTACGAGTCCGCCGACCTTATTGCTTCGGTAGGAGGCAGTGGAGGCAGCCAGATTGATAAGTTCAGCCGGTTCAATATGATTGAAGAGAAACCGTTTAAAACAAGTGCCCCCGTACTTAAAGATGCCTACGCCGCTTATGAGTGTAAACTTGTGGATTCTAAAGTTTACGGCGATCATGCTTGGATGGTGGGTGAAATAGTCGCCGTGCACTTCAGCGATGATTTATTTACGGCCAAAGGCACGCTGGACCTGAGCCAGCTGAATCCGGCTCTTTATCTGGGCGCAGAACTTTACATAACTACAAAGAAAGAGTCAGAGAGATTACTTGACCGCGAAACTTACGGAAGGCGATAGGCGAGGTCGTCCAGAGAGGAGACTTCAGTGGTAGACGAAGCAGAAATTCAAAAAGCGGTACGTTCCATTATCAAAGCCATTGGCGAGGAACCGGAAAAGGAGGGCCTGCGGGATACACCCAAGCGCGTGGCCGATATGTATAAGGAGCTTTTTGCCGGCCTGGATATGGATGCCAAAGCCGAACTGACCGTTGGTTTTGAAGTGGGACATCGTGAAATGGTGATACTTAGAGATATCCCGTTTTACTCGATGTGCGAGCATCACCTGCTGCCGTTCTACGGCGTGGCTCACGTGGGCTATATTCCGAATCAGGAGGGGAGAGTGGTCGGCGTGAGCAAACTGGCACGAGTGGTAGAAATTTTCGCTAAACGGCTTCAAATACAGGAGAGGATGACCTCGCAGATAGCGGATGCGATTTGCGAGGCTTTACAGCCCGATGGAGTGGCGGTGGTCATTCAAGCCGAGCATTTATGTATGACCATGCGCGGCATTAAGAAACCGGGAAGTAATGTTATAACATCGGCAACAAGAGGGTCTTTCCGGAGTCGATCGGCCACGCGCGCCGAGTTTCTGTCACTCGTACTGGGAAAATAAAGGATAGAATCCCTCTAAATCTCCCTTTCCAAAGGGAGACTTTTTGCTGACCCGTTACCCGTGCCTTACATTTAACGTATAACCTGAACTTTTGACCTTTAGCTTTTAGCGTTTAACTTATTTCCCCGTTCGCCCTGACCCATTCAAGCGAGGTCGACGTATCCGGATACGGTACTTTCATCAGTGGTCCCGGTCTCTTTGCCGGTACAACCGGCCAAAGGTATTGAACAAATAGCTACTATAATAGTTGTGGCTTTAATCAGTTTCTTTTTCATGTGATGTGATATCTCCGCTTTGGATTTAAGCCTGGTCGTGGCATCATACCATACTGCTTTTGTTGCTTTCTGCCCATTTACAACCCGTCGGAAAGACGGTGATAGGGATTAAAGTTAGCGGTATGCTATACTCTGGACACATGGAAAAGAAAGATAAAAGAGCCATACCCGCATTTGTTAATGAAATAAAGGGCTTTCTGGATGAGAGCGAGGGGGTGAGGCTATACGAACTGGCCCTACAGGGCTGCTTAATCGGTCCCTGCCTGGAGATTGGCAGCTTTTGTGGTAAGTCTACCGTATACTTGGGGACGGCCTGCAAAATACGGGGTAGAACGCTGTTTTCCATCGATTATCACCGGGGCTCTGAGGAACAACAGCCGGGCCAGCTATACTTCGATTCCGAACTGCTGGACAAAAACTCAGAAACAATAAACAGCTTTCCATATTTTCGTGCCACGATTGATAAGGCCGGATTAGAGGAAGTGGTGGTACCGATAGTCGCTAAATCTCATGTGGCTGCCAGGGATTGGGCGACACCTCTGGGTATGGTATTCATCGACGGCGGTCACAGCTACCAAACAGTGCTAACCGATTACGAGTGCTGGTATCCGCATGTCCTGCCCGGCGGTTTGCTTGTATTTCATGACATCTTTTTGGACCCGGCGCAGGGTGGGCAGGCTCCATATGAAGTATATAAGCTGGCGCTGAAATCGGGCGTTTTTGAAGAGCTGGAGATGATAAAGACGCTGGGGATTTTACAGCGGCGCCGGGCTATGGTGATCGAGAAGTAAATTGGTGGGTGACATCGGCCTGAGCATATCCGCTGCCAGAACCACCGCTGCCGATGTCCAGGTGGGTTTTTCCTGCGGCCAGATTTCGTTATCAGGTATGGCCATTCCATACCAGTAGGCGCCGTCGTCATCGCGCATCTGGTGAATCCAGTTAAATACTCTCGTTGAATGTTCATACTCGCCATGCACTGCCAATGCCATGGCCAGTTCGCTGGTCTCAGCGGCAGTGACCCAGCCCTGCTCGAGGCTGCACAGGGAGCCCATGCCCTCGATAACAAATTTGTCCCAGCCGCTGGACAGGTGCTGCCTGGCCTCGTCGCCATTTATGACGGAGCACATTGCCGGATAATACCAATCCATGGCAAAAGTCGGATTATCCCCTTTTGGCGCGGTGAGAATACAGGGCATGTCTTGAATGGCTTTTGCCAGCGTTTTATTGGCCTCTTTCCAGTCAGGCCTGCATTCTTCCAACAGCGACGCTATCGACATAGCGCTCTTTATGCTTAAGTAGCTTGAACTGCAACTGCTTATCAGTGCCGTAGGATAGATTTTACCGGCGCTGTCCCTGGCCCAGTAAATTTCTCCGGCAGGGCCTCTCATGTCCAGAACGAAGTCGATGGCCGCCTGGACGCATGGCCATATTTTCTGAACGAACGGAATATTCCCCGTCGAAAGATAGTGGTGCCATATGCCTACGGCAATATATGAAATACCGTGCGAAACCTTCGAAATATCGAGCGGTTTTCCATCCTGATATGTAGCAAACCAGCTGCCATCGGGCATCTGGTTCTCGGACAGCCAGTTGTAGGCATGTTCCGCTTCCAGGTGAAACTTACCTACATCCAGAGCCATGGCGTTTTCAACGTGTGTCCACGGGTCGATAATTCCGCCCGGGAGCCACGGTATAGCACCATCAGGCTGTTGAACGGTCACAATGGACCCAACAGTCGGCTGAAGATACTCTCGAGAAAGGCAATTATCCAGTTCTAACGTCATCCGAATTGCTCCAAAGTAGATGTCATTGTGCCACTGCCTTACGTTGCTCGATTGCTTCTCTGTAGACATCGGCTGTTTGCCGGGCGGTATTTCTCCAGTCGAACATAGCGGTCACTCGCTTGTATCCCATTTCGCCCAACTGGTGTCTCTTTTCGGGATTATCCAGCAGGTCAGATATTGAATCCACCAAAGCTTTTGTGTTGGCTGGGGGCACAAGAATACCTGCATCTCCTACGATCTCGGGCAAGGCGCCGGCGGTTGTCGAAATAACCGGTGTCTTGCAGCACATGGCCTCGGCAGCGGGCAGGCCAAAACCTTCGTAAACGGAGGGCACCACGAGCATTGTAGCCTCCGAGTACTGTCGAACAAGTTCGTCAGTATCTACCTGTCCTTTATGTACAACACAATCGCCTATGCCCAGGCTGTCCACCAGTCCTTGTGTATAGCCGTTTTTTACCTGTTTCCCCACAATGGTGAGATGTACCTTCCTCTCCGTTTTCAGGGCAGCTACTGCTTCCAATAGATACTTCAATCCTTTTAGCGGTATATCTCCACTATTGATTACCAGCAGCCGGTCGTTGAATCGTCCATTTCTCGATGTTCGTTGAAAAACAGAGGTGTCCACACCATCATAAATTACATGCAGGCTCTTCTCCGGCATGTGAAAGACATCAAGTACCTGTTTATAAGAATTGTGTGACCCGGTGATGAATTGGGAAAGTTTTTTAGAAACTTTTATTTGCATGTTAATGAAATAATACCAGCGTTTTATTCCCATGGCTTTCCACCAAGACCTGGTTGCTTTAACAGCCAGGTCACGGTCGATAGCGATGGGGTGATGAATTGTAGCCACCACGGGGATTCCAATGTCCTGAATTTTCGGGATGCTGTAGGACAAGCTCTGATTATCATGTACGACGTCATATTTTTTAAAGTGGTTGTTGTTTCGCAAATATTTGTAGGCTCGCATACCGAAGGTCAGCGGCTCAGTGAAGAAGCCGCTGCATTCGCCGAGCCATTCGACTATGTTTGCTGAGGAATTAAGTCTTGCGGGATTTACAAAAAGACGCATTAATTCTGAACGGGTATACAGGTCGAGACTTGGCAATTTTATGAGTTTAATGCCGTCATCAAGATCTGGGTAGGGGGGCCCCGCAATTACATCTATATCATGACCGAGTTCTCTAAGGAATCGGCTAAGATAGCGGACATAGATACCCTGTCCGCCCGAATAACGATAACCTCTGTAACTAAGCAAACAAATGCGCATTCCACAATTCACCTGAACGTCAGATTCTCAATTTAATAAAACCCACAATACCAAGACATTTTACATATGTTGTCACGATATATCAATAGGATTTAGGTCAGGTCATTGGTCGTAATTTATTATCAGCGAAAACAGGTATAGGAGGATTTACCAGGTTCTTATTTGACTGGACTAGACATATTTGAGCGTTTCCGGTACTCGATTGCTTCCGCGTAGACAGCTAGCGTGCCTTGAGCAGTGTTGTCCCAATTGAATTCGCGCAAAATCCTGTCTCTTCCATTTCGACCTAGAGTGTAGCGTTTTTGCGGAGATTCTATTAGAGCGGATATGGCATCCACCAGCGCTTTGACGTTGGCCGGAGCCACTAGAATACCGGCATCACCCACCACTTCGGGCAGAGCACCTGCGGTAGTGGAAATAACCGGAGCTTCGCAGGCCATACCTTCGGCGGCCGGTAAACCAAATCCTTCGTAAACAGAGGGGACTACCACTATTGTAGCCATGCGGTACTGGTGTACAAGTTCCGGAGTATCTATTTCGTCAATAATCTGGACGTTATCTCTAATACCTAAAGTGTCAATCAGTCTCTGGGTCAGTGTATTATCTGTTCCTTTAGCCACTACCACCAATGTCAGGTTATGTTCCTGGCGCAAAACGGCAAGAGCTTCAAGCATATAGCGGAGACCTTTCACCGGCGTGTCTCTGCTTATAACCACCAACAACCGGTTATCGCGCCGGGAAACGGTTCGAGACGGGCTGAAAACCTTCGTATCAATTCCATTGTAAACCACATGCATTCTTTCCTGGGGCAGGCCAAAGGTATCTACTATGTGGCGGCATGCCGTCTGTGAAACAGTAATTATGTGACGAAGCCGGCGAGCCACCTTCATCTGCATGTTGATAAAGGAGAACCATCTTCTAAGACCAAGTTTGTCTTTTACTGATTTCGCCGACTGAATTGCTGAATCGCGATCTATTGTAACCGGGTGGTGAATAGTCTCGACAACAGGCAGCCCGAGGTCTTGAATCTTCAGGATGCCGTAAGACATAGTCTGGTTATCATGAATGATATCGTATTTATTCAGAGCCCCATTAAGCATCATGTCGTAAGCTCTCATACCGAAAGCCAGGGGTTCCGAGAAATAGCCGGTCATGATACCCGTCCATTCGACCAGATTGGCACGAGTATTTAATTTTCTGGGATTGATAAAGAGGCGCCGGACGGAAGACATGGAGTATAAGTCTAGACTCGGTAATTTGATGAGCCGCACACCTTCGTCAAGCTCCGGATAAGGCGGGCCGGAAACTATATCAACCTGGTGGCCCAGGTCGCGCAGCGACCTGCTCAGGTACCTTAAATAAATTCCCTGACCGCCGGAATAGCGATAGCTCCTGTAACTAAGAAAACAGATACGCATTATATTAGTAAATGTGCTGACCGGGCATAGAGACTAACCGCTGACATTTTACCTGTGAATGCACCGCTTAGCAATAAATCATAATTGCTGCTGGAGTAGATGACTCAGAAGGATTCTAATGCCGATGGCTATGAGAATAACGCCACCGATAGCTTCCGCGTACTTGCCTAAAAATGATTGGACTCTTTTGCCTAAGAAGAAGCCGCCGATAGTTACGCCGAAGGCAACGACTCCGATTACCAGGCAAGCCAAGACGATATTTACTTTGAGAAACGCAAAAGATAGTCCTACTGCCAGAGCGTCAATGCTGGTAGCCACTGCCAGGCCGACCAGTACCACCCCTTTACTGATGTCCACCTTTTTTCTCTTATCTTCAGGATGGAACGACTCCCAAATCATTCTTCCACCGATAATTGCCAGTAGAATGAAGGCAACCCAATGATCGTAGGCCGATACCAGATCGACCACAGTCCGTCCTACCAGCCATCCTAAGCCTGTCATTAAAGCCTGTGCCAAACCGAAGGCAACAGCCATACGTACAATAGGAGACAGCGAGGTGGTCTTTATATTAAAACCACTGCCCAGGGCTACTGCAAAACAATCAGCGGATAGAGCCAGGGCAATAAGAAGAATAGAAAGGATATCTATTTGAGGCACAGTTTAATTAGTATGCCATTCTGACATTGGATAAGGCAACCTCTTTAGCCTATTCCCCCAGAATCTGAAGTGCGATTTCTCTGGACCTGGGACGGTTATCGAAGTCGACAACCACGATTTGCTGCCATGTCCCGAGCATCATTTTCTTTTTAACAAAAGGCACAACCAAGGATGGCCCCTGCAGGGACGCTCTAACGTGGGAAAATCCATTGCCGTCTCCCCACCTGAGGTCGTGCTGATAATCTATATTTGAGGGTGCGTTCCTCTCCCACATAGCTTTATAGTCGTTAAGGACGCCTCCTTCGTACTCAATAGTGGTTACGCCTGCGGTCGACCCGGTAATGAAAATAGTGGCTAACCCGCTCTCAATATTGGCGGCATGGATTTCTTTCTCTACCTGACCTGTAATATCCAGCATGTCGCAATTTCCCCTGGTATTAATGTGAATCGTTTTAGTCACTATCGTCATATTCTCACCTCTTCCAGCATGACTTCATCCAGGTTAAAAACCGGACCATCAAGGCAGACCTTTTTCATACCGGTTTTCGTTTTGATACTGCAGCCAAGGCAGGCACCGATGCCGCACCCAAGCCTTACTTCCAAAGAGACCTGAATCTTTTTGTGGGTCTGCCTTACTGCTTGATAATCGTTTATCGATTGATACATGGCCAGTGGACCGCAAACGTAAATTTGGTCCGCCCAATCTACGTATCCAGGAAAAATGTCCGTCAATTTTCCTTTTATACCCTCACTGCCGTCTTCGCTGGTAACCAGAATCTCGACTTTGTCGGGCAGGAGGTGGCGAGGGTAGAGGCAATCCTTTGTGCGAGCGCCCAGGAGTAACTTTACAAGCTTATCGCTGGCTGTGGCTTTTTGCGCTAAAAAAACCAGAGGGGCAATGCCTATACCTCCGGCCGCCAGCAATAATTTCTTCGATGAGTTATCAATGGAAAAACCGTTACCCAGTGGGCCCAGCACATCCAGAGTCTCACCTTTCCGGCGCTGTGCCAGCCATCTTGTACCGGACCCTACGACAGCAAAAATAATAGAGAATTCTTTGTCGTTCTCCACCATGTGAATGCTGAAGGGGCGGCGAAGCACCAGTTCGGAGCCACAGGTTACGGCAACGAATTGGCCCGGGTTAGCTTCTGAAGCAATATACGGAGCTTCAAGACGCATCAAGTGGTATCCAGGCATGAGCTCTTCATTGGATAACAGTCTAGCCGGGACTTGTTTCAAACGGATGGCTCCTTCACCGTCACCACCTATTGAATATCCGCATGATAGTTTTGTAAGGACTTTACTTCCAGCCTGCCACTTCGATAAGCAGCTATTCCTTTGGCTGCTGCCAGTGCGGCCGCCAACGTCGTGATATAGGTCACCTTATGCTTAATTGCCGTCTTCCTGATATAGGAGTCGTCGTACTTGCTTAATTTGCCGCTCGGAGTATTGATAACAAGCTGAATCTCTCTGTTCTTAATACCGTCGGCTATATTGGGACGGCCTTCATGCATCTTGAGAATTAGTGCCGAGCTGATGCCGTGTTTGGCCAGAAATCTATGAGTACCGCGTGTTGCCTTTATGTTAAACCCCAACTCGGATAAACGCTTGGCCACCTCCAGAGATGGGGGCATTTCCTTGCTGAACAGGCTTATCAATACAGTTCCTTCTATAGGAAGCACCTGCTGTGCTGCCATCTGCGCCTTGAAGAAGGCCAGCCCGAATGAGTCGGCGATGCCCAGAACTTCTCCCGTCGAGCGCATTTCCGGGCCCAATATCGGGTCAACCTCAGGGAACATGGGAAAGGGGAAAACTGCTTCCTTTATGCCGAAGTGCGGTATACGGCGTTGCTTGAGATTAAGCTCCGACAGTTTTTTACCCAGCATTACCTGGGTTGCCAGCCGCGCCATGGACACATTACATACTTTTGAGACGAGCGGCACGGTCCTCGATGCCCTGGGATTCGCCTCCAGGACGTAAAGGACATCTTTGGCTATGGCATATTGAATATTCATCAGGCCTACCACGTTAAGTTCGGTGGCAATTGTCCTGGTGTACTGATTGATGGTGTCGATGTGTTTTTGCGGTATGGTTACCGGGGGTATAACACAGGCTGAATCGCCGGAATGAACGCCGGCAAGTTCTATGTGCTCCATAACAGCCGGCACAAATGCATCCGTCCCGTCAGCTATGGCATCGGCTTCGGTCTCGATGGCGTTTTCAAGAAACTTATCTATAAGTATCGGTCTGTCTGGGGTAACGTCAACCGCTGCCGCGACGTATTCCTTAAGCATATCTTCATCGTGAACAACTTCCATCCCGCGACCGCCAAGTACGTACGACGGCCTGACCATCAACGGATAACCGATTTTCCTGGCTACTTTAAGCGCATCTTTCAAATTGCTGGCCATTCCGGACTCGGGCATGGGTATTCGAAGTTTTTCCATCATATGTCGGAAACGGTCTCTGTCTTCTGCAAGGTCTATTGTCTCAGGTGTGGTCCCCAGAATTTTTACGCCGGCTTCAGATAATTCTTTAGAGATATTTAGCGGCGTCTGTCCCCCAAACTGCACGATAACTCCTTCCGGTTTTTCCTTTTCGTAGATACTCAGTACGTCTTCAACCGTCAGAGGCTCGAAGTAAAGCTTATCGGATGTGTCATAGTCTGTGGACACGGTTTCCGGATTGCAATTGACCATTATGGTTTCATAACCTTCATCTCGCAGTGTAAAAGCAGCGTGGACACAGCAGTAATCGAATTCTATGCCCTGGCCGATGCGGTTCGGTCCGCCGCCCAGTACCATTACTTTCTTTCTTTGACTGCTCGATGTCTTATCGGGGCCATTGTAGGTAGAGAAGTAATAGGCTGCGTTTTCCACGCCGCTTACAGGCACCGGCTCCCAACCTTCTACGACCCCAAGTGCGGTGCGTTTCCGGCGAATTTCCTTTTCGGTCATGTTAAGGATCTGTGCCAGATAGCAGTCGGCGAACCCGTCTTTCTTGGCCTGGACAAGAAGCGAATCCGGTAACACCTTGCCCTTGTACTTAAGTATTTCTTCCTCGAGTTCAACGAGTTCCTTCATCTGCTGGATAAACCAGGGCTTGATATATGTCCTTTCGTACAAAGACTGGATATCGGCGCCTTTTCTGAGGGCTTCATACATAATGAATTGTCTTTCGCTGGTAGGCTCTTTAAGCAGGGCCAGAAGTTCATCCAGTGACTTCTTATGAAAATCCTTGGCGAAGCCGAACCCGTGCCTGCCGATCTCCAGCGACCTGACTGCCTTCTGAAGTGCTTCTTTGTAGTTCTTGCCGATGCTCATAACTTCACCGACAGCTCGCATCTGAGTTCCCAGCTTGTCTTCGGCATCTTTGAACTTCTCAAATGCCCAGCGAGCGAATTTAACTACCACGTAGTCACCTGAAGGTGTATATTTTTCAAGAGTGCCATCACGCCAGTAGGGTATTTCATCCAGCGTCAATCCAGCAGCCAGCTTGGCGGAGACAAAGGCTATCGGGAAGCCTGTCGCCTTGGAGGCCAGCGCCGACGAGCGTGACGTCCTGGGATTTATCTCTATAACCACCACGCGGCCGGTTTTAGGGTCGTGGGCAAACTGTATATTGGTGCCGCCTATAACGCGTATCGCCTCTACAATTCGGTATGAATAATCTTGAAGGCGCTTTTGGAGGTCGGTGTCGATGGTAAGCATGGGAGCTGTACAGAAAGAGTCGCCTGTGTGAACTCCCATGGCATCGACGTTTTCAATAAAGCACACGGTAATCATCTGGTTCTTGGAATCTCTAACCACCTCCAGCTCCAGCTCTTCCCAACCCAGAACCGATTCCTCCACCAACACCTGACCGATAAGGCTGGCTGAGATGCCGCGGCTGGCTACCGTCCTTAACTCCTCTACGTTGTAAACGAGTCCGCCTCCAGTCCCTCCCAGCGTATAGGCCGGACGAATAACGACCGGGTAACCCAGTTCAGCGGCAACAACTTCGGCGTCTTCGACACTATAGACCGCCTGGCTTTCTGGCATTTCGATTCCCAGGCGGTTCATTGTTTCCTTGAAAGTAATACGGTCCTCTCCGCTTTTAATAGCGTCTACATCTACACCTATCACCTGGACCCCGTATTTCTTCAAGACTCCGGCGCGTGCCAGCTCCGCACTTAGATTGAGGCCGGTTTGTCCCCCCAGGTTGGGCAGCAGGGCATCAGGCCGCTCCTTTTCTATAATCTGCGTCATCATTTCGAGATTCAGCGGTTCGATATAGGTCACATCAGCCATTCCCGGGTCGGTCATGATAGTTGCCGGATTTGAGTTTGCTAATACAATTTCGTAGCCCAGACTTCGGAGCGCTTTGCAGGCTTGAGTTCCTGAATAATCGAACTCGCACGCCTGGCCTATGACGATAGGCCCCGAACCAATAATCATGACTTTATTTATATCGTTACGCCTGGGCACAAAGGACCTCCTTATTTTTATTGGGACTTATAAACTACCTGTCCGGCGGCTATGGTCATCTGTATTTTCCCCTTAAACACTGAACCATCGAAGGGGGTGTTCTTACCTTTAGACACGAAATCACGACTATCGGCTGTCCATTCCTTATTGGAAGCGAAGATGGTGACGTCGGCCCGGGTACCAGGCTTGAGCGTGCCGAGTTCACCGTATCTGGTGCCGATTATTCGGGCAGGCTCTATGGTGAGCTTGGATATTAGCCCCTCCAACTTTAGCTTATCTTCGTGCACCAGACTCATCAGGCTGCCGAAGGCCGTTTCAAAGCCGCTGATACCGAAGGCAGCCAGCCCGAACTCACAGGCCTTATCCGCGAGTGTGTGAGGGGCATGGTCAGTAGCAATAACATCGATAACCCCCTCTTTCAGTCCCTGAACCAGAGCCTCGATGTCTCTTCTGGTTCGCAGCGGTGGATTTACCTTAGCGTTCGTATCATAGGATATCCGCTCGTTATCATCCGACTTGCTCATTACTCGTTCTTCAGTGAGGGTTAAATGGTGCGGTGTAACTTCGGCGGTAATTTTTAAGCCGGCCTCTTTAGCCCTTCGAATGAGTTCTACCGAGCCCGCCGTGCTGACGTGAGCTATGTGAAGTCTGGCACCGGAAAGCTGCGCCAGCGTTATATCACGGGCAACCATTAACTCTTCCGCAGCGGCAGGCATACCTTTAAGGCCCAGCCGGGCGGATACCCAGCCTTCATTCATACAGGCGTCCTCTGTCAGTTGCGTATCCTCGCAGTGGTCGATAATTGGCAGTCCGACGCCAAGGCTATAATCCATGGCCAGCGACATCATCCGCGAACTGGAAACAGGGCTTCCATCGTCACTGAAGGCA
The DNA here is from genome assembly GCA_964548415.1 of uncultured Dehalococcoidales bacterium. Taxonomy (GTDB): domain Bacteria; phylum Chloroflexota; class Dehalococcoidia; order GIF9; family UBA5629; genus 9FT-COMBO-48-23. The sequence goes on along the minus strand of CAZJQG010000001.1, from coordinate 27,630 downwards.
ACAACTCCGGCCTCCGCCAGGTCATACATTTCGGTTAGTTCCTTACCCTGTCTGCCTTTCGTTATGCAGCCGACAGGCAAAACCTGAACTATGCCGACAGCCTGAGCCGCTTTCTTTACATAATCTATCGAAGATTGACTATCCAGTGGTGGATTAGTATTAGGCATGCAGCAGATTGTGGTGAAGCCCCCTCTGGCGGCAGCCTGGCTTCCAGTGTTGATCGTCTCTTTATCTTCAAAACCAGGTTCTCTGAGATGACAGTGCAGGTCGATAAATCCCGGGCAAACTACCAGACCGCTGGCGTCAACCACCTTTGAATCGGCGTGAGACGGAGCAGCTCCTTTTTCACCAATCCAGGCAACCTTGCCCTTGGTAATGAGCAAGTCTGCAACTTTATCAATGCGCTGCCCGGGATCGATAACACGGCCGCCGCTTATCAATAGGGAAGTAGCCATTATTTGTTTTTACCTCCCGCGACTAGATAGAGCAATGCCATCCTTATAGCCACACCATTGGCTACCTGTTCTTCAATAACCGATTGCGCTCCGTGTGCTATCTCAGGACTTACCTCGATACCCTCATTGATCGGACCAGGATGCATTACCAGAGCTTTTGGCCTGGCTAATGACAGACGCTGCGCCGTTAACTGATATTGCTGGATGTATTCTCTAAGGCTAGGCAGCAGCCCGCTCTGCTGTCTTTCCATCTGCAGCCTTAATAGCATTACAACATCGGCATTTTCCACCGCCGACTCAATTTTATTTTCAATGCTCACGCCGTTTAACTCGCAGATTTTAAGGAAGCTATCCATGTCCCGAGGCAATAATGTGGATGGACCGCATAGTACGACTTTGGCCCCCATCGAAGTCAGGCCCCATATATTCGAACGGGCTACCCGGCTGTGCATGATGTCACCTACAATTGCCACTTTAAGATTCTGGGTCTTGCCCAGGTGACTGCGTATCGTGTAGATGTCCAGAAGGGCCTGGGATGGATGAGCATGCCAACCGTCGCCGGCATTTATTATGCTGGAATTTACTTCATGAACTGCCAAATAAGGTGCTCCCGACTGAGAATGGCGCATGACTATGATGTCAGCCCCGAGGGCTTGTATAGTTCGCAGACTATCGGCTAATGATTCTCCCTTGGTAACACTGCTCTTAGAGGCATCTATGCTTACCGTATCAGCACTCAGATTCTTGGCTGCCAGCTCAAATGAAGCCCGAGTCCTGGTGCTGGCCTCATAGAATAGGGTTACTACTGTCTTGCCTCTCAACGTCGGTACTCTTTTTACCTCCCTACCCAGCACTTCTTTCATGCTGTCTGCTATCTCCAGTACAAGCTCGATTTCTTCACGACTGAAATCATCGAGGTCAAGGACATGGGAATGTTGCCACACTGCAGCCGATGGAGGCGGTAATGAGTCCGGGGTAACCGTATCAGCACTTGATTCAATCGTTCTCATGATTTGCCCCCTTGTCAGTTGAAACTATAACCACCTGGTCTTCACTGTCCACTTCTTTTATTTCAACCTTGATTTCCTCGTTTCTGGATGTAGGAATATTCTTGCCCACATAGTCGGCGCGGATGGGCAATTCCCGATGTCCCCTGTCTACCAGAACCGCCAGCTGTATTGATTTAGGCCGGCCGAGGTCAATGAGGGCATCCATAGCGGCACGGATGCTGCGGCCGGTATAAAAGACATCGTCAACCAGAACTATCTGTTTATCGGTAATATCTACTGGAATGTCCGTACGGTGGACTTTAGGTTTTAACGATAAGGAGGCCAGGTCGTCTCGATAGAGGCTGATGTCAAGTGAGCCGACAGGTACATTTACCGCTTCAAGTTGCTTGATGGTGGCAGCCAACCTTCTGGCTATCGGAACTCCCCGGGTTTGCATGCCAACCAGGACAAGGTCACCGGCTCCTTTATTCCTTTCCACGATTTCGTGGGCAATACGTAATAACGCCCGCTGCATGTCCTCGGCGGACATCAACATTCTTTCAGGCATTAAAAAAACCTCCTGCCGGAAACTGGCAAGAGGCCTTTAAAAAAGCAGCTTTGTAGAGCAGCTTTACAGAACTACAAACGCTCTTCATATTTCCCTTGCCAGCCTCTCGGGACTGACTTAAAGGTCTTACTGGAAGGTGAGTATATCACACGGTGATGATGGTATGCAATAGGTCGGGAGAAAAAATATTAAAAAAATTGGACGATAGCCTTACCAAAAACCGGACCTACAAAGCTCTGCATAAAAGGTATAAAGCCGGGACCGTACTGCCGTGAAAGTTGCTTTGAGTAATCCCTGATGTAATCGGTAAAACTTCGGCGCTGATAATTGAGTAATCTTTGCGACTTTGAAGTATCATACCAGTCAAGATAGTAGGGCTCTTTGGTAAATTTATGAGCTGGAGGCAGTGGCAACCCCATGACTCTCAACATGGCAGCGACCATATCTTTGTATAGCATTCGCTGCTCGGGACCGCCGCTGATGACCAGGGTGTTACCTTTCACCTCATCGAAATTCTTAACGGCATTGACCAATGCTACGGCTGTATCATCGGGATGGCAATATTCCACCCGGTTGTTCAGAGGTACGGTGAACATTCTTTTCAGGTCGCTAAGCGAGAAGCTCAGGTACATGGTGGCAGTAAGACGCAATATAGCGTAGTCGATTCCGGACTCCTTGATTATATTCTCAGCCTGGAGCTTGGTTTCGCCGTAGGCTCCCCTGGGATTGGGATTATGACTATCAGGACAAAGTGGCCTGGTAATCTCAGGCGTCGGACCGAAGGCAGCTACCGATGAAGTAAATATAAATGGAATCCGTTTCCCGGATTGTTTGAGCTGGTCTACAATGATTCTGGTGCCACCAACATTGACACGGGCTGCTAAGTCAGGCCTTTCGTAGGCTACAGGCGGTAGAATGCCCGCCATATGCACCACCGCGTCAACACCATCAACAGCTTTACGTACTGAATCAGGCTGCGTAATATCGCCCCAGCAAACGTCAGCATTCGCTCCCAGCTTTTTGACGCTATTCCTGTTGGCTTGTGTGTCGAGATCGAAGATACGCACCTGAAATCCATTCTTTATGAATGCTTTATCAACGTTAGTGCCTAAACGTCCGGCTCCACCTGTAATCAATACTTTCATATTGCTCCTTCGTGAAAATAGATTTAAGCAGTCAGGGTTTTTACCATCCAGCTTGTCCACTGGGAACGCAGGTTCCCCGGTAAGAGCGGAGTAGTGTGAAAACCGCCTTTAACCAGAAGAAGTTCTTTAGGCTGGCAAGCAGCTTGAAAAACCGGCGTATAGCTGCGATATGGAGTTACCCTATCGCCTTCGCAAAATACAAAAAGCTTGGAGCAGTCCTTCAATTTTTCCAGAATAGTCGACATATTCATTTGAGGGAAGGCATCCATAAAGCTATGCCAGTCCACCCGGACCTTGAAGCAGCCCACGTACATCCAGACCCGGCATATGAGGGCTGCAAGACCTTTCATCCACGGGAAAGCGCCGTGCCTGGGATATTCAACAATAACCTTAAGATCTCGTCCCCAACGGCCGAAGTTTCTTTCACCTCCGATGGGAAACTGGCTTTCTACTTCGGGCGGGCAGGACAATGCCACCAGCGCCCGAGGGTTAGCTAACTTGTCGGCTGCCATAATAACCGACATGGCTCCAAGGCTGTGTCCAGCCGCACCCATACGAGCACTATCAACTTCGGGTAGTTGACATAATACATTCCAGGCATCGATAACGTCTTCGGCCAGCTTACCATCGACAGCGCCCTCGCTAACTCCGTGGCCACGAAAATCGAAGACTATGCTACCCACTCCCTGAGTTGCCATCATTCGGGCGGCGGGTTCCATTACCCGGCAGGCAGCGCCGAAGCCATGACACAGCACCACCGCCGGTACCGGCTGGTCAGCACTGGCTCCGGTGGGCATGATGATTTTACCCTTCAGTTGCGGTCCGTGACTCCCGAAAACAATCGGGGACTCTTTTATTTCAGATGTCTCAATTTCTTTTTTCACCATTGAACCTGCCTGCTGAAAAATACATAACCATTGTAAATGACAGGTGATCTAAAGTAATCCTGAGTGTGGCTGGTTTTATCAGCAAAAATAGGTGACTTTAGCCTAAGACTTATTGATGATAGCGGCTCATACGGAGGTATGACCCGGCCGCCGGGGGCTCTAGTATAAGAATAGCCGAATGATGAGACTGCTTCCCCAAAACAAGGTCACCATGGCGGCCACGGAGAGAAAAGGGCCGAATGGTATGGCGTCTTTTCGCCCTCTAACCTTGAGAAGTAGCAAAATAGCGGCCGTGATTCCACCAATAATAACAGCCAGAAATGTGGCCAATATAACCAGCGGAAAGCCGGTTACAAAGCCGATAAGTGCTGCCAGTTTAACATCTCCCCAACCCATTCCTTCTGCACGGCCTATAAGGCGATAAAGCAGGGCGGGGACAAGCATCAGCACGAAACCGATGATACCACCGACAAGAACGTTAATTATCCACAAATGAAAGCCGAAGAATATTATATATCCCGGTTCAAATCCAAAGATGGAGCCCACACCGGCCAGCGCCAGCGCTATAACCATCGATGGATAAACTATCTTATTCGGCAGTATTCCATGCTCTAGGTCGATAAGCAGCAATACAATGAATACACAGCAAAATAATAGTACCAGCGGCAATTCCCAGCTGAAGTTATAGTGCCAGTAAACAAAAGCGAATAAAATTGCGGTACTGATTTCCACCCACAGCACACGTTGCGGTATGGATGCATTACAGTTTCGGCAGCGACCTCGAAGCCAGATATAGCTGACTATTGGGATATTGTCTCTTGCTGAAATGGGGCGCCGGCAACCGGTGCAATGTGACATCGGCCAAATAATAGATTTGCCTTGGGGCAGCCGATCGGCGACCACATTTAAGAAGCTCCCAACCATGGAGCCCGCAACGAAAAACAAGACCATCCATAAAATGGTCATTGGCTAATATTAATCCTTTCGACCGTCCCATCCATCATATCTAGTACCAGGAGTGCATTACGCAGCGGCGTACCTATGCCGGTAATAATCTTCACAATTTCTTGCACCTGCCAGGCGGCCACAACCGCCGGCGTGGAGGAGGGATTACCGATTTGCACTTCCATACCCTGTTCCGGCAATTCATTTGAAGAACCGTAAATGCAGCAGAAACCGGCGTCCTCAGGGAAAATCGTGGTTAATTGCCCGCAAAAGCCGGCAATTGTCCCGTGCACCAGTGGAATCCCCAGATAACGGCAGGCTTTCTCAAGCGTGAAACGGGACGGCAGGTTATCAAGTGCGTCAGCCACTACCTGTGCACCGTTAAGCAATCTATCGGCATTTTCCTCGTTCAATTTTTCTATAAATACTGTCAGTGCCACTGCTGAATTTATATGCCTAACTCTCCTGGCTGCCGCCTCAGCCTTATATTTGCCTAGATTTTTCTCCGTAGACAAGAGTTGCCGGTTTAAATTCTGTTCTGTAAAGCAGTCATCATCGATGACGATAATATGGCCCGTACCCTGTCTGGCCAGCAGTTCGATGATGGTGCCGCCCAGCCCGCCGGCCCCGACGACAGCCACCGATGACTGCAACAGCTTAACCTGCCCCGCAATACCAAATGAACCAATATTGCGGAGATAGCGCCGGGGTATGACACCGTTTTTAAGGGACATTATTTCGGCATCCCTGACTTCCATTTCGTGTTCCTGTGCAAGTTGGGAAAGCGCTCTTAAGCTGATAGACGGATATTTTTGGCCATTAGCTTCATTAGGCGTCTCAGCCAAACTAATTATCTGTTTAACAAGGCTTCTATTGTTCATTGTATGTCTTTTTTAACAAGCAGCCGGGAATTAACCATATCATAGCAAAACAGCCTAAATTTAGCATTGGAAACCGAGCATCCGCAGAAAGACCTGTTTTGGTTAAGCCAGATGCCGATGACGAGCTGCGCACCAATTAGCAGCTATGTTGCCAGGGATGTGCTTTAACTTTAAGCTAATCAGTCGACCCGGACAGTGATAAAGCGATTCATAACCCTGCCGAACAAATACTATCGGTCACAGTATAATTGACAAATAAAGCAGATATTGGCGAATATTGCCGCCATTTATATTGAGACATTACCAATGAACTAGGACTAATTTCCTATATTATATATTATCTACTAGTACTATATTCTCATTAACGTAATAGACTAAATAGCTATCGATTTCCGTTGACACAGATACACCGTTGCTATAAGATGTCGTTGATACTCAGAATTGATAACTTCTATTGTAGCTTATAAAGAAAGGAGGTTGGTAATAAAATGCACAAGATATTGAAGTCGATGCGAAGTCAAAAAGGCTTCACCCTCATCGAGTTGCTGGTGGTAATCGGTATCCTGGCAGCTCTGGCGGGGGTGGTCACCCTGGCGGTGGGTCAGTTCATCGGTAGAGGTTCGTGTCAGGCCTGCTTGACCGAGCGACACAACGTACAGACGGCGGTAGTAGCCGCGCAAGCAGACGCCAACGGAGTGTTGCCCGCTGACGTTCCTTCTCTGGTGGGAACGTATTTGCTTGATAGCCCCAGGTGGACCTGGACCTTCGGAACCGATGGTATCGTAGTTCCAGACTGTGCTACACAGGTTGCCGACGTTAATTGCACTCCGCAAGGAGGCCCGTAACAAGTGTAGCTGGCATCCGACGAGTCGGTTTGAACTATGAAAATGTTGTATAACGGATTTGATCGGATCGCCTAGCAGCTAGATTATTAAACAATGGTGAAGGGGCATACCTCTACGGTATGCCCCTTCTTCTTTTATGGCCTCTCTAACTCGGTGAATCGTCAATATCGTCGAAGTTGCCGGCATTGAGCCATATTAAGCATAATAATTGGAATAAAGTTCTGGGTTATTTCGAGCAACGATGTTAAGTTGGGTAGTGGTCTAGTTTGGACATAAAGTTAAGGGGGGCTTGACACGTATTTTAGTACTATGCTATATTACTACACCCTTTTACCACTTGACAAAGTAATATCTATAGGGTATACTTCTTAGCATAAGAGCCAGGTGCAATACTCTGTGAGTGTTGCTACTGGCTCTCTGGTTTTACAGGCGGTGTTCCATTACTAGTGGCAGCTTCAATATCGGTGGAGTTCTGATCTGTTGGTAGAGTGTAATAATGGTCTCGTTCTGGCATACGGTAGAACCCTGCTCTAGGGTAACCCTCTGAACTTGTCTGATTCTTGGTTCTCTCTTCTAATATTTTGTAGTATCTATTTATGGCAGAAAGAAATGAATCGCCAGAAGGCACACCCTGGAATAATTGTTGCTCTTCATAAATACGTATAACACCGGCAGCCATATCAGCCATTTGAATCCCCGCAGTTACCCGTGAATCAACAAAAAATGGCGTATCTGTAATAGTTGTCATGGAACGCCCCTCATTTGACCTATAAAGAAACGCACTGAATTTCAGCGACAAATTGTCACATTGTCGACAATCACCATCAAACAATACTGTAGTCATTTCCGGTAATTCGGAACATACTAGATCACAGCGCTGTAATAAGTACCTAAATTGATTGGGTAAAAGAGTAGTCTTGGGTATAATAGAGATGGGCCGTTCCATTATTACTGCAAAAACCGTAATAGGAAGATTTCTTATCAAGTCAAAGAACGCCTCCACAAGTTCTCTTTTATCTGGACAACGTCGGAAGGTGCCCCTTGTAAGAAGGCGATTTGCCTTAAATTCTAGCGCTTCGTGCCGAATCAACTCCCTTTTTAGAGTATGCAATCTGCCAGATATTGATCTGGATGCACTTTCTTGCATACAAACGGCTACCGATACGGGCCGTATAGCTGAATCATTCGGGTGCGGAGTGCCACTTTGATCGATAAAAACCAACATATTTCTATCTCCTATACGATAATTATAACATTGGCGTCAATGGGCACTTTGAAGCTAATTAAGGAAAACAACGTTCAAATTTTGGGGGGGGGGAATAAGCCTGTCAACGAGATGGATTGACACCATAGAGACAATATGGCATACTTAACCTATGCCTAAGCGGTCAAGTAAGAAAGATACCAACCAGTTAGCTGCTTCCATTGTTAAGCAGGCCACTACTGAACCGGAAGAACGCCCTAAGAATCCTCATGCTGTTGCGCTTGGTAGACTGGGTGGATTAAAGGGCGGTAAGGCCAGGGCTGCACGTTTAACCCCGGAGCAACGCCAAGAAATTGCTAGGAGGGCAGCCCAAAAAAGATGGATGTAGAAATAGCGATATTTTTTTAGCTTAGAAATGGCATAATATATGGCATATTTGCCATTGACTTGAGCCATACAATATTGTATACTATAAGGGTGGAGGTAAAGCATGATGATTACTCTTGAGGAAGCCAGGGCCATACTAAGTCCGTTTTTAGAACGGATCGAGTCTTGTATCGCCAGTGCTATTGAGGAATATAACAAGATGGATGCGCAAACCAGGTCTAAGTTCAAGAAGAGAACGAAGGCGAATATCATTAATGATTTTATGGCCTTCAACGCTGCCACGGAACTTGAAGGATTACCTGGTTTGCTTTTTAGCCGTAGACACCAGACTTTTAGCGTTTTTATTGGCGATTCGTTCCAACTGAGATTTAAGAAGCTGGATTATCGCCTTCGACCAAGCAATATTCCAACTAGGCGAATAGTACAGTTAATGAATCAGACGCAAGCCCAGTTGCCAGATATGCCCTCACCTGTTACGCATGTTATTGCTGGGTACGTTTGGAATGACTTACAGACTGCTATTAAAGACGTATATATAATATGCCCCAGAGGGCAATATAATGAGTGGGAACTAAGAATAGCGGCGGTGAAATCCCCGGAAGTCTCCAGTGCGGGCGAGATAAGTGAAGCTTCTAATCCTCCAAGCAGGCGTGTTTACCCGAAAGAAAAAACGAACGATCTTGATAAATAGGCATGGCGCGTAAGGATAAAAGAATAAACTCAATAATGGTAGTTCTTGCAAGGGAATCACGGGGTGTTACTCAGCAAGAATTAGCGGACAAATTGTCTGTATCACAAGGATGGCTTTCCAGAGTCGAGGGGGGGATGCGTGGTATTAATGATGCGGACCTAAAGAAATTATCGACGGTATTGGGCTACCCCCCGACCTTTTTCTTTCAGGACGAAAAAGTGTACGGCCCAAGTATTAGTGAGATGTTTAATCGCAAGCGGCAAAATATACCTAACAAAATATTGAACGCTGTTTATGCGCAAGTCAGCATCAGAACTATGAATATACGGAAATTACTTCGTGGCGTTAATATTGGCAAAGTAAATATAAGGCAAATAGATCTGGCTGATTTTGATGACAAACCCAAGGAAATTGCACGTATCGTCCGGGCGGGATGGCAATTACCCAAGGGGCCAGTACAAAACTTGGTGGATGTTATTGAAAGTCAACGTGGCCTGGTTATCCCCTTCGATTTCAGAACTAACAGGATAGACGCAATGAGTCATTGGCAATCTGATATGCCCCCCCTTTTTTTTGTTAATACATATAGTCCTACAGACCGTTTGCGTTTTACTCTTTGTCATGAAGTAGGTCATATTATTATGCATCAGGAAAGTATCTATCCCAATATGGAAAGCCAGGCCGATGAATTTGCTTCCGAATTTCTGATGCCTGAGTCCGAAATTCGTCCGTATCTCAGAGATTTATCTTTGGAAAAATTGGCCACTTTGAAGCAATATTGGAAGGTATCCATGGCTGCGTTGCTGAAACGTGCATCGGATTTGAGCGAAATAACCACTAGGCAAGCAAGGAATTTATGGACCCAAATGAGTAAGGCAGGCTACAGATTACGTGAGCCGGTCGAGGTTGACCTACAGAAAGAACCCCCCAACCTACTTAATGAAATTATCATAACTTACATAGCCGATATGAAATATACAGCAAAAGAATTGGCAGAATTACTATGCCTTACTGAGGGAGAAGTGCGCGATATATACCTTAACTCAAATTCTCGAAAAGCTTCTATCGTGAACGAGCGTAGGGCAGCAATAAGAATAGCTGAAGAGATCATTAAGAACAAACATAAATCTGATCAATAAATAATAATCACAATTATTTTCTTAAATTAGCCTATTCCCTATTGACAATGCTTGAGCGGTCAAGTATAATATAGGTATGAACCAGTTAAGTTTAAGGCAGAGAACCCAAGTAATTACCGCTCTAGTGGAGGGTAATTCGATTCGGGCTACCTGCCGGATGACTGGTGTTGCTAAGGGTACAGTTACCCGCTTACTAATAGATGTAGGCAAAGCATGTTACCTGTACCAATTTAAGAACCTAAAGAACCTGAAAAGCACTAGATTACAGTGCGATGAAATATGGTCATTCTGCTATGCGAAGCAAGATCATTTACCCCGCAGGAAACGCGGCAAGCTAGGTTATGGCGATGTGTGGACTTACGTGGCTATGGATGCCGATATCAAGTTAGTGCCCTGCTGGTTAGTGGGCCTTAGAACGCTACGCTTTGCCACTGAATTCTTAACCGATTTAAGGCGTAGGCTAATCAATAGAGTTCAGTTAACTACTGACGGTCATAGAATGTATCTTGACGCAGTAGATGATGTGTTCGGCGATGAAATAGACTACGCGCAGCTTATAAAGCTATATGGCGCAGAACCCGGCGGTGATAAGCGTTATACTCCATCGGAATGTCTAGGTACTGAAACCCACGTCATAAGGGGCAATCCTGACCGCACGCAAATATCTACGAGTTACATTGAAAGACAGAACCTAACTATGAGAATGGCTATGCGGCGATTCACCAGGCTAACCAACGGCTTCTCAAAGAAAATAGATAACTTAAAGCACGCCGTAGCGTTGCATTTCATGTTCTATAATTTTGCCAGGGTACATAAAACCTTGGGCGTAACCCCAGCGATGGCGGCGGGAATTACCGATCATGTTTGGAGTATTGGGGAAATCATCCAAGATACTGCGGCGTACTTACCGCAAACATACGTTCAGAAAAAATTTCAAATTCAGTCAAATTCAAATTGACCCACTACCTTAAGTTGGAACCAGAAAGTCTATTCAAGTTTCAGGGTAAACTGCCACTTGTTGAATTCTGCTTCGTTCATACCGGATATCAACACCTGTGAGAACTTGGCAGAGTTCGTTAAGGCACGAACATAGTCAACAATGGTGCTCTCGTCCGGAGCGGTGCCGGTTACGAAATAACCATCCGTCCCATAAGTAATTGAGTTCAAATCCACTATACCCGGTAGCAAGCTGGTAATGGTGCTCAAGTCGTCGTTTACACTCTCCCGTTGAGCTTTGGCGGTATCAAGAGGTGTCTTAAAAGTGGCAGTAGTTTGATTAGCAGCGTCGATCTGGGCTTGAATTTGCTTTACTGAAGTAGCGGTGCCTTGCCTGGCAATCATCTGGTTCTCTGCGCTGGAAATCCGAATTTGCAGCATCGTGGTATCCAGGTATGTTTGGACGGTTCTGATACCGAACAATATCACTACAATAGCGGCTAAGGCGATAAAAGCCCAGGAGGCGAGCTGCATGACCGGAAACGGCTTCGGTAGAAATACCTCTGGTGTTACGCTGAGGCTAACTCGCACAGGGCTGAGTTCACTTTTTGCCTGCCTTAGAGCCAATCCGGTATTGGCAGCATACTCGCTGATATTCAAACTGTCGGAATAAGATAGCACCCGGGGCAGCGGCTTAATCCTATAGTCGAGCGTTTGTGCCAGCTGCTCTCCCAACTCTCCACTGACAAACGCCGCCATTCTATTGGTGATTTCAGCGCCTTTGTGGCTCGAGTTATAAAACGATATCGTCCGCTCTAATTCCTCTTTGACTTCGTCTATTTTTTCCTCAGGCGTTCCTGCCTCAGATGTGTAGGGCAAACTGCGGAGCAGTTCCGGTATGCCTCCTATCATGACTACAATATCAAAGCCGGTCGAGTCGGCATTTATGACAATAGCATCTCTCTCATCCGTGACTCTGGCTACAGACAAAGGCTTGATATCCATGGCGTCGGGCTGCAGGCCAGCCTGGCGTAACGTCTCTATCATGGCATCGACAGTATTTCGTGGTAGTCCTACCAGGCAGATTATCGTCTCTACGTCTGATATGTTGATTGGTTGCCACGAGGTATAGAGTTCGTTCAGTGATACCGGCATTACCCTTTCCATTTCTCGCTTGGCTGCTTCGGCCATTAGATTTCCAGGCAACTTAGGCACGGGAACCACGCGATAGATGGCATGTATACCACTGAGGCTAACCAGTACCCTTTTCTCCCCTATGCCATTAGCTGCCATAAGCTCGCTTAAATGCCTGCCCACGATAGCCGGATTGGTGACAATGCCGTCATGGACCAGACCGGGCTCAAGGGGCAAGCTGGCTGACGTCTCAACCTGCCTCCCCCTGACCAGCATGAGCTTAATAGCAGTATCTTCGATATTAAGTGTTATCATGGCTGCTATTCACCTGCATAACTCAGTACGGTAATTTTTACCGTGCCGCTGTCATAGTTACCCTCTATACTGGCTACTGTAAAGGTAAAGTTGCTGATCTGTGAAGTGGGTAGCTTGGAATCCAGAGCAAGCAGAAAGTTTTCAAACTTTGGTATCTGTCCTTTAAGCCCAAGCGTAAAGGTGAGCGTAGGGCCGATATCTCCTTTTTTTGTATCACTTGATATGGCCGTACTGATAACATAAATATCATTAGCGCTTGCCAGTTCCAACAGGCTGTCCATTATTTCAGGCGCCTGGTTCGGGTCAGGGTAAGCACCCTTAGCAGCCTCACTTTCAGCTGTAGCCACGGCCAGATCCGACTCGAACTTACTCTGCGGAGTTTGTGCTCCCGAAAGTATTCTCTGCAGGTTGGTCATAGTTCCGTTCAGCTCCGTTTTCTTGGTCGACAGCTGACGGTCGAGCATAAACAGACCCACGAAAATAACCAGAAAAATACCTATCAGCAGCACGAACTGGCTGGTCTTGCCCAGCTTGGGCAACCGGTCAAGAATGCCCGGCTTCTTTTCTGTTGTATCTTGTTGTTTCATTATCTCTAAATTTCGGTAAACTGCGTGTAGTTTATCACTTTTATGTTAAAAAAAACAGAACAGCCAGATGTCGGACCCGCTTAAGCGCAACGTGGCATTATTGTAAGTCGCGCTTCATAATTTCAGAATCTGCCTGTTAAATAAAGACAGCGACTTCACCGGCCAGGTGTCAGGTTGTACGCCTAGCCGGTGTCGACTACTCGATGTTATAAGTGAGTATTGGCGGGCTGTTGCCGCCGGTACTAGGACCGGTAGCAGACCCGCCAACGCCGGGAAATTCGAGTTCGTTTTCATCGTAATCTACGAGATTGATGGTGCAGTGCGGTGACAGTTCGACATTCGTCTCACCCGCTATAGAGCCATAGAATGAAGCATTGGGCTGCAAATTTACCTTACAACAGACGGACATAAGAAATATGAATGCCTGGCTGTTTGAGAAGCCGCGGAACATATAGGTGTTTGCTGGAGTTGGCGTAGTCAATCCAGTCCCGGCCGGATTGGGGAACAGGAAACCTGTGAATGCAGCACTTTTATTCAAGCTCGGCTCATTGGGGCTCTTTACAGAAATAACGTCGGCATCGGCAATCCCCGCTAACCAGTAGTAAGTTCTACTTACGATACTCGTAGCATCGAAGTTTACCGGGTTCCAGCCCGAGAGGACAGTAACATTATCAGAATCGTCTATTTTGTTGAGCAGCGCTCCCGGTACTCCCGCGTTATCGGCATAAATTCCTACCTTCACGTGGGCAGGAGGCGCCTCGGGATCGGCTATATAGCACTTTACCTGAAAACTGCTCATGATACCCGAAGTACTCGCCCTGAATTTAGACAGAACGAAGCTGTTCCCGAAGCAGGTATCATCCTCCGTGTCCAGGTCAGTAGTCCCGAGAAGCTGATCGCCCACGCCGAGGTTAGGTTGATAGTTGATATTACCCACGGCGATAATACAGCCCGGCCCATAAATACTGCAATTAGGCTGGAAATTGATAGCGTTTGTGTCATCGCACTCTCCCGTAACCGGGTCGCAGCTAGAGTTCCATTCGGAGAATATGGTGTGGCCGTTCAGGTCTATTGTCGTCCCGGGAGCCACCCACAATTTGCCGGTGAGATATATCGTACCGCTCAGCTTGCCGTAGCCATTACCGTTTATGGTGAGATCGCCTATCCGGTATATCGCGGGTATCATATGAGGGTCATCCTTAGTAGTGCCTGATTGAATTGTATAAGTACCTGAAGGATAGGAGTGGTCCGGTGGATAATACGTATCCACCTCAGGATCAAATGTGGCCAGGTAAAATTCCATAAGCTCTTCAGGAGGCGGAAAGTTTATGTCAGCATTATCGGTGATTTCGCCGGTTCTTACCTGGTCTTCGTCACCATTAAATTCGCCGCCGCACAGAACACCGCCATAAATGATATCGTGAGGCGAAGTATCTATATCGCCTCCGCTGGTAATAGCCTGTTCGAACAGCCAGGAATAGTCGGTGGAACCAGCGACAGCCTGAGCGGTTATAACCGCCTTTATGTCGCCGTCAAGCCTGGAAGTGGACCTAAGAGTGTACAGGTTCTCATCAATCGCCACTCTTTCTATGGTGACACTCATACCATTTATTAAAACCGGATTACCGCCTTCTGTCAGTTCATACGACATGGCACCACCCGGGAACGGATCGACTCCATTGGCCAGCTTCCACAAGGCGTCCTGTATGCCGGCATCGGCCGCGTAGATGCCCTCGGTTTTAGTTTCTATGACACGGTTGGCATTCAGATTAGTGGTCATGAAGCTGAGCATGGGCACTATAAGTAATCCTCCCAGCACCAGCAAAATCAGCGTCATTGGCAGTGCTTGCCCGCCCTGGTTTTTCAGTATCCTTCGCAAAAACTCCATCATACACCTCCTTATGTCGCTACGGAGTTGGCGGCACCCGCTGTGTTGCCGAATAGCCCATGGGGACCGATATGTCACCGTAGGTGGCCGTTATATCAAAGGTCAGGGTGCCGTTGTCAGAATCGTAAGTGGGTTGAGGATGAGCGGAAATATATTCCGCTATTAAAATTGTATTTGTCCCGTCGCTGCGCGTAAGTCTTTCACCTCCGGGCATCGTCTCCCACGAGTAAACAACCGTTCTATCGGGAGGGATTATCTGCGGCTGCAGCAGTGTCAGGTAGGTGGTATCCGTGCCCACAGTGATAGTCTGTGACTGATACACATCTCTTGAAATCCAGTAGCCTGCGTCCTGTACCTGGCGCAGGGCGATAGCCCAGCTATTTGTCCGCGGGCTTAGCCTCATCATGGTGATTATCGCCGCAGAGGCAGTACCAACCACTATGACCATTATGGTCAGGCCTACCAGTAATTCGACGAGGGTAAACCCCTTATCGCTTTTTCTCAGCTTCAAAGAATAGCGCCAGAACCTTGAGCTAAACATTATTCTAAACTTTCCTACCTCAATTTATAACCTTCTATGGTTATCGATGATCCCCCAGTATGGGTAACCGTTACCGTTATTTTCTGTAATCCTTCATCAACACCCGTGTGAAGATCCTGAGGGTCCAGGCGCACGGCAGTGTATGACACATTATAATCAGCTGGTATAGTCAGATCCGGATCGACACCATAAACGAGTGGGTCGCTTTCGTTATACGGTAGGCTTTTTATATATTCCATCTCGGACTTAGCCAGGCTTTCAACAGTAACCCGGTTCTGGGTGGTAATGACTGCCTTTGAGGATGTTGACATACCCATGAGGAAGATGACGGCGACGGCAGCCAGTATGCCGAGGGCTACCAGTATTTCAATAAGGGTTAACCCTGCCTCACCATTTCTGGCGAAACGTCGAAGTGAACACTCATTGTGCTTCCGGCAGTTATTCATTAAGCCTCCTAACCCACCAGACTCAGTGAGCTGTAGATGGGCATAAAGACGGCCAGAGCCAGAAATCCGACCCCCAATCCCATGGCTATGGTCATCGCCGGCTCAATCATGCCGAGCAAAGTCTGGGTGCGCCTATCGGCTTCGATTTCAAGATTTTCAGCTACCAGAACCAGAGAATCATCGAGATTACCGGTCTCCTCACCGACTTTGGTCATTTCGACCATGATAGGTAAAAATATTTTATTATTGCTCATAGGTTTACCGAGGCCCTGGCCTCGCAGCATACTGTTTTCAACATCGCCGAGCGCTCTGACGATGACGCGGTTTCCGGTAGTCTGGATGGTTAGCGCCATTACTTCAGGAAGTGGCAAACCGGCACGGAATAATACCGAGAGGCTCCGGCATACCCTTGATAGTTCAGTTACCAGCATCAGCCGACCAATCAAGGGTATACGCAATGATAATCTATCAAAATTATATCTGCCGTTTGGTGTACGGATGTACATGAAGCCCACCACAACGAGAGCTATTAAAGCAACGGCCAGGAATACGCCGTAGTGTTGTAAAAAATTCATGAGGCCGAGAAGCATCAGGGTTGGCAGAGGCAGCGTGCCGCCCAATTTATTAAACATGTCTATCATGGGCGGCATAAGAATAGTAAGCATAACGACTGCAACGGCAATAGCCAGGACAAAGACGATAGCGGGATACATCATGGCCTGTTTAAGTTTGGCTACGGATGCGGTCTGGCGCTCAATATATCCCGATAAACTACGCAGCACGGATTCCAGCGCGCCGGTCTGTTCCCCAACATTGATCATTTTGCAGAATAGCCTGGAAAAGACTCTGGGATGCTGGGACAGGGACGCTGAAAGCGGTTTCCCGCCGCGCAAGTCATTGACTACCTGAATTAGTATATGCTTTAGATTCCGGTCCGTCGCCTGGCCTTCCAATAGCTCCAGCGCCTGAATGATGCCGACACCCGACTCGAGTAAAAGGGCCAGCTGACGGCAAAAGGTCACCATTTCAGCCGTTTTAACTCCGCCCTGGAAAAGATTTATATTAAGAGCCCCGCTTACAGGTTTGATAGTTATTATGCGGTAGCCCACGTTTGTCAGCATATCCACAGCAGCCCGCTCATCGGAGGCCGAAACGCGGCCTTTGACTATTTGTCGGTCACCGGTATATCCCATATAGGCGTAGTTCATACTAAATCACCTCACAAAATCTCATAGAGTTGGTGTCACTACATATAAGCTCTTCGTATCTCTTCAAACCAATCGTCTATTCACCTATGGAATAGGCATTACGCAGCACCTCGTATGGTGTGGTTATCCCTGCTCCGGCCTTAATCATGCCGTCCTTGGCTAAAGTCATCATGCCTTCTTCTATCGCTTTGTTGCGTATATCTGCAGATGAAGCGCCGGTGACGATTAATCTTTTGATTTCGTCGCTCATGGTCAATATTTCAAAAATACCTGTTCTACCCAAATATCCGGTATAGGTGCACATTTTACAGCCGGTGCCGCTCATGAATTCGGTACGCTCCTCTCCGGTTTCGCGAGCGTATGCCGCCTGCTCGACGAGCGGAGCTTCACTGCTGGCAGCGCAGTTAGGGCAAACGCGCCTTACCATTCGCTGAGCTACGATACATATGACCGCCGAGCATATTAGAAACGGCTCGACACCAAGGTCAATAAGGCGGAAAAGAACACCAACCGTGTCATTGGCATGTACCGACGATAAAACGAGGTGCCCGGTTAAAGCCGATTGAGTGGCGATGTCAGCCGTCTCGCCGTCTCTGATCTCGCCGACCAGAATTACGTCAGGGTCAAGCCTGACGATGGCCCTCAAGCCGCTGGCAAATGTTACTCCCGCTTTGGGGTTTATCTGTATCTGATTTATGCCCTGGAACCGGTATTCCACCGGGTCCTCGATGGTTATGATATTACGGCCCACCTTGTCGAGTGAATTGAGGGCCGCATAAAGAGTGGTAGTTTTACCGGCGCCGGTAGGGCCGCTGAGTATGATCATACCATACGGCGCCATTAGCATTTTTTCGAAGGTTTCCTGGTTCTCAGGCAGGAAGCCTAGCTGAGGCATGGCCAGCGCGGCCATTGATTTATCAAGTAATCTTAGCACAGCCGTCTCGCCGTGAACGGTGCTTATGGTAGCGACGCGAACATCGATGTCTCTACCGGTAGTGGTCAGCGAAAACTGGCCGTCCTGAGGGCGACGGGGGTCGGCGATATTCATACCGGCAAGTATTTTTATTCGTGATATAAGTGGTGCGTGAGCGCCCAGAGGCAGTGAAGTAACCTCATGAAGAATGCCGTCAATGCGGTACCTGACGCGGAGCTTATCAATCTCCGGTTCGATATGGATATCCGATGACCTCGACTTTACTGCCTCTTCTATAAGTAAATTCAATGCCTTGGCAACAGGAGAATCATCTGCCACTTCAGCCGCAGAGCGATCTAATTGCGTAATCTCGACTTTTGGTGTGACCAGGCCGAATTGCTTACCTATCTCGGTAAAGGCTTTATAGTTGAAGTCTATAGCTTCCTGCACGTCGGTGGCTGTAGCCGGCACAGGTTCAATTCTCATTTTCGTTTTGGCTGCCAGAGCCTGTATGGCCAGGATATCGTCAGGATTAGACATAGCCACCCGCAGAGTATTGTCGCTCACCGATAGCGGAACAGCGCTGTATTTCCTGGCCAGTTTTTCAGAGATTAAATTTAGCGCCTCCGGTGAGGGGGATTGAATTAAAAGATTGATTTTAGCTACTCCCGATGACGGTCCGCTTGCAGCTGCAGTTGCAGTGGCAGGGATTTTTTCGGATTTAGCTTCTTTGGGCACTGAAGGTGGCGGAGGCGGCGCAGCCGCAGTCTGTGCGGGCCCGGGCTCAGATTGCGGGCCTTTGGCTGCGGGTTCCTTGGTTTGTGTTTCTTTGGCAGGAGCTTGAGTTTCCTTGGCCGCTTGAGCCGCCGCTTTTTTAGTGGATGGAGTTTCCGGTACCGCCTTTTGTGTGCCGGCTTTGGCGGACTCGAATACTTTTATATGTGGTTTCTGAACATATTGCCTGGCTTCATCGCTGAGTTTGGGTGTGGCCACGATCACGCTGCGAACTACTCCCGTATCCTGAGCCCTGGTATTAATTGAGGTAAGCACCTCAGGTCCAACCTCAGTTTCTGCCGTCAGGAAATCTACGCTTACAGGATGCGTTATAAGGCCGTCTTCTACGTATGCGACCACATCGAAAGGATATTCAGTTCCGGAGACACCGCTGACTTTAACTTTTTCTTCTATCCTGTAACCACGGTCCGTCAAAGATTTAAGTAGCTGTGCTTTAGAGCCAAATTCGATTGGCTTATTATGCTTGGCGGTTGGTGCCGTTGCCGACAGAAATTCAGCGACAGCCTTTTCATCAAATACTTTTATGTGCTCCTGTTGAGCAAAGTTGGCCGCCATAGACCCCAGCTTGGGAATGGCCAGGAAAACTCTATCGGGCAGACCGGCATCGTTGGCTTTCTCATCGAAATTAAAGACGGCGCCAAGCCCAACCTCCTCACGCTGGCTGACAGAAGAGCCGATTACGACTCTGTAATTAAAAAAGCCGTCGTCTTTATCCGCCATTAAGGCAAAGGTATGTTCGGTCCCGGAGCTGCCTTGAACCTTGGCATCCACCGTTACTTCGTAACCTAGAAGTTTCAGGCGTTGTGCAAACTGGCTCTCCAGAGTCTGCTGAGCATCAGCCTTTGCCAATTTAACTTTTCCTCACTTTACTCAAGTAAATATATTACTAGACAGACAACCCCATAAACCCCACTTGTAATGAGGTTCACAGGGTTAATATTTGGCTTATATTTATTAACTTCAGGGGACTATTGTCCCCAGACCGTCCCTTCTCGGTTCATGCCCGGGAAGAGCCTGCTCGATCTTGGGCGTATAATTGTTGGCCGCCATACGTATCATACCCAGAGGTACAGTCTTGGGCGCATTTATGACCATAAAGCAAGCACCATCAGCCATAGGTTTAATTACAATTGCGGAGAAACCCATGGCGAATATCACGTCATCGAGCTTACCGAATCCGGTGGTCGACTGCTTAAAGGCATCTATTGATGAATGTATCGTTTGAATAAACCCACCCATCATTTCAGGCGGAAGCTTATTCTCCGGCGATTCCCATGCTGAAAGCAGCATACCGTCATTGTCAGCGACCAGTATTACCCAGGTTCCAGTCAGTCCTCCTGCCATTTCAGTCAATATGTCCTTCATCCTAAGATCTGGCACTAAATCTCACCTCCTTTCTCCACTGTTTCCATATTAATAAACAATCGTATATTGCCGCTGAACGGCAAATTCGATTCAAGTTTAAGCAAGTCAAAGTACGTTGTCAAGCCAAAGACAAAGTTACGTGTAGCACTTTAGTACTACCTGAAACTATAGTCGGAATGACTGGCAGGATACATGAAGAGGATTAATTCAAACAGCAAGGTAATCCAGGTTTCAAGAAGCGACCGGCTCATAGCCGGGAATAGCCTGCTCTAACCTGGAAGTAAAACTTATAAATGCCGCCCGAATGGCACCCAGCGACACCGTTCTGGGAGAATCGACCACCACAAAACAGGAACCGTTACAAATCGGCTTAATTATCATATAACTTACCGGTGTGCCTACCACGATATCGTCGAGCTTGCTTAAGCCGTTGGCAGACTGTTTAAAGGTGCTGATGGTGTACTTAATCTGCTGCACAAATTCACCCAGTGCATCGGGAGAGACCTGACTGTCCGGTGATTCCCACGAAGCCAGAACCATACAATCGCTATCTGTTACCGTAAGCAAGCGGACCCCATCAAGTTGAGCTGCCATTTGCGCTAGTATTTCGTTCATGGTTACGTCTCTTGCAGGATACGATGCTTAGCCCGATATATGATATGGGACTATAAGGAAGGCGACTGTCTGTAATATCGGTTCAGGGGATTATGGTCCCCATTCCATCCTTACGAGGTAACGGTTGGCGGCCGGGCAAGGCCTGTTCCAATCTCGGGACGTAATTGGTGAGCATGGCTCGTATCATTCCCAACGGAACAGTTCTGGGAGCGCTCACCACGACAAAGCAGCTGCCTTCAGCCATAGGTTTGATGACCTGGTGGAGGTTGGTAGCACTAAATATGACATCCTCGAATCTGCTAAAACCTACAGGTGATTGTTTAAAAATAGCCATCGCGGAGTTAAATATCTGCATGAACCCGCCCAGTGCCTCCGGGGAAACTCTATTATCTGCAGACTGCCAAGATGCCAGAACCATGCTATCGCTGTCTATCAGCGTGACCATCCAGATTCCGTTAACCTGTCTTGCCATCTCGGATACTATTTCGTTCATGTTCTCTGGCACTCTGGTTTACCTCCTCTCTGGTAGCAACAATTGCAGTAGAGCTGACATAATTTACTAGTGAACCACTATTCCCATTGCGTTATGCTTCGGCATGGGTTCGCGTCCTGGCAGGGATTGTTCCAGGCTAGGTGTATAATTCGTAGCGACCATGCGAATCATACCCAATGGTACTTTTTTCGGGGCATTCACTACCATAAAGCACTGGCCTTCAGCAATGGGCCTTATAAGTAGATATGAAAAACCGGTACTGAATATTACGTCCTCGAGATGGCCAAAGCCACCCGTCGACTGTTTGAAAGCGTCGATTGTAGAATTAATAGTTTGAATAAACCCGCCGAGCATCTCGGGAGGAAGTTTATTCTCCGGTGAGCTCCAGGAGGAAAGCAGCATGCCGTCATTATCGGCCACGATGATGACCCAGGCTCCTGATAGTTGCCCGGCCATTTCTGACAGGACATCCTTCATCTTCGTTTCAGCCACCTTACTTTTCCTCCTTTCACCAACACGTCAGCCATTTAAGCATTACGATTAATTTTCACCAAAGTTTAGGCATGTTGTATTAGGTTTGTCAAGTTTCCAAATAAGTTCACTATAGTACCTTAGTACTATAACGACCCTTCGACATGTACCCTGTAGATATAGGGTAGCCGTAAAAGGAAGGTGGTATTCCGTCACACCAATTTCCGGGGATCACTGACCTCTATAACTTTGATTCTCTGGTACTGAGCGAATTGCCGTGCTTCCATGCTCAATCTCGGGCAGGCAAGCACCAATTTATCGTGGATACCAACGTCATAGGCTCGCGTGTCAAACGATGACACCGCATTAAAGCTGATATCATCCTGGGCTGATAATATATTTATGGCTAAGGTGTGATTAATAACTCCGTCATCGTGAACCGCTAGTATATCAAAGGTGTGCTCCACGCCGGACCTTCCCCGGACTTTGGCTTTTTCTTCAAATCTATAACCGGAGTTTTTCAGATGCTCCAGAAGCTTTGCCTTATCTTCGAATACAAATTGCCTGGTAGATTGTTTTACCGGTGAGTCTAGAGTGGATTTCAAGACGAGTTCGATATCTTTTTCCTCGATGACCTTAATCCTTTGCTGTCTCGCAAATTGACTGGCTTCGGTACTCAGTTTTGGTACTACCAGCAGCACTTTATCGTGTAGACCCAGGTCGTATACCTTGTTATCAAAGGCGAAAACTTCGGCTAAACTAATCTCGTGTCCCTGACCGTCTACCAGTATGCCGACACCTAGAGTATATGTGATCAGTCCGTCATTCCGTTGAGCCAGAATATCAAGCACATGTTTGGCTCCAGACTTAGTAGTACCGTTTACCATGGCACTCTCTATAACGTCATAGCCTCGGCTCTTTAGAAAATTGGCGAAACGTGGTTTCTCAGCTAGTTCGAATTGGAGCTGCCTCTTTTTCTTCTCATTTAATCGATAAGAGTAGAGGATTATCTCCCTGGCATCACTTTCCGGGAAGACGTTGGAGCACTGCAGGCATTTCATATTATAGGCAGCATCTTTCGATATGGCGCCGCACTCCCGGCATTTGTAATTGATACCCAGGCTCTGATAATCGGTGCCGAGATACTTTAGCTCCTGTCCGCATTTAGGACACACATATTTACCGTTACTGGCGTAGTCTTCCTCCAGGCTATTATTGCGGCAGGACAGATGCTCCAGTATTCTGCCCTTGGCTATGTTCGCCGAGCCGCATTTCGGGCAACCGAGGCCCGGTTTTAAATCGGGAGACTGGCATTTAGGACAAAATAAAATATTCTCCTGTAGATTTCTCTCCAGGATGTCCTCGTTAGCCATAAACTCCAGAGTCGCGACCGTATCCGAAGTGGTAGACTCTAAAATGCTTTCGGCCTGAGGATATCCAAACCCTTCTTTGCTAGCCAACTTGGTGCTGGGCTTAACTTCGGCGATTCTGCCCGACATAATCTCTTGAATAAGCTTCATCGCCCTCGGATTCTGTTTCACCAGAGTGACCGCATCAACTACTTCGACCATCATTGTCCTCTTATCACCTGATTCATGTTATCACCTAATTCAAGTGAAGCCAGTTTAGATGAATTATTCGTAAGTTGCAATACATTTGTTTAACTTAAAACGCTATTTGGTCATGTTTGAGATAGTACATTAGTCCCAATAGAGAGCAGCAACTATTGTTTATATAAAAGTATTGACAACAGCTCCGGACTGGAATAGAATATCCAGTAGAGCAATAGTTGTTTTAAACAACAACAATGATTGATTTACATAATTACCTGAATGTACGCCAGGCCGCCAGGCAGATTGGCATACATGAGGAATCTCTGAGGCGGCTGTTAAGGCAGGGCAGCCCGCGCGGGGCAAAACTCGGCGGTCAATGGTTTATCAGCAGGGAACAATTAGCCCTGTTTGCATCAACCTATGACGCCAAAACCGGGAAGAGGAGGCAGCTAATTTAGAACTTCTAAGGATAATTTTATGCTTAAATACGTGAGTAAGAGCAGCAGCAGGAATAGAGCCATAGTAATGGCTTGCCTTGGTATTTTGACTCTATTCTCTTTGGCGTTAAGCGTGTTATCCCCACTAACGACTAAACCTGTGTCAGCGGGCATATTCGCCTGGACGGCTGTTGACACACCGAGTTCAATAAATAACGTTGTAGTATTACCCTCTGAAGTAAATAGTTTTGCTATTGCACCCGATGGCTTTACTATTTACGCCTTAGACATACCGGATACAAATTCATCAGGTGGGCGAGGGAAATTATACAGGTCAAGAGACGGCGGCGTTACCTGGCCGGATGACTTGAGTCCGTTTCTCGTAACAGCCGGCGCCTTTACACCTATTTGGATGGTGGCGATTGCTCCGGATAACCCCAATTTCATTGTCGTAGTCACAGATGCAGGCGGGTCCGCGGGCGGTCCTCAGTTCGTGTATTTCTCTTCAGACGCCGGCGCTACATGGCACAACACTAACTTCGTGGCTCCTGCTCTAGAATTTATCAGCTGCCTCGACATTTCTTTAACCTACGGGGGGAACAACCGCGATATCGCTATCGGTACCAGGACAGGTACCGGAACGGGAAAGGTCTATACCGCGGAATATGCCGCAATTATCGGGAGTACCTGGAATCCACAAGACACTACCGGGGGGTCGACAGGCTGGGCTGACGGGGATGTAATTGCGGTCAAATTCTCACCCAACTATCCCAGCGATTCGGGTCTGGTGGCGGTTTCAGCCGATGCGCCTCCTAGCACGCTTGGAACCACAGGAACCAGACTCCAGCTTGGAACGCATGACTCAAACAGCAATTTCACCGCCTGGAATTTCTCAGCCGGTTATCCGATACTGGTGGAAGACCCTGCCTTCGCCCCACCTTCTCCCTCGCCCGATGCCAGCCAAATAGTGACCGGACAAATACAATTACCCTCTGATTTTTCAGCTACTACGAATACTTTACGCAGGATTTATATAAGCACCGATCCCGATAATACCGCCAATGTTCAAGCAGGGTTATATCGCGTCGATGATACGGTGGTTTATCGCATAAATCCACCGACGCTCGGCAGGATTTCCAGCATTTCCTATTACGGTACGTACGCTGAGGGCACGATTTTGGTAGGCGAAGTCACGGCTGATCCAGCAACCGCAATGGTAAATGTATGGAGGAGCGTAAACTGTACCTGCGCTGCACCCGGCTGGGTTGTATCCGAGCGATACAAATCGCCGACCGGCGGCGGCAATTCGGGTCTGGCTAATGCCCAGGTGGCCTGGTCCCCGGACGGTACGCGCGCCTATTGCGGCACCAGCTCCGCCTGCCTGGGCCCGTTTAAAACTCCGGACGGCACCATAGTTTGCACTGTCCTCTCCGAGTGGCCCGACGGTTATCTCAATAGCGGCGCCCTGGATGAATCAGCTTTCTCCGTCAGCCCCTATGCGCCGGCTTACAGTCAACTTCTCACCTCCGGAGGCAAGGATCTGGATACTGACATTGGCAATATCTGGAACCAGCTCAGTCTGATAGACACCGAAATGGGCTTTCTTACTGACGTCGCGGTTCTTCAGGCCCCGGCGAATACGGAAGAACATACCGAATACGATATTCTTTACGTCTCCTCCAATAGTAACAACTTAACGGTTACGTTCATATTTAATAGCATCTGGCGCAGCACCGGCACTGCGGGCAGCATCCTGGGCAGAACCTGGGAAAGAGTACTCTGTACGCCTGCGAATGCGACCGGGGATGTGCCGATATTGCGTGTCAAACAGACCTCTTACGAAGACGAGGATAGGAGTGATGTTATTGTTTTTGCCAATCTTAATACTGATATTGTTGGTTACTCCGCCAACGAAGGCCAATTATGGGAGATTCGTCCGTTTACCAACGTTACCGATCTGGCCTTATCCGACGATGACACTATGTTTATTCTTAACGACATACTGATATACGAGTATGAACGGGCGGGCACGGGCTGGTCACTAACGCATAAAGTAGACACTGAACTGAATTCCGGGCATAGCATATCCGTGCCGTTGAAGAATCCTCCCAGGGCGGACGGGGAATTGGCCAATATGGTTGTGGTTGGTGAGAGCGGACCACCTCTGGGATCAGGCAGAATACTTTATGCCGATTTTTCACAGAGCGTTGTATCAGGCGGACCACTAAATGAAGATAGGATTGACCCACCCGTAATTGGTGATGCTCACCCTATCTTCGATGACCATTACGATACAAACGGCATAATATACAATGCCATAAGTACACCTCTAAGTACACCGGGCATCGGCAAGATTTACCGCTGGATTGTGGGAAAGGCTGCCTGGGATGAATTAGAGCCTCCGAACGCGGACTTCTACGGGTTGGCTCAAAGGAACGATGTGCTCTACGGGGCATGGAAAACACCCGAGGTCCCGGAAATTATATTCAATAACGCCGGTGTCGACCGAACGCTATATCCCAGAATAAACGTTCCACCGCCGCCCGAATGGGATTATTTAGTTTCAGAGCTGCCTATAGCGGTGCTCTTCAATCGCGAGCCCAGTTCGCTAAAAATATCTAGCAATGATTTTAATACATTATGGGCTATAGACAATCGAGGGTATGATTATGCTGCCATCGAAGGCCGGCTTTGGACATATGAAGACCCGGCATCAAAAGTGGGCCCTTTTACGACCGCCCCGCCAAGTGGCAGCGAAATTCCTGTCGACCCCAAAACCGGTAGGGCCGTGGAGATTAATTTCGCCTGGCGGCAGATTAGCTATGCTACGGTTTATGAGTTACAGATAGCTAAAGATGCAGATTTCTACAATAGAGTTCTGGTTAACGAAAACATTGTCCCAGCGGACCAACTGTCGCCGACTGTATATACCCCGGCCGGAGCCTTAATACCGGTATCGGGCTCCAATATAGGTAGCTGGGCTAACCTGGAATCAGGCCACACGTATTACTGGAGGGTCAGAGCCAGAGGTACAATTACCGGAGAAGTAATTCGAAGTCCGTGGTCGGCTACAATGTATTTTACGGTCGAAGCCGGGCTGCCAACAGCATCCCGGTATCCAACTATTGAGCTCTTCAATCCAACGTACGGATGTCAAAATGCTTCGGCCACTCCGGGTTTTTCATGGTCACCTCTGCCGGGCACTACCAAGTACGAATTTGTGCTGGCGAAGGACGCTGCCATGCAGCAGATTGTAGTCAAAGCCGAGGTACCGTCAACCTCTTATTTGTACAACGGCAAACTTGACGCCGGCAAGACTTATTACTGGCAGGTACGTGCAATTGAGCCCGTGGTTAGCGATCCTAGTCCAACAGGCTATTTTACGGTATTGGCAGCTTCTAAACCAACTACGCCGATTACTCAGGAACCACCCATGCCTGTATGGATCTGGGGAGTTATTGCCACTGTAGCCGCCGTAGTGCTCTCCCTGATTCTTTTCGCTACACTCGGCGGAAGAGTTTACAATAGACCGTCGGGTGGCAGACTGTTCAAAGTTGAACCCATCGCGGAGAAACCGAAAGAGTCCACTGTGGATAAATCGATCGAACCTGTTTTGAATAAACCGAAAAATTCACTTAGCAGGTTCTGGGAATCCACGGTAACAGCATTGAAACGTGTGAAGCTCTTCAAGAAACAGAGCGATAAAGGACCTGGGGACAATCCGGATAAGTTGACATAATAGTGGTAGCGCATACCGGATTCGAACCGGTGATCTCCTCCTTGAGAGGGAGGTGTCC